>NZ_CAMTTF010000002.1:0-600000 GCF_947077765.1 Salinibacter grassmerensis | reverse complement strand
TTGGGTCTCGGAGATCATGCTCCAACAGACGCGAGTCGACACTGTGCGCGACTACTATCATCGCTTCCTGGAGACCTTCCCCACGGTTGAGGCCCTCGCGAGCGCCGACCGCGACGCCGTCCTCAAACACTGGGAGGGCCTCGGGTTCTATGCCCGGGCCCGCCACCTCCACGAGGCGGCCCAACGCGTCGTCGACGAGCACGACGGCGCCGTCCCCGACACGATGGACGCCATCAAGGACCTGAAGGGCGTGGGTCCGTATACCGCCGCCGCGGTGCTCTCGATCGCGCACCGGAAGTCCCACGCCGTCCTCGACGGCAACGTGACGCGCGTGCTGAGCCGCGTATTTGCGGTGGACGAGGACGCCACCACGAGCTCCGCCGAAGGGCACCTCCGCGACCTCGCCAACGAACTCCTCCTCCCCGACCGCCCCGGCGACTTTAACCAGGCCATGATGGAGCTCGGCGCGCTCGTCTGCACCCCCAGCACGCCCCACTGCGACCGATGCCCAATCAGCGCAGTGTGCCGCGCCCACGACGCCGGAACGGAGGAAGACTACCCCATCACCCCCGAGTCGGAACCAGTGCCCCACGAAGACATCGCCGTGGGCCTCGTGTTCGACGATGACGACCGGCTCCTCATTCAGCGCCGCCCCGACGAGGGACTGCTCGGCGGGCTCTGGGAATTTCCAGGCGGGAAGCAGGAGGGCGACGAGTCGATGGAGGCGGCGTGTCGGCGGGAGGTGCAGGAGGAGCTCGGCGTCGGAATGCGAGACGTGGAGCCCTTCTACACCCTCTCCCACGCCTATTCCCATTTTAAAATCACCCTTCATGCCTTCCGCGGCCGACTCGACGACGGCCCGCCCGAAGCCCGAGAGGACCAGCCGTTTCGGTGGGTCACGGTCGACGAACTGGACGATCACGCTTTTCCCCGGGCCAACCGGCGGTTGATCGAGGAGCTGGAGCGGCGTCAGACCGAGCCTTCGCTCTTCGACTGAGCGGAACGAGCCTACTCGTCAATCACCTCGGCCTCCACGGCCTGCTCCATTCCCGACCCGCCAGCGTCATCTTCGCCAAAGAAGGCAGTGCCGAGAGCACCTCCGATCGCCCCGAAGATGGCGTAGAGGACGATGCTAAAGCCGAGACCAACGAGAAACATCATGATCCCCCCTCCTTCGCTCTGAAACTGCTGCATCATCTCGGGGGACATGCCCTGCTGACCCTCCATCCTCTGCATAAACTGCTTCATTGCGTCTCGCGAAATGGAGTCCGAGTCGAGGCCAAGTGGGCGGAGCATCGCGTCGAAGATGGAGCCAAGGATTGCCCCGCCGGCGCCGGCGAGTGCACCAACCACGGCACCCTCGCCGGCCTCGATGGCCTGATCGGTGCGGCTCGTGAATTGCTGCGTCGCGACGATTCCTCCCACGATGACGCCGAGGCAACAGATCGTATTGATAAAGTTCAGATAGGACGTACTGAGAATGCCGGTGACGACGGCGCCGACCAGGATGGACTGCTGTCGGGGAGTCATGGATGTGCGGAAGACGTGTTGTGCGGATGAACGAGCGGAGCCCTGCGAAGACATTGCATGCCCCGGAGAAAGGTCGCACGAAATTAAGCATGAGCACCGTCAACCGAAAGGGAAGCGTGCCTACTCGGGACCACCCATGCCGGAGGCCCGTGCCTTGCGGTGGAGAAGTCGAGCCGTGACGTAACTGGCCGCTACACTTCCGAAGAGAAGCCCAGTCAGAATGCGGCTCTCGGGTCCGTTCCCCCAGAGATGCAACAGGGGCCCGGCCCAGTCGAGTCCCATCGGGACGAGCGCCCCGAGCAGTGCGTACCGGCCGTACGATCCGAGCGTGGCCCACAGGTTGGCCCCCCAACCCGTCCCCGCCACGCCCACGACCAGCCCAACGTAAATTCCACTGCAGCGGTCACAAAGTGCCACCGGGACGCCCCTGAAGTGAAGCGAACGCCCCGGCAATTGGTGACATACCGGTGCGAAACCCTCCCGCACCACGGCCTGGAGCGACGCCGGCAGGATCGGGGGAAGCATTGCCAGGGCGAAGACCCCGCTCGTGATCGCCAGCAGGCCGTACCAGACGAGGCGTACGCTGCGTCCGTTCATCATGTGTCGGGAGGAGATTGGCATCACTTCTAGCCAGACGGGTTGAACCAGACAGAGGTCAGGGCCCAAGCCTGTTTCGGCCCACACATCGAGACTGCCTCACCGTTCCCGAACACCGGCGAGACACGATACGAAGCGTCGCTAGAGGATCTTCACCCTGAGTCTCGCGGCAATCGGGAACAGAGAACGGACCCTGATGTTCTTTAGCGTGGAGTTGTTATCACTCGCTATCGGTGAGTGATAACAGTCTCTGACGCCTCATCCACATATCCCTCACAAGGCATTCCGAACAGATCATGACGAGCATCAAACCTCTCGGCGACCGCGTCGTCGTCCGGCCGAAACCGGCCGAAGAGAAGACCGAAAGCGGTCTTTATATTCCGGAATCGGCGAAGGAGAAGCCCCAAGAGGGAACGGTCGTCGCGACCGGTCCGGGCCGCGTCGAAGATGGCACCCGGATCGAGATGACGGTGGAGGAGGACGATGATGTCCTCTACGGCAAGTACGCCGGCACTGAGGTGACGCTCGACGGTGATGAGTATCTCATCATGCGCGAGAGCGACATCTTCGGCGTCGTTGAAGGGTAACGACCCGGCCGTCCCCGTGGCGCTCGGCGCCGCGGTTGTACGACCGACTCCCACTCCCGAACGAATTCCCCGAACGAAACCCTTTACACGCAACCATGGCGAAGCAGATTAAATTCGACTCTGAAGCGCGAAACGCTCTTCAGGAGGGCGTCGACCAGATAGCGAGAGCTGTCAAGGTCACGCTCGGCCCGAAGGGTCGGAACGTCGTGCTTGAGAAATCCTTTGGCGCCCCGACGATTACGAAGGACGGCGTCACAGTCGCAAAAGAAATTGAACTGGAGGAGCGCCTTCCCAACATCGGCGCCCAGGTGCTGAAGGAAGCCGCCTCGAAGACCAACGACGACGCTGGCGACGGCACGACGACGGCAACCGTGCTGGCCCAGTCCGTCATCAACGCCGGTATGAAGAGCGTCACGTCCGGCGCCAACCCGATGGACGTGAAGCGTGGCATTACCGCGGCGGCCGAAGAGGTCGTGGAGCACCTTCGCAACCAGAGCGACCCGGTCGAGGGCAAGGACCGCATCTCACAGGTCGCTACGATCTCGGCCAACAACGACGACGCGATTGGCGACCTTATCGCCGACGCGTTTGAGCGTGTTGGGCAGGACGGTGTGATTACCGTTGAGGAGGCCCGCGGCATCGAGACGTACCTCGACGTGGTCGAGGGCATGCAGTTCGACCGTGGCTACCTCTCCCCGTACTTCGTGACCGACTCGGAGGAGATGGAGGCGGTGCTTGAGGATGCATACATCCTCATCTACGACGACGAGATCGGCAACATGCAGGACCTGCTGCCGATCCTCGAGAAGGTCAGCCAGACGAACAACCCGCTGCTGATCATCGCCGAGGACGTGGAGGGGGAGGCCCTGGCCACGCTCGTGGTGAACAAGATGCGCGGCACGTTGAAGGTGTCTGCCGTGAAGGCGCCTGGATTCGGCGATCGCCGTCAGTCGATGCTCGAAGACATCGCTGTTCTGACCGGCGGCACGGTCATTAGCGAGGAGAAGGGCTACCGCCTCGAGAACGCCACGCTCGACTACCTCGGGCAGGCCAACCGCGTCACCATCGATCAGGACAACACCACGATCGTTGGCGGCGAAGGCTCCGAAGAGGAGATCGAGGCCCGGGTCAACCAGATCCGGCAGCAGATCTCCAACTCCACCTCCGACTACGATCAGGAGAAGCTGCAGGAGCGTCTCGCGAAGCTCGCCGGCGGTGTGGCGGTGCTGAACGTGGGCGCCGCAACCGAGCCGGAGATGAAGGCCCAGAAGGCACTCGTAGAGGACGCACTCAGCGCAACCCGCGCGGCCGTCGACGAAGGCGTGCTTCCGGGTGGCGGTGTCGCGTACCTCCGTGCCCTTGAGTCCATCGAAGAGGTTGAGGTTGAGAACGAGGACCAGGAGATCGGCGTCTCGATTGTGCGTGAGGCCCTTGAGGCCCCGCTGCGCCAGATCGCCGAGAACACGGGTCATGAAGGCTCGATCGTTGTCCAGAAGGTAAAGGAGGGCGACGACGACTTTGGCTTCAACGCTCGCACCGAGGAGTACGGTGATCTCCTCGACGAGGGCGTGCTTGACCCGACGAAGGTCACGCGCTCCGCGCTCGAGAACGCTGCGTCCGTGGGTGGCATTCTGCTGACCACCGAGGCCGCGGTCGCCGACCTCGAAGATGAGGACGACGACGACGGCGGTGGCGGCGGCGGTGCCGGCGGCGGCATGCCTGCTGGCGGTGCCGGAGGCATGGGCGGCATGGGTGGCATGGGCGGCATGGGTGGCATGATGTAACACCCCTGCACGCTCGCGCCCACTCGGCGCGCGCTTGCAACCGAAAACCAAAAGGCTGCTCCTTCCCGGTTTGGGAAGGGGCAGCCTTTTTTATTTGTCGCCTCCAATAATCGCCCAAGTGTTCTGCTCCATCGTCACCAGGAGCTGCCGTCAGAGGGTCTTTACGGCCTGTACCATCTCTCGCCCGTCACCCCGCACGACTTCGAACCCGAGCTTCTCGCAGACCCGCTGCATGGCGTGGTTCTGCTGCAGGATGTCGGCCGTGATGCGGTCCAGCCCCTCATTTTCGCCCACCTCCACGAGGCGGCGCAGCAGCTCAGTGCCGATGCCCTCGCCCTGGTACTCGTCAATCACGAGCATCGCAAACTCCGCCTCGTTGCGCCCGGGCTGCTGGGTGAGGCGCCCCACTCCAATGATTCGATTCTCCCCGTCGTCCGTGGGGCGCTCGGCGACTAGCGCCATCTCGCGGTCGTAGTCGATGAAGCAGATGCGGGCGAGTCGATCATGGGCCACCCGCTGCTCCAGCTTCATCAGGTTGGCATAGCGCAGGTACACGCTCCGCTCGGACAGGCGCTCGTGGAAGGTAACCAGCTTGGGCTCATCCTCGGGCCGGATGGGACGAATGGTCACCTCTTCGCTGTCGGCCATCGCGTGCGTGCCAACATACTGCCGCGGGTAGGGCCGGATCGCGGGTGTCGGCAGCTCGTCGTCGTCTTTCGTGTACGGGTGCAGTACCACCCGGGCGTCAAGGGCCAGAAGACCATCGTCGCCCGGCCGGGCCAGTAGGGGGTTGACGTCGATCTCTTTCACGCGCGGCTGCTCCACCACTAGCTGGCTGAACCGCACCAACAGCGTCTCCAGCGCGTCGAGGTCCACCGGCTCACGCCCCCGTACGCCCTGGAGGGCCTCGTAGATCTGGGTCTGCTCCATCATGCGGCGGGCCAGGGTGCGGTTGAGCGGGGGCAGGCCGAGGGCGCGGTCCTGATAGACCTCCACCAGCTGCCCCCCGGAGCCGAAGAGCAGCACGGGCCCGAACTGCTCGTCCATGCTGCTGCCGATGATGAGCTCATACCCGTCGCTCCGGTCGATCATGGGCTGCACCGTCACCCCGTCGAACCCCTCCGCCACGTTATTCTCGACCTCGGCGAAGGCAGACTCGACGTCCGCGTCGCTCGTGAGGCCCAGGTGCACGCCCCCCACGTCCGACTTGTGCGTGATGGAGGTGGAGTGGAGCTTCACCACCACCGGGTACCCAATCTCCCGCGCCGCCGCAACCGCCTCCTCGGCGGTCTCCGCCACCGGCGACTCGACAGTGGGGATGCCGTAGGCCGAGAGCAGCTCCTTGGACGCGTGCTCGGTCATCAGCACGCGACCGGACTCGTGGGTGTCCTGCACGATGCCGGCGGCCGCCTCGCGGTCGGGGAGGCCCGGCTCGTCCTCCGGCAGGCTCGGCGTCTCGTAGAGGGCGCGCAGGTTGTAGCTGTAGCGCCACATGTGATTGAACACACGCGCCGCGGTGTCCGGATACGCAAAGGTGGGCAGGCCGGACTTGTTGAGAATGCTTTCACCGGAGGCCACCGCGTCGCCCCCCATCCAGCTGGCCAGGATGGGCTTGTCGTTGTCGCGGGCGTAGGGCCGAAGATGCTCGGCCGTTTTCGTGGGCTCGGTCATGGCCTGGGGCGTCAGGACGACCAGCAGCCCGTCACTGTTTTCGTCGTTGGCCGCCACCTCCAGGGACTCCGCGTAGCGCTCCGGATCGGCGTCCCCCAGAATGTCGACGGGATTGCCATGGCTCCACGCCCCCGGCAGGATGTCATCGAAGTCGTCCATTGCGTCCCCGGAGATCGGCGTCAGCTCACCGCCGCCCCCGATCAGGGCGTCGGTCGCCAGCACACCGGGCCCACCTGCATTCGTGAGGATGGTGAGGTTGCGCCCCTCCGGCCGGGGCTGCTTGCTAAGCACCTCGGCCATGTAAAAGAGGTCGTTGATGTCGTCGACCCGCAGCACGCCGCTGCGACGGAAGGCCGCATTTAACACAGCGTCGCTGCCGGTGAGGGTGCCGGTGTGGGACGCCGCCGCCTCGGCCGCCGCGTCGGTGCGCCCCGCCTTGATGACGATGATGGGCTTGCTCTGTGCCACGTCCCGCGCCGCCGAGAGGAACGACCGTGCGTTCCCGATGGACTCCATGTAGAGCACGATGCTCTCGGTCTTCGGGTCGTCGCCTAGGTACTCAATCATGTCGCCCCAGTCGACGTCGAGCATCGACCCGATGGAGACGAACGAGCTAAAGCCCACGTTCTCGCGGAAGCTCCAGTCGAGAATCGAGGTGAGGAGCGCGCCACTCTGACTCACGAACGCCACGTCGCCCTCGTTGGCCATCGACCCGGCAAAGGTCGCATTCAGGCCGTTGGGCGGCCGCATGACCCCGAGGCAATTGGGCCCGACGATGCGGATGCCGTGCCGCCGAGCAATCTCTTTGATCTCGCGCTCGAGCTCGGCCCCCTCCTCTCCCACTTCCCGAAATCCGGCGGACACGATGACGAGCCCCTCGACGCCTGCGTCCCCACACTGCTCCACGATGTCAGGCACGGTCGGCGCGGGGGTGGCAACGACGGCCAGATCCACGTCCGCTTCCACCTCCGCGACGCCCTCATACGCCTCAATGCCGAGCACACTGTCTCGCTTCGGGTTAACCGGAAAAACAGTGCCCCCAAACGGATTGCTCACGAGGTTCCAGAGCAGGGTCCGCCCTACACTGCCGGGCGATTCACTCGCTCCGATCACCGCCACGTTTTTCGGTTCGAAAATGGCGTCGAGCGGCTGCCGGCGGGAGCCGATCAGGTCGTACGACGGGTCGCTGGTGGGGGTGGCGCCGGGGGAGACCTCAGACGAGTCGGGCATGGGACGAGGGGCATCGTTGGGTGAGACATTCTCCCACGTTGGGAAGACTGACACTACCGAACGTACGAGCACGACCCGGTCGTTTCAAACCAGGATGTGCGCCCGGCTCGATTTTGCCCAAACTCTGCATCCCGACCGGTCCCTCCCTGCTCGTTCAGCATGTCTCATCCGACCCTCACGGTCTTGGCACACTGTTTGATGCAAATTAATTGTAGAACAAGTTTTCTGTAAAACGCTACCCCTGGTGCCTTTTCGTTCCTTCTGACCTGCCCCTTTTCTCGCCATGAACGACCGTCTGCCATCCCTGCCCATTGAGGCTCGAGAGCGGAATCCATACCGCAGCCTCTACGCCGCCCTTCTGTTGCAGAACGTTCAGGATGCGATCAACGACGCCCTCTCCGACGGAGATTCGCAGGACCCTGGAGACGGCGGGGTTCCGCCCCGCCCCCACCTTCGTCCCTCCGGCACATCGTTCACGGCGGTGACGCAGGCGTAGACCTGTTCGACGGCGGTCCGGACCCGGGACACACATCGCGCCTTTTCTCCATTCGACTGCCACTCGTCAGGGAGCACATCGCCTCCCTGACGCTTTTCGGGGCCCACCGTGGGCGTCATCTCCAACGCGTGGCGTGCGGACGCGGTGTCGGTGGTATGGCGCAGAGCCCAAGCCGGTGAGGTGGGATTTAGTAAAACAGGTCTTCCATTTCTTCATCCGGGTCGGCCGCCCCGTCGACGCTGCTCGCTGCGGGGTGGCTGCGGAGCGCGTCGTAGAAGTCCTGGTCGTATGTTCGCGTCTTGACGACGATCGGCATGGGCACCGCGTGCCCCAACAGGAGAGCCTGCTGCTTGGCGTCGAGCGAAGCGAGGATTTCGCGGAGGGACGACGCATCGCTCGTGCCCACGAGGGCCGCGCCAATGTCCTTGTCGTCGCTCAGTTTGGCAACCATCTTGGTGCCAATTTGGCTGAGCACCTCTTCGTCGATCGCGCTGGGCCGCTGGTCCACCACCAGCAGGCTCACGAAGAACTTCCGCATCTCGCGCGCAATCTTGCCGAACGGCGTCTCGTGCGCAATGTCCGGCGAGAGGAATTTGTGCGCCTCCTCGATCGTGATCATGAGGGGCTGCGGCTTGTCCCCCTCGTTCTGCGTCTGGCGGTAGCGATTTGTTTTCTCCTCGTAGGCCCGCCGGATGCGGCGCGTGAGGGCGTTGGCGACCAGCAGATAGACGCGCAGATCGTCGTACTGCCCAAACTCGAGAACCACCGACGTGCCCGAATCTAGAGTTTCGAGAAGGGCATCGAGGACATCGTAGTCTTCCGGCGAGGGCTCGGTGGTGAAGAAGTCATACTCCTGGAAGGGCGCGAGTTTGCGCCGCAGCGCCTCAATCGAGCTTTTGTGAGCGCCGGTCTCGTCGGCCAGCTGCTCGAAGTCGTCGCCGCTCTGCGCCTCCAGAAGTGTCGTGAGCCACCGGTCGCCGTACTGATTTTTGAGGAGATAGCTGCTCTCGGCGGCGGTGGCGTTGAGGTTAAGGGTATCGCGCAGCGGCAGGATGTCGGCTGGCTGAATCTGATCGGCGTGCAGGTGCACCTCGTAGTCCGGCGTGTGCCCCCGCTGGCGGGTGGTGGAGGGGTCAAGTGAGAAGAGGCTCACTTTACTCGGGAAAAGATCGCGCAGTCCTTTTACGAACTGTCCTTGTCCGTCCGCCCCCTCCGCCTGACTGCCGTAGCCGTACTCGGAGTGCATATCGAACACCAGGTTGACGGCCCGCCCCGTCACGATCGTTCCCGCCAGCAGCAACCGCGTGAGGAAGGTCTTTCCGGTGCCCGTCTTGCCGAAGATGGCATTCGAGCGCTCAGCAAACTTTGCGAGGTCGATGCACACCGGGGTCTCCTCCATCCCGATGGGGTGGCCCACGTGAAAGTACGTGTCGCCCCCTTCCCACGTCTCGTCCCCGAAGACGCGGGCCACGTCGTCGGCCTCCGCCGGCGCCACCGGCGAGAAGTGCGTGGGGATGGTTTTCACCGACGCCGGTTCCTCGTCCGTCAGCTCCGGATGGTCGGTATTCGGCATCATGAGCATCGGCTTCAGCTGCACGGTCACGTAGGTGCCAGACCCCTGCATCACCTCGCGCAGCAGGTCGTCGGACGGGCCGGGCGGGTTAAGCAGAATCTGCTCGTTGGCCGCCTCAATCTCGATGTCCGTGATCATGCAGAAGAAGTCGTGCTTCGCCCCCTGAATCACGACGAACGTTCCGGCCACCACGTCCTCCACGGACTCCGCCGAGTCGAGCTTCATTTCGATGCCCTCATTCAGCGACCCGTGCGTGATGACGCCGAGCTGATCAGATCGAAAGCCCGTTTCTTCAAACATGGGCGGTGGCGGAATCAATGGATGATTGTTCGGAGGGCGGGTCTCCCCCACAGATCGGTCCGTCGCGAAGCAGCGTCTCCGTCGCGGGACGTGTCTCTTCCCCACGGTCTAGCTCACTTTCGCTTTTCCGCGGGGACGGGGTCTTGGGAATCGGGGCGGTCTGTGGCCCGGCGGGTGAGGAAGAGGCCGAGGGCCACGAGCAGGATTTCCCCGACGAGCCCGAACAGGAAGCGGCGCGTCATGCTCTTCAGCACACGCGGCAAGAGTCGGACGGCGGCGTAGAAGCCGAGGATGCCGAGGAGCCCCTGGACGAGACGGGTGAGCCAGTCGGGGGCATCAGAAGAGGAATAGGCCATAATCAGAGACAGGCATAAGCAAACGGATGATTGGTGCACGCCCGCCGACGGCAATCAGAGCACGAGGGGCGCGCGCCTGTCGTCGGGATACAGACTCATCCGGGGACGATTCTCTTCCTCGTTCCCCTTACGCGTCCTCTTCATTGGCGAGCTGCCCGCACGCAGCGTCGATGTCCTGCCCTCGGCTGCGCCGCACCGTCACGGTCACGCCCTCCTGCACCAGCACCTGCACGAACCGGTCGAGCTGCTCCTCGGAGGTGCGCTCGAAGTTGAGGCCCTCGACCGGGTTGTACATGAGCAGGTTCACCTTGCTCGGGGCCCAGCGCGTAATTTCGGCGAGGTTTCGCGCGTCCTCCTCACTGTCGTTTACGCCCCTGAAGAGGCAGTACTCGTACGTGATCTGGCGACCAGTCGTCTCAGAGTAGTACTGGAGCGCCTCCTTCAACGCCGGGAGGCTTGTCTTCTCCGCCTCGTTCACCGGCATGATGGTGCTGCGCGTTTCGTTGTCCGGCGCGTGCAGGGAGACGGCTAGGTTGGTGCGCAGCTGGTCGTCGGCCAGGTCCTTGATGCGGCGCGCGAGGCCGACGGTGGACACTGTAATCTTCTGGGCCGAGAGGTTGAGGCTGTCCTCGTCGGTCAGAATGGAAATGCTGTCGAGCACCGCGTCGTAGTTGAGGAGCGGCTCTCCCATCCCCATGAATACGATGTTGGTCACGGGCCGCCCGAAGCGTTCGTGGGCGACCTCGTTCATGTGCCACACCTGGTCGAAGATGGCCCCGGGCGTGAGGTTCTCGCGGAAGCCCATCAGGCCGGTGGCGCAGAACTCGCACCCCATCGCGCAGCCGACCTCGCTCGACACACACACCGTGAGGCGCCGCGCCTCGCCCCGCTCGTCGATGGCAGGGATGAGCACCGTCTCGGCCTCCCGCCCCGAGGGCAGCTCGAAGAGGGCCTTCACGGTCTGATCGGCCGCCTGCTGCTGCTCCACGATCTCAATGTCTTCGACCGTCGCGTCTCGCTGCAGGCCGCGGCGCATCCGCTTGGGGAGGTTCGACATCCGCTCGAAGTCGGAGACCCCCTTCCCGTAGATCCAGTTGAAGAGCTGGTCGCCGCGGTAGGGAGGCACGCCGTGGTCGGCCACGAAGTCCTTCAGCCCCGCACGGCCCATCGTCTTGAGGTCCACGCGGTCTTCGGCGGTGCCAACGGTATGGGAGGCAGTTTTAACATCGGGCATATCACACTGGCAAACGCTGCGCGTGCACCGGACGTTTCGGTTCCGCTGGGGCATTGACTCCCCCTCGATGCATGCCTCCGCTGCGGGCGTTCCAACCTTTCAACGTCCGCCCCAAAACATTCCCCCGGTTCGAAAATAGATCTATCCGTCCTATCTCGTTTACTTCGTGCATCTCCACGTCTATGATTCCCCTAATCACGCCCGACGACACCGCTCGCCTCGACGCCATCGTGAGCCGGGGCGGCACCTTCAGCGACGCGGTGGACGCCACCGTCGAGGACATCCTGGCGCGGATTCGTGCGGAGGGCGACGACGCGCTCATCGAGCTGACCGAAAAGTACGACGGGGTGCGCCCCGACCCGGTCAAGGTTCCGGCCTCGGTGCTCGACGGTGCGGTCGACGCGCTCGACGACGACCTGCGCGACGCGCTTGAGGAGGCCGCGGCCAACATTCGCCACTTCCACGACAAGCAGCTGGACGAGTCCTGGTTCACCGACGACGGGGACGGGGTGATCTTGGGACAGCGTGTGGTGCCGATGGAGCGGGCCGGGCTGTACGTGCCGGGCGGCACGGCCTTCTATCCGTCGAGTCTGCTCATGAATGCACTCCCTGCACAGGTCGCGGGCGTCAACGAGATCCACCTCGTCTCCCCCCCGCAGGACGATGGGCGGCCTCACCCGCTCGTCCTCGCCACCGCCGCCCTTCTCGGCCTGGACCACATCTACGCCGTTGGAGGCGCACAGGCCGTCGGGGCACTCGCGTACGGGACCAAGTCGGTGCCGGCGGTCGACACGATCGTGGGCCCGGGCAACGCGTACGTGGCCGCCGCGAAAAAGAAGGTGTTTGGGCGCGTAGGGATCGACTCGGTGGCCGGCCCCAGTGAGATCGGCGTGCTGGCCGACGCCACGGCCGACCCGGAATTCGTGGCCGCCGACCTGCTCTCCCAGGCCGAGCACGACGAGCGGGCCTCCGCAGTCCTCATCACGCCCCACCGGCCCCTGGCCGAGGCGGTGCAGGACCACGTAGAGGCGATGGTGCCCGGCCTCCACCGCGCCGACGTGATTGAGCAGGCCCTGACCGACTACGGGGCGTGCGTCGTGCCCGACACGATGGACGCGGCCATTGACCTGATGAACGACCTCGCCGTGGAGCACCTGGAGCTGCACGTGGACGACCCCTGGCAGACCATGACCCACATCCGCCACGCCGGGGCCATTTTTCTGGGCGAGTACTCGTCCGAGCCCGTGGGCGACTATTTTGCGGGACCCAACCACGTGCTGCCCACGGGCGGCACGGCCCGCCATGCTTCCGCCCTTGGGGTCGACGACTTCGTGCGCACGCAGTCCGTCCTTTCCTACACCAAGGACCGACTGGACGAGACCGGACCGAAGATCGCGACCATCGCGGAGGCCGAAGACCTGCAGGCCCACGCCGAGGCGATCCGGGCACGGCTCGATCGCAACGACGGATCGGGTTCGAAAAAGCCGTGACCCCGGAGACATTGTGTTCGCCCGCTGGTACCTTTCGTGTACACTACTCGACTTTTCCCTTCGATACGCCCCGCCGGGCCCATGGCCGTTGACACCGACTCTCCCCCTCTCGACGACGTGCTCCAACACATCCGGCCCGCCGTGCGGGAACGGAGCGAGTACATTGTGGACATGCCGGAGGGGATTGACGTAAAGCTCAACCAGAATGAGAGCCCGTTCGACCTGCCGGAGGGCCTCAAGCAGGAGCTCCTGGACGCGCACGCGCAGGTAGAGATGAACCGGTATCCCTCTGAACAGCCGGAGGAGCTGCGCCACGCGCTCGCCGAGTACGACGGCGTCGATCCCGATCAGGTTCTCATCGGCAACGGCTCCAACGAAATCACCTACACCTTCGGCCTCGCCTTCCTGGACCCGGGCGACCCGGTGGTTTTGCCCCGTCCGATGTTCTCTCTCTACGAGAAGGTGATGCGCCTGCAGGAGGCCGACCTTACCATCGTGCCGCCCCAGGACGACTTCGGGTTCGACACGGACGCCCTCGCCACGGCCGCGGCAGAGACCGACGCCGTTCTGACGATTCTCACCACCCCCAACAACCCCACGGGGCTGGCCATGACGCTCGACGAGCTTGAGCGGGTCGTCACGGCAAGCTCCGGGTTCGTGGTGATCGACGAGGCGTACGTCGAGTTCAACCCAGAAGGCACCGCCATCGAACTACTCGAGCGGCACCCCAACGTGCTGATTCTCCGCACCCTCTCGAAGGGGTTCGGGTTGGCGGGCGCGCGCCTCGGGTATCTTCTCGCCCATCCCACCGTAGTGACGGAGCTCATGAAGGCGCGTCTGCCCTTCATGGTGGATCGGTTTGCCGAGCAGACGGCCCTGGCGGTGCTCCGGCGGCCAGACTTGATTGAGGATCGCGTGTCGCGCATCGAGGCCTCGATTACGATGCTCACCGAGGCCCTGCAGGCCATGGACACGGTCGAGGTGGTGCCGTCACAGGCGAATTTTGTCGTCTTCACCACTCCGGTGCCGGCCGACACGCTGCAGGATCGCCTGGCAGACCGCGGCGTTCTCGTCCGCAACATGGGCGGGTATCCGGAGCTGGAGGGGTATCTGCGCGTCAGTGCAGGGACCGAGGAGGAGAACAACGCGTTTCTGGACGCGTTGGATGTCTCGCTTAAAGAGGTGGGTGCTGTATCTGGAAAGTAACTTCGTTCTGCTGGTCGACGAGAAGGACCGCCGCTTCACTCTCGGGCATTGAGCACTTTCTCTGAATTCACTGAGCTCGCGATGGATTTTACTCGGGTAGATATCATTGGTCTCTCCACGAGCCCTTCCAGCGGAGGGGCCTATGCGCTCGTGCTCGGAGAGGTTGAGGGCAACCGCCGTCTGCCAATCATCATTGGTGCGTTTGAGGCCCAGGCGATCGCACTGGAGCTGGAGAAGATTCAGCCGCCGCGCCCCATGACACACGACCTGCTGCGCGACACGTTTGAGGCTGTAGACGTAGACGTGGACGAGGTCGTGATCGACGAACTTCGCGAAGGCACCTTCTTCGCCAAGATCCGATACCGCCACGACGGAGAAGAACACCAGCTTGACTCCCGCCCCAGCGACGCCGTGGCGCTCGCCGTGCGCGTAGACGCACCCATTTTCGTCGCCCCCGCGGTACTGGACGAGGCCGGCATCGTCGCCGAAGACGAGTCGGACATTTCTTCGCTCGCCGAGCAGGCCGAAGAGACATCTGCTTCGGAGGAGGAAGAGGGGACTGAACTCGAACAGATGCAGAAACAGCTTGAGGAGGCCGTGAAGGAGGAGGACTACGAACGGGCCGCCGAGCTCCGCGACGAAATCCAGCGCCTGGAGCAGGAGCAGCAGCAGAATCAGAACTAGCGGCTCTTGATCGGACTCTCGATCCTGGCGAAGCCTTGCGGGACTCGTGCCCGCGGCTTCGCCTTTTTTATTGTCCGTTGCCGTCTGTCTCGGGGTTCCCCAAATCACCGCGACGGTCCCATACCCCCAACGGGCTGCCTCACTCTTTCCACCACTTCCTACTGCCCGCATGACGTCCCTCACCGAGAGCGCTGCGCACCGCACCTCGCCCGCTGCCCTCGGCGCCTTCCCCGACCTATTCATCGACTACTGCACCGATTTCGACGCGGTGGCGGACTTTTATCCGGGCGACTGGCAATCCCGAACGGCCCGCCAGGCGGCGGCCACGACGGCGGCCGAGCGCCCTGCCGACCGCGACGTGCTCGCCGACACGCTGCTCGACCAGAACGAGCGCTGGGGCCTCGACGAAAGCACCCGCTCCCACATCGAGACCCTGCGGGACCCGGACAGCATCGCCGTGGTGACGGGCCAGCAGGTGGGGCTGTTTACGGGGCCGCTCTACACCATCTACAAAACCATCACTACGCTCCAGTTGATTGAGGAGTGGGCCGACCAGACGGGGCGCCCCGTCGTCCCGGTCTTCTGGGTGGAGGGCGAAGACCACGACTTTGAGGAGATTGCCACGGCGCACGTCCTCCGGCGCAACAAGGTTGATCCCCTCTCCTACCAACCCGACATAGACGCCAATCCCGGCGCGGTCGGGCGACTCGCCCTGACCGACGAGGTTCACGAGGTGGTCGACCAGCTCGATGAGGCCCTGCCGCCCTCCGACTTCAAGCCGGCCGTGATGGAGCATGTGCGGGCCGCCTACAGGCCCGGCACCCGCCTCGAGGATGCCTTCACCCGGCTGATCTGCTCCTTCTTCGAGGACGACGGGCTCGTGTTCATGAATCCCGACGATGCACGCCTCAAGGCGCTGACTCGCCCCCTCTTCCGTCGCGAACTGGAAGACCCGCAGGCCTCCGTCGCCCAGGTGGACGCGGCCAGCCGGGCGCTCCAGGATCGGGGCTACCACGCACAGGTCAACGCCCGCCCGACCAACCTCTTCTGGCTCGGCGACGACAGCCGCTGGGCAATCGACCTAGAGGACGAAAACACCTTTCGGCTCCGCGGCACGGACCGGACATTCTCGCGCTCCGAGCTGATTAGTCGTCTGGACGAGACGCCCGAACGCTTCAGTCCCAACGTCGTCCTGCGTCCGCTGATGCAGGACCACCTCTTGCCCACCGCCGCGTACGTTGCGGGTCCGGGCGAGGTGTCCTACTTCGCTCAGTACGGCGGGGTCTACGAGTGGGCGGACCTCGACATGCCCCTCATTCACCCGCGGGCGAGCGTGTCCCTGGTAGAGGGCAAGGTGCAGAAGGTCCTCGACAAGTACGGCCTGTCGGTGTCGGACTTCCACGACGACCTGGAGCCGCTCTTTCAGGACGTGGTCATCGACACGATGGAGGTCGACGTGGACGCCCTCTTCTCGGAGGCCCTGCCACAGCTTCACCAGACCCTCAATGCCCTAAAGCCCGAAGTGGAGGCTGTGGACCGGACGCTCGGCGCCTCGACCGAGGCGGCACGGTCGGCAATCATGGACGAGATGGAGTCGCTGAAGCAAAAGGTCGTCCGGGCCGAGAAACGCCAGCAGGATGAGGTTCGGTCGCAGCTCAAAAAGGCCCACACGAACCTCCGTCCAAACGGGGCGCTTCAGGAACGCACGATCAACGTGCTGTACTACCTCAACAAGTACAGTCCCACCTTGCTCGACGACCTGCGGCACGCGCTTCATACCGACACCTCTGCCCATCAGGTCGTGGAACTGTAGAGGACTTAGCGTCCATCGCGGACGTCCGTCGACTACATCAAAAATGCCCGCTGAGCCCTGTCATGGAGGACAGCCCGTCCCCAGAGGTTCTCTTCAGCCCGCTCATCGAACACGCCATCGAGCTCTCAGCCCAGTGGCACGACGGCACCTACCGAAAGGGCGTCTGGCGCGAGCCAGCGTTCGAGGTGCCCGAGGGCGAGGACATTCAAATCCCCGTCATTGCGCACCTCGCTGCCGTGGCCTCGATTGTGCGCCGGGCGGGATGGGGCGAAGCGACCGTGGCCGCCGCCTACCTGCACGACGCAATTGAGGATATGAACCAGCACGGCCAGCGGCTGCGCCGCAAGCAGCTTCGTGACGCCGTGGGGGCGGACGTCGCCCGGCTCGTGGTTCAGGTCTCCGAGCAGAAGCTGGACGACGACGGGCAGATGCGGCCCTGGCGCACCCGCAAGGAAGACTATCTCGATGGCATCCGCACGGGCCGCCCAGAGGCCGCCGCCATCAGCCTGGCCGACAAGATCCACAACCTGTGGTCCATCACGCAGAGCCTGGAGGCGGACGAGGATATCTTCTCGGCCCTCAGCGGCGACGCCGAGGCACAACAGTGGTTTCACGCGGCCGTCCTGGAGGCGTCTACCCACCACGACGATCCACGCCTCCCGGCAATGCGTGAACGGCTTCAGACGGAGCTCGATCGGTACGAGGCAGCCCTCCGCCCCCCAGCATAAGAGGCGGTTCCAATTCGGGCAAGCGGGACGCCAGCCATGGGGACGTCTCTACACATCTGCCACGCGCACGATGCCCCGGACCAGTTTCATGAGATCCCCTCGCACGCGCTCACTGACCTCCAGCACCTCGTCGTGGTCGAGCGCCCCGGCGGCCAGGCCCGCGGCCGGGTTCGTGATCGTCGACAGGCCGAGGACCGTCATCCCCAGCTGGTGCGCCTGAATCACCTCCGGCACCGTGCTCATCCCCACTGCGTCGGCGCCTAGGTGCTCCAGCGCCCGCACCTCCGCCTTCGTCTCGTAGCTCGGCCCCAGGGTCCAGGCGTAAGTGCCTCGCCGCGCATCCAGTTCCAGATCGAGGGCCACTTTCTCGGCCCGGTTTGTCCACCCCTGGTCGTAGAAGGGAACCCGATCCTCCTCCGGTCGCTGACGTGCCGGCGCCGCCCCTGCCCCGACCCCCGGACTGGCGAACGCCATGTTGAGGTGGCCCGTGATGAACATGAGCGTGCCTGGGTCGAAGGTGCGGTTGATGCCGCCGGCCGAGTTGGTGACGAGCATGCGATCGGCCCCCAGGGCGTGCACGAGCCGCACCGGCATCGCGATCTGCTGCACCGGGTACCCCTCGTAGAGGTGCACCCGCCCCTGTACAAAGACCACGCGGGTATCCTCCAGGGCCCCAAACACGAGTGTCCCGCTGTGCCCCTCTACGGTCGACTCGGGGTAGCCCGGAATCTCGGCGGCGGGCACGACCGTCGTCTCGTCCGCCGCCTCCGCCAGGCGCCCGAGCCCCGATCCCAAAATAAGCGCCATCTCGGGGGCCCAGCCGACGTGCTCCCGGACGGCCGCCACCGCAGCATCAAGGTCTTCGTCGTCGTACACAGCGGGATCAGAGCGCGTGGGCACGGCGGTCGAGCGGGGCATAACGGAAGCGGTGAGTGGGGAGGAAGGGAAAAGCGAGAGTCCGAAAAACGTCTCGGGGGAATCTTCGATCCTCGACAGGCCGTCTCGGGAGATCTACCCCGCCCGCAGAATCCGGTAGTTGCGAAGACTCCAGAGCAGTTGCCCCACAATCACGCGCAGCGTCGTGGTCAGGGGAATCGCCATCAGCATCCCCAGGATGCCCCCCAACTGGGCGCCCGCCAGCACCACGAAGAGAATGACGAGCGGATGGGTCTGTGCGGCCCGCGAGAAGATGAGGGGCTGGAGCAGTACGTTGTCGGCCAGTTGCGTGAGGGCCATGGCGAGGGCCACCCCTGGCACCAATGACACGTCCCCCGTCTGGGCGATGCCCACGAGCGTGCCCGCCAGGAAGCCCAGAAAAGGCCCAAAGTACGGGATCGTGTTGGCCAGGCCGGTAAAGATCCCGATGGCGATGGCGCCCCGCAGGCCCACAATCCACAGGAGCGTGGACGCGATGACCGCGATGGTCGTCCCCTGCACGAGCAGGGCCCGGAAGTAGCGGCCAATATTTAGCTCCACCTTCGCAAGGATGGATAGCGTTACTTCGAAATACCGGTTGGGCACGAGGTGCAGGAGGCTCCGCCGGATCCTGAGCTCGTCTTTGAGCAGGAAAAACGTGACGAAGGGCACGATAACGACGGCGTACACGATGTTCGTGAAGACGCTCACGACGGAGCTCACCGTCTCGGCCACCTGTTGGCCCTCCACCAGATCCCCCCGCATGAGCGACTCGGCCGCCTGGCGGACATTCTCCTCTAGGACGCCTTGCTCCAGCGGAATGACGCCCTGGACCTGCGCCTGGATGAGGTTGGCGACGTACGCGGCCGTGTCGACGGTAATAAGTTGCGACAAGTCCTGGACCTGGCGCGTGATGAATGGCACCACCGACGTCACGACCACCACGATCACCCCCAGAAAGACCGCAAACGCCACCAGGATGGCCGGGACTCGCCCAATGCCAAGCCCTTGAATGTAGTCGACAGGGGGCCGGAGCAAGTATGCGAGTAGGCCCCCGACAATCAGATACAACACAATGCCGGCAAAGTACCACAGCGTCCACCCGACGGACACGACAGCCGCGGCCCCGAGCAGAAAGCGAACGACCCGGTCGAACGTGAATGTGCTGGGGGATCCATCGGGGAGACGGGGCATCTGCTCCCGGGCCTGGTTCCGCCGAGGGGCCGTGCTCGTCCGGTTCTGGAGTGCCGGCGCCTTCTCCGAGGGCGACGGGTCTCCGTCGTCGGGGGCCGGGGGCTCGCCGGGACTGGAGGAAGACGGATCGGAGCCGTCGGGCATGCGGACGATCGTGACGGATGAAAGGGGTGACAGAAGGGCGTCGTTGGTCGGGCGCGGAACGACGCGTCGTGTTCGCGTCTGCCTACGCAGGGGAGCGCCCCCCCTCGCGCTCCAACTCGTCGAGAATGGGGCGAATGGTTTCGGACGTGAAGCCGCGACGGCGGAGGTACCGGTACATTTTCTGCCGGCGACGACGCGGGTCGTCCTCGTCGGCCAGACGCGGCCATCGGGATTCGGCGTGCTCCCAGGCCGCCGCAGTTGGGTCTTTGTCTTCGAAGAGCGTGTCGACCGCCACATCGGCCAGGTGCCGGTCGATGCCCCGCTCTTCTAACTCGCGTCGGATGCGTACGGGGCCGTACCTCTTGCTGGAAAAGCGGTTGTGGGCATAATCGTGCGCGTAGGCCTCGTCGTCAAGGTATTCCAGTTCGTACAGGCGGGCAATGACGTCGTCGATCACGAACGCCGGCATGTCGTTCCGCTTGAGTTTTCGGCGCACCTCCGTCTCTGTGCGCGGCTTGTGCGCGAGGTAGTCGAGTGCCGCCTGCTTGGCCTCCACGTACTGCTCGTCGGCCTCGACCTCGCGCATGTCTTCAGCCGTAAGGGTCATCCCGACCGTCAGCCCGTGCTTGACCACGAGGTCCTCGTGCACCCCAAACGCAAACTCTTCATCGATGAAGACCGACACCCGGTTCTCGTTGTTGACCTGGGGGTCAAGGCGCGTAATCGTTCCCTCCGGCGTCTCCTCGGACATGTGGCTCAGTGGATCTGCAATGGAGTATGCACGTCGAGTGGCGATTGCCGCCGTGTACTATTGCGGCTGTTTTATGCCTAGCCTCCGCGCTGGATTCTCCGCGGACCGTGCCTTTCACGGGACGTAGCACTTTTCCCCCGTTTCCTCCACCACGCGACGCAACGAATCGATCGCGATTCCCGTGGCGATGCCGAGCCCCCCCTCCACGTTCGACACCGGCTCGCGCCGCTCTGGATCGTCGCGGCTTCGGGCAAACGCCGCGAACGCGGTGTCGCCGCGAGTAAGCGTCACGGTGAGGTCGTGCCCGGGAAGCGCCGAGGTGCTGCCCGCGACGGGCACCGCGTAGACGCCCCGCCACGCCCGGTGGCCGTTCCGAGCCCGAAACTGGTCTTCGCGCCGCACGTCCACCGGCTCCAGGAAGAAGTTGACAACCCGGGACGAGAACTCAGCGGTGTCGGGCCGGAGCTGCGGCCGCACCCAGTGGGTCGTGTCCGCTCCCGCTGGAAGTGCCCCCACCGGCCACTCCACCGACACGTTCACCGGATAGAGGTACCCTTGCTCCGCAGGGAGGTCGAGCGAGTCGCGACGCAGCGAGTCGACGCGGACGGCCTGCACCGGAGCATCCGGCACCTCGACACAGACCTCGCCCAGGTCGATGGGGGGCGGAGTTCGCCCCCGGGCCTGTGCGACCTCGCCCTGCCACTCAACCGTAAGGGCCCACGGAACGCCTGCCGGCACCGTCCCGAGGTCTTCTCCAGGGACGTACAGCCCTGGCCGTGAATCATGCTCCTCGTACGGAACGGGCTCTCCGTCCAAAACGAACTCGATGGCCGCCCCGTCCGCCGCGTTCTCATCCCGACTGCCGGGCGCGTTGAGCGGGCGTGTCCGCCGAAGGGTGATCGGAAGAAGCGGACGGTCGGTCGCAAAGAACGCCTCCACCACGAGCGACTGCGGCTCTGTGGGGTCCGCCAGGTCGCATCGCCCCAGGGCCAGGATGAGCCCGGCCATCAGGAGCACGCCCGCAAGAGCTCGAAACGTGTGTCGCGCCGTCTCTCGGTGCATTCGGTGTTGTGTCTGCGAGCGAACGGTCAACCGGTTCTATACTCGATCTTCTGGCGCCCGGCCCCCCTATAACTCCATCTCCAACTCCACCAGGGGGAGAATCGGCAGTCCCCGCTGACGGTTGACGGCGATGCCCGTCTCGGTGGGCCGGTACGTCTGATCCAGAATGTTGTCGCGGTTGGTGACGTTGGAGATGTCCACCGTGGCCGTCCAGTTCGCGGAGAGCAGTTGGAACTGGTAGCCCACGGTCAGGTCCACCCGGAGGTAGGGCGGAAGTCGCCCGTTGTGAACCTGCGGGCGGTATAGGTAGGTCGTCGGTTCAGCCGCCGTGGGGTCGCCCAACTGGTAGCGGGCCTCCGGCACCGTAACGGGATAGCCACTGCGCACCTCCGCGCCCACTGTGGCCCGCCAGTGTGCCCCCTGCCACCCGAGCGTGCTGCGAACCGATACGGGCACGTCCAGACCCGACGGGCGCCAGCGAAGGCCCGATCGGGCAGGGGCCTGGATAAACGTGCGGCCCGTACTCAGTCCGAACCGTGCCCGCCACGAACCCTGCTCGTAGCGCGTGCTAAGCTCAAGGCCAAACGCCCGCTCGGCTCCGGTCACATACTGGCCGAGCAATGCCCCAACCTCAATCCCCGGGCCCTCAATACCGTCCTTCTCTTGAAATACGTCGGCCGGCACGAGGGTGCGGCGGGTTTCTCGGGCGTACGCGTCGAGCTCCAGGCTCCATCCGGGCCGTAGCTGCGTGTACGTCCCGAGCCCCAACTGCCCCCCGGTGGCGGGCCGGACGCGGTCACTCGCCGGAATCCATCGGCTCGACACCAGGTCGTACGCCAGCGAATACCGATCCCGGAGGCGCTGCAGGTGCTGCACGTGCAGGCCGACGCTCCCCTCCACGACGAGCCACCGCGGATGCACCACGTGCTGCGCGCTGAGTCGGGGCGCGAGGTGCACGTAATCGCCCCCGCTGAAATAACTCGCCCGCACCCCCGACTCCACCGTCCATCGGGGGGTGGGGGTCCACGTGTCTTGCAGATACCCCGCCACCTTCGCGGCGGAAACGCGACTGTCCTGAACGCGCCGGGTGGACGTCCCGCTCGACCGCTGCAGGTCGCTGTCGAGCGTGCTCTCGAACTGAAGTGTAGAGACTTCCAGCCCGCCGGTCCACTCGTGACTCACCGAGTGGTGATAGTCGGCCTGCACCTTCACCCCTGCGTCGGAGAGCTGGACCCGGTAGTCGGACGTGAGCGACGCGGTCGTGGTCGGTTGCACAAACGATGCCTCCTGGGCTCGATACCCGGAGTAATACCCTGTCGTGGTGAGAAACAGGTCGTCACCGGCGAGGTAGCGGTGCTGGCCACTGACGACCCGATTGTCCCAATTCTGGGCCACCTCAAACAGGAGATCGGCCGGGCGCAGCCAGGACGAGAAATCTAGGGACAGATCAAACGGAAGGCGGAGGTCCAGGTCGTCCCCCCCGTGGTAGTAGCTGAGCGAGAGCCGGTGGTTCGGCCCGAAGCGATGCGTGAGCTTCGCACTGGTGTCGAAGAAGTAATAGCCCGTCCGGAGGGTGTCGCGGCGCCCGTTGTCCCCCGTCACCGGGTGGCGCCGCCCGATGAGCTTGTCGAGGTACGAGCGCCGCCCCGACACCATGAACGACGTGGACTCCGTGAGGGGCGACTCGACCCGAAACCGCCCGCTGAACACGCTGAGCCCCGCCACGGCTTTCGGCGCGCGTCGGCTTCCATCTTTCATCTGCGCGTCGAGCACCGCCGACAGGCGCCCCCCGTGCTCGACGGGAAAGGTCCCCCGATAGAGATCCGTGGAGCGGAGCGTCTGGGTCTGGAACGTCGAGATGAGGCTGAAGGCGTGCCACGGATGGTAGACCGGAGCGCCGTCGAGGAGGTAGAGGTTCTGGTCGGGGTTGCCCCCTCGCACGCTGAGGCCCCCACTCGTCACGCCCGATTTTCGGACGCCGGGCGTCCACTGGAGGGCACGGAAGAGATCCGGCTCTCCGAATGTAGGCAGTTGGCCGAGCCGGTTCAGTGCGACTGAGCTCATGCCCGGAAGGCGCTCGTTATCCTCAAGGCCCGTGGATCCCGCTTCTACGACGACCCCTTCCGACTGGATGGACGTGCCGGTCAGCGAGATGCGAGCAGGCTCGCCCCCGGCCGTAATCGTGGTGTCTATGCGCTGGTACCCCAGGTATGAAATGCGCACCGCGTATGTCTCCGGGGGCAGGCCGGACAGCACAAAGTAGCCGTCCTGATTTGTCGTCGTCCCGGCCTTCAGTTGTGTGAGGTAGACGTGTGCGCCCGGCAGCCGCTCGCCCGTCTCCGCATCGCGCACGTATCCTTTGAGCGAGGTGCGCGGGGCAGCCTCCGTACTGTTGTTCTCCTCCTCCGAAGTCGCCACGAGCACGTACTGCCCGCGCCGTACTCGCTCGGCCTGGACGCCCGTGCCCTTCAACACACACTCAAGGGCGGCCTCCCGATTGCCCCCTGTATACGAGCAGCTCGTCGTGCGGTCCCGGACGAGCCGCTCGGCGTAGACGAGATCGAGGTCCGTTTGGGCACGCACCTCTTCCAGGGCGTCCGTCAGCGGGGCCTCAGCGACGCGGATGTTGATGGGCGCCTGCGCTCGGGCCTCCGCTCCCCCCGAGACGGCTCCTCCTATCAGGAAAACGATGACACAGAGAAAGCGCGGCACGGTCCTCGCTGGTGTAGGCCCGGAAGGTAGACGAGCACTATTTTACTCTCGACACGGGCCCTCGTTCAGCGAATGCCAAATTCCCTGCACGTGCTAGAAGCAGCGGATCCACGTGCACGCCTACCCGAAAGCCGCTCAGGACGCAGGGTCGAGTCGATAGGTGTCCCCTTCCCTCCGCACATCTGCCCCCAACGTGCGGGCAATTGTATTGAGCACCTGCCCCACTGACTGATCCCGCTCGAAGGTTCCGGTGACGGGTTCCTCGGCAAGGCCGGGCGCCACGGAAATAGACACCCCGTAGTGGTCGCGCAGCCGTTCCGCGATGGCGCGTGTGGGGGCGGCCCGGAAGACAAAGAGCCCGGTCCAGTTCAGCGTCGCGGTGAGGTCTACGGGCGCGGGGGACGTGGGGGGGGCTCCACTTCGGACTGTGCTGCGCTCGCCGGGGGCCAGCACCACCGGCTCAGTTTTGTTGTTCTCGCCCGGCCCCACGCGCACCTGTCCGTCCACGAGCACAACCTCCGTGGTGTCGTTGCTGGCCGCAATCCCAAATTGCGTCCCGAGCACCTCGGTACGGGCCGCGGGCGTCGTCACGACGAACGGCACATCGTTCCGGGCGGTGACGTCGAAGTAGGCCCGGCCGCGCGCCAGCGTGACGCGTCGCTCCTCGGCCGCGTCCATCCCGGGTGTGTAGGACAGGGTGGACGCTCCCACGAGCCGGACTGTCGAGCCATCCTCAAACTCCACCTGCCGCTGCTCGCCCGCCTCCGCCGTGACCGTCGTCCGCTCCGCCCCTTGCGGCCCGTAGAACACAGCGAGGACCGCAGCACCAAGTAGAAGGGCCGCAACGGTGAGGCGCCACGCCCACCGGTGCCCGGATGCCTCCCCCCGGGCACTCGCGGAGCGCTGAGGGGCCCGCTCGTTTCGGTCCGACTGCGACCGACGATTCGTCTTGTTCCCCGCGGCACGGATCTCCTCGCGGTGCTGGGCCCACACCGTTTCGAAATCGGCCCGTTCGTCCTGGACCCGTTCCACCACGCGCTGGAGGGCCGGAACAGCATCGAGGGCCTCGGCAATGTCGTGGCGCGCCGCGTCAAGGGCATCGGCCTCTTCGGACGTCAGAAGGTCCTCCCGGCCCTCTTCGGCCAGTGCGTACAAGACGAGGAGGCGCCGGTCGGGGAGGTGCTCCTGCAGGCGCTCGCGCAGCCGAGTGCGCACCCGCTCCCAGCGCGCCCAGCCATCGGCCAGCGCCGGATTTTGATCGAGCCGCTCCCGCAACTTCGCCCGCTGCTCAGGAGAAAGGTCATTCTCAAACAGAAGGGGCTCGTACGCGTCGTCCATGGTCCGAATAATCGCATCCGTCAGGAAAAGAACCGACTCCGAGGCCAGGGGGCCCGTGTGGCGCTCCACGCCCCCGGATTGATCCAGGCAGGGAGTTAGCCGCCCCCGGCGCGGGGAAAGTAACAGTCCCGGAAATTTGATTACATTCCAAAAAACCAGGCGAGAAGAAGCAGGGCCGTCAGCGCGTCTTTCATGGTCTCGAAGGCACGCTTCACCTGCATCTTGACCGCCGCTTCCGTCGTGTCGAGCATCTGGGCAATCTCCCGGTAGAGATACCCATATTCCCGCAGCTCCATGATGCGCTGTGCCTTGGGCGTGAGGGCGTCAAGGGCCTTTTCCACATCCACCTGTGCGCTCCGGTCTTCCGGGTCCGTCGACTGTCCCAAGGGCAGATCGGGGTCGCGCAGGTGCTCCTTCATGTCGTAGCGCCCACGGTAGTAGTCCTGTAGCTCGAACAGGGCCGCCTTCATGGCGAACGACTTCAGGCTGCCCGGCTTTTCAAGGTCATCGAGGCTTTCGTGGATGCGCACCAACGTATTCTGCACTAAATCATCAACGTCGGTTTCAGCCCCGATGCGCTTGATGAAGTAGCCCCGCAGAATAGGCTCTAGACGGCGCAGAAGCCCGTTTCGGGCCTGCTCATCCCCGTTCTGGGCATCTCGAACACGATCCGGATCGAACGCAGACTCAGGCATAACCGAGGGCCGACACGGCGGACGAGCAGGAACGACGGCAGAGCCCCCTCCTTCCTCCAGGCAAGACGGAGCTGCCTCGGCGAACCGATGGACTTCCGCGTCGTATAAGCGGTGATTTTACCGGGGTTGTGGGTGCCTTCATTCCGAAGTGCATGCCTCAATGTTTACAAAATGCTGATTGCCCGGTCGTGTCCTCCGTTTCAGTCTCGTCTGGAGGCCACTCACATCCGGCGGACAATCCCCACGTCGTCTGCCTCGCACACACTGTCCCACCTAATCTCTCTGTACGACTATGAGCCTGTACGACCTGCACGACGCAACGCTTAACGACATGGAAGGAGAGGGGTTCGCCTACTCAGAGAAGACCGTCTACGGCAAGGCCTACAAGGGCGTCTTCTTCGGGGAGGACGAAGAACAGATTGAGGACCTCGCCACTGAGGAGGAAGATGCCAACTTTGAGGGCATCCTCTACGACCGAAGTCGTGAGCGCGAGAAGAGCTTCTCGGTTGAGATTACGGATGTGGTGAGCACCCCGTCCGGCGAGCGGGCCGACTTCGTGGCCACGGAGAAGCCATAGCGCCGTGTCCGTCGCGTTTTGTGCTCAGTGAGGGGGTCGCACCTGTTCGTCGGGGCGACCTCCTTTTCTGTGGCTTCCGGGTCCTCGTTTTGCCGGTCGCCCTGCCCTTCGGGCAAACGCTACCATCCTGCGTTCGACGATTCCGGGGGCGACGGCTTCGTCGCTGATGGCGCCGTGGTCATGGAGGCCGTGCCCGCCGGATACGAGACGATCTCCAGTCGCACCTCCGCGAGCCCGTCGCGAATCATATTCAGGCGCCCGGCCGCCGTCTTCGAAAGGTCGATGATGCGTCCATCCTTGAACGGCCCTCGGTCGTTGATGCGCACGACCACGGACGGTTGCGTGGGCGCATCGATTCGGGTGGTGCGGACACGCGTGCCGAATGGCAGGGTGCGGTGGGCGGCCGTGAGCCCCTCGTGGTCGTAAATCTCTCCGTTGGCCGTCGTCCGGCCCACGAACTTGTCCGCGTAGTAGCTGGCGATTCCTTCGGCGGCGGGAAGACCCCGCTCCCCAATGTGCTGTGTCGACCCACACCCCGCCAGCACCCCGCACAGCAGGAGCAACGCCCAGCGGCAACCGGGGCGTGCACTTCGCTCTGTCGGGTGCGATCGTACCTTCACGGGGCTGCGGGACGGTGGAATATTGGGACGGATTGTCGTCTCCCGGAAAGCAATCTTGACTTCAAGGTTCCCCGCTGAGCCCAGCGATCAGCCGAGCCGGACTGCACGGCGTTCGGCACACCGGGTCCCTATGGAATCGCCCCCCCGCCCCCGGCACCGCACATTCGTTGAAACGTTCGCGTACTAATTCAACATCCCTCTTCTGACACCGTCTGAGACGGAACCGAGCCCGGCGCCGTATTTTCAAGAATCTCCGCTTTCTGACCTGGTTTAATTGTCTTCCCACATGCTCGGTACAATCGGCGAGCTTCTTCTCTTGAGCGCCTTTGTGGCGTGTGGCGTGTCGGCCATTACCTTCTTTTGGGCAGCCCAGGCCGACGGAGACACGCATACGGCAAAGACATGGAAGCGGGCGGGCCGCTGGGCCTGGGGGGCTATGAGCACGGCCGTGGGGGCCGCGTCCGGGGTGCTCTGGTACATGATTCTGACCCACCAGTACCAGTACGCCTACGTCTACCAGCAATCGTCAAACGACCTCCCGGGGCACTATCTCTTCTCCACGTTTTGGGCCGGGCAGGAAGGCTCGTTCCTCTTCTGGGCCCTCATGATGTGCGTCGTGGGGGGGCTCCTCATTGCCTACGTCCAGCGGGAGTACGAGACACCGGTGATGGCCGTCGTGGGCCTCTGCCAGATCTTCCTGCTGTCGATGATCATGGGCCTGCAGTTCGGCCCTGTCGAGATCGGCTCCTCGCCGTTCATGACCCTGCCGGAGAAGTTTGCCGATGCGCCCATCTTTCAGCAGAACCCGGGCTTCGTGCCGGCGGACGGGCAGGGGCTCAACGACCTGCTTCAGAACCCCTGGATGACGATCCACCCGCCAATTCTCTTTCTGGGCTTCTCGGCGATGGTGGTGCCCTTTGCCTTCGCCCTCGCGGCGCTGTGGAAGAAGCGCTACACGCAGTGGGTGCGTCCGGCCCTGCCGTGGACGCTCTTCGCCGTCATGGCGCTGGGCGTGGCCATCTCAATGGGCGGATACTGGGCGTACGTCACGCTCTCGTTCGGCGGGTACTGGGCGTGGGACCCAGTTGAAAACTCGTCGCTCGTCCCCTGGCTCTTGGGCGTGGCGGCCTTTCATACGATGCTGGTGCAGAAGAAGAGCGGATCGAGCCAAAAGGCCTCGCTCCTCCTTTCCATCGCCGCGTACCTGTTCGTCATCTACTCCACGTTCCTCACGCGAAGCGGGATCTTGGGGGACGTGTCGGTGCACTCATTCGTGAGCCTCGGCCTCTACAATCAGCTGCTGCTCTGGATCGCCACCCTGGGCGTTCTGGGCATCGGGCTGTTTACGTACCGGTACGGCGAGCTGCCCGTACCCGACCAGGAGCCGCGCACCCTCTCCCGCGAGTTCATGATCCTTTGCGGCGCGGTCCTCCTCACGGCGACGGCCGCCGTCATCATCCTTGGCACCAGCGCCCCCATCTTCGGCCAGATCTTCCGGGACAACCCGTCGGCCGTTCCGCAGTCGTTCTACAACCAGTGGACCCTGCCCCTGGCGCTCGGCTTCGTGTTTCTCGCCGGGCTTGGCCAGCTCTTCTGGTGGAAGAAGATGGACGTGGCGACGGTGAACCGGGTTCTCCTGAAGCCGCTCGCCCTGGCCACCGCGAGCACCATCGCCGTGCTCATCCTGACGCCGTTCGCGGAGCAGGCCCTTGTCATCCCGGCGGGCACCGGGGCTGCCCCCCAGACGGCCTCGGCCAGCTTGACGGGAAGCCTGGCCGACTTCTGGGCGGCGTACGGACAAGCCCTTCAGATGCTGCTCCTGCTCTTTGTGGGCTTCTTCTCGCTGTTCGGCAATGGGGCCGTGCTCTGGCGGATTCTTCGGGGCAACCCCCGGATGGCCGGTGGGGCGCTCTCGCACGTCGGCTTCGCCCTCGTGATCCTGGGCATCATCGCGTCCAACGGCTTTGATCAGGCCCTGCCCCGCATCGGCGAGCCCACGGCCGCGGACGAGGACAAGATGCCGCGCGAGAACTTCGTGGTGGCGAAGGGCCAGACGCGCGTCGTAAACGGGTACCGGGTCACCTACGAAGGCGAGACGACTACCGACCGGGGCCGCGGCCAGTACATCCTGGACGTGCGCGATCCGCAGGGACGCGCCCACACCTTCACACCGGTGGCATACCAGGGCAGCAATGACCAGTGGTTTAAGCATCCGGACGTGAAGGCCTTTTTGGAGAAAGACCTCTTCGTCGCCGTGACGCCCAAGGAGGCAACGGGCGTCGCCCAGGACGACGGTCCGCCCGGCGGCGAGTTCCAACTCGCGGACGGTGACTCGACCACCCTCGGGGACCGAGAGTACGCGGTCGCCTTCCACGGATTCGAGGTCTTGAAGGGACCGGACGGGGCCATGGAGACGACGGCGACGGACGAGCGCGTGCCGGACGACGCGCAGATGGCCGTGGGGGCCCGCCTTCGGGTTACCAACATCGACACCCGAGAGACCCGGTCGCTCATGCCCATCTACCTCGTGATGAACGACAACTCGCAGCAGTACATCGAGAACCGGATCGCGGACTGGGACCTCCGAATGAGCTTTACCGAGATGGATGCAAACAACGGCGAGGCGACCTTCGCCGTGGAGGGCGTCGACGTGATGCCGGAAAACTGGGTGGTGGTACAGGCCTATACGAAGCCATTCATCAGCGTCCTCTGGGCCGGTATCATCGTGCTCACGCTCGGCTTCGTCGTCTCCATCGGGCGCCGCGTGCAGGACATCCGGCTCCGCCGCTAATCTTTTCAGTCGGCCCTCCTCATGGTGAACGTTCGCGATCACATCGATCTCACTGTGCCGGTGGACCGGGTGTTCGACTTCATGGATGCCCCCACCCGCCAGGCCCAGATCACGCCGAGCCTGTCGGAATCTACGCTTCTCGAGCGACTGCCAAACGGCGGATCTCGGGCCCGCTACGCCTACCGAATCCTCGGATTGTCCTTTTCCGGCGAGGTCCGTGCGACCAATTACGTGCCGAACGAGCGCATCGTCTGGAGCATGACGGGCGACCTTCAAGGCACCCTTCGATGGTACTTCGAGCCCCTTGACGGCGGGTGTCACTTCACCTATGCAGCGACGTATCAGGTCCCAGGGCCGAGCCTGTTGCACCCACTCGCCCGGCCCCTCATCCGGCGCTACAACGAACGCGAAGTTCAGGCCCTTCTGCGTAATCTGGAGGCACAGGTGACGTCGTAGCCCCAAAGCTCCCAAGCACGTCCTCTCGTCTTGACTTGGGCACCTGGTCTCACCCCTCCCGGACCCCAATACCATGAATACGACGTGAACTTAAATTCTTCTTGCACTTCCGATAAACAAATTTTTGAGGCCTATTGGAGAATCAGGTAAATACATTCGCCGCCTGGTGACGCCTATTCAACTTTCTTCGTATCGGAAGCGCTTCGTATCGGAGGATTTCCCGTCCTGAACATAGTGCCTAGTTTTCCTTCTATCCTTGACACGGCACTGCGTGTCCCTCTAGTTGGGGTCTACCTTCAAAGGACGGCCTATCCGTACCGATGACGTCTTCCTCGCAACCCACCTTCTTGGCGTCCAATCCGAGTTCTCCCTCTGTTCAGGGAGACTGGGCCTCCATGGGTCGTTCGATCACACCCAAAGGGATTGCCGTGACGGGACCCGTGCCCACCGCGCTTCGGCGTTCGGCACGTGTCCTCCTTCTTATTGCGATTCTTGCGGACTAAAAACCGACGGTCAATCCCTTCCCAGCGATGACATCAGGTATCGTGCGGTGCCGAGGGGTTGACCCTCGCCCCCCTCACCCCCGATGCCTGAGCCCATGTCCAGCGTCATCGCGTTCAACCCCTGGTCTTCTTCCGGGACCGCTGTACGCCCGTCCGACGTCTCGGCGACCCCTACGGCATCGGGGCTTCTACCAGGTTGTTCGAAACCCTCTCGCGTGCCCTCTTTCCCCGCGACGTTTTCTTTACACTAGGCCACCACGACCGATGCCGACCGATACCGTGCAGTCTCCCAATTCAGACGTTCCCGCTTTGAACGGCGCTTCGGACGCGCCCACTCTGAAAGGCTCCGAGATTTTCGTCCGCGCCCTCGAAGAAGAAGGCGTGGACCGCATCTTCGGCCATCCGGGCGGGGCCGTCATCAAGATCTACGACGCGATGGAGCGCATCCAGCCGTCGTACGACCACGTACTCGTCCGACACGAACAGGGCGGCACCCACGCCGCCGAGGGCTACGCCAAAGCCACCGGTCGGGTGGGCACCATGCTCGCCACCAGCGGGCCCGGGGCCACCAACACCGTGACGGGCATCGCGGATGCCTACCTCGACTCGGTTCCCATCGTCGTCTTCACCGGCCAGGTGCCTACCCATCTGATCGGCAACGACAGCTTTCAGGAAACCGACACGACGGGCGTCACCCGCAGCATCACAAAGCACAACTTTCTGGTGCGGGACGTGAACGAGCTGGCCTCTACGGTTAAGCAGGCCTACCACATTGCCCGCACGGGCCGTCCAGGGCCCGTCGTCGTGGATATTCCGAAAGACGTGCAGATGGATGACGCCCCATTCATCTACCCCGAGGAGCCGGGCCTGGATGGCTATTCTGTCCCCGGCGCCGCGGCTCCCACACAGGTGGACCGGGCGGCAGCGATGATTGAGGAGGCCGAGAAGCCACTTCTGTACGTGGGGGGCGGGACGATCAACGCCGACGCCCCGGAGGTTCTCACTGAGCTCGCCCGCACGGCCAACATTCCGGTCACCACTACCCTGCACGGACTCGGTGCATTTCCGGAGACCGACGACCTCGCGCTCGGCTGGCTCGGCATGCACGGCTTTTACCACACCAACATGGCCGTGCAGAACGCAGACCTCATCATCGCCATCGGGGCCCGGTTCGACGACCGCGTTACCGGCGACGTGGACGCGTGGGCGCCCAACGCGGAGATCATTCACGTCGACATCGACCCCTCCTGCATCTCCAAAAACGTGTACGCCGACTGTGCCCTCATCGGCGACGCCCAGACGGTCCTGGAGCAACTCCAGCCGAAGATCGAGCCGAAGGACACGTCCGACTGGCTCACTCAGATCGACGAATGGCGGGGCGAGTGTCCGCCCTACGAATACGAGAGTCCCGAGGACGACGAGATCGCACCGGAGTCCGTCGTGGACGCCCTGTACGAGAAGACCCAGGGAGACGCGGTGATGGTGTCCGACGTGGGACAGCATCAGATGTGGGTCTGCCAGTACTACAAGTTTGGGCGAACGCGCTCCCACATCAGCTCGGGCGGCCTCGGCACCATGGGCTTCGGCCTGCCCGCGGCGATGGGCGCGGCCTTCGGCATGCGCGAGGGGCGCGACCTGGACGTCATCTGCGTGAGCGGCGACGGCGGCTTCGTGATGAACGCGCAGGAGCTGAGCGTGGCGGCCCGGCACGGCCTGCCCCTCAAGATCGCCGTCCTGAACAACAACTACCTCGGCATGGTGCGGCAGTGGCAGTCCCTCTTCCATGAGGACCGCTTCAGCCACACGAACCTGCGCCCGACAAACCCCGACTTCGTGAAGCTCGCGGAGGCGCACCACTGCGTCGGCCTGCGCGCCACCTCGCCCAGTGAGGTAGGCGAGGTGATTGACGAGGCCTGGACGGTCGATGATCGGCCCGTCGTGATGGAATTTCGGGTGCCGAAGGAGGAGATGGTCTTTCCCATGGTCCCCGCCGGCGCCGCCAGCGACGACATGCTCACCGAGATGTTCGACAAGGACGCGATGGCCGACACCTGACGCGCGCAGCCCGTGGTGTGGGGGCGGAGCCCGCCCCACGCCTCACGCATCCCCCCTGATCGGAAGATTCCCTACTTCGAATAAGCCCCCCGATGCCGATGTCCGAAGAGCCCCTCACCCGCCAACAGATCCGCCGGAAGCGCAAGTTTGGCGAGCCCCTCTTGCCGGAAGAAGAGGACGAGACCGACCAGGAGCACCGGCACATCATCGCCGTCACGCTCGACAATACGATTGGCGCGCTCAACCGCGTTACGAATCTCTTCTCGGCGCGGGGCTTCAACCTGGAGAGCGTCGCCGTGGGGGAGACCGACGAGCCCTCCGTCGCCCGCCTTACGCTCGTCACGGTGGGCAACGACCGCATCGTGGCTCAGATTACGCGCCAGCTCGACAACCTCGTCAACACCTACGACGTCACCGATCTGACCGACGCGGAGCACGTGGAGCGCGAGCTCTGCCTGCTCAAGGTCCAGTACACGTCTGAGACCCGGTCGGAGGTGCTCGACATCAAAGACATCTTCCGCGGGCGCGTCGTCAACGTGACGCCGGAGACAATGGTACTGGAGGTCACCGGCCCAACGAAGAAGGTCACTGCCTTCGTCGGCATGATGGAGGAGCACGGGATCGAGGAGGTCGCGCGCAGCGGGCAGGTGGCGATGCACCGCGCTCTGGAGTACGAGGCGCCCAACCCCCTTGCCTCCGCCGACGCTGAGCCCTCCACCAACGGCGCCTCTTCGGACGGCGAGTAGCCCCACCTGTGGGGCCCACTGCCGGTGAGCGCCGCCCCCTATCCATTTCCTTCCCTCTCTCAATCCGTACTCCCGATATGGACGTCCACTACGACGCTGATCCCTCTCTCATCCACGACAAGCAGGTCGCCGTCATCGGCTACGGCAGCCAGGGCCACGCCCACGCCTTGAATCTACACGACAGCGGGGTCGACGTGGCTGTCGGGCTGCGCCCGGGCTCCTCCTCTCGTCCGAAGGCCGAACAGCAGGGTCTCACGGTAATGGACGTCGGCGAGGCGGCCGCGTGGGGGGACGTGGTGATGCTCCTCATTCCCGATCAGCACCAGAAGGACGTCTACGAGGCGAAGATTGCGGAGCACATGACGCCCGGCACGGCCCTCGGCTTCGGACACGGCTTCAACATCCACTACGACCGCATTGAGCCGCCCGAGGCAGTCGATGTCTTCATGGTAGCGCCCAAATCGCCCGGCCACCTTGTCCGCCGCACCTACGCGGACGGCAGCGGTGTGCCGTGCCTCGCGGCGGTCGACCAGGATTCGTCCGGCGGCGCAATGGCCCTCGCCCTCAGCTACGCCGATGCCATCGGCGGCACCCATGCGGGCGTCATCGAGACGACCTTCAAGGACGAAACCGAAACCGATCTGTTCGGCGAGCAGGCCGTGCTCTGCGGCGGCTCACAGGCCCTGATCCAGGCGGGCTTCGAGACGCTCGTCGACGCGGGCTACCCCGAAGAACTAGCCTACTTCGAGTGCCTCCACGAGCTAAAGCTGATCGTGGACCTCTACTACGAAGGCGGCCTCGAGTGCATGAACCACTCGGTAAGCGATACCGCCGAGTACGGCGGCCATACGCGCGGTCCCCGCGTGATTGACGACACGGTGCGGGAGGAGATGCAAACGATCCTTGAGGAGGTGCAGTCCGGCGAATTTGCCGACGAGTGGATCGAGGAATACGAGCAGGGCGCGCCGCAGCTCCAGGACGAACGCACGGCCCTCACGGAGCACCCGATCGAGCAGGTCGGCCAGAAACTCCGCGGCATGATGCCCTGGCTGGACGGCGACGAGGCGTCGGAAGACGAGAGCGCCCCCGGCGCGGCGGAGCAGACCCCGGCCCCGTCGAACTGACCGCACGCGCCGACGCCTCAGACACTGGCCTCAACGCAATTCACCCGCACGCTCACAGTCTAGAATGGACGACACACGATCGTACGACATTGCCTGGCTTCCCGGTGACGGCGTCGGCCCGGAGGTGACGCGGGAAGCACTCCGCGTACTGGAGGCGGTGGGCTCGGCCCACGGATTTTCCGTAACGGCCACGGAGTACCGGATCGGAGGCGCGGCACTCGACGAGACGGGAGCGCCGTTTCCTGCCTCCACCCGCGACGCATGCCTGGAAAGTGACGCCGTCTTGCTCGGCGCGGTCGGAGGCCTGCAGTGGGCCGACACGACCGGCGACCGGCGTCCCGAGAGCGGCCTCCTCGCCCTGCGCGAGGCCCTGGGCGTCTACGCGAATCTGCGTCCGGTCCGCGTGCCAGAGGCCCTAACCGACGCCTCGCCCCTTCGCCCCGGCCGTGTAGGCGGCACGGACCTCCTGTTCGTCCGCGAACTGACCGGCGGCATCTACTTCGGCACGCCCGAGGGCCGCACCGACGACGGCGCCCGGAGCACGATGGAGTACTCGAACGACGAGATCGAGCGCATCGCCCACGTCGCCTTTCAGCGTGCCCGGCGGCGCGACAGAGAAGTGACGTCCGTCGACAAGGCGAACGTGCTGGAGGTGTCGGGGCTGTGGCGCGAGGTCGTGACCAAGGTCCACGACGAATACCCTGACGTGACCCTTCGCCACCTGTACGTCGACAACGCCGCGATGCAGGTGGTCCGAGACCCGCGCCAGTTCGACGTGGTACTCACCAGCAATCTCTTTGGCGACATTCTCTCGGACCTCGCGGCGGCCCTCCCCGGCTCGCTGGGGCTTCTGCCCTCCGCCAGCGTCGGGGGCACAGTGGGCCTCTTCGAACCGGTCCACGGCAGCGCCCCCGACATTGCTGGCCAGGGCGCTGCAAACCCCACCGCGGCCATTCTAAGCGCTGCCCTCCTGCTCGACGAATTCGGTGAGACAGCGGCCGCCGACGCGATCCGACACGGCATCGACGCGGCCCTGGAGACCGGACACCGTACCGCCGACCTTGCGCCGGACAGAGAGGAGCCCGCCTCGACCGCCGTCTTCGGGCGAGCAGTCGCTCGCCACGCCGCCGACTACACGCCCCAAAATGCCCCTACGCCATGACCTTTTTTGCTCCCCATGAGTGGGCGCCGCCTGTTCCAGAGGGCCGTCCCCTCCGTGGCCGCATGCGCCTACTCCTTATCGAGCGTCCGGACGTGACGACCGACGCGGCGTCCGGGCGCGTCTCCGCCCCCCAGGCTGCCTCCCCACGAACCACATTCAGCGTCTCCACAACCGATGAGTGACTCCATTACAATTTTCGACACGACCTTGCGCGACGGCGAGCAGGCGCCCGGCGCCTCGATGACCGTCCCGGAGAAGGTCCGCATCGCCCACCGGCTGGCGGATCTAAACGTGGACGTTATTGAGGCCGGCTTTCCCATTTCGTCCCCCGCCCAGACCGAGGCCGTGGCCCGCATCGCGACCGAGGTGGACGGCCCGGTCGCCTGTGCCCTCGCCCGAACGAAGGAGGACGACATCGACGCCGCCGGGGAGGCCCTGGCCAACGGGAGCGACACGCGCCTCCACACCTTCATCGCGACGAGCGATGTTCATATCGGGGCCAAGTTCGACGCCCTCGGGGACACGATGACCGAGAAGCGGGAGGCCATCATTCAGCGCGCCGTGCGCGCCATCGAGCAGGCCCTCACCTACACCGACAATGTGGAGTTTAGCGCCGAGGACGCCGGGCGCACCGATCCGGCCTTTCTCTGCGAAATTGTGCAGGCCGCGGCCGAGGCCGGCGCCACGACCATCAACATTCCAGACACAACCGGGTACTGCGCCCCGTCGGAGTACGCGGACCTTTTGACAACGGTGGTCGACTGCCTGCCCAGCCCAAACGCAGTGACCCTTTCCACCCACTGCCACGACGACCTCGGCCTTGCCACGGCCAACACGCTCGCGGGCATCCGGGCGGGCGCCCGACAGGTCGAATGCACGATTAACGGCATCGGCGAGCGTGCCGGCAACGCCGCACTGGAAGAGATCGTCATGGCACTGACCGTGCGGGCAGACGAGTTCGACGTGAACGCGGACGTGCACACCAAGCACCTGACGCCGACCAGCCAGGTGGTCTCGGCGGCCACGGGCTTCCCGGTGCAGCCCAACAAAGCCATCGTGGGCAGCAACGCGTTCAGCCACGAGGCCGGCATCCATCAGCACGGCGTGCTCGAGGAGCGAACCACCTACGAAATCATGTCCGCCGAGGATGTGGGGCAGGACGCCGAGCAGATCCGGCTGGGCCGCCATTCCGGCCGCCACGGCCTCTTCAACCGCTTGGAGGCCATGGGGCACACGGTCCCCGACGGCCACCGCGATGAGATCTACGATCGGTTCCTCGACCTGGCCGACCGCAAAAAGGAGGTGTTCGAGGAAGACCTTGAGCAGATGATGGACGACTTCGGCGACGACGCGGTCGCGACGGCGAAGGGCCTCCCCGACAGCGGGGCCGCCCCCAACGGCAGCACGCCCGCCTACCGGCTCGACCATTTCTCCGTACACCTCGGCTCGGACGACGAGGCGCAGGTCTCGGTGCGTCTACAGCGCGACGACGGCTCGATCCGTGAAGAGCAGACCACGGGGGAGGGCCCGGTGGACGCGCTCTACCGCGCCCTCGATCACGCCGTGGACGCCCCCCACACACTGGTCGACTACTCGATCCGCTCCATCAGCGAGGGGGCCGACGCGCAGGGCGAGGTCGAGGTCACCATCCGCTACGGCGAAAATCAGTTCGCCGGCACGGCCCGCAACACGGACGTCATTCGGGCCTCCGCCGAGGCGTACGTCGACGCCCTGAACCGCCTCGTCGCCGCCCGCGAGCACGCCGAGTCCGTCGAATTCGTGCAAAACGGCATCATGCACACGTACAAGGAATGATGCGTGAAACGCGCTGCGGGCAAGAATGGCAGCCTCGCGTGTCGCGTCCGCCCCAAACTCCAGCGTCTCCCTTCAGATCGACTTCCCCCTTCAATGTCCAGCGGCACCCTCTACGACAAGGTTTGGAACCAGCACACCGTCCGCGAACTGCCCACCGGCGAGACCCAGTTGTTTGTGGGCCTGCACCTGATTCACGAGGTGACGAGCCCGCAGGCGTTTGGCATGCTCGAAGAGCGTGACCTATCGGTGGCGTTCCCCGACCGCACCTACGCCACCACCGACCACATCATCCCCACGGCCGACCTGGAGCGCCCCTTCGGCGACGACCAGGCCGAGACGATGCTGCAGGTACTGGAGACGAACACCGAGAAGTACGACATCACGTTCTTCGACCCAACATCCGGGGCGCAGGGCATCGTGCATGTTGTGGGACCGGAGCAGGGCCTCACCCAGCCCGGGATGACCATCGTCTGCGGGGACTCACACACGAGCACGCACGGCGCCTTCGGCAACCTCGGGTTCGGCATTGGCACGAGTCAGATCCGCGACGTGCTGGCGACCCAGTGCATCGCGATGGAGAAGCAAGACGTGCGGCGCATCCAGGTCAATGGGGCCCTCGACGAGGGGGTCTACGCCAAGGACATCATTCTTAAGATCATTGGCGAACTAGGGGTGGAGGGCGGCATCGGATACGTCTACGAGTACGGCGGCCCCGCCATCGAGGAGCTCAGCATGGAGGGCCGGATGTCCATCTGCAACATGAGCGTGGAGGGAGGTGCTCGCGCGGGCTACGTCAACCCCGACCTCACGACGTTCGAGTACATGAAGGGCCGGCCGCACGCCCCGACCGGGGCGGCCTGGGAGCGGGCCGTCGATTGCTGGCAGGACATCCACTCCGATCCGGATGCCACCTACGACGACACGGTGACGTTCGACGGCTCGGCCATCGAGCCGATGGTGACCTGGGGCATCACGCCCGGCCAGGCCCTCGGCATCTCGGAGCCCATTCCGGATCCGGCCCGGATGGACTCGGGGGACCGGGCCACGGCCGAGAAGGCGCTCGATCACATGGACCTGCGGCCCGGTCGCACGATGGAGGGGGTCAACGTGGACGTCGTGTTCCTCGGCTCCTGCACCAACGCCCGCATCGCCGACCTTCGCGAGGCCGCCTCGCTCCTGGAGCGACTGGACCGCCCGGTGGCCAACGATGTGCGGGCGATGGTCGTCCCCGGCTCGCAGGGCGTGAAGCAGCAGGCGGAGGACGAAGGCCTGGCCGACATTTTCCGCAACGCAGGCTTCGACTGGCGCGGCGCCGGCTGCTCGATGTGCCTCGGCATGAACCAGGATCAGCTCGAGGGCCGCGAGCTCTGCGCCTCCTCTTCCAACCGCAACTTCATCGGCCGCCAGGGAAGCAAGGACGGCCGCACGGTGCTGATGAGCCCCGCCATGGTCGTAGCGGCGGCGGTGGAAGGCGAGGTCACCGACGTGCGGACGCTGCTGTAGATGCCTACGAACGAGCCCCCGCAAATCCCGAATTCTCTGTCCTCAAACTTCCAACAGCCATGCCCGCTACTGCCGACGAGTCCAAAGCGGTTTCGTCCGTCACCGGCCCCGCCGTCCCCGTCCGCGGCAACGACATCGACACCGACCAGATTGTCCCCGCCCGCTTCCTCAAGGAGGTCACGTTCGACAACATGGGCGAGTATGCCTTTTACGACGTGCGGCGCGGCGACGACGGCACCCGCAATGACCACCCGTTTAACCGCTACCCGAACGCCAACATCCTGGTGGTGAACGAGAACTTTGGCTGTGGCTCCTCGCGGGAGCATGCCCCGCAGGCCCTCATGCGATGGGGCATCGACGGCCTCATCGGCGAGTCCTTCGCCGAGATCTTTGCCGGCAACTGCCAGGCCCTCGGCCTGCCCACCGCCACCGCGGGCCACGAGACCGTGGAGTGGATCATGGCCCAGGTGACGGCCGACCCCGCGCTCGAACTCACCATCGACGTGGAAGAGGAAACCGTCACCGTCGGCGACGAGACGACCGACGTAACCATCAGCGACGCGCAGCGCGAGGCGCTCCTGCAGGGCGTCTGGGACACCACCGCCCTCATGAAGAGCTACATGGATGAGGTGGAGGCGACCGCCGGTTCTCTGTCCTACCTAAACGATTTTGCCGGCTGCTAAGCGTCAAGTGATGCGGGAAGACGTGAGGGGACAAAAGCCTCGCGTTTTACGCATCACGACGTTCAATGGAAGCAGCACGACCTTTCTTTTCCACTCTCCTCCCCTGCCAATGTCCTCCACCAACGGCCACTCCTCCAAAATCCAGAGCCAAGACGTCACCGAGGGCCTCGACCAGGCGCCGGCCCGCGCGATGTTTCGGGCGATGGGCTACGACGACGCCGACCTCGACCAGCCCCTCATCGGCATCGCCAACCCGGCGGCGGACGTGACGCCCTGCAACGTGCACCTCGACGGCCTTGCCGACGCCGCACGCGAGGGGCTCGCCGAGGCTGGCGGGACCCCCATCGAGTTTGGGACCATCACGGTGAGCGACGGCATCTCGATGGGCACGGAGGGCATGAAGGGCTCGCTCATCTCCCGCGAGGTGATTGCCGACTCGGTGGAGCTCGTGGCCTTCGCCGAGCGGCTCGACGGCCTCGTCATCATGGGCGGCTGCGACAAGAACATGCCGGGCATGATGATGGCGGCCATCCGGGCCGATCTTCCAAGCGTCTTCCTCTATGGCGGGTCCATCATGCCGGGGCACCACCGCGGGCAGGAGGTCACGATCCAGAACGTGTTCGAGGCGTGCGGGGCCGTCGCCACCGGCCAGATGACCGAAGAAGAGCTCGACGAGATGGAGCGCCACGCCTGTCCCGGCGCCGGGTCCTGCGGCGGCATGTTCACGGCCAATACGATGGCCTCCATCAGCGAGGCGATTGGCTTTGCGCCGCTGGGCAGCGCAAGCCCTCCTGCCGAGACGGAGGCGCGCAATGCCGTCGCCCAGGAGGCCGGACGGCTGACCGTCGATGCAATCGAGGAACGGCGTCGGCCCTCCGAGTTCCTCGGCAAGAAGTCCTTCGAGAACGCCATCGCCCTCCAGGTGGCCGTGGGCGGGTCCACAAACGGCGTGCTCCACCTGCTCGCGATGGCGGCGGAGGCGGACATCGACCTCTCGATTGAGGAGTTCGACGAGATCAGCCGGCGGACGCCCAAGATCGGCGACTTTCAGCCCGGCGGCTCCCGCGTGATGAACGACCTGCACGAGGTGGGCGGCGTGCCGGTGGTACTGAAAGAGCTTCTCGATGCGGGCCTGCTGCACGGCGAGGCCCAGACCGTGACGGGCGAGACCATCGCCGAGGCCCTCGACCGCGTCGACCCGCCCGCCATCGCGGACCTCGATGTCGACTACCTCTACCCCGTCGACGCCCCGAAAAACGAAGAGGGGGCCATTCGCATTCTCACCGGCAACCTTGCGCCCGATGGCGCCGTTCTGAAGATCACCGACGCCGACGACTGGCAGTTCAACGGCACGGCTCGTGTCTTCGAGAGCGAAGAGGACGCGACGGCCTACGTCCAGAATGGCCGCATCGAGTCGGGCGACGCCATCATCATCCGGAACGAGGGCCCGAAGGGTGGCCCTGGCATGCGCGAGATGCTTGGGGTAACCGCCGCCCGCGACGGGCAGGGACACGCCGAGGACGTGGCCCTCATCACCGACGGGCGCTTCTCCGGGGCCACCCGCGGCCTCTCCATCGGCCACGTTGCGCCCGAGGCCGCGGCCGGCGGGCCCATCGCCGCGATCCAGGACGGAGACCCGATCATCATCGACGTGTCGGAGCGTCGCCTAGCAGTCGACCTATCCGATGCCGAATTGGAGAAGCGCCTCGAGGATTGGTCCTCCCCCGATCCGCAGTACACGACCGGCGTTCTCGCCAAGTACGCCGCCCTCTTCGGCTCCGCCGCGGACGGGGCAGTCAGCCATGTGCGTCCGGACTCGTGACGTGCCGCCGCCCGCGGTTCCACGCGCTTCCGACGCCCCCACGCCCAGACGCAGACGATCATGGCAGACTCGGTTGAACTCTTTGATACGACGCTCCGCGACGGCACACAGGGCGAGCACGTCACCCTCTCGGCCCGCGACAAGATGCGGATTGCCCGTCGCTTAGACGCGTTCGGAATTGACGTGATCGAGGGCGGCTGGCCCGGCTCCAACCCGAAGGACCAGGCCTTCTTCGAAAAGGCCCGCCACGGGGAGGCCTGGGCGCAGACATCGATCTGCGCGTTCGGCTCCACCCGGCACGCGTCCAATGCCCCGTCGGAGGACGCCAACCTGCAGGCCCTGGTCGAGGCCGCGACCGACGTGGTCTCAATTTTTGGCAAGTCGTGGACCCTGCACGTGGAGCAGGCACTCGGGGTCTCGCCAAAGACCAACCTGGAGTTGATTCGGTCCTCCGTCGCCTTTCTCCACAGGCACGGAAAGCGGGTGATCTACGACGCCGAACACTTCTTCGACGGCTTCGCCGACAACCCCGAGTATGCCCTCCGCACGCTCCGGGCGGCCGCTGAGGCCGGAGCGGACACACTCGTCCTCTGCGACACGAACGGAGGCTCCCTTCCCCACGACATCCACCGCATCACGGCGACCGTCGCCGACGACGTTGACGCGTCCCTCGGCATCCACGCCCACAACGACGGGGGGTGCGCCGTGGCCAACAGCCTCGCCGCCGTGCGGGCGGGAGCGCGGCACGTGCAGGGCACCATCAACGGCCTCGGCGAGCGCTGCGGCAACGCCGACCTCTGCACCGCCATTCCCGACCTGCAGCTTAAGATGGGCCTCGAGTGCGTCGCCCCGGGCCGGCTCGACGATCTGGTTGACCTCTCCCGGTTTACCAACGAGGTGGCCAACCTTGACCCCAACGACGGCGCGCCATACGTGGGCCGCAGCGCGTTCACCCACAAGGGCGGCGTGCACGTCTCGGCCGTTATGGAGGAGCCCAGCACCTACGAGCACGTGGAGCCAGAGGTGGTTGGCAACCGCCGACGGGCCCTCGTCTCCGATCTCTCGGGCCGCAGCAACATCCAGTACAAGGCCGAAGAGATGGGCATCGATCTCGGCTCGGATGCCGCCGCGCGGGCCGTCGAGCGCATCAAGGACCTGGAGCATCTCGGCTACGAGTTTCAGGGGGCCGAGGCCTCGTTTGAGCTTCTTCTGCGCACCCTTCAGGATGAAGTGCCCGACTTTTTTGGCCTCGACCGAATGCGCGTGTGGAGCGGACAGGACGACGATGAGCAAACCGTCGAGGCCTCCCTCGCCCTCACCGTACGGGACGAGCGCACCCTGGCCGTCGCGGAGGGGAACGGGCCCGTCGATGCCCTTTCAAACGCCATGCGGGAGGGGCTTCTCTCGTTCTACCCCTCGCTCGACGATGTGCGCCTCTCCGACTACAAGGTCCGGGTGCTTACGCCTCAGGACGGCACGGCCGCGACGGTCCGCGTGCTCATCGAACACGGCGACGGCACGAGCACCTGGAACACCGTGGGGGTCTCCGAGAACATCCTCGATGCGAGCTGGCAGGCCCTGGCCGACGGCATGCGGTACGCCCTCTTCCACGCGGCCCCTACCTCAGACACCAAGCAGGTTCCGAGCCCCGCGGCCTCGGCGTGACGCTACGCCGACACGGGTTCGGAAGTCTCCTCCGTGCCCCCGACGGCCAGTTCGGGAACGGCCTCGCTCACGTGGCCGTCGCCGCGGTGGTCCGCGACGGTCCGTGTCCGGACGGCCCCGCGCCAGGCTGCCGTCAGCAACTCGTAGTCCCGTGCCTGCCACGCATCGGACACCCCTTCCACACACTTAAACCCGTAGGCCACCGGCGAGAGGCTCGCCCGCGGGGCGCTCGACAGACTCAATACCTGCGAGCGGCCGAGGCCAAGCCGGAACCCGCCGTGGAGCTGGCCGAGCACGCACTGCTCTCCATCCTCCAGCTCCAGCGTTTCGGCACTCACCCGACGATGCCATCCTGGATCTACCTCGTCGAGGTACGTTGCCCCCCGATCTACCCGCTCCTGCACGCGGTCCTCCGTGATGCGTCGGGTGCGACGGGCCTGCCACCAATTTTGGAGCCGCTCAATGAGTGCGTACATGGCAGTCGGGATGTATTTGGACTGCAGTATAATGTATGGAAGCGTACCAGCCCCCGACTACGGGGATCCCCTCTGACGAGACCCCGGCGGGGAGATCACGTTATCGTTCCGCGGCGTCCTGGGCCGCCATCGCCATCTCCACGAGCGCAGCCCGGGCCTCGTCGACCGTGTCGAGGGGCGCGTCGAAGTCGATGCGCACCGGCACCGTGGCGCTCTTCTGCTCTACCTCGAGGTCGAAGCCCTCCACGTCGATGCCCGTCATGCGTACCCCCTCTACCTCCGTCACGTCCCCGTACGCCTCCGCGTAGCGGACTAAATCCTCGGAGTGGGCGTCGTTCATATGCCCTACGATACGACTCACATCTTCGGGGGAAAACACGTGATCTGCCATGGTCGGACGTGTTTGATAGAATGGAGCTACGGCGTTTCGATAGGGTCTCTACGGATCTCCGTCGGGGGTGTTATGGGGACTTGGTGTTCGAAACTCTCGTGGAGGCCGGAAGCATTTCCCGGCGATGTTCGTGGAATGCACTGCGTTGCATACTCTCCTGCATAGTTGCCTTTCCCCCATGTCCTACGAGGTCAACGACTTCGAGACCGATGTACTCGACGCAAGTGCGGATGCGCCCGTCCTGGTCGACTTCTGGGCCCCGTGGTGCGGCCCGTGTCAACAGCTCAGTCCGGTGCTTGAGTCGCTCGCGGAAGCGGCCGACGACTGGACATTGGTGAAGGTAAACGTGGACGACCATCCGTCCGCGGCACAAGAGTACGGCGTGCGCGGCATTCCGGCGGTGAAGCTGTTCGTGGACGGGGACATTGAGGCCGAGTTTGCCGGCATAAAGCCCAAGCCCCAGCTCAAAAGCTGGCTGGACGAGCACCTCCCAAGCGAAGAAAAGAGCCGGATTGAAGAGGCGAGCGAGGCCCTCGACTCGGGCAACCATCAGGAAGCCGAGCACCTTCTCTGGCCCGTGTTGGAGGACAACCCCGACCACGACGAGGCACAGGTGCTCATGGCGCGCGCCCTGGCGTTCAAGGACCCGAACCGGGCACAGGTACTGGCCCAAGAAGCCGAGGTGGCCGATCCGACCCTCCGTCAGATGCGTGACGGTGTGGAGACCATTGCCCGTCTCCTGGAGCTTGCCGAGGACCCGTCTGCCCTCCCCGAGAACGGAGCCAAGGACACGTACGTCGCGGCCCTCAACGCGCTGTCCGACCAGGACTTTGACGCGGCGCTGGATCAGTTCATCGACGTCGTGCGCACCAACCGCGACTACGACGACGACGGCGCACGAAAGGCGTGCATTGCCCTCTTTACGCTACTCGGGGAGCAGCACCCCACCACCCAGGAGCACCGCCGCACGTTCGACATGGCGCTGTATTAGGCGTAGTCCTTTTCCAATCGCTTTTTTTCGATGCCCGACGTTCCGGATGCTCTTCCCGACGGCACTCAGCACGTACACACGGCCGACCTCGCAGTCCGGTGGGGCGACATGGACGCCGTGGGCCACGTCAACAACAGCCGCTTCTTCTCCTACTTCGAGGAGGCGCGGGTGGAGTGGCTCAAGGCCACGCTCGACGCTACAATGTTCACGGAGAGCGGCCCGGTGCTGGCCCACGCGTCGTGCGACTTCGAGCGCCCGGTGCGCCACCCCGCGACCCTTCACCTCGACGTGTACGCCGAGCCCCCAGGGCGGTCGAGCCTCACGACCCACTACGCCGCCCGCCTCGATGCGTCCGGCGACACGGCGGCCTCCGGCACCGCCGTCCTCGTGTGGGTAAGTGCGGAGACCGGCGATCCGGTGCCGATGCCCGACCTGGGCCTGCGGTGAGCTACCGCTCAAGCACGCCAGCGGTGTCCGGGGCCCGGATGTGCTCCGCCGCCGTCGCCACTGCGGTCTGTACCGCCGGGTGCTCGGCGCCGAGGCCGGCGTAGACGTAGCCGTCCTGAAACGGCCCCACGGCCCGGACGAGGATTTCGGCCCCGACGTGAATCGCAGCGTCGCGCCGCTCTGCCGGGTCCCAAAGAGCCTCTTTCGTATCGCCCAGGGCGTTCTCGTAGGCCTCCAGGAATGCGTCACGGTGACCCGCAACGGCCCGGGCGACGGCCTCAGACGGGGCGCGCTGGACCTGCATCCACAGGTGCGCACACCAATGCGCCACGTCCTGGAGCGGGCGCCCGTAGTGGGCCAGTTCCCAGTCAATAATCCGCAGGTGGTTGCTGGACGCAATCAACACGGAGGGCGGCCAGAGGTCGCCCATCGTGAGGCAGCGGCCCGGCTCCAGCAGGCTCCGGCCCACCGCCGCGGCACGTGTGCCGAGCGCGTCCGCGTCATGGACGCCCGCCTCCCGTAGCATGTCGGCCACTCCCTGGTACTGCACGGCGTGGCGGGTTTCCTGCATGGGCCGGTTGTCGAACACGTCCGCACAGTGGTCGTCGTCGTACGTCGCTGCGTGAAGGCGGCCCAAAAACTCCCCCAGCCGCCGTCCCTGCGCCGCGGCCGTCGCCGTGAGGTCTTGGGCTTCCGTCTCTTGGAGCCACCGCCCAAACGACGGCACAGGGCCGATGTCCTCCATGATGAGGACAGGGATCTCGGAGTTTTGGTCGCGCAGCTCAGGGGCACGCACCGTCCCCTCCATAGACTGGTGCAGGTGCCCGCCCCGCCCCAGCGCACGCAGGCACCGGGCCTCCACCAGCAGCCGGGACGGGTCGAGCGGCGTCTCCGGATTGGCCGCAATGTACGGCGGCGCGTATTTGACGATCAGGGAGCGCTCCGTGCCCGGCACGCGCCACACGACGTTCAAGTTGCCCTCCGGCAGGCGCGTGGGCGTTCCCGCAGCCTCAAAATGGCCCAGCCGGTCTTGTACGTAGGCCCGGGCCCCCTCGGCGGTATGTAGGCGAGGAGCGGCGTCAGTCTCACTCATCGGTGCCGAAGCGGTAGATGGTGTTCGGGAAAGCGACGGACTCGGCCCGGCGTAGAAAGGCCGTGACGATGCGTTCCTGCTCTTCACGGGAGCGATCCAGGGTGGAGGTGAGGGCGCCATCCTCTGGCGGGTCGCGATCGGGGATCGAGTACTTGTGCCCCACCACCAGCCCAGCACACGGAATCTCCAGTTCATTGGCCAGGACGATTTCCGGCCCCAGCGTCATGGAATTGACCTGCGCCCCCATCCGGGGCCACATGCGGTTCTCCGCCGCGGTCTTGGAGCGGGGCCCCTGCACGTAGGCGAACGTAACCGCCTCCCCGATCGGCACTTTTGCCCCTTCGGCCAGGTCCTGCACCTGCGCGGAGAGCCGCGTCGCGAAGAGGCCGTCGTCGAGGACGAGGTGCCCGTGGGCCTCCGACGGCTCCGTGAACATGGTGCAGGCACTTCCGTCCGGCAGGCGATTGTCGGGCATGAGCAGATCGTCCACCAGCAACGGCCGGTAGAGTGGCACGTCAGGGTCCAGCACGCCGACCGAGCTCGTCACGAGCAGCGCCCCGCACCCTACCGTCTGGAGCGCCGCGGCCTGGGCGCGATAGTTGATCTGGTTGGGCAGCAGCCGGTGCGGCAGGCCGTGCCGAAACAGCACGTAGGCCGGTCGGTCAAGGCCGCCGACCCGATGAAGCGTTTGCGTCCCCCACTCTGTTGCCACCGTCTCCGGCTCCAGGTCAAGCTCTTCTGGGAAGGAGTCGGCGAAGGCACTCCCAAGAATGGCGGCCACAGCAGACATATCGCGGGGAGGGTGTCGGAAAAGAGACGGACGGTTTGATGCGCCACGCGGCATGGCCGCGGGATTCTAAAACTCGTACCGTAGGCCGAACTGGAATTGGCGGGGCGGTCCGGCATTTTTCTCCTCGATGTCCGACCCCGGCGGCCCCACCTGAATCTGATTGCTCTGCGTGGCATTGTTGGCGTAGCCGCTCAGGTTCTTCGTGTTGAGCACGTTGAACACGTCGGCGCGGGCCACTACCCGCCCATCGGCCACCGGCCAGGCGTACTGCGCGCTCAGATCCAATCGGTAGGACCACGGCAGGCGGCCGCTGTTGCGCTCCGCCCCGGGCCAGCGGTCGCTGTTGCCCACGTACTGCGCCCCGTACTCGCGCCCGTCCCCATTCAGGTCGCGTGTACCGAAAATCGAGGCGTCCGGCACCCAGTTGACGGGCTGGCCGCTTTGAATGAGGCTCGCCAGCGTCACACGGAGCCGATCCGTCGGGTACGCCGTGCCGATGGCACTGATCACGTGCCGGCGGTCGTTCACCGAGGGCCCCCACTCCGCCTCGTACTGGTTTCCCGTCTCCGCCCGGAAGTTAATGTCGTCGGTGTTGTTGCGGAGGCGGGAGAGCGTGTAGCTGAGGCGACCCGAGTACCAGTCGTCCCCCCGATCCTTGACCAGATTGAAATTGGCGGCCCAGTAGCGGGCTTCTCCTTCGGTCTCCGTCATGGTGATGCTCCGCCCGCTGGGGATGGGCCGCGTCGCGTCGGCCGCCGCGGGGGACCGCACGAGGTCCGCCGGATCGCGGTTCGGGTCCTGGCGGGCCGCCGCCAGCTCCGTCGCGGAGATGTCGTACGCTTCCGGGGCGTTGAGCTCTCGGATCCGGAAGAGGTCGTAGGAACGGGTGTGGATGAGGTCGACGTACGCGAGCCACTCGTTCCCAAACTGCCGCTGAACGCCGAGCGAGAATTGGTGCGTCTGGGGATTCTCATAGCCGTTGGGGTTGAGGATGCGTCGCCCACCTCCCAGGGGCGTCACGTCGGACGGGCGTTGAAGATACCCGGCACTGTCGCGCTGTGCCGACCGTGTGCCGTTGAAGGTGACCTCATCGATGTCGGTGTCGCCCGGTAGAATGCCCTCTTCGACGAGCGTGCGGACTTCATTTTGGAACGCCGGGTCATTCGAATTGCTCTCCAGCGCGTCGCTGGTAACGGCGTAGACAATCTTATCGTAGAAGATGCCGTAGCCGCCGCGTAGGGTTGTGCGCTCGTCGAGTGCGTAGTTGAAGCTGAGGCGTGGGGCGAGGTTGTTGTAGTCGGCCTCATCGGCCCCACCGCCCCCCTCTGTGAGGCTGTCGTAGTCGTACCGCAGGCCCGTCGTCACTGTCAGGTTGGGCAGCGGCGTGAACTGATCCTCCACGTACACCCCAATCAGGTTTTGCCGCCGCCCGAACGTAGAGGGCCGCTGCTCCACAGTGTAACTGGTGACATTGAGCGCCTGCCGATTTACCCCGAGCGCACCCGGCAGCTCCGAGGGCGTCAGCGAGGGGGAAAGGCGCGCGTCGGCGAAGGCTTCCGTCTGCGCAGAGTCGAGCCGTACAGCATAGTTTCCGTTCGGATTTCCGCCTCCCGCCAGGCGGTGGCCGGACGTAAGAACATCGAGCCCGGCCCTCAGGGTATGACTGCCGAGTTGATACGTGAGCTTCTGCTGCGTCTGAAACGTGTTTTCCACGCTATCGAACTGGAAGCCCGGGTGGCCGAGGGCGGCGATGGTAAGACCGCTCGTATCCTGCACCGTCACCCGCGGGCTGTTCGGGTTGCTCGGGTTTCCGGCGTCCCAATTGAACCAGCTGTACTGGAAGTTGCTCTCGTACACGAGTTGATCGCCGGTGTACGTGTTTTGGAGGGCCGCGTGGACCCCGTCGCGCTCCTCCGTGTTGGCCGCGCTGGCGAACCTGACGCCGCCGGTGAGCCGACCGCCCTGGTTGTCGAGATGAACCCGGTTGGCGTTCAGCCGTGCCGTGGAGCGCCACTGGTCATTCCAGCGGTGGTCCACCCGGGCCGAGGCGTACGTGAGTTGGTTCCGGCCGTCGATGGTCTCCCGCACCCCCGGCGCGTCCAGCAGGTTGTCTTTGAAGTCGGTCGTATGCTCCAGACTTACATGGAAGAAGGTCTGATCCGCCACGATCGGACCGCCGAGGGCAAAGCCGCCCTGCTGACGCTGGAAGCCACTCTTAACCGTGTTGCCCGACAGGTCGCGTTGCGTCGGGGTGTCCTCGCCGAACTCCCCGTCGAGCGGCTGGCCGGGACGGGTGAGGTAAAAGGCCTCCCCCTCGTACTCGTTGCTCCCAGACTTCGTGGTGACATTGAAGATGCCGTTTCCGGTACGCCCGTACTCGGCGGAGTACGTACTGGTAAGCACCGTCACGTCCTTTACCACGCCCGTCGGCACGTCGAACTGCGGGCCGCCTAGGAACTGCTCGTTGTTGTCCATGCCGTCGATGAGGTAGTTCGTGTAGAGGCCGTTGGCGCCGTTAATGCTCACGTTGGGCGCCTCGGCAAAGAAGCCCGTCGACGGGGTCACATTGGGCAGGCGGTAGAGGCTCTGCGTGAAGTTGCGACCCTCCACCGGCAGGTCCTCTAGCGCCGCGGCGTCGAGGCTCGACGACACTTCTCCGTTCACCCGGTTCACCTCCGCCACACTCCGTCCCCCTTCCACCACGACCTCGTCGAGCGCGTACTCGGCCACGGGCCGAAGGACAAGGGTCACGCTCCGGGTCGCGTTCGCCCGCAGCTCGATGCCGGACACGCGCGCCTCATAAAACTGATCGTTTTCTTCGATGAACACCGAATAGGTCCCCGCCGTGGAGAGTCCGCCCCATTGCGTGGTGCCCTGGTCGTCGGTTCGGCGGGTCGCCTCAAAGCCGATGCCCTCATTCACGAGGTGAACAGCCGCGCCGGACACCGACTCGTTTGCGCCAACGTCGAACGCGTGCACCTCCAGGGCCGCCTGGCCGTGGGATTTCGGCGCAGTGAGGCCGGCAAGCAGAAGAAACAGACACGCGGTCCACAACGCACTTCGGACTTGCGGAGACAGCGTGGGGGTATTGCGTAGAGTCATGGGATACATCAAGGCTGGACACGAAAGACCTACAGCTCGTAGACGACGTTCACCGCGGGCACACGAGCCGGGAGGCACATCAGCCGTTCGTGGCATACAGTCCTCCCACAGGAGATCCGTAGTATACCCTGGGTGAACAGAAGCAGACGGGACCGACGCCCGTCTTCAGTGAGTCGCCGCGTGACGATGAGGACCGTCAGGCCCTTCAGCGGCGACTTCAGGACGAACTGTAGGGAGGTGCCCGGGACCGACGCTCCAAGACCGGACGCGTCGTGCCTCGATTCGGGGGACGAGAGGTGCGATGGGTCACTCCGAGCACCCGACGAAGACGCGCCACAAGGCTTTCAGCGCGGTTCCGGCGTAGCAGCGCGCGAAGCTCCACGGGGCGGTTTACATCGTCGCGCACGGCAAGACAGGCCGGCGCGGCCCCGGACGTGGCCGCAAGGTGACGGTGCAGGGCCGAAAACAGAGTATCGGTGGTCCAGGGGAGCGCCGCAAACGCCTCGCGCCCAAACTGATCGCGGGACAGCCCGATCAGGTAGGCCCCGTCGTGGTCCGACGTAGGCCCGAGCACCGGTCGCCCCGCTTCCAACTGCTCGGTGACCGCGGCCCAGTCAACCTCATGCAGGGTCGGACAGTCGTTCCCCACGGCGATGACGTGCTCGTACCCCGCCGCAAACGCGTCGGCGATGGCGTTGGCGAGCCGCGCGCCGAAATCATGCCCGCGCTGTTGCGCACCATTGACCTCCAGCACGGGCAGTCCACTGTCCACCACCGCCCGCCGGGCATGGTCGTAAAACGCCGTGGCCACCCGTCGATTTTGGGCGTAGTTCTGTCCCACGAGCCGCTTGCTCAGCCCCTCCCGCTCTGGGCGGCGGCTGAAAAACAGAATGGCGGTGTCTGTATCGGGGGTACCAATGGCGATTCGGCGTGCAGGAACGATGTACTGCAGGAGTGAAAGAAACCGACGCCGACTGCAAGCAGCCGTGCCCTGTCCGATGGGATGGACTCAAGAGCAGGACTGTTACGTGGCCAGATGTGAGCATTTCGCAAACCGTCCCGTGTTCCCCAATCGTCCTCCCGCCCTACGTCTGTACACGCTGATCCGTCCGCGCTCCGTCCCCTCGTGGCGCCACCTGATCGGCATATTGCAGATCGTACAGCTTTCGGTAAAGGCCATCCATCGCCAACAGCTCCTGGTGGGTGCCCCGCTCGCGGAGTTCGCCCTTGTGCATCACCAGGATCTTGTCCGCGTCCTGAATGGTGGAGAGGCGGTGCGCGATGGCGAGCGTGGTGCGTCCCTCCGTCACCCGCTCCAGGGCCTGTTGGATGAGGGCCTCCGTCTCCGTATCGACGCTGGAGGTGGCCTCGTCGAGCACCATCACATCTGGGTCGTACAGGAGCGCCCGCACGAACGCCAGCAGCTGTCGCTGGCCGCGCGAGAGCGAAGAGCCACGCTCCTTCACGTCCTGGTCGTACCCGTCTGGCAGCCGCTCGATGAGCTGATCGGCCTGCACCGTCTTGGCGGCGCGTCGCATCATCTCCTCGTCGATGCTCGGGTCATCGAGTGTCAGGTTGCGCCGCACCGACCCGCTGAACAGAAACACATCTTGAGGGATGAGGCCGATGTGCTCGCGCAGGTCGCGGAGCCGCAGGTCACGAATGTCGTGTCCGTCCACCCGGATTTGGCCACGCTGGATCTCGTAGAAGCGCAGCAGCAGGTTCATCACTGTGGACTTGCCCGCGCCGGTGGCCCCCACCAGTGCCGCCATTTCGCCGGGCTCTACCCGGAACGACACGTCCTCGAGCACCCAGTCGGGAGTGCCCTCGTCGTCCTCCTCGTAGGCGAACCACACGTTCTCGAACTCGATCGTCCCCTCGACCGCGTCGAGCTCAACCGGCGCACGGGACGCCTCGATGCTCTCGTCGGTGTCGAGCAGACTGAAGACGCGCTCGGCCCCCGCCATCGCCTTCTGCAGGGTGTCGTACTGGTTGGACAGGTCGCGAATGGGCCGGAAAAACTGGCGCGCGTACTGGATGAACGCCACGAGCACGCCGAGCGTGAGGGCCGACCCGCCCAGGGCCCGAAAGCCGCCAAACCAAAGCACCCCCGCCAGTGCCAGGTTCGAGATGAACTCGATGGACGGCCAGAAGATGGCGTAGTAGAAGATGGTGTGGAGGTGCGCCGCCCGATGCTTATCGTTGATTCCCTCAAACCGGTCTTCCTCTTCCGCCTCCCGGTTGAAGAGCTGGACGATGTGCATGCCCGTCACGTGCTCCTGGATGAAGGAGTTGATCCGGGCCATCTGCTTGCGCGTCTCGCGGTACTGATCCCGCACATTGCGCCGAAACCAGAACGTCACCCACACCATCAGCGGCATCACCAGCAGCGTGACCACCGCCAGCATCCAGTTGAGGGTGAACATGAAGTAGGCGATGAAGACGAGCTTGAACAGGTCCCCCAATACCGACACGAGCCCCGACGAGAGGGCATCGCTGAGGGCCTCCACGTCGCTGGTGGTCCGGGTGATGACGCGCCCGACGGGCGTCCGGTCGAAGTACGAGAGGGACTGCCCCTCGACGTGCCGGAAGAGCGTCGTGCGCAGGTCGTAGATGGCCTGCTGCCCGATCCATTGCGTGAGGTAGTTCTCGCCGAAGGAGAGGATGCCCTCCCCCACTAGCGCAAGCATCAGGTACAGGATGATGTACTGCAGGCCCTCCAGGTCCCCCACCACGATGTAGTTGTCGATGCCCTTCTGCACGAGCCACGGGCGCAGTGGGCCGAGGAAGGACGCCCCGAGTGTAATGAACAGCGCCAGGACGATGTACCCGGCGTAGGGGGTCAGGTACTGCCCCAGGCGACGGATGAGGCGCCCGTCGAAGGTGTTCACCTCATCGACAGTGTCTTCCGGTTCAAATTGGTCGTCGGACGCGTCGTCAGCCAAGTGAGATGGAGCGGATGGGTGAAGGGAATCGACAAAACAACAATCAAGCAACTTGGAGGACACACGCAGTGTTGCGTCCTCCAGAACGACAATGTGGCATTGGTCGCCGGTGTGTTACGATTCGCTCGCCGAGCCCGCCGGGCCGGGCTCTTTCTCGCGGGGGTCCAACTCGTAGCGGCGCAGCTCCTCAGCCGCCTCGGCCGCGGAGAATACCGAGCGCGCCTCCTGCTCCAGCGGTGCGGGATCCGGGTAGCGGGCACTGAGGTGTCCCAGAAGCAGCCGGTTGGCCCCGGCCTCACGGGCAACCGTCGCCGCCTGCCGGGCCGTCGAGTGCCCGGTCTGGTCGGCCCGCTCTGCGTGGTCGTCCGCAAAGGTGGCGTCGTGGTAGAGCAGATCGGCCTCCTGAGCGAGGGCACGCCCGCCGGCGCAGGGCCGCGTGTCGGTCACGTAGGCCACCACGACACCCGGGCGCGGCGGGCCCAGCACCTGCTCCGGACGCACCGTCGTTCCGTCCGGGGTTGTCACCGGGCTCCCGTTCTGCAGCTGCCCGAACGCCGGCCCCTCCGGCACGCCCAGTGCTCGGGCCTCCTCGGGGTCAAACCGACCGGGCCGCGTTCGCTCCTCCACACGGAAGCCCGTCGTTCGCTCTTCACGGTGGTCCAGCCGCCGGGCCTTCACGGCAACCTCGTCGGTCTCGTACACTGCGCCCTGGTCCAGCGCCGCATCCACCTCGACCATGTGTACCGGAAACGACAGGCGCTCCGGCGTGGCGCCGGGCACGGCCCGCAGCATGGCCGGCCCACCGGGGGGGAGGACGAGCGTCACCGGATCGGTCCGCTGCTGCAGTTCCATCGTGGAGAGCAGGCCCGGCAGCCCGTAGCAGTGATCCCCGTGCAGGTGTGTCACAAAGATGGCCTCGACGCGTGCCCAGCTGAGCCCAGCCTCTCGCAGGCGGTACTGCGTCCCCTCCCCGCAGTCGAAGAGCAACACCTGCCCCTTCCGCTCAACCGCTAGCGCCGAGAGGTGACGCTCATCCGTCGGCACCGCGGAGGCCGTTCCGAGGGGGATTACATTGGTCGTCATGACTTGCGACGAAAGGATGGATGTTTCGTTGCACGTCCACGCTCGCTGCGTAGGGGCCGCGTGGGAGGGCAGGACGCGGAAAATGGATCGGGACACGCACGGAAAGGAGCAGTCTGCAACTTTCCTTGCACAGGGGTGGAGCCCTCCGCACCCCGCTCTCACTGAGAGTCCTGGGCGTTCTGTACAACAGGGCCCTGCGGTCTCAGAGCGCGCTGCTGCATCACAGCGCCTCGATTTCCTCCTCCAGCAACTGCTTCTCATAGAGGTCCGCGTAGAGGCCCTCCTCGCCCACGAGCGCCTCGTGAGTCCCGCGCTGCACCACTTTTCCCTGCTCCATCACGAGAATGAGATCGGCCTCCTGCACGGTGCTGAGACGGTGACTCACAATGACGAGCGTGTGGTTGCCCTGGCGCTCCCGCAACGACCGAAGGATGTTGCGCTCCGTCGCCGTGTCGACGGCCGAGAGCGCGTCGTCGAAGATCAGCACTCGGGGGTCGCGGATGAGGGCTCGGGCGATCGAGGTCCGCTGCTTCTGCCCCCCCGACAGTGTGATGCCCCGCTCGCCCACGTACGTGTCAAAGCCGTCCGCAAAGTTCTCCACGTTCTCTACGAGGTCCGCCTCCGCGGCCGCCGCCCGGATCTCTTCATGCCCGGCGTCGAGGTCGCCGAACGCGATGTTGTTGCCGACCGTGTCGCTAAACAGAAACACATCCTGCGGCACGTACCCCATGTGCTCGCGCAGCGTCCGCAGCGGGATGGTGTCGATCTCGTACCCGTCGACGGCAACGGTGCCGGCGTCCGGCTCCAGAAGGCGCGGGATCATGCGGACGAGGGTGCTTTTGCCGGACCCCGTGCGCCCGACAATGGCGAGGGTTTGGTCGGCCGGGAGGTCGAAGCTTACCCCCCGCAGGGCCGGCTCGTCTTCGTCCTCGTACTTGTACCACACGTCGCGGAACGTAATGCGTCCCTCCAGGCTCTGAATCGCCGGATTGGTCTGCGGCCCATCGTCGATGTCCGGCTCCCGGTCCATGATCTTCTGCAGCCGCATGACCGACGCGGAGGCCCGCTGGATCATCGTAATCACGAAGCCCAGCGAGGCCACCGGCCACGTCATCATGTTGATGTAAATGATGTACTCGGCGATATTCCCGATGGTGATGGTCCCCTCCGCCACGAGCTGCCCGCCCATCCACACCACGATCACCGTCGACACGCCCACGAGCAGCAGAAAGGAGGGCCGCCACGCCGACTCCACGAGCGCCAGGTTCAGGTTGCGCGCCCGGTACTCCTGGCTTTCGTCGTCGAAGGCCTCCGCCTCCGCAGCCTCCCGCGTGTAGGCCTTCAGCACCCGAATCCCCGATAGCGCCTCCTGCACACGACTGGTCAGCGTCGAGTACTGCTGCTGCAGCCGATCGCTGCGGTGGTGCACCATGCGGGCCATGAAAAACACCGCCACCGCCAGCACCGGCAGCGGCGTGAGTGCGTAGAGCGTCAGGGTGGGTGAGATGACGAACATGACCGACGCCGCCACCAGCACCATCACGAGGGAGCGCGTCACGTACATGATGGCCGGGCCGATGTAGCGCCGCACCTTTTCGATGTCGTCGGTGGCCCGCGTGATGACGTCCCCGGTCGAGTACTCCTGATAAAACGTGGAAGACAGCCGCTGCAGGTGGTCGTAGAGGTCGTTGCGCAGATCGTACTCGATGTGGCGAGACGCGACCACGACGGTCTGCCGCATCAGAAACATGAAGAGGCCGCTCGTCCCAGACAGGGCAATAATCACGAGCGCGAACAGCACCAGGGCGACAAAGAAGTAGGCGTAGAGCTCCGCCTGCGCCGGCGTGTCGCCGTACAGCGTGTACAGCCGCACGAACCGGGGGATGCTGTCTACGACCTGTCGCACCACCATCGGCACCGTGATCTGAAAGCCGGCCGAGATCATTGTGAAGAGGAGCCCCGGCACGAACAGGTACTTATATCGCCAGAAAAAGTGGTTGAGGCGGGCAAGTGGGCCCATCTCGGAGACAGGAGTTTGGACAAACAATGCTTGTGGACATCAACGCAGAGGACAGAACGGCTGATCCCCGCATGTCCCCCGGAGCGTCGCCGTCGGAACGGCTTGGGATATGGACGACACGATCATTACAGACCGCCCGCCCACAGCGGATCGCGGCTGGCCACGAAGGCCATTGCGGCCAAGACAGCAGTATATGTCGCATCACACGTCGGCCAGCACCTCGTCCCCGACCGACTCGGCCGCCTCGGCGTAGGCCCGGAGCGCCGTCCGGGCGTCCGCCTGCTCTTCATACCGTCGGATGAGCCCTACGTGCTGGGCCGCTAGGTGCCGGGCCAGTGCCATTGTGATTTCCATTCCGGCCTTCGGATTGCGGCGCATGACGTTCTTGAGGTCGGGCCGAAAGAAGCCCAGTACCTGCGTCTCCGTGGTGGTCTCGGCTGTTTCGAGCCGCCGGAAGTCACCGAGCAGGGACAGCCCCCCGATCATCCCGCCCGTTTCGATCGCCCGGAGCTCGTGGGGCGCCTCCGGCACCCGGTCCGTCACGAGGCGCACCCGCCCCGACTCCACGACATACAGCCCGAGCCCGGGATCGCCTTCGTAGTACAGCGACTCCCCGCGGCGATACCTACGCCGGTGTGTCACGTCGGCCATGGCGTACAGGGCACTCGACGAGAGGTGGTTGAAGGCCGGCACGTTCCGCAAGCGCTCCGCAATTTCGCGGGTGCGGGAATCCAGCCGGCGCCGGAAGACTCGGCGGTACAGTCGCGTGACGGCCCGAAAAAGCGGACGAAAGAGGGACATGACCCAGCTGCGAGTCGAGCGAGAAGCGTGGCTAACAGGCGGAAGTGCGGGACCGTTCGCCCCATCGGCAAGGGCGCTCGTTCTCAAGCATATCGGCGCATCGTACTCAAAACGCATCGGGCTCAGAAGGAGTGGCCGATGCCAAAGTGAAGAAGCGGGCCACTGAAGTTCTCCCCGAACACATCGTCGTTTCGGGGCGAGGGGTCGTGCAGGCGATAGGCAAGATCAAGGCGGACGATGAGGTATGGCCACTCCAGGCGCAGCCCCGCTCCGCTCCCGACCCCAACATCAAGCAGCGCCTCCGGTCCATCAAATCGCCCGTCTCGGCCATCGCGCCGGACATTCGTGTCGTCGCGGTCCTCGTCCACACGCCCAAACCCACGGTTGCGCGGGCCGAACCACACGTTCCCCACGTCCAGAAACGTCGCCCCGATCCATCGGGCCGCCAGCACGCTTTGCAGGAGCGTCGTTCGCAGCTCGATGCTCGACTCAAGCTTCACGTCACCGCCCAAAATGTTCGAGGGGCTCTCCGGCACCGCCGCCGTCGTGTCTGCCGGGAGGCCCTCCCCCGGCCCCAGCTCCCGCAGGCGCCACCCCCGCACGCTGTTCGCCCCTCCACTGAAGAAGCGGCGGTCGAACGGCACCACCGTCGGCCCCGCCGTGGGATGTGCCCATCCCCCGAAGAACTTGAGCCCAAGCGTCGTGCCCGCCCCTAGGGGCACGTACCGGCGCAGGTCCACCGACGTCCGGAGGTACGGGCGGTAGAGGAGCCGCCCTGTGAGCCCCCCAGCCCCCCCGAAGAGACTGGGCAGCGAGTAGTCCAGGCTCCCGGGCGTGGACACGAACCGATCAACCAGGAGGGGAAGCGTATTCCCCACCTCCCCGGACACCTCGTAGATGTGCCCGCTCCGCCGCCGCATCGGGCCCGCCGTGGCGTCCCGAAACGTGTACCGGAGGGCCGTATTCACCTGCGGCTGCGTGTAGTCCTCCAGAATCTGCTGCCGTTGCACCGGATCCTGCACGTTTTCTCCCCCGCGCCCGAATACGCGCCGGAGGAACTTTTTGCTGAACTGGTCGAGGGTGTCCGGGTTGCTCAGGCTCAGGTCCATGACGTCGACCAGCGAGGACTGGGTCGGCGTGTGGTCCATCTCCAGACGCAGGCGCGCGTTCAGGCGGCTTCGGATCCGCAGCCCAAGGTCACTGCGCAGGGCCGTCAGGCCCGTGAGTGAGATGCGTGTGCGGGCGTTCGACAGGTCAAACGCCCGGTCGAGGGACTGGAACGGACGAATGAGGTACGGGAGCACGAGGGAGGCACTGCCCTCAAACTGATTCGAGCTGATGAGCAGGGAGTCGAGGCCCGTGGCCACGGAGGCCGACGTGCGGAGCCGAAACGTCTCGCCGCCCCCAAAGGCGTTCACGTTCTCGTACGTGCCGCTCAGCCCCACCCCAAATTCGTTGAGCCGCACCCCCGCCTCGCTCGCCCCCACCGACTCGCGCTGCAGCGCAAAGGTCTCTGCCTGTAGACGATGTCGCTGCCGGGTCTGCGCGTTAATCTGAAGGGGCAGATAGGGCGTTCCCGTCGTGTCGTTCAGTACGGCGTCGTCGTACTGCGGAGACAGATTGGTGAAGGCAAACACGCCCGTGCCGTCGAGGCGGCGCTTCGTAGCCTGGACCGCCGACTGGTCGTAGTACGCTCCCGGCGTAAACCGAAGACTGCGACGCACAATGGTGGGATCGAGGTGGCGCTCGTCCACAATTCGGGAGACAACCCGGGGCGCTTCCCCTCCGGTCGTATCCGCGGTCAGGTCGACCGTGTCGGAGCGGGGCGGCGCGTCCTCCGGCCCCGTCACCTCGAAACGCACGTCCCCAAACCGATACCGGGGTCCCGTTTGTACGCGGAGCGTCACATCAAACGAGTCGGGCGCCACCCGATACACCACCGCCCGGACCGAGTCGCGGCTTACCGCGGCGTATCCCTCGTTTTGCAGAAAGGTCAGGATGCGCCGGCGCTCTTCGAGGAGCATCGGCTCCCGGTAGCGCTGCTCCTGCACCCGCACACTCAGTGTATCTTTCAGCGAGACGGACCCGGCCTCAAAGACCGTCCCTTGGACGAGGCGCTGCTTCTGTCCGGTCCGCAACGAATCAAGCCCCGCGTACTGGACCCGCCGAAGATAGGTGGCCGATCCTGGTTCGATTTCGAAGACCACCCGCACCCGATTGTCTTCCTCTCGGGGCTCGACCCGGTACGACACCGCGGCGTCCTGAAATCCGCGCTGGCGGTAGAACAGCTCCAGGCGCTCGGCGTCGCCCCCCACCGTGGTCGAGTCGATGTAGGCGGGTGGCTCGCCCCCTGACCGGAGGGCCGTGCCCAGGCGCTCCCACATCCAGTCGGCACTTCCCAACTGGTGGACCCAGCGCCACCATGTGAGGCCCGGAATGCCCAGGACGCGTCGGTTGGGCCGAGTGCGAATGTTTTCCTTCAGCGTCCCCGCCGAGAACTGGCGATTGCCTTGAATGTCGACCGTGCGGACGATTGGGGCGGTGGTGTCGGCCGCCGCCCGTGCCCCGCCTTCCGACTGAGATGCTTGCGTGGTCTGGATCATGCCGACCAGAAGCACAGTCCCCACCACCAGCAGTCTTTTCGCGACGCTCTCGCCCGGCCGGACGGGGGTCCGAGCAGTCGATGAAGGATGCGTCACCATGGAGCGCGGCGGTCGGCAGATCCAGGAAAGTGCCTGCGTGTGGATCAGGGCCAACGCTTCAGTCTGCAGACAGTGCCGGATGCGTTTGCCCCCTTGCCTGAATCAAGACGATCGCACGCACGCAGGCGTCTCCCCCCACGTGCACAGCGCCCTGTCCGGCGCCAATCCCCTAGATCGGGATCAGCGTGCCGACGCGGGGGACGCGCTCCTGTCCACACTCGCCCGGTACTCCTGAGTTCGGCGCTCAAGCGTACGGTAGCTTTCCGGACTCATGTCCGGCATCAAGAACTGCATGGGGTTCAGGGCCGACCCACCGAGCCGGTGGACTTCGTAGTGAAGGTGCGGGCCGGTCGACAGCCCCGTATTGCCACTGTACCCGATGGTGTCCCCGCGTTGGACCTCGGCCCCGCGGTAGATCTTGTCCGGGATCTCGGACAGGTGCGCGTACCGGGTCATGTACTCCGACTCCGGGTGTTTGATTTCAATGACCTTTCCGTAGCCCGGATTCTGCTCGGCCCGCTGCACGACCCCCCGGGCCGTCGCCATGACAGGGGTGCCCCGCCTCAGCAAGAAGTCAATCCCTTCGTGCATCTTCCGGACCTTCAGGATGGGATGATCCCGCATTCCGTAGTTCGAGACGATGCGCCCGTTGGCCGGACGGATGGCCGGGAGCTGACGAAGCCGATCTTGACGCTGCTTCGCCACGTCGTAAAGCTCCTGGTAGCTCGACTTTTGCAGGCTCATCTGACGCTCGAGCTTGTCGAGCCGCTGGGCCGTCTTTTTCAGGAGTGCCTCGGTGTCCGCTCCCAGATCGTCAAACTGTCGGTACGGGTCGGCGCCCCCGACCCCAACCTGCCGCACGTCCTCGGAGATCGGCTTCATCTGGAACAGCCGGCGGTACAGCGTGCGGTCCTTTTTCGCCAGCGTGTCGAGCCGGGACGATAGGGTCGTCATTCGCCCGTTCACCTGATCGAGCTGCTGTTCAAGAGCCGTGTTTTCGACCCGAAGTGTCTTCTCACTGGGCGAGGCAATCCACTGCTGATCAATTCCCCAGAAGAGAAGACCCGTGAGGATGACGGCGAGCCCCACGATCTGTCCCGCGCGGGCTGCCCAGTCGGTCCAGGTCGCCTCGACCTCCTTGAAGGAGCAGGTCTCGGGATCGTAAATGTACGTTTGGTCTCGGTCCATGGCAACGGCGCTTATTCGAGTCCGGTGGGGAAGCGTGTGCCAGGACGGCAAGGAGACGTCCGGCCCGTGCGCACCGCTGAGGCGCGGGCGCGCTCAAAGCAAAGAGAGTTTTCTGTACATTTCGCTATAGCCATCGGCAAAAATAGTGGGATGAAGTATGCCTGTCAACCGGAGTCGGCGGGCCCATCGTATCTTGACTCGACCCATTGAATGCTTCGTTCTTGTCGGGATCTGTTCTCAGAACTGTAAAAAAGAATCGGTTTTCCCCGCGACGACGCCGGGGGCAATGTAGGCACAATGGCCATGCCGATTTCTCTTCCAGAGGAGCTCCTGGCGCTCCTGTACGTCTACTCGTAGTCCTGCTCAAAGTACTCAATGCCCCGGCGGGGGGCGGGTGGGCCATCTTGCTGAATGCGCGTTCGGAGCCGCTCGGTAAAGACCTCCGCTGGGTCGTGCCCGTAGTGGCGAAGCAGGTAATTCATGGCGATCACCTCGCAGATCACCGTAATGTTTTTGCCCGGCGTGATGGGCACCCGTACCATCGGCAGGTCGACTCCCAGAACTTCATGGGTATCTTTTACCATGTTAATCCGGGTGTACTCCTTATCCTCATCCCAGAGCTCCATATTGACGACAATCTCGATGCGCTTCTGGAAGCGGATCGCCCGGATGCCGAACATGGAGCGAATGTCCACGAGGCCGAGCCCCCGCACTTCCATGAAGTGCTGCACCAGGTCGGTGCCCGCCCCCATCAAAATCGACTCATCCCGCTGGGTCGCGATGACCACGTCGTCCGCCACGAGGCGGTGCCCCCGTTCGACCAGGTCCAGGGCCACCTCGCTCTTTCCAATCCCGGGCTTGCCGATCAGGAGGAGCCCGATGCCGTAGACGTCGACGAGGGAGCCGTGGACGGCCCGCTGGAGCGCAAACTGGTCGGCCAGGAAGTTGCGGAGCGACGACATGAACTGCACCGTGGGCAGCGGGGTGCGGTACACCGGAATGTTCGCGTCCGTCGCCATGTCCACGAGCGAGGCGTCGATCTCGTTGTCGTCGGTCAGCACGATGCAGGGCACCGAAAATTGCGTCAGGTGTCCAAGCGCGTCCCGCCGATCGGCGTCGTCGAGCTGATGCAGGTACCGCGTCTCGGTGTTGCCCAGAATCTGGACGCGCTGGTGGGTGAACAGGTCGACGTACCCCGCGAGGGCAAGGCCCGGGCGGTGGAGCGTGCTCTCGGTCACCGCCCGCTCGGCGGCGTCCACCTCATCGTTCACCGGCATCACTTCTACGCCCACGGTCTCGCGCAACTGGCGGACCATGAAGGCTACTGTGATCGACTCCTTTTGAAAGGTCTTGGGGCGGTCCATAGCGGGACAGACAGGCCAGTCGAGAAAGAGAGCCGCGCTAGGGCACTTCCACGCTGCTCAGGATGCGATCGACGAGGTCCGCAGCCTCCACCTGCTCGGCCTCCGCCTCGTACGTAATGACGAGCCGGTGCTGCATCACGTCTTGCGCCACCGCCCGCACGTCCTCGGGCGTCACGTAGGCCCGGTGACGCAGGAACGCGTGGGCCCGCGCGGCCAGGTTCAGGTTAATGCTGGCCCGTGGCGACGCGCCGTACTCCAGGAGGGGCTCCAGCTCCCCGAGTCCGTACGCGTCCGGGTCGCGGGAAGCCAGAACAAGGTTGACGATGTACTGCTCCACCCGTTCGTCGACGTAGAGGTCGTTGATCACCTCGCGGGCTCGAAGGATTTGCTGCGGGCTGGCGACGGCGTCCACGGAGGACGACTCGTCGGTCCGTGCCATGCGCCGCATAATTTCCAACTCCTCCTCCCCCGTCGGGTACGTGACGTCGATCTTCAGCATGAACCGGTCCACCTGCGCCTCGGGAAGGGGGTAGGTGCCCTCCTGCTCGATCGGATTCTGGGTGGCCAGCACCAGAAAGAGATCGTCGAGCGGAAACGTCTTCTCGCCGAGGGTGACCTGCCGCTCCTGCATGCTTTCCAAAAGCGCACTCTGCACTTTGGCGGGCGAGCGGTTGATCTCGTCGGCCAGGATGACGTTGGTAAAGATCGGCCCCTTCTTGATGGAGAAGGCGCCGGTCTTCTGGTTGTAGATCTGCGTGCCAAGGAGGTCGGCGGGGAGCAGGTCCGGCGTAAACTGGATGCGCTGAAAGTCTGTCCCGATGGCGTCGGAGAGGGTGCGCACGGTAAGGGTCTTCGCGAGGCCCGGGACGCCCTCCAGCAGGACGTGCCCATCGGCCAAGAGGCCGATGAGGAGGCGCTCGATCATGTATCGCTGCCCCACGACCACACGGCCAATCTCCTCCAGCAAGTCGTCGACGAACGCGCTCTCGGTGGCGATGCGGTCCTCAAGCTCGGAGAGGTTGTGCTCGGACATGGGGCGGATGGATCGGGAGAGAGCGTACGGACGGCGAGCGGTCCCTACTCGCCGAGGCGGTCGCCTTCGGAGAGGGAATAGCCGTTCAGGAAGTCGGTAGCATCGAGTCGCTTCCGCCCGGGCTGCTGCAGGACGACCACCTCCACGGCCCCGGAGCCGCAGGCCACGAGCAGGCGCCCGTCGGCGTCGAGCACCTCGCCGGGCGTCCCCGTGCCTTCCGCCCGCCGCGTGCGGTACAGCTTCAGGCGCGTGTCGTCGTGCAGGGTCCATGCCCCGGGATAGGGCGACAGCCCGCGGATATGGTTGTGCACCTCTGCGGCCGGCGCGTCCCACGAGATCTCGCCGTCTTCGTCGTGGATCTTGGGGGCGGGAGTCGCCTTCTCGTCGTCCTGGGGGCGCGTCTCGACGGTGCCGTTGTCGATCTGCTGGACCGTCTCCACCACCGCCTCGGCCCCGAGCTCGGCCATCCGATCGTGCACCTCGCCGGCCGTCTCGTTGGGGCCGACCGCCATCTCCTTCTGTAGGATAATGTCGCCGGTGTCGACGGACGGCTCCAAGAAGAACGTCGTGACGCCCGTTTTGCTCTCCCCCGCCATGACGGCGTGGTTAATGGGCGCGGCCCCGCGGTACCTGGGCAGAAGCGACCCGTGCAGGTTGAAGGCCCCCTCGCCCGCAGTCGTAAAGACCTCGGGCGGAAGAATCTTGTAGGCCACCACCGCGATCACATCCGGCTCTAACTCCGCCACGGCCTCGGCGAACCCCGGGTCCGTCACGTCTTCCGGCTGGAGGATGCGGTCGATGCCCCCCGCCTGTGCCGCTTCTTTGACCGGCGTCGGGGTCACCTCCTGGCCACGCCCCCGCGGCCGGTCGGGCCCGGTGGCAACGGCCGCAGGAGAGTACCCGGCGTCAACGAGGGCAGTGAGCGAGGGCACCGCAAACTCCGGCGTGCCCATGAAAACGACGTTCATGCTTGCGTTGAGGCGTTGGTGCGCTGAGATGCGGAAACGGGTCGGCCGATCGACGGGAGAAAGAGCGTCTGGTTCCCCACCATTCTAACTTTCGACTCCCTTGAACAGCCCCTCCACGAACCCCTTACGGTCGAAGACCTGCAGGTCGTCGATGCCTTCGCCCACCCCAATGTATTTGACCGGCACCTGGAACTGGTGCGAGACCCCAATCACGACGCCCCCCTTTGCCGTGCCATCGAGCTTGGTCAGTGCCAGGTCCGTCACGTCCACGCTGTCGATGAACTCCTCGGCCTGACGAAGAGCATTTTGCCCAGTCGATGCGTCGAGCACGAGCAGCACCTCGTGCGGCGCGTCCGGAATCTTGCGCCCCATCACCCGCTTCATCTTGGCGAGCTCATCCATGAGTCCGCCCTTCGTGTGGAGGCGTCCCGCCGTGTCGACGATCGCCACATCCGCGTCTCGCGCCTCGGCGGCCTCGATGGTATCGTAGGCCACCGCCGCCGGATCCGCCCCGTGCTTCTGCTTGATGAGGGGCACATCTGCCCGGTCGGCCCAGATCTCAAGCTGCTCGATGGCGGCGGCCCGAAAGGTGTCGCCGGCCCCCATCAGCACACTCTTGCCCGCCTGGCGGTACTTGTGGGCCATCTTGCCGATGGTGGTCGTCTTGCCGACCCCATTCACGCCCACCACCATGATGACGTGGGGCTGATTGGGGAGCGGCGCGTCGAAGTCGGCCGGGCGCTCCTTCGTGCCCTCCAGCATGAGCTTCGCGATTTCGTCCCGGATCAGCCCGTTCAGCTCCTGGGCCGACACGTACTGGTCCTGCTCCACGCGGGCCTCCACGTGGTCGATAATGTCGAGCGTGGTGTCCACGCCCACGTCGCTGGTGATCAGGACCTCTTCGAGCTCGTCGAGGACCTCGGCGTCGACCGTGTCCTTGCCCCGCACCATGCGGTCGAGCTTGCCGAAGAAGCTGTCGCGGGTCTTGTCGAGCCCTTCCTCAAGCTTCTCCTGCTCATCGTCGTCGTTCCAGTTCGTAAACGTGTCGAGAAAGCCCATAGCGCATGAGACAAGTCCAAAAAAAGCACTGCGGTCCGGCGGCCGTTAGGGGCCTTGGGGAACAGAATCGGGCGTCGCCCCCTCGGCGTTCCGCGTGGCCTGCAGGTAGCGGACGACGTACAGGAGAAAGGAAAACACAAACAGGCCGGTTGCCATCCAGAGGCAGACGCGGAAGACCGGCGGATCGGCCCTCAGGATCACGCTCAGGATTGTCAGGGCCAGCCAGAGCGAGGCGGCTTTCCCCGCCCAGGCGCTCATCACGATCTGCCCCGAGCGCCGCGCGATCGCCATCCCGCCGAGCAGGATGGCGACGTCCCGGCCCACCACGAGCCCGAAGAACCAGAGCGGCAGGTGGGGATCCGCCGGGCGAAACGTGAGGGCCGTCACGGTCATGATGGCCGCAGTTTTGTCGGCCACTGGATCAATCACCTTCCCCCAGTCCGATACGGAGTGGGTCCACCGCGCAATGCGCCCGTCAAACCAGTCGGTGAGGATCACCAGGATGACGAGCCCGAGCAGCCAGCCCAGGGGCCCGTCCCGCCACAAAAAGACCGCAATGGGCACCACCAACGCCAGCCGGAACAGGCTCAACACGTTGGCGGCCGTCCAAAAGCGGCCCAGGTTGGGGAGGGACGGAACGAACGACATGGGGCGCGTCTGTTTCCGCGAGACAACGAGGCGATGCCCAACGGGGAGCCGCGGCGGATGGTCTGTGGCGACGCGCCCCCCGCCCGCTCCATTTCGTGAATCCACGGGGATTTTGCGGGGCCGGATTCGGAGGGTTCCCTGGATGGATCCGTACCCCCCGAGGGCAAAGACGAACCGTCCTCGCCGTTCCTGTATCGCCCTCGTCGTTTTGAGACCGGGCCGACGGCCCCCCAACCGAACAGCTACTCTCGCTGCCGGATCGGGATCCGAATCGTATCCGAGTAGACCCCGCCCACAAAGCCGTGCCCCCCCTCCACGTTCGTAAAGGTGTCCGGGCGGGCAATGTCGTTGAGTGACACGCCCCGCCAATCCGGCCAGTCCGGCCCGCCCGCGGCAACGGCCACCCGCGCATGCGGCCGGACAAACTGAGACCGATCGGTGCAGCTTTCTCCCCCAAGAGTTCCGACTCGGATGTCTGCTCCGTAATACACGGAGATCCGATACAGGTCATTGTTTTCTCTATACTCGGCGTCGTCGTAGTGGTCCACCTGGCTGAATGCTCCTTCAATCGGGTAGATCACCTGGACGGCCGCAAGCGACTCAACAGCGCTGGCCCGAAGCGTGAACGTATTCTCCGACTCCACGAGTTCGCGATCTCTCGTGAGGCACGGGAGGAGAAACGGCTTGTCGTCCGTCGAAGTGGTCTCGTGCCGGAGGGTGGGCGGACGGGCCGGCGTCGTCGTGGTCGCCGTCGTTACGGGCGTCCCCTCCACACGTACCGACACGCGGTACCGCGTATCGGGCCGGATGGGATGGGTCGTCTTGAGGTTGTGAAAGCGGGCGGATCCTTCGCCGATGGTCTCGAAGGAGTCGGCGAGCGTCACCTGCGTTCCGGTCTCCACATTCTCAAGGCGGACGGTTGCGGCGAGGGCTTTCTGGCTGCCCACCCGGCTCGTGTCCCCCAGCGGGTCTACGCGAATCACCTGCGTGTCGGCCGCCACATTCAGAGTGCCGAACAGCGAGAACCGATACTGATCGGAGGGATTCAGAACCGACACGGAGGGATCGCACCCTCCCAGTATTAGGATGGCCGCGAGGATGGCCGCGGCCCCGGGTGCACAAAACAGCCGGAATGAAGGGACGAGCTGTCGCATCGAATGAGACGGGCAGTCGGAAAACAACTGGGGGGACACCGGCACTCTCCTGCTTTACCGGATGTCGACCTGGAGGGACAGGTACGGAATAATGGGGAGCTGGTCGACTCGGTCGAGTGTAAAGAGGTCAATGTAGAACACGTTGGACCGGTTGTACGCGTTCATGGCCCCTGCTTCGGCCGACAGGCCCAAGTCCGGGCCCAGGTCAAATGAGCGTCCTAGCGACACGTCGAGCCGGTGGTAGCTTGGCAGGCGTGCCCGGTACGGCCGGTCGAAGAGGGCCCGGGGCACCCCCACGGCGTCGGACGGCGTGTCCCGAAGCCCCCTCACTTCGAGCAACGTGTCGTATCCGTACACCTGCGTGAACGGGCGTCCGGACCCGTACTGCCACCGCACGGAGGCCGTGCCCCAGCCCGCATCCAGGGACGTGACAATGCCCACCTTGTGCCGCCGGTCGTGCGGGGGCGAGTATTCCAGCACGGAGTCGCCGACCCATGCCCCGAGCTGGTCTCGGGAGGCCCGGTACTCGACCCGCCCATACCCATATGTAACGTCGATCCGGAGCGGGTCCCGGTCGTATCGCAGGGACAGATCCACCCCGTACCCGGTGCCGTCCGCCCGGACCAGGTTGGTGTTGAATCGGACGAGGGGCGTCCACCGCGGCACGGGAAGATCTTGGAATCGCCGGTACCACCCTTCGACCGAGAGGCGGACATCGGACAGGAGCTGTTGATCCCATCCGAGGAGGGCATGGTCGGCCCGGAGGGGGCGATTCTCGAATGGGCTGGGGGTCCAGGCGCGAAACGTGGAGCCCACATCCCGCTCGTCAGTCACGGTGGTCGGGATCTGCTGATAGACGCCGAGGGCCGCGGTGAGCGTAGCCGACCGCTCCGTCCACGGTTGGTACGCCACCTGCACGCGGGGGTCAACGGACACGCTTCCCCATTCGAAAAGCGACTGGGCCCCGACACTCGGGTTGACCATGAGCGACTCGTTTACCTTCCATTCAAGGTCCCCATACAGGGACGCACTGAGCAGAAATTCGTCCTCGCTGGTGAACCCCAAGAACGGCTCGTCCAATCCGAACTCGTAGTCGTCCACCTGCACCTTCCCGCCCCACCGCAGTTCACCGTCCCAGGGGGCCGGTTGCGTAAGGTCAAATTTCGTCCGGACCTTCCATGTCCCCGCAGTCCGAACCGTGCCGTCGGGCGACCGCACGCGATTGTTGAAGTGCGTCGTGCCAAAACTCAGGTGCAGCGTCTGGGCCGACTGGGCGCTAAACAAGAGGCACTCTCCCCCGACGGAAGTATTGTCCCAGCGGAAGGAAGCGTTCGTGTCGGGATCAATGCGTCCCCGATCGTAAGTGCGCACGCCGGTAAACGAGCACTGGCTGGAGGCACCCTGGGTGTGTACCTTCGCGGTTACGTCGTAGAACTTATAGGGCGCGTCCTGGCCCAGGAAGGTGGGGCCCGCCTGCTCGATGAGGGAATGCCGGGCATGCACCAGGAAGGACTTTCGACCGCGTTGCAGGGGGCCCTCCAGGTGTGCCGAGGCCAAAAACGGACCGGTGCCCAAACTGCCCTGGTACTGTTTCGTGTTTCCCGGACGGAGCTGCACGTCCATGACGGACGATATGCGCCCGGTGTGCTCCGCCCCAAACCCCCCCGCATGAAAGTTGGTGCTCGACACGAGCCGGCCCGGAAAGGCCGAGTAGAACCCAATGATGTGAAACGGTTTGTAGATCGGCGTGCCGTCCACCAGGACGAGATTCTGAGACGGGGTCCCGCCTCGAATGTACAGGCGCCCGCCCCGATCCCCGGTCGTCGCCACCTCGGGGAGAGAGCGCAGGTAGGAGGCAAGATCGCTTCCCGGGCCCGGAGTGGGAATGTTCTCCACGTCGGCGGGCTGGATCTTGCGGAGCCCTGCCTCGGCGTCCTCAACCCCTTGTCCCCCTTCAACCGTCACCTCTTCCATCTGGCGGGGCGCCGCCGCCAGCTCCACCGAGAGCGTCCGACGGGCCCCCGGAGCAAGCCGAAGCGTATCGCGGTAGGCCCGGTAGCCGACAAAACTAATCTGGAGGCGATAGCGGCCCGGGGGGATCCGCGAGAGCTGGTAAAAGCCACGACCGGCGGCGGCCCCGGCCGCCTCAATCGCCCCCGACATTCGACGCACAACCACATTTGCTCCTTCCAAGGGCCGTCCCCCGGCCTCGTTCCGCACAAATCCACGCAGGACGGCCTCCTCCGCGTCCGGCTGCGCCATGGCGGGCGCCGGTCCCACCAAGCCAACATACACGAGTATCAGAAGGCCCCACCCCCAGAACCCCCAGCGCTTGGAGAACGAGTGTCGATGGTGAGGGCGCTTGCACGTGTGCATCCGCAACGTCCAACTCTATGGAGGTGTAGTGCGTCCAGGCCGAGCGGAAGGGCGCCCGCCTCTGGCGTGCAGTCTCTTTCCCTAGGGCCCATCGGTCGTCCTGCACGTACCGACGGACCGCCAGCGGGCAGGCATTTTTGCCCTCCATTTCGCGTGTCCCGCTCCCCGGCATCAGCGCGGGCATCCGCTAATTCCCTTGCGAAGACGACGCCTGAGGAGACTCGTTGGTCCCTTCCTCCAACCGCCTCAACAACTGGCGGATGGGGGCGCGTGCCTCGTGGGAGATGGAGAACCCCTCCCCCCCAACCGTTCCGCTGACTTCATCTACGCCTCCGATGGTGGACAATTGCTCGCTCGTTACCTCGACGCGAGCGAACGTCCCGCTCCGGATGGTCGAGGTCCGGTTCACCGAGCGGTTCTGAGGGTCTTTCCAGGAGAGAGTTTCCGTCCCAATGGTTAAACTCACCCCCCGCCCCTCAATCTGAACGGACTGCATGCCCTCCTTGACGAAGTGTAGGTCGTAGGATCGGGGCACACAGTCTTGGCTGGTGCACGTCCCCACAACCTGCATGTAAAACCGATTCCCCGCCTCAAGTCCCTGCGTCATCTCGATCCCGGACAACCGCATTTGACGGGTTTGGTAGGTCATTTGACCGGACGCTGCATCCTGAGTGACCTGGACAGGCGGGGAGGACGTGCCACACCCGGCAATCAAGAACACGATGAGGAAAGAGAGCCATGCTGTACCTACATGTACATTCATGGTGACCAGTGTCTTTTTAACTGTTGTGCAAGTGTGCAAGACGGTTGCCTAAGGTGTACTCCTACTACCTCTCCCCTTGCGGACGCAGTACGAAAATGCACATCTCACGACGTCCTAGGAGCGCTGAGGCAACGGTCCTCAGTTGCTTATTGATAAGGAGTCTTTGGGACAGAGTAAAAGATCTCTTTCTATTTTGTGTAATGGCCGGAGATACGTCAGGGGGCAGAGCTCACAACTCCATCGGCCCTTCCCAAAATGGGAGAAGCCGACTGCCCTAGCAAGGACAACCGGCTCCTCACATTCAAATACGGCAAGTAGCTGTCCTTCAGAACACCGGCTAATCGGTGGACTCCACTGTGATATCGGCCTCATCCGTTACGGGGTTACCACCGAGCATGTAGGGCGTGTCGTTGCCAGGAAAGTCGAAAGACTCATTGCCATTGGTCTCTTTGTGCGGCATCGCAACCAGGGTGACGCTGCTGCGCCCGCTGTAGTCTTCGGTGAGGGGCACCTCCACCTCATTGCTAATCCCCGGGCCCTCGATGTACTCCGAGTTCCCGACGACGGGCCCTCCGGCACTCCCCTCATGCAGCACGATGTATCCGCCTCCGTCAGGAAAGTAGGATCCGTCCACCGTGACGGTACTGTCCTGTACAACGGTCGTGTCCGGCAACGTACGGTCCGTGAAGTCCACCAGGGCCGTCGGCGGAAGAAGCGGTTCGTTGAGCTTGTGAATCACGCCGTTTGTCGCCGGGATGTTGGCCTGTGAGACCATGTCGGCGGTCACAGAGACCGTCTCACTGCCGAGCAGGGTCTCCACATCGTTTGCGGGCAGGTCACTCGCCGTGAGGCTATCGCCTTGGATGGCGTGGTACTTCAGAATGCCGGCGCGAACGCTTGAAGTGGCGTCTTCATCGTCGTCCACGGCCTGCGTCGGCATGCCACCGATGGCCCCCGCCGCCTCAAGTTCGTCGTCTCCTTCGATATCGGCCGCAAACGCAGCGCTGGAGGGCGCGAATAGCGTGAAGGACGGACCTTCCTGACTAAGCGTGTCCGCAATGCCGGAGGACGAGGCCAGGCTCGTGAGGGTTGCGAAGGCCCCGAAGCGGCCGATCTGCCCGCTGATGCTGTCGGTCACCGCCGCAGACACTTCAATCGTCTCGGCGTCAATGTCATCGTTGCTTGCGTCTACCTGAATCGAGTTGGTGCTTGCACTCATGCCCGACGTGGTCGCGAGGGGATCGCCTGGTCCATACACCACCGTGATAAATTCTCCTCCACGGCTCTGCCACTCGTAGGTCTGATTGGAGCTTGCCGCGGTGGGAAGGTCCGAGGACTCGTTCACGGTCCAGGTGTAGTCTTTATTGACGGTGTACCCCTGCATGTAGTAGTCCACCGTGTCGGGCACGTTCACTGCGTTTGCGTCGGAGAGTGACCCAGTGGCCGCGTCCCCGGAGGCCGAGTTGTTCTGAGTGATAATGTATCGATTTGGGTACTCCGGGCTCGCCTTCTGCGAGCTCTGGTCGCAGCCCGCAAGCGCCAGTGCAGCACCTGCAAACAGAAGAAGAAGTGTTTGATATCGATGTCTCATAAGTACCGTAACCATTTCGAAGTGTCTCGTGATGTAAGCGGTAGAGCAGAACCGTTCAAAAGCGTCCCCCCGGAGGCAATCCCGGAGGGACGAATGGCTGACGGGCCTCAATTAGTCAGCACTGTATGCGTTACCCGAGGGGGGACCGTCTACGTCCCAGGCAACCCGGCAGTCTTCGTCCTCGTTCTGCGCACCACTCTCGGAGCCAGACGACCCCTGGAAGTCTCCACTACACTTGTTGGCTGCATCGGTGTAGTTCTCGCCATTCAGGTTGGCCTCGGAGGCCGGGTATGGCACCCGCAGCGGGGCGTAGGAGTCGAACCCACCGGCCACACCGCCTTCGGGGGCGCCAAGCACGCCCTCGAAGTCAAACCGTCGCCAGGTCGACCAGCCCTGAATGTTGTGCATGTAGAAGGAAATGTAGCGCTGCTCCCCGATCACCTGCTCGGGGTCCGACCCGAAGTCGCTCTGCACCTGAGAGATGTAGCTCTGTGTCGAACTGCTAGAGCCCGAGATGTCGGCATCGGTCTGATTTCCGTAAAAGTCGACGGACGCCTCGATTGCTTCTCCAATTAGGCTGTTTGCGTCGCCGCTGATGAGGCCCTCATTGGCGGCCCATGCTCTCGTCAGGAGCACTTCGTCGTAGTACATCAGTGGGGCAAACGCATCGCCGTTTCCGCTAGGCCCGTTCGGGAACCAGGCCTCCGGCCGGGAGAACCCACAGGTCGGATTCGCACCATACAGTCCCTGCGCATCGCCTTGCTCGAGAGCGAAGGGAAATCCTTCGTACTCGCCACTTCCATCTTCGCAGGGACGCCCGGAGCTGGACGTCTGCTCGAAGTAGGCATCCAGGCGCGGATCGGCCGCGCCATACTTCGTTTCCATAAAGTCAATGAACCGGGCCGACCCGTCAAAGTCGTCTCGAAAGTCGACCTCTCGGTTCTCGTAGTAGTCATTTCGGTGGACCGCACTCGTGCCAAACTGGAAGTACACGTTGTCGGCGTTTCTGGTGAGCGGTTCCCCGTTCACGTTCGGGTCCACAGCGTTTGAAATAATGGTGCCCGGCCCCCCAAGCTCCCCCCAGTCTGCCTCAAGCTCGTAGCCTCTCAGGGCGATCCGCATTTTTAGGCCGTTTGCAAACTTCTGCCACATCGCCATACTTCCCCCGTTTATCAGGTCTCCGGATGGCCCAGCCGCACCCGTGCTGATCTGCTCCAGCGCCGTGTTTAGGCTATCCACGAGTGCCGGGTAGATCTCTGATTGAGCCGTGTAGGCGGGGGACTGATTCTCACGCTGCTGGAGAGCCTCTCCGAACGGAATGTCTCCGTAGGCGTCGGTCAAGATCTGGAACCCCCACGCTTGCATGATCGTGGCGACCGCTTGGAAGTTGCCCTGGTTTTGGACCGTGCCCGGCCGCTCCTTCGCAATCTGCTTGGCGGTTTCGAGGTCCGTCAGACGGGTGTAGAAGTCGCCAAACGGGTAGTCTACAGGGGAGTAGCGGCTTTCCGACGGATAAAAGTTTTGGGTAGTGTACTGCGCCCACACGTTGGAGCGACGCATCATGTTGGTCCCGGCATACACCTCGCCCGCCAGGTTTCGCTGGGCGTTGGCGAGGAGGTTATTTGGATTGGCCGAGGTCGACTCGTTGGGGTTCTCATTGTAGCTCGTGAGATTGTCACATCCCCCCAGTGCCAGAAGAAGTGATAGCCCTCCAGCCAGGAGAAGCGTCAGCGTAGCGTGGTGTCTCATGTCGGAGAATCGATCAACTGTTGGAAAACGATTGCGAGTCCAGAATCTTCTCCGCCCCCGGACACGGCCACCGGGGGCGAAGAGCACGCGTCCCAATGGTCAGAAACTCAGGTTTACACGGAAGGTGTACCGACGCTGGGGCGGAATTTGCGCCGACTCGACACCCTGGACATTCCCGGCCCCAAGCGTCACCGAGGGGTCGATGTTGGGCGCCTCCTTGTAGAGGAACATCAGGTTACTTCCTGTGAGGGAGACACTGGCCCGCCGGAGCGCGAAGTCGTTGAACCAGCGCTGCGGGAGGCTATAGGTGATCGCCAGCTCCTGCAGCTTGGCGTGCGTCGCGTCGTAGATGAACTGATCTCCGCCGCCGGCAGAGAACCAGTTTTTCCAGTAGCTCGCCGCCGGAATGCGGCCCTCAGCTTCACCGAAGTCCGTACCCTCAATGTCGTAGTTGCCATTCTCATTCGGGGTGGTCCCTTCCGGCACCACGACGCCCTCAGGAATGACGCCAGTTTCACGCTGGTTGCCAGCGACAGTCGACTGAACGAGCCCACTGTAGGTACCAAACTTGTTGGAGAGGGAGTACACGTCTCCGCCCAGCTGACCGTCAACAAGGGCGCTAACCGTCAGCCCTTTGTAAGACACAGTGGTGGAGAACCCACCGGTCCAGTCCGGCTGGAAATTCCCCACGACCTGTGGACTGGACGTCGTTCGGGGCACGCCATTCCGCTGAAAGACGACATCTCCGTTGGCGTCGCGGCGTAAGGACGGCTGCACCATCGCGCCGTACGCCTCGCCCTCCCGGGCCTGGATTGTCGGACCGAAGATCACACCACCAGCCGTCAAGTTGTACGTGTCCAGTCCTTCGGCCAGATCGACGACCTTGTTCACATTCTTATTGAAGTTGGCCGTCACGTCCCACTGCAGGTCTTCTCGGAGGACCGGCGTCACCGTCAGGCTGGCCTCCAACCCTCGGTTCGATACCTCTCCAGCGTTGATTAGGGACGAGTTGATGCCGGAGGCGCTCGAAACGTCGACGGCGAGAATCTGATCTCTCGTCACGTCGCGGTAGTACGTCGTGCTGAGGTTCACCCGCTCGTTGAAGAAGCGTAGGTCTGCTCCGAACTCGATACCCGTCGTTCGCTCGGGCTTCAGAGTCGGGTTGTTGGCCGACCGCTGGACGTTCTGCAGGGGTTGCCCTTGGAACGGGGTACTGCCCGGATAAGTGACCCCGAGGCGGTACGGATCGGTGTCCTGTCCCACGCGGGCCCAGCTCGCTCGCACCTTCCCGAACGACAGGATGTCTTGTCCCTGGAGGGCATCCAGACCGGTGAAGATGAGGTTCGCCGAGATCGACGGATAGAGATACGAGTTGTTGTCGGCCGGGAGCGTCGAGGACCAGTCATTCCGGAGCGTGCCCTCCAGGAACACGATGTCCTGGTAGCCCAGACTGACGAGCCCGTAGGTACTGTAGACCATCTTTTCCTCGAAGGTCTCTTCCACGTCCGGCCGACCGATGGAATTTTGAAGCGTATACACCCCTGGAGACGAGAGGCCATTCTGGGTCGCCCCCAGATTTTCCTCGTACGTCTCGTAGCGGATTCGACCGGCTACGAAGGAGTTTAAGTCAACATTCTCCGTCAGGGTCTGCGAATAATCGAACCGGAGCTCGGAACTCGTTTCCTGCTCTTCAATCACGTCTTCACTGTAGGAGCCCGGGGCACCAGTGGAAATGTCTGAGCGGCGATCCTGGAACCGGTGGGTTCGGAAGTCGGTCGTGACCATCGCTGTCCCGGTCAGGTCCGGGATGATGTCATACTCCACTTCCGCCTTTCCAAGCAGACGCTGCTCATCGTCTTCTTGAAAGTTCGCGTACCGATTCACGTACGGGTTATCGGTGTACTGGAACGAAGTCTGGGATCCCTGTGCCCCGGACACGCCTGCGTAATTCCAGCCCCGCTGTTGACCGTTCGGGCGCTGGTAGTCGCGCATGTAACTGTCCGAACCGTAATCAAGCTGTCGCTGCGTGAAGGTGTTGAACGCGGCGAAGGGATTTTCCTCAAATCCGTATCCCATCCCGGACCGCGCCTTCACGTCCTGGTAGCTATACTTCGCGAAGGTCGTCGCCCGAACGTCGTCGCTCAGATCAACCGACCCGTTGAAGTTCACCTGGTAGCGGTCCATCGAGCCGTTCGGCATCACACTGCCCTGGTTTCGGCTCGTCAGCCCAAGCCGGTAGTTGAGCGACTCGGTCTGCTGCGAGAGGGAGACGTTGTTGGTAAACACCGCTCCGGTATCCATAAAGTCCTTCACGGCATCCGGGTGAGCTTCCCAAGGGGTCGCTTCTCCCTCCAGCCCGTTCACGTCGTCAAAGCTGTACCACTGCCGGACTGGGCGCCCATCCAGGCGCGGTCCCCACGACTCGTCCACGGCGTACTGCACGACGTACTGGTCGCCCTCCGGCTTTTTGAAGTCTCCATCCAGGGTCGAGAACGAAGAGCCGGGCGCGCCGCCACCATACTGGTTTTGGTAGTCGACGAACTCGTACGGCTGGCTCATTGAGACACTGGAGGAGAAGGAGACCCCAATCTCGTCGTCCAGATTGGACCCGTCCTTCGTGGTGATCTGAATCACCCCGTTTGCCCCCCGGGATCCGTACAGCGCGGAGGCGGACGGTCCCTTCAGCACCGATACGGATTTCACGTTGCTCGGATCTAGGGACGAGGCGGCATTTCCGAAGTCAAACCCGCCGTTTCCCTCAACGGTCCCCCCACCGCTCTGACGCGACCGGTTGGAGACAACAATGCCGTCGATCACGATCAGCGGCTGGTTGTCGCCACTGATCGAGCTGTAGCCGCGCAACACGATGTTCGAGGACCCTCCCATCGTGCTGGACGACCGGATGTTTGCCCCCGACACCTTTCCGCGCAGAGAGTTAACAAAGTTGGCGTTGTCTGTGGCGTCAAGGTCCGCCCCGTCTACCTGTTGCACAGACGTTGACACGGCGCGCTCCTCGCGCTCAACGCCGAGGGCCGTCACTACGACGTCCTCGAGGCCAACCGCCTGGGGCGCCAGGCGGACGTTCACATTCGTCGTTTCGCCGGCCTCAACCTCTACCGGGATGCTTTTTCGGGTGTACCCGACGAAGGACGCCTGGAGGACCTGCTCTCCGGCCGGCACACCGGAGATTTCAAACTGCCCGTTCGGACCAGTAGCAGCCCCAACAGTGAGGCCCTGAACCGTCACGTTGACGCCCGGCAGGGTTTCGGAGGTAGTGCTATCGACGACAGTGCCTGCGACCGTGCCCGTGTCCTGGCCCAGCACAGTCGCCGGGAGGAGCAGTAGCACACCTGCAAGCACGGATAGTAGCTTTCGAAACATAAGTCGGCTTGGGGATGGATGAACAGCGGAGTGCGCAAGGGTCAACCAGAAATAGCAGGGGTATCACTTTTCTCACCACGTCGTTTGGGACAGTTCCCCCTGCTACGTTCTCACCGTTTTCAGGCGAAGATTCCTCGTAGAGCGTGTGACCTCAGGATTACGCTACCCAATGTGAGCCCCTTGAGTCAGAATGTCAAGAGATTCCCAATTTGCAAATCATGCCGTAACAATGGTTACAGACCGAAAGCGTGAATTAATTTCCCGCTGAAGGCTAAGGGCTTTCTAGGGTCGTCCCTTGATGCCCCCACGCCGGCTCCGGAGGGAGCAAGGGGACGAGACCAGACACAGCGCTTGGCATCAGTCGCTACGTCGTTTCGGCCCGTCCATGGAAAATCTACCTGGACTCCTGGGTGACTCTTCTGGAATGTCTGAGCATCGTCCTGCCTGGATCATGCACCGGCCCGAATATCGTCGGAGGGTAAGAACAAGCAAACTGAGGTGGAGGAACCAGTACACGGACCCTGACACCACCTAATGCAAAACTTTTAGCGGTCCTTTTTAGCAATACTACAGTGGCAGTCGCCGTGGGTAGAATGTTGAGAGGCGGAGTACTCTCCAGGCCTTCTGATTGAACTCGTCATGGGACTTTCCCATCCACACCAGCCATCAGTACGTTTGGGCCTCCAAATTCGTGCTTCGGGATCATCACTCCGCTATTCTATTCTCAAATATGAAGTCTATTTTGGCGCACATTCCTCGGAGGCCAAGGGCAGGTATCCGAATAGCACGACACTCAGGTCCGTTCGTGCGGACTTGCCTTTATGCGATAAGTGCGCGTTAGGGAGAGGGCGTAGAGTTCTTCTCGGATCGCCGGAAGTCGGGAAGGCCCTCTCTCTTTCTCTTCCACTCGGATCCGGGATCCGTTCAATCTCATACCGAGTGGATAATGAACCACCTTCACCGTCGATGTCACGGCCCGCTGGAGCGCATATACCGAATCGTGTGGTCCAGGCATGTAGTATTCTCGCACAGCCGGCTTACTTGTCCCCAGACTTCTTCGCGAACACACTGATAGGAGTACGTCCGAAGCAGGCCTTCCGCGCGTCCGAGCATGCGTCCGATCCGTGTTTGTAAGGCACTGTCTGATGAAAAAGCTGCATGAACGGTTTGCATAGGCTTTGGGACCAAATAGGGCGTTCTATCATGCTTCGACGCCGCTATCAGCTCACCGATAAGCAGTATGAGCATATCGGCAGTACGAGCATATCGAATGCCTGCTGCCGGAAGTGGGGAGCCGCGGCTGTCTGTGCGACCACCACCGGAAGGTCACGTGCGGTATTCTTCTGGACCAGAGCGCTCTAGGGCTCCCCGGCGGGATGCTCCTGAGCGGCAGGGGCAATCGGAAGACGGTGTGCGACCGGTTTCACCGCTGGGCCACTGGCGGCCCCTTGATTCGACCGTACGTCATCTACAGGGTGAACTCGATTCTGAAGGGCACATCGACTGGAGACAGTTGGATGCGCGTAGCGCAATCCTCCGCCGCAGGCGGTCCGAACGACGATAAGAAGGAACTCGAACTTGGCGAGACGAAGGCACAGGACCCGCTCCTGGGTACGAACTTGTCGGTTCTGTGAGGTGGGGTCTTCACCACGGTTCATCTGCCTGTCGGCCAGCAGGGCCTTCCGCTGGCGACCGCGGGTACGATGCGGCCTGAGTCCGACGCTGGCTCGCCGACGAAGACATCGGGGCCGGCATTCCTGCTCGCCGAAACATCCGAGACGGCCTTCGGCGCCGGCCGACGTGTGATGACCAAAAGTACCGTGACCGAAATACCGTCGAACACTGTGTTGGTCACCTCAAGGAGCGGCGACGCCTAATAATCCAATACGAAAAGAAAGCGATCCACTCCAGGGCAAAAGCTCCACAGCCGTGTTGCCGTGGGCGTTCGTCGAGAAATACCTCAGACAATAATTATCAGACGCAGCTTGGTCGACCAAACACAGCGCGGTGATTAAGAATAGTGCAGTAGCAAGATGCTAAACTGGTGTCTCGTGCACTCCACTTCGTTTCGCCGAGCTGCTAGTTGTGCTCGGCAGAATTGACCTAGTGTGACGAACGTATCTCCTTCACTGCGTACCTGCTTCTTTGTAACGTGGAGCGTTTCGAGATAGGGCCCGCCCATCGATACCGTATCATAGACCGCCAGCACGGTGACGGGGGGGCCGAGGCTCTCACCGCGTCTTTCACCGCCCGGCAGATACTCTGGAAAACTCTTCGGTGTGGAGAAGGGTCGGAAACCTCACCTGTTGCGGCAACACTTCCCTTCGGAATCTCCGCGGCGACCTTCCAAATTTGACGAGACAAGAGGCGGATATATCTGCTATCGGTAGCTCCTCCTTGCATTGAAGCTGAACGGAAGTTTGCAAATTTCATTCGGGGTAACTTCCTCAAACTGCTCGCGGCTGGGTCGGACTTTACTGTCAACCACCTAGATCGATCATACATCGAACCTTGAGACTGATCGAAGAAGGACGAATGCTCTAAGGTTCAACTGTTCAAAGAGGGAGAAAAAACCTGTGTGCACGGGAGAAACGATTGTAAGTCAGTTCGGATCTGGACACGAGGGAATGATTACGAACATATGTCTGTCCTCATACGCTCGCATGTTAATTTACGTGCGGAGCTGACAAAGAGATGAAACTTGCCTCGCCGAAAACGCTTGCATTATCGGATCTAAGATGAAAAATTTTGCATACTTTACGCTCTTGCCACGAGTGGCGTCGATGATCGATTACTGGACTTTTATTAATGCTTCCGCCTAGGAAAAAACGGAAATCAGCATCAGGACCTGAATTTAGGTAATATCGGCCACAACTCACTTGAATTCGTCGAGTTCAGGAGGCGTGAGGGAGAGTTCCTATCAGTCGGCCAGGGAAAGTTTAGGTCCCCTACACATCAAGAACAGTTTCCGGTCCCGCTGTCGCCACGATTACGCCGAGGGTGTACCCAATCTCCAATCGCTATGCGATTGTCTCTCCCCTTTTTCGTCTTGACTGTCGTCACTCTTCTTGGGTGTACCGCCAGTGGGACGACACGGAATACGACCCGATCTCAGATCGGGATCCAGGAAATCCACGGAAGCTCTGCCCGCACTGCCTTCAGACTAATTCAGCAACATCGGCCGAGTTGGCTTCACCAATCCGACCGCGACTACAACTCGTACGCCCGCGGTACACGAAGGAAGGGATTCGTAGTGTACGTGGATGGTCAACGGTATGGGGAAGGGTCTTCCGCCCTCTCCAGCATATCTCTGTCCCGCGTCCAGCGGGTTAACCGCTTGGAGGCCGATAAGGCACTGAGCCGACATGGACTCGGACACGAGGAAGGAGCCATTTACGTTATTACCCGCCACCAGGCGAAAGAGGACGATCCAGAAGAGGAGAATGATTAGCGGGACCCCATTCTTAGAAAACACCTGTAGTCCTTTCGCCCTGCTTAAAAAGGGAAGCAGCAGGCCAGTTATTTGAACAACAGAACTTTCAGTATTTTGTCGTCCTGACGTGGCCAGTTCGTTGCCGCTTCCGTTCTGCCAGCCCACTCGGCATGATCGAGAGAACGTCTGGGAGAAGATAGGGCTTTTAACAATTGTTTAGGAGCAGGCCTCAGGTTCAAGATTCAAGTGCTTATCCATCAGCCTACCGGCGAAGGACTCACCGCAGTGTTGTTTCCCTTCTTCCACGCAGAACTCTCCGGATTTATGTTACTTCAGGATGTGGACAATTCTGGGACGCAGATCTCGCTAGATAAGACAAAAGGGGCGCTTCGTGCATGCTGAACGCAGCGAAGCGGACAGAGAAGCGATGATGCCCCACCAAGGGGACTTGGTCTTGGTGGTCGTGGCATCCCTGGATGGCGGTAGTGATCGCCATCGAACGTCCGTATCGAGAACAGTGAGGAGGACGTTCGTACTCTGCAGAATAAAAACCTAGCCTCAGGGATGACTAGGTCGCAGACGGTTTCTTCAGGCTGTCCGGATGCAGCGACTCCAACGAACAGAGACACACACAGGGTTTCAGGACGGACGTCATTGTCGCTCAGATTACCACCTGCAGGAGCTCGTCACAAGGACACTTGCACGACCGACAGTCTCAGAGGAGACCATTCCCTTTTCTTCCCTAGTCCGTTGCGCTGAGAGAAAACGCGCCCGATGGGTCGATTGGACCGAAAACTGTTTTCTAGGAAATAAAAATAGCCGGAGCCCTGCATGGGCTCCGGCCATGGAAAGACCTAATCGGAAGGATTAGAAAAGGCCTACTGCTGTGGTGTGCGTGCAGATGAGCGTGATGAAGAACTCTCCACGCCCTTGGAACCGTCTAGGCTGCTGTTTGATGCCGCAGGAGCGCTGTATCCGGAGGGATCGCATCCAGAGGAGGGGACCGTGTTGCCGACAAGCGGATTGTCACCAGTGCACCAGGCCGACTCGCCAGATGCAGTCCCCGGTTGGCCTGCATTCCCGCCTCCACCGAAGGTGTACAGGTCACGCTGGACGGTGTTAAGCTCCTCCGCAGGAACGGGGAGGTGCTTGGGGGTGCCCTCGAAAAGCGCATCCCGCCGTCGCAGGTCCGTCCAGGCCAGCGCAGGCACGGTGCGCTGCAGTTGCACGGCTCGCTCGTAGTAGATCGCCCTTAGGGCCTCATTCTCGGTGGAGCCGTTGAGGTCAGGAAGCCCTCCGATATTGGTGCGGCTTCCATCGTTAATAATTGCCTCGGCCGCAGAGACTCCACCTCCATTTGGAGCTCGAATCTCCGCTTCGGCCTGAAGGGTGCGATTTTCGTTCACCAAAAAGAGGGGCCTCGGGCCTCCTCCGTACGGCGTCTCATTGCCGATAGTGGTTGCCCACTGCGGCGCCCAGAAGTAGGTACTGAACGAGGACGCATCTCTCCCTGCGTCAAACCCGGCCTGAAAGTCATTGGTGTAGATGTAAAAGCACCCTTCAGGTTTTCGGCCAGCGCCGTCGATATGGCCAAAGCCACCGTCCGTATCCAGTGATTTCGGCTCTTCACAGATTCGATCGTCTGCTGGGGGGGAGCCCAGGTTCTCAGAGGAAGGGATCGCCTCAGCGGCCTCGGCCCGGCCTACCGGGTAGCGGGCCGGGTAGTCTGGGTCCATGAGGTTGATAATGCGATGGTCAGCCCGGTAATACCAGTTTACAACGGTACTCAGGCCCGCGTAACTATCTTCGTATGGATTTGTAGAAAGCTGCAGATCAATGTCCTCATCGATGCCATTCTGGGTCCAGCCCAAAACGTCATTCCACCCGTACTCTTCAGACCCACCGATCGTGCTGCTGGTGTTTTCGTCGAGAGTACGGCTATTTTGGACCAGAAAACGCGCAGACATGGTGTTTGCAATGCTCGCCACCTGCGGTGAGGAGGGGGGAGACTGCCAGGGAAGCAATCCGGCAAGGTCAAAGGAATTGTTTTCGGCGATCGTTCGGGCTTGTTGCAGGTCACTGATGGCCTGGTCTACAACTGTCCCGTATCCACTCAATGCTGGCTGGCTCGCGTTCTGGGGAAAATCCAAGGTCTGGACGTATCCCTGGTTGAAGAGATTGGCAATGTATCCGTGGGAGAGCCCCCGAACCAGGTACGCTCCCGCGCGAGTCCGCGCTGTCTGGTCGTTGCCGTCGATAGTAATCTCGAGATCGTCCACCTCGATTGAGGTAAGCACATCGTTTGATGAGGAGAGGGCTGCGTTGAGGTTATTCCATGGAACCTCCATGACACCAGCACCGGAGTATCCGCTGGTGTTTTGAACCTGCCCCATCGGCTTGACAGAGAAGCTAATAAATTCATCGAAAGCGTTCGTCGTGGTGACTGCCCCACCCATCATGTCCAAGTGAGGACCCGGGAAGTTACCCGAACTGTATATTCCTACGTAAAAGCTTCGGTAGGCTCCTTGAAGAATCGACTGAACATCTCCGGGATCTGTGACCGCCTGCTCACGGTCAGGAGCATTTTTGTTCTCAACGTCCAGGTCCGCCACTCCGTCGCAGGAGACAAGAAACACCGCTCCTGCGAGGAAGAGCAAGGGGAATACGATTCTTCGTAACTGTCGATTTATCATAGCGTTTGGAGTTGTGCAGGTACAGAATATACCGAGATACCGTGCGCTTTTCCCTTCAGGGGCTGGCGGATCATGCCCGCCAGCCCTGCAAGGAAGAAGGAGGGCTTAAAACGTCAGCTCAACCTGGGCAGTGTATGTTCGAAAGTTGGGGTATGCGTAGTCATCGACCCGGAAGTTAGTGGGCTGGTTGTCTCCCCCTTGCACCGACACCTCTGGGTCGTACCCCGTGTAATCGGTAAACGTGAAGAGATTTCGCCCAGAGAGAGAAATTTCTGCACCCTGGAGCACATTTCCGATGCCTGCTCGTTGCAGAAGACCTGTGCCAATCCTATAGGACAGAGAAATCTCTCGGATCTTTAGGTAGCTTCCATCTTCGACCCAGAAAGCGGACGGGTTTGAAGTATTGTAGACCCCACTTTCGAAGTACCCGAAGGTGTGACGCTGCCCCTCAGGCCTATCGGCCTGGTCGACGAGAGCGCTCTGTTCGTTGAAGGTGAGCAGCTGTCGGGTATAGTTGTAGACGTCTCCCCCTTGCTGCCAGTCGGCCAGTGCATAAAGGGTGAAGTTGTCGTAGCTGAGGGTCGTGCTCAGTCCCATGCTAAAGTCCGGGATGGCATTTCCAGTCTTCAACGTCTTCTTATTTCCGTTGTCTTCTCGGATGAAGACTGGAGCCTCGTTGGAAGTGTACTGCGTTCCGTCCACGATAACGAACCCTTGGTCGTTGATCGTGAGGTCATCTTCCGTAAGCGCATTTCCATCAGGGCCCTGCCGTCCGATAACCTCACCATTCTCGTCAAAGTTAACCTGATCGACCGAACGGGCAATCTTGTTCGTGAAGATAGACCCCAAGCTGATGCCCTCTCCAATCCGGTAGATTGAGGCCGCCGATCCGGCGCTCCGGATGAAGGTTGAGCGATTGAGTTCCGTTACCTCCTGCCGGGTACGGTCCCAGGTCAGATTGAAATCAGCTGTGAAGCTGTCTCCTTGGTATGCGCGTCCACCCAGACTGAACTCCCATGTAGTAGACTCGACGGTTCCGGCGTTCTGGAACTGAGAAGTAAATCCGAGTGCAGATGACAGCGGTACGGAAAGTACTTGGTCTTCCGCGCTCTGATCGGAAAACGTGCCACTGAAGTTAAAGCGCTCAAGAAAGGCAACGTCTATTCCAACCGCGGTCTCGAAGACGGTGGAGGGCTGCAGATCTTCGTTTCCGAGCTGCTGCTTGTTGATTCCCGCTGATGTCACATTGAACGTCTCGTACTGTGCCGAGAAGGGCGGGCGCTGGCCTGATGTCCCGTAGGACCCTCGGAGCTTGAGCTGACCGACACTCGGAATATCAAGGTCCTGCGTGAGGCGATAGGTTCCCGCGACTCGGAAGTATGTCTTGTATCTGTCTTTGGCTCCGAACAGCGAAACGCCCTCTCGTCTCAGGACACCATCCAGGATGTAGGTGTCGTCGTAGTCCAGGACGAGGTTTCCAATCTGGTTTTCAGCCTTCACGGTAAACTCGCTTGAGTTCACGCTGAGGTTCTCCGGATCCGTGTTCCCAAACTGAGGTACTCCGCGGGCCTGAAAGTTTTCGCCGAAGCTACTTATGTTTCTCCCTTCCCTGTTCTCGTAGTTGTATCGGCCGGTGAATTGAGCCCTGAGGTTGGCCACCTCTTCTTCCAGCGTAAAGCTCCCTTCGGCGATGTAGAGGCGTTCAAAGCCGTCCGACTCAAAGATAGAACCCGTGCTGGGCGTTCCCGTCGGGGAAGCGGGCTGCGTTCCCGCCGCCGTGAACGTATTGAAGTCATTTTCCTCACGGTCGTAGCTGAACTGGCCATTTACTGTTAGCCAGTCCGTCGGCTCCAGATTGAGACGAACATTTCCGAACAGGCGCTCCTCATCAAGTTCGTCGTTGTTCGTGGCCAGTTCGTACAGCGGGTTTCCGGCATTTCCGGAATTGGTAAAGGGATTATACTTTGCGTCGATGTTGGCCGAGTCAGGCGGAGGTGCCGACAGGTTGAGGTCATCAGGTGCAATAAGGGTACTGTAGAAGGGATTCCCACCCTGCCCCTGCTCCGTCACGTCAGGCCCGTTTCGCCTGGAGTAGAGCCCCGAGAGTTGCACGGTTGCCCACTCTCGAATGTCGTTTCCGAGGTTCACCCGAAAGTTTCGACGTGTGTAGTTGTCAACCTCCTTGACGATTCCTCCCTGCTGAAGGTTTTCGAAAGAGAGAGTATACCGCAGATTCTCTTGGGTAGAGGCCAGTTCAACGTAGTTCGTCGAGAACGTATTGCCCCCGAAGAGTCGCTCCTGGTTATCGAAGGTATCCCCCTGATAATCATTATCGATCACACCGTCTTCGGCCAGCGGATTCGCGCCGCACGGATTGAAATCACAGGTGGAGCTCTCCGATGCCAACGGGCGATATGCGCCTTGCCGACGGTGGTGGTCTGCAGTAGGGACTTTGTTGGCAAGCTGGTTCGTTCCCAGTTCGCTCCGAACCGTAACGCGTGTATCCCCAACGTCTCCGCTTCCCTGCTTGGTGATAATCTGAACTACTCCGTTAGCAGCAAGCGACCCGTAAAGTGAGGCGGCCGCGGCCCCCTTGATGACCTCTATCGACTCTACGTTCTGCATGTCAATGTCTTCCAGGGACCCCTGCGTGATCGCGCCATCTACCACGATGAGTGGCGACTGTGACCCCTGAAGGGTTGTCGTGCCGCGGAGCCGGATATTCGGAGAAGATCCAGGCTCTCCGGAAGGCCGAACAATTTCAGCTCCTGATATTCGTCCACGGAGTGCGTTCGCAGGGTCAGTGCTCGGCACCCGATTTAGATCTTCACCGTCAACCTTTTCGACGGAAAACCCCAGCTTTGCGGTCTCGGTCCCCTGCGAAACTCCCGTCACGACGACCTCATCAAGTTCAGCCTGACCCGCCTGGAGTTGGAAATTCACCCGAACGGTACCTCCGTCCGGCACATTCACGGAGCGTTCCTGCGCCTGGTATCCGACGAAGGTCACCCGGATGGTCTGCTCTCCAGCCGGAACACCGGGGATACGGTACTGGCCGTCAGAGCCACTAGCGGTACCTGTGCCCTCGGCCTGAACCTGGACAGTGGCTCCGGGCAGGGGATTGCCTGTTTCCGCCTCCGTAATTGTTCCTGTGACAGTGCCCTGCTGGGCTCGCGCCAGCCCCGGAAGGAGCAAGAGAGCGAGGCCAAAAACAACGCTTGGTATCAGTCGCTTCATCGTTTTGGGCTGTGTATGAGTAATCTATTTGAGGCTCTTGAGTAAAATCTTCTAGGCCGCGTAACATCCTACCGTCATCGGATCGTGCGCTGAACCGGGGCCCCCTCCACCCTAGGTAGGAAAAAGAATGTTAGGATTACAGAACCAGCAAATTTATTTTAACGCTGCCTAAAACAAGATTTTCGGTTTTTCTTATCTGACGATAACCCAATGTTAATCGCCATGGAGAGAATGTCAAGAGACCGCAAGAAGCCTCGACGAAGCCTGGATGGGCTCGTTCCGGGAGTTCCCCATTCAAATTCCCGACTCACGCTTGTCTTCTAGCATTTCACTTGCGTTCAAGACCAGAACGCGGCAGTTTAAATTAACTTTTTCTTGACTTAATGAACATAATAGAGACCAGTTTTGGTTTCACAGACGGACGAACCCGGCGACTCTACACTGCGTAGGGTGGGTAATCTTCCAAAAGCTTTGTATTTCACATCGCCGTGTCTACGAACGAATAAAGTGCAGCGGTACAGGCTCTGGGGACCGAGGAAATTGAGGCTGAGCCGGAATGCTCGATCGCTTTTCCTCCCAAGATGCATCTCCGCAGTGCATTGGGGCCTGACATGCACAGACACAGGCTCTCACCACGCGCCAGTTCAGCTTCCTCTCCTCAAACGTCTTGGGCGAAGTTCTTGGAAGATACGAACGGCGCGGAGATGCACCTGCCTTACACTTCTCTCTCCACGGTTCCAACGACCACGGCACGGGGTAGTCGCCCCCTGTTCGTGCGTTTCACTTCGTTTCCTCGGGCCGCCATTGGTGCGCGTCGAGACCCACCCGGTCTTCCGCCACGAACGTACCCCCTTTACTGCGCAGACGCTTCCCCATGACGGGGGGCGTTTCGAAGTGGCGCCGGCCCGTCAGGACCCTATTACGGCCCACCACGCGGTGGCCGGGCGGCTTGCTGCCAGTTGGACTCGGGGCGTTAATTGGAGATTGGAAACTCACGTGCCGGATTTTCTGATGGGGGCACGGTGTGGTCGTGGGTGTGGTCGTGACGGAATGCGACGCACATCAGCGCACAAAAAGGACCACTGCAGGCAGCAGCGGCCCTCTTCCGTGGAACACCATCAACCTTCAGGTCGAGTCAATGCCTGAGGTGTTGTGTACAAAGAGGGTCGTGGAGCGGGCCACGTCAGTCTCAGTTGCGTTGACCAGGACCAATGGCCGACGGGACTGTAGTCCCACTTTCCACTGCTCGAACGAACCGGCAATGTTGTCGCAGGCGGTAATGGAGACCCGCAGAAGCAACCCCTTCAAGCAGGTCAAGAGATCTGAGGGGATGAAGAGCTCGCTCGCCTATCGCGCGGGACGCACGTGCGCAGGGCTGTGGCCCTGAACCTTTTCTGGTGACGAGACCGCACACGGACCGGCCCGGCATCGAGCCGACCTGTCGCGCCAGAGCAGCTTTATTGTCGGAAGCAGGCGTTTGGGGGTGCAGTGCGCATATTCCCTGCGGGCCGCACAGGATTTATCCGTCACGAACGACATCCATCACAAATAAAAAGCGGCGGTGCCCCGATCGGAGCACCGCCGCTTTGAAAGACGTCAGGAATCAGCTGAACGCTCGGGGTCAGATCAGGGTTGTGGGATCCCGGTTCCTGTCAGCTCCGCACTAGCTTCTCCCGGGCCGTCCGGAACGTTCGTGAACTGGAAGTCAACCGAGCCCGCGTAGTCGGTCGTATCGGACAGGGTGCCCTCGGGCGCGAAATCGACAACGACCTCCTGGCTTTCTCCAGGAGGGAGGGTAAACGAATCTCCCGCCGGTGCTTCGATGCTAAAGCGGCCCGCATCCATGCCCGAAACGGCTAGGTTGCTGACGTCGGAGGGCGCAGTCCCCTCGTTGACAACCGCAAGTGTGTCCCGGGCCGTAGAACCAGCCTCTATGGTGTCAAAGGAAAGAGAGGCAGGTTCTGGACGAACGTCCGCTGAGCGCCCGGCGACCGTGAGCTCAAAGAACTGAAAGTTGGTCGCCGGGACGATGTCACTGTTCGAACTTTCTTCCAGGGCCAGCGTCAAGAGCTGTGTTTCCCCCGGTGGGATTCCAGACGAGTCGACACGCACCTGTACCGTTCCAAAGCTGCTGCCAGCAGGAATTGTAGCGGTTTCAGAAACCAATTCGTACTCGTCCGATGGCAGAGTCGTCGCGATGTCTCCCGTGTCGACAACGGTCACCGGGAACTGGCTGTCACTGGACTGTTGCGGCGCAATGAGCTGGATATTGAGTTCCTGGGCTCCCGCACCATCAGGAACAGAATTACTCGTTGGATCAAACTGGACCTTGGGGGGGCCATCGTACTCGGGCTCGACGACTTGGTCAAAGCACCCCATCATGCTTACTGAAACGAGCACGACCAGGGTAAGCGCGAAGCAACGTTTAGCGGTGTTCATGTGTCTATGGATTCGACCTTATTTACAAGATAGTCTGTAGTGGACAGGGGGAGGCGGAGGAAAGCAGCCTTCCAAAACGGCGAAGAGCAGACGATCATCCCAGTGCCAGCCCCGCACCGGGATGATCCTATTCGCTCCTCGTCACGACGACGCGCTTTTACCCTGGTGGTTAATAGCCGGGATTCTGGTCAAGCTGACCGTTGAGCTGGACCTCGCCTGAGGGAATCGGTGCTAAGACGCGTCGGTCCTCGTAAGCCAAGGACACGTCGGGGGTGGCAACCTGTGGCTTCGGGATATCCATGCCCCGCCGCTTGAGATCGAAGAAACGCTCTCCTTCGAAGGCCAATTCTAAGCGCTTCTGTTTCAGAATCTCGTCAATGAGGCTTTCACCACTGAGCGAGACCTTCTCTAGCCCACGGGCGGAGCGCAGTGTATTCACATCTTCGAGGGCACCACTTTCGTTACCATTCTCGAATCGCGCCTCCGCGCGGATCAGAAGCACCTCCGCGGCCCGGATGACGGGAATGTTATCGGTGTAGCTCCCCACGGCCTGGGTATACTTGTTGATGCGCGTGTCCCCTGAGGGTAGGGTCTCGTAAAGCTCCGCACGGACATCGCCGTCCGCGTGAGCATCAATGAGGTCTTGGGTAGGAAGAAGCTGGAAGTTGAACGACCCTGGATCGTGAGTAAGTGACGAGAGGGATTCATTCACGCTGGTCGCGTCACCATCGAAATCAGGGTTCATGTTGATGGAAAAGAGGGCGCTGGACATCGTCTCTCCTACGTGAGCCTCAACGTACTCGTCTTCGGTAAGGAGATCGGCATCCAGACTGTCTCTGGCAGTCTCCAGAGCAGCAGTTGCCGTGGTGGCAGCACCCTCAAAGTCTTTTCGGTAGAGGCGTACCTGTGCAAGCAAAGCCTGCGCCGCCGCCTCGTTGGCCTTGAATCTGCCATTTTTCGTTCCAGCTAGGAGGCTACGGGCATTCTGTAGATCCGTCTCGATCTGGTCGTAAACCTCACTGGTGGGCGCACGAGGCAGACGCTCGGAAGCCACTTCTGCCGACCTGGTGGGCTCCGTGCGCAGGATGACTCCCTGCGTGAACCCATTCACCTCCTCCCCCGGCTCGTACGCTTTTGTGCGGATGAGGTCAAAGTAATTGAGGGCCCGAAGAAAAAGCGCCTCTCCTCGTATCCTTTCTTTGAATGCCTCGTCGGCTTCGTCGAAATTCTGACTCTCGGCGATGAGCGTATTCGCCTTGTTGATGCTCGTGTAGTGCCCCCCCCATCTGTTCAGGTGCTCACGAGCAGCGTTCTGGGGTGGGCCGTCGTAGCGGGCTACCCCCGAGAGGTTGATCGCATTGTCGGCCAGCGCCTCCGGGTACAACATGTAGAATTGCCCGTAATAACCAACATCTTGGAGGTCATCGTAGGTGGAGCTGAGGGTCGACTCGAATCCTCCCTCAGAGGAAAAAGCCGCCTCCGGCTGGACATCCTGCTGCGGCTCGACATCCAGCAGATTATCACAAGATGAAAGAGTAAGGCTGAGGGCGACCCCGACCATGCCTACCAACAGAATTCGGGGGGTGAGTTGCGGTATCCTCATAGAATCTGGAAAGAGTGAGTACGAAATGCGTGCGAAGGGGGCGAGTGGAAGACGGGACTGTGGCCTGCCCCTCTTCCGTTCCGCCCTGCCCCCTGTCTCTTGAGAGGACAGGACGGAACACAGGAGATCAGGAGGTAGCTCATACTGGAGTGGTGAGCGCCTACAGCGTCAAGTCAATGCCTCCACTGATACGCTGGTTGTTCGGGTATTGGGCAAGAGCTGTACCCACGATTTCCGGATCCAGTCCAGTGTAGTTTGTGAAGGTAAGCAGGTTACTTCCGTTGACGTACACAGTGATGCCCTGGATTCCCACCCCTTCGAGAAGGGAGGAGGGCAACGAGTAACTGAGGCGCACCTGCTTCAGTCGGATGTAGGAGGCGTCCTCCATGTACACTGAGGAGCTAAAGAATCCCGAGTTGTAACCAGATCCCCCAGGGCGGTTTCCGGCCCACGGAAGGGGACGCTCACTGACGTCACCGGGCTCTTCCCAGTAGTCTTCCGTCACGTTCTCGGTGTGATTGAAGCTGAAGTTTCCGTCGATGAAGTAACGGTCGTTGTTGAATGTATTCCGGCCGTAGTCATACTGAAAGAAGACATCCAGCGTCAGCCCAGCGTACGAGAATGTATTTCCGAATCCTCCGTAAAAGTCCGACTGGCTGTTCCCGTACGTCTGTTCGGCGGACTGACCACCGACGAAGTAAGTGAGGTTCCCGTTTTCGTCTTCGTACAGCGGGCGCCCGTTAGCCGGGTTGACTCCAGCCCATGGCACTTGCTCATATTGGCCCAAGGGCTCGCCTACGCGGTAAAGTTCACCACCAGGCTGTTGGTCATTCCGGATTTCCTCGCGCCCATCGAAGAGGGAAAGAACCTCGCTCCGCTGGAAGGTGATGTTGAACTCCGTGTCCCACCGAAAATCGCCCCGGTCGATGTTGACAGTGTTGAAGGAGAACTCAAGCCCCTCATTTCGAATTTCTCCGACGTTGTCGAGGACAGTATCAAAGCCACTGTCGGCAGGAAGGTCACGTCCAAGCAGAAGCTGGTCGGTGTCGTTACGGAAGGCGTCAACCGACCCCGAGAGGCGCCCACCGAAGACTGAGTAGTCAAGCCCGATGTTAATCTGAGTTGACTCCTCCCAGGTAAGATCTGATCGGCCCAGAGATGCGGGTTCAATTCCGGCAACTCCCGAATACTCTCCACCTCCCCCGTAGAGCTGTCGGGCAGCGAAGTTGCCAAAGGCAGCCTGGAAGTCGCTATTCCCCAGTACGCCATAGCTTCCACGTAGCTCCAGATCCTCTACAAACCCTACGTCTTCCATGAACGCTTCCTCAGAGATTGTCCAGGACCCGCCGACCGACCCGAAGAGGCCGTACCGGGAGTCTTCACCAAACCGGGAGGACCCGTCGTAACGAAGCGTCAGGCTTCCGGTGTACCGGTCGTCGTACGTATACTCTGCATCCCCGAAGAAGCCTAGGAACCGCGACTCGGTCTCAAACTCGTCGACTCCGACCGGGTTGGCCGCGTTGTCGAGATTCTGAAATTCGAACAGAGGGAAGCCCTCTCCGTCAGACCCGTTAAACGCTTCTCTCTGGCGGCGGTACTCGGCACCAAAAAGTCCAGAGACGTCATGGCGCTCGCCCGGCGAGAGATCATAGTTGAGCGTCTGGCTCACATTCAGACCCACTTCACGAGTGTCGCTTACGAAGGCACTTCCGCCGATATCTGCATTGTTTGGCAGACGGGGGTCTCGACGATCCTTCTCTGACAGGTCGTTGAAGTCCAGGCCAAAGACGGTACGGGCACTGAGCCAGTCAGTGAGACTCAGTGTTGCTGAGACATTCCCAAGAATCTGAACGCCATCTGTGCTCTGGGAGTTAAAGTCTTCTTGCGCAACAATATTTCTGTTGAATGCTCCCCCTCCTGACAGAGGCAAGTTGTAATCCCCCTCCTCGTTTCGGACGTCAAGGTGAGGACGGATCAGGTAGGACGCCCAGAAGGGACTGTTGACGAAGGCTCCACCTCCGATCGTCCCACGAGACTTGTTCTGCACGAGATTTACCTTGCTCGACAGAGAGAGGTAATCCGTGGCATCGTGCTGAACATTGGCCCGGAGTCCTGTCTGGTTCAGGAAAGACTCAATGACCTGCCCCTTGTCTCGCTCAAAGGAGCCAGAGAGGCGGAAATTGGTCCGTTCACCACCTCCGCTCACGGAGAGTTGATACGATTGCGTGATGCCAGTGCGCGTGGACTGATCGTACCAGTCAGGCCCGGTAACCTCATCGGGGTTGGTGCTAGGAATTCCGAAATCATCAGCAACGTCCGCGGGCGAATCGCCTGCATTTCGGGCTTTCAAAAACTCGTGTTCTACCCACTCGCTGGCCGAAAGGATGTTATATTCCTCGAGTGGACTGACCGCCCCGACCTGGGAGCTGAAGTTCACTCGCGTCTCTCCACCGCCTCCCTTGGTCTGGATTATGACCACTCCGTTGGCCGCTCGTGCGCCGTAAATAGCCGTGGCCGATGCGTCTTTCAATACCTGCACCGACTCTACGTCGGAGGGACTAAGGCCAGCAAGGGGACTCAGGTTGCCCTCGTTGGAGATGTTCTCGGGACCAACCTGAATCCCGTCGATGATATACAGAGGTTGCTGTCCTCCACTGATGCTTGCTTGGCCGCGCACCTGGACGTCAAAGGCCGATCCCGGAGCGCCACTTTGAGACGTAATTCGGATTCCTGACGCCCGTCCCTGCAGGGCGCCAGAGACGTTCTGTACGTTCTGCGATTCAATGTCGGCCCCGCTCACCGCCTCGGAGGCACCCGTGACGCGCACATCCTCTTCAACAGCGTAACTTGACACGACGATCTCTTCCATCTGAGCCTGGCTCGTCCGGAGCTGGAAGTTCGCCCGAACTGTACCGTCGGCCGGTACATTCACAGTGCGTTCCTGCCCCTGATACCCAACAAACGATACCCGAAGGGTCTGCTCGCCAGCAGGAACTCCCGTGATCTGATACTGACCGTCAACATCGGAGGCCGCACCAGTATTTTCGCCCACAATCTGGATGGTCGCCCCGGGCAAGGAGTTGCCGGTTTCCGCCTCTGTCACCGTTCCGGTGATGGTTCCCTGCTGGGCCCACGCCAGCCCCGGAAGGAGCAGGAGGGCGAGGCCGAAAACAACGCTTGGTATCAGTCGCTTCATCGTTTTGGGCTGTCTGTGAGTAATCTATCTGGGGGTCCTAAGCGAGGAGATTAGAGCGCATGGCGTTTCGCTTCACACGAACCATGCAGCGGCTTGAAGGCACGCCATGCCAGAAAACGTGAAGAAGTAATGTGCAGAGACTACTACACGGTTCTTAACACTTTTTCAAGTAGAACTTCCAGCGTCTATCGCTCAGCGATAACCCAATGTTAATCGCCATGGAGAGAATGTCAAAAGGTAGAATGCCCTCCCAACGGGGTTTGGAGGGCCTCATCGCGGGGGGCTTCCGTCTCAGTTCCCGACTCATGCTCGTCTTTCGGCAACATATATATATTTTTTGCTAAAAATGGTGAACAAATTTGAGTTTTTATTAATTTGATGAATGCAGTAGGGCCTGATTTTCGGCCCCACTGACTGATGGATAAGTCCGGCGGTTCTCTCTTACCTGACAACACTATTTCTTCATATTTACTAGCTTATATTTTAAATATATGGGAGCATAAGCATGAAATTATTGTGGACCAGAATGTTGATCGGCTGAGCCGGAGTGCCTCGTCGCTGTTCCTTCTAGGGTGTACCTACGCGACCCACCAGGCCCTGGCATACACGAACACGGATCCGCTACACAGCGATTTCGACCTTTCCTCCTCCAAACGTTCTGTGCGCAGTCCCTAGAAGACACGAGCGGAACGGAGACCCGTCTCCCCGAAACTTTCTTGTCAACCCGAGGACTGCGACGGGGACGTGGGCAGACGGTCTTCCATGCGTTCTACCTCATCTCTTCGGGCCGCCAGCGGTGCGCATCGAGATCCACCTGATCCTCGGCCACGAACGTGACCCCTTCGCTGCGCAACCGCTCCTCCATGACGTGGGGCGCTTCGAAGTGGCGCCGGCCCGTCAGGACCCCATTGCGGTTCACCACGCGGTGGCAGGGCAGGTCGCCCCCCACTGCGTCCTTCAGCGCCCAGCCGACGATCCGGGCCGCCCCCCGGCGCCCGAGGTGTTCGGCAATGTCGCCGTAGGTGGTGACGCGGCCCACCGGAATCTCTTCAACAACGGCCCAGACGCGTTCAAAGAACGACTTCTCCAAGTTGGAATGCTTATCCATGGTACAGACGGGAATGTCAACAGCATGCTGCCACTGGGATTGACCACGAAGGGGACTGGCGAGGCATCGACAGTTTTTATCGAGGTCACTGGTGACGTACACAGGGCCCAGCGTGCCGTTCTTCCGTCCGAGCCTAGCTGCTCCAAGTGATAGCGTGTGCCGACCAGGGGGCCTGCGAAGCCTCCACCAGGCTCTGGAAGACCCGCTTCTGACAATCACTAGACCGCACCCGATTCCCCAATGGCGCATAACCTCTCGGAGGGCCGCGGACCGACTAGTGTGTGGCCCGATACTACACCGCGCATCTCCCGAATCCCCTAGACACCAATCGGGGCGGCGGACATGTAGAAGATGGGCAGTCGCCTTATCGCCGGAGAACGCGCCCCGGAAGCAATCTCTTTGTTCGAGCGTGAAGCTCGCGCCTCAGCCTTCGAGCGAACAGGCTAGGACGAGACGCATCCGGGCGATAATTTGCCGGGCGTGGGTGGACGTTTGGAAAACTTCTCAGGCACCGGGCCCCAGAGATGGATCTATTGAGTGGCCTTAGGTATCATTGCCTCGGCATACGGGGACTATATTTTTCAGCCACCGTTCTTCCTTCCTCTGTGACCTCTTCTTCCCCACCGGCAAACGTTCTGCGGGAAATTCTCGGCCCCGACCGGCTGCGCCGGGATGTCTCCCTCGCCCCGTTCACCACCTTCCAGCTCGGAGGGGCGGCCGACTGGTACGCCGACGTGCGCTCGGCCGACGAGTTGGCCGCGGTCACGCGGACGGCGCGGACGCACGACCTCCCCTTCTTTCTGCTCGGCACCGGGGCCAACGTGATTGTGGGCGACCACGGATACCGGGGCCTCGTCGTTCACAACCGGGCTCGCGACCTCCAGGTGGATCACGACACGAATCGCGTCTGGGCCGAGAGCGGGGCCGTCGTGTATCCCGATCTCATCGAGCACGCCGTTTCGGCGGGCCTCTCGGGGCTGGAGCACTACGTGGGCATTCCGTCCACCGTGGGCGGGGCGCTCTGGCAAAACCTACACTTTCTGTCGCCGCCCCCCGACCGGGACCGGACGGTGTTTTGGGAAGAGGTCGTCCACTCCGCCGACATTCTCACCGAGGAGGGAGAGCGACGGACCGTGGGCGCCGACTACTTCGACTTCGGCTATGACTACTCGATTCTCCACGACCGGGATGACGTGGTGCTGGCGACCACCTCCCAGCTCGAGCCCGGCGACCCGGAGCGGATGCGCACGGTTATGGACGCCAACTTGCAGTGGCGCGCCGAGCGGCACCCGCCGCTGGACACCGAGCCGAGCGTGGGATCGATCTTCAAAAAGATTGAGGGGGTCGGCGCCGGGCGCCTCATCGACGAGTGCGGGCTGAAGGGCGCACGGATCGGGGGCGCAATGATTACGCACCGCCACGCCAACATCTTTGTCAATGTCGACGGGGCACGGGCCGCGGACGTCTGCGCCCTGATCGACCTGGCCCGGGACACTGTGGAGCGCGAGACCGGCTACCAACTGGAGACGGAGATCGACTTCATCGGCGAGTTTGCTCCGCCGACCGATGCGGAGCCGACGTTCGTCCCGAAGGATCCCGACCTCGTAACCGCCGCCGACCGGGCAAAGGCGTCGTAGTCAGGGGAGGAGCCCCATCTCGTGCCCCCGCGGACTGCCGTGGGTCCCTCTACCGGACCGCTTTGCCAAACGCGTGCGCCTCGTTGCGGAGGCGGTCGGCGGCCTCCAGCCCCTCCACCCACTCGTCGGGAAAGGCCGACCAGCCGTGCAGCGCGCCCAGCATCGCCCCCATCATGGCCCCGGTGGTGTCGGCATCGCCCCCTACGTTGATCCCGGAAAGCAGTGTGTTTTCGAGGAGGTGGGCGCGGCGCGCGACCATTGCACAGGCAAACGGCCACGCCTCGTCCGCCCGAACCCCTACCCCGTCGCACGCGTCCCCGAGGTTGAGGGGAAAGGCGTCGAGCTGGTCCGCGAGGGCCTCCAGGCGCCCCGACACGCGGTTGTCGCCGTCGAGTCGCCCCTCCGCCCACGCCGTCGCGTCGACCAGCCGCTCCCAGAACGCCCCGCGGTCGAACGCATCGGGCGTCCAGTCCAGCAGCGTGTGGACGGCCACCGCCTGTCCCCATCCGGCCGCCAGCGCCGCGGGATGGCGGTGGGTAACGGCCAGCACCGTACGGACGGCCTCGAAGGCCGCCCCGCGGTCGAGGTCCTGAGCCGCCCACCACACGCCGAGGGGAGCCGCCCGCATAGCGGCGCCATCGGTCGGGCGATCGGGCCCGCCCGACTCGGCGGGCGCGGTGCCGTCCGCCAGTCGGTCGACGGCGGCCGTGGTCGTTTCCCCCCAGCGCCGGGCCTCGGGCCGAAGGGAAACGTACTCGTCCGCGACGGCGGCCGGCCACGCATCCGGCGACACGGGATGGTCGGCAAGGGCCCGCACGAGTGCGAACGTCATCTGCGTGTCGTCCGTCCACTGCCCAGCGTCCAGGTCCCCCCGCTGGTCATCGTCCCGGTACTCCTTGATGCCTTTATAATAGGTGCGCACGTTGGCGTGGCTGAGGCCCTCGACGGGCATGCCCAACGCGTCGCCGACGGCGGTGCCGAGGAGCGCCCCGGCAATCGAATCGGAGGAGGGAGACGGAGTGCTCATCAGACGGGCAGCGCAATCCGTGAGTAGAACCGGACGAAGCTATGAGAATGGCGGAGGGGCAGTCGATTTTCCGTGCCCGCGTCGCTATTTTCGTTGCTCCCTTCGAAACGAGGGGACACGGTCGCGTTCCACTCCCCGCCTTCTTTTCGTCGTATGGATTGGCTCGCCGGGGCCTGGTCGGTGTTTCGGAAGGACCTGCGCATCGAGCTACGCAGCCGGTACGCGGCGAACACCCTCCTGCTGTTTGCCCTTGCGGCCCTGCTTCTCGTGGCCTTCGCCGTGGGCCCCCAGCCGATGAGCGCCCGGGTGCGGGCCGCGCTCCTATGGATCGTCCTCCTTTTCGCGGCCTCCATCGGGCTCGGGCGGTCGTTCGTGGCGGAGTACGAAGGCGGCACCGCGCTTCTACTCCGACTCCACACGCGGGCGAGCATGGTGTTCGCCGGCAAGCTGCTGTTCAACTTTGGCCTCGTGGCGCTTCTCACGCTCGTCGCCACCGGCGTCTTCCTGCTGCTGCTCGGCGTCTCCGTCGGGACGCCCGGCCTGTTCGCGGGCACACTTGCGCTCGGGGCGCTCGGCCTCACCGGCGCTACGACGCTGCTGTCGGCCCTCGTGGCCCGCGCCTCCCGCGGCGGACCGCTCCTGCCGGTCCTCCTCCTTCCGGTGCTGGTGCCGGTGCTGGTGTCGGGGGTCGGGGCCACGCGCAAGGCATTGCTTGGCCAGCAGTGGGTATCGGCGCAGGACGAGCTCCTCACCCTCGTGGGCTTCGCCGGGGCGACCATCTCCGCGGCCGTGGTGCTGTTCGACTACGTGTGGGACGATTGACTTCTCCCCCGGCCAAAGCCGGGAGTCCTACAGGCCCTTCTCGCGTTCCAGCCAATATGACCTAATATGATAGTCCGCCGCTTTGAACGTTGAGCGAATTCAGAGGCGCCCTGGGAAGTCCCCACTTTGGACGGCGTACCAGAAAACGAGATTGGCTTTTTGGGCTCTTCTACTGCGCCATGCCTTCCCAAGCACAGACCCCGTTTCCCGTCGGCCGCCGACTGTACCGCGCGGTGCGAGCCGTCGTGGTGGTGACGCTGACTGGGATCCTCGCCGCCGGCTTTCTGGGCGAGATCCCGCAGTTGGACATCCTCGAACAGTCGGCGCGCAACCTGTATTTCCACGTGCCGATGTGGTTTACGCTGATGGCGGCCACGATCGTCTCGGCGTATCATTCGGCCCAGTATCTTCGGAGTGGGGACCGCATTCGCGATCTCCGCGCCCGTGAGGCAGCCCGACTCGGCCTCATTTTTGGTGGGCTCGGTATCGTGACGGGCATGGTGTGGGCCCGCTTCACGTGGTACGAGGGCACCGGCGTGTGGTGGAATTTTGATCCGAAGCAATCGATGGCGGCGGTCCTCCTGCTCATCTACGGCGGGTACTTCGTCCTGCGCGACGCCATCGATGCCCCGCGGACGCGGGGACGCATCGCGGCGGTCTACAACCTGTTTGCGGTCGTAACGATGCCCTTCCTGCTCTACATCCTGCCCCGCCAGATGCCGAGCCTTCACCCCGGCGGCGAGGGCAGTCCGGCCTTCAGCCAGACGGACCTCGCCCCGGCCATGCGCTGGGTCTTCTACCCCTCCGTCCTGGCCTTCCTGGGGCTCTGCTGGCTTCTGTACACCCAGCGGGTCCGCCTGGCCTGGCTCCAAGAGGTCCTGCGGCAGAAGGCCCTCGGAGACGCCCACGGCAACGGGGGCGTTGATCGCTGACGCCCACGGCCGTGCCGCGTCCCTGCTCGCCGACCCCTCCTTCCGTCTCCGCTGCGTCATGACGATCCATCCCTTGCGGCCCTCCGACCCGCCCGCGCTCCGGCCGGACCAGGAGCGCCCGGATACGACCGCGGCCTACGACAGCACGTGGACGGAGCAGCCCGACGCCCCTGCCCCAGAGGGATTGGACCGCATCATGGGCCAGGACGGCAAGATTTACGTTGTGCTCGCCGTCGTGCTTCTGATCTGGATCGGGGTGGTCACCCTCCTCGTCCGGACCGACCGTCGGATTGAGCGCCTGGAACGGCGCGTCGACCGGTCCATTTCAGACGATGAGTAGTTTTTCACCTTCCTCCCTGTGCCTCTATGAAGTGGAAAACCGTTCTTGGCCTGGCCGCCATGATTGGCTTTGGCGCCCTGCTGTTCGTCAACTTTGGCAGTCAGGTAGGCGGGTACATGAACTTTGAGCAGGCCACCCGCACGGGAGCCACGGCCCACGTGGTCGGCACATGGGCGGAAAACCGTCCCACGAGCTACAGCCGCGCGCAGAACGTCTTCACCTTTTACATGCGTGATGAGGACGGGACGGTACGGAAGGTGCGGTACAACAACCCGAAGCCGGCCAACTTTGAGGAGGCCGAGCAGGTGGTCGTGGAGGGGCGGAATCAAGACGGCACGTTTGTAGCCGAAAACATCCTCGTGAAATGCCCCTCGAAATACAACGACGCGCAGGGCCTGAAGCAGAAGGCGAGCCGCTCGTCTCAAGGGACACCGTCCGCGTCTTCTACGCCGCAGTAGTCGCCCCTCTGCGGCTCCCGTCCAGACTCGGCATTGCTCTGCTTGCCCTAGCGCTCCCGATCGTGGCCGAGGCCCAGTCGCTGCCCGATACCCCCCTTTCCCCCTGTCCCGACACGCCCAACTGTGAGCGCGTGGCGCGAGGGTACGACGTTCCCCCCGACACGCTGTACGGGGCCGCCGAGCGGGCCCTCGAGGCACTGGGCCCCGTCACGCTCCGTCGCCCCAACCAGTCCTCCGCCCGTCGACTGGAGGCGGTGTACCGGGTGGCCCTCATTTTCAAGGACGACGTGGACGTGGCCGTCCGGGCACGGGACGAAGGCGGAAGCGCCCTGTACGTCCGCAGCGCCAGCCGGGTGGGGCAGAACGACCTCGGTGTGAACCGGCGCCGCGTCAACCGATTCTTGGAGGCGGTCAGGGACGCCCTCCGCGACGCGTCGTCCTCGTCGTAGCGAAGGGTCGCCGCGTCCGGGATGACTACAGGTAGAGTGCCGTCGCGATCAGGAAGTAGATGGCCAGCCCCATGATGTCGTTGAGGGTCGTGACGAATGGCCCCATCGCACTGGCCGGGTCGACTCCCAGCCACGTCAGCAGAAACGGGATGAGCGCCCCATTGGTGGTCGCGACCAGGCTCACGGACAGCATCGTGAGGCTGAGGGTCGCCACGAGCATCGGCACGTTCCCCATCCCGAGCAGGGCCACCGTTCCGCAGAGCAGCCCCGCCACGACGATTCCGTTGAGCAGGGCCACGAGCATCTCCTTCCCGATGCGCTTCGAGGCATCGGACAGCCAGAGCTCTCCCGAGCCGAGCCCCTGAACGGCGATGGCTGCACTCTGGACCGCGGCGTTCCCCCCCATGGCCGTCACGACGGGGATGAACGTGGCGAGGACCACGGCCTGCTGGAGGGTGGCCTCGAAGGCCCCAATGACGGTGCCGGAGAGCCCGGAGCCCACGAGCCCCACGATCAGCCACGGAAGGCGCCCCCGGCTCACGCGCACCGCCGAATCGACGGTTTCCTCCTCCCCGGTGAGGCCGCTCATGAGCTGCATGTCCTCCTCCGCCTCGTCGCGGATGACGTCCACCACGTCGTCGATCGTGATGCGGCCCATCATCCGGCCGGACTCGTTGACCACCGGCACGGACACGAGGTCGTACCGCTGCACAACACGGCTTACCTCCTCCTGGTCCACCTGAGGCGCAATCGAGATAAAGTCGGCGTCCATGACGTCACGGACCTTCACCGATCCCGCGGACAGCAGCAACTGCTTGAGCGAGAGGGTTCCGAGGAGCATCCCCTCCTCGTCGACGACGTAGGCGGTATACACGTCGTCGATGTCCGCGGCGCTGCGCCGGACCGCCTCGGTGGCCTCCTGTAGAGTCTGCTCTGGAGAGATGACCACGTACTCACGGGCCATGAGCCCGCCGGCCGTCTCCTCCCCGTACTCCAGCAGTTCGGTCAGGTCCTCCGTGTCGTCGAGGTCGGGCAGCACCTGCAGGGCCATATCGTCCGGCAGGTCGGCGAGCACGTCCGCCGCGTCGTCGGTGTCGAGCGCGTCGATCAGGGCGGTGAGCGTGCCCGGCGGCAGGTCTTTCAGCAGCGCCGCCCGCACCGCGTCCTCCATCTCCGCGAGCACGTCGGCGCCCGTCTCCGGCGGGAGCCACCGGAAGAGGCGACCGGCCTCCGCGTCCGGCAGGCGGCGAAGCAGCAGGGCCACGTCGGCCGGGTAGAGATCGGCGACGAGGTTGAGGACCATCCCGCGCTGACGCTCCATCAGCAGGGCCACGATGTCGTCCACGACCGACTCGTCCACCTCCAGCAGGCCGCTGTAGGGCGGCCCCTCGGAGGCCGCCGGCGATCGCGAGGACGACGAGGGAGACGCGTCGGAGGGGGACATGGAGCGACGAGGACTAGGCGGGATTCAGATCCGGTCCATTCGGTGGACGGGTTGCCCCCAGAGGTGCACTATGCTTCGGAGACCGGGTCGGCGTGGGCGTTCAAATGACGCGCGAGCGTCGCAAACTCTCCAGGCGTGAGCGCCTCGGCCCGCTTGCGGCCCCAATCGTTCGGAAAGTCGACGTCCTGTTCTTTCGTCCAGGCGCTCAGGCTGTTACGGAGCATCTTGCGGCGCTGGTTGAAGGCCGCCCGTACGTACCGGCGCACGTCGTCGAATGGAGGCGCGTCGGGCGCTGCGTCGTCCCCAAACCGGAAACGGACCACCGCGCTCGTGACATCGGGCTGCGGAGAGAAGACCTGCGGGGGCACCGTGAAGCGGAGGTCCGGCTCGGCGAAGAGCTGCAGTAGGACACTGAGGATGCCGTACGCCTTTGTGCTCGGCTCCGCGACAATTCGCTCGGCCACCTCTTTCTGCATCGTGAGGACCGCCTCGGCGAGGTGCTGCCGCTGCCCCAGTAGGGAGAAGAGGATCGGGCTCGTGAGGTAGTACGGCGTGTTGCTGATGATGTGAAGCGGCTCGCCCTTTTCGTCGGCGAGGGCGGCCCAGTCTGTCTCGCGCACGTCTACCTCCCGCACGTCCACCCCGGGAACGCGTTCGCGGAGGACCTCGACGGCCCGCTCGTCGATCTCCAGGGCGGTGAGGCGGTCGTAGCGCTCAGCCAGTCGTTTGGTGAGCACGCCAGTGCCAGCCCCCACCTCCACGACATGCGCCTCCGGCGGGGCCGTCAGCGTCCCCACAATCTTCTCGGCCATGTTGGGGTCGTGCAGAAAATTTTGGCCGAGGCTCTGCTTCGGACGGAACGGAATGCTCACAGGACTCGCGGGGAAAGTTGAACGGGTGAAGGTTGTGCACACGCCTCTCAACCCTCAACGTTCAGCGTGGTCGCCGTTAGCCCAGATGCTTCCGCCGGTTTCGGACGTAGTCTTCGAACAGGAAGGAGCCGAGGTCGTCGAGCTCCGAGTAGTAGGCGCGGCCCTGGTTGGCCTCCGTCAGCTCGCGGACGAAGTCGCGCAGGCCCGGATCGCGGGCAATCATGAAGGTCGTGATCGTGATGTCCTCGCGGCGACAGACCGTGGCCTCATCGAGCACCTTGTTGACGACCTTGCGGTCGAGCCCGTAGGCGTTGCGGTACATTTCTCCGTCTTCGATGTGACAGCTGGGCTTGCCGTCGGTGATCATGAAGATCTGCTTGTTGCGGTTGTTGCGGCGGTGTAGAATGTCGCGCGCCCGCCGTAGTCCCGCCCGCGTGTTCGTATAGTACGGCCCCACGTCGAGGTACGGCAGGTCCTCCACGTCCACCTCCCAGGCGTCATTGCCGAAGGCCACGATGTCGAGAGAATCCTTCGGGTACTGGGTCATGATGAGCTCCGAGAGGGCCAGTGCCACGCGCCGGGCCGGCGTGATTCGGTCTTCCCCGTAGAGCACCATCGAGTGGGAGAGGTCGATCATGAGCACCGTCGCCATGGAGGCGTGGTGGTCCGTCTTGTGGACCTGAAAGTCGTCCTCCGCGAGGTTCCAGTCGTCCCCCACGCCGGAGCGCTTGAACGAGTTGGAGAGGGTGCCGGTCACGTCGAGGTTCGACAGGTCGTCCCCGAACTGCCAGTCCTTCGTTTCGGGCAGCCGCTCGTCGCCCTGTCCCGTGTAGGGGGTCCGGTGGCCGCCCATGCCCCCCTTCTTGAGGTCGTTAAAGATCTCCTCCAGGGCCGACTGGCGGAGCGAGCGCTCGGTGCGGGCGGTGATCTCGACCGTCTCACCGTCTTCGCCGTCCTCGAGGTAGCCGCGTTTCTTCAGCTCCTCAATGAAGTCGTCGAGATCCTTGTCCGAGCCTTCAGTGAGGTCGTACTTGTCGTCGAGTTGCTCCATCCAGTCGAGGGCCTCCTCGGCGTCCCCGGCCGTGTGTTCAAGCAGCTCCTGGAAGAGGTCGAGGAGCTCTTCGAAGAGTGGCTGCTGGCTGCCGTGGCGAACGGAGTCCCATTCGGTATACCGAAAACGCATGGCGAAGTGGCTGGTCTGGGAATAATACTGCAATGGGAATACGTCGGACCTCTTCTGTTTGTTTGTTCTTCATGGACGCCCTCCGCCCATCCTTACACGGATGGGACATTCGCGCGCCTCTCCTGGACTTCCGGTCATCCTGAGTAGGCCTCATCGAGGTAGTCGTGCGCACGCTCATGCGCTCCGGACGCATCCTCCATGTTGAGCACCGTCCGGTAGCGGTTCACGGCCATCTCGCGGCGGCCGAGGGCGTCGTACACCATGCCCTGATACAGATAGCCAAGCACCCGGTAGCGCGTGTCCTCGATGTTCTCCCGGGAAGTCAGTTGCTCCAGCTCCGCTAGGTGCTGCAGCGCCTCCCGGTAGGCGTCCTGGTAGAGCCGATCACGGGCCAGGTACAACTGCGCAATTTCCTCCATGTGAGTGTTGTAGCCGGTCCGCCCGGCCTCTGCGCGCTCCACGACCGTCTCGAAGACACGGCGCGCCTGTCCCCAGCGCCCCCACCGGGCGTAGACCCGTCCCTCGAAGGTGTGGAAGAAGGGATTGTCCGGGTGGCGCTCGCGGAGCTGCTCGGCCCACTTCCGGGTCTCTCGAAAATCATCCTCGTACAGGTAGTGGACCTTCGCAAGGAAGTAGATCGCCTCTGTCTGCACGTAGTGGCCGTTCGTGGCCGTCTCGCGGAGCAGCTTCAGCCCCCGCTTCTTGTTGCCATTGGGCAACATCCACATGATGGCCTTCGACAGCGAATACTCCTCCGGCAGGATGTCCGCGTAGTAGTCGTACATGCCCGAGCCGAAGACGTAGTCGCCACGCTCCGGCGCCACCTCTTCGACCGTCTGGACGTAGCTGACGGCCGTCTGGGCATTCCGGATCGTCTTCCACCAGTGATAGCGGTTGGAGTGGAGGCGGGACAGAAAGCCGTGGGCCGCCGCCTTGAAGAGGGCCGCGTCGAAGTGGTCCGGGTCCTCCGCCAAAAGCGCGTCACACCGGTCAATCACGGTGTTCATCTGCTCGGCGAACGCCTCGTCGTGGGAGGTGTCCGTGAGGTCGAGCATGATGGTCCACCATAGATTGAGCCCTTGCAGGAACGGCCCAATGGGATGATCGGGGTAGCGCGCATCGATCGCTTCGAAGCGGGCCTTCGCCGCCTCGAACTGCATGCCGTAGAGCAGGTCGAGCCCCTCGGTGCCCGTCGTCCGGACAAACTCGTCGGTGAGTACCGAGGAGGTCTGCGCCACGGCGGTGGTCTCAGCGGCCGCCGTGGCCCGGCGCGCCTGGCCGTGGGCGTGCACTGTGCTCATCAGGAGTAGGGCCGCGAGCACTGCGCCGACCGTTCGGATCGGCAATACGCTATGAAGCGGCGTACGGGTCATATTGGAGAAAGGAAAATAAGTGGGGCTCATTTCCCAAAAGCCGTTGGCCGACCTATTCCGTCGTCGCTCGGGGCTTGACTCAGAGCCCATCCGACGATTACTACGGCCTCACCACGCAGCTGGAAGGCCCTCAGATCAACGTCCGACCTCAATTCCATCGGTTTCTGGAGCGATGACGCAGGGGGAATCTCCCACCGTCGCAACCAGTTTTGATCACGATCCTAGGAGGACTCACTCGCCTTAAAGCCCTGCAGGCTTTTTTCGGCGAGCAGATTCACGTCGTAGGTTTGAACCCGCCCGTTCTGGTCGCGGTGCCGGCGGCGGGCGATGGTCACCAGCCGGTCCACCAGCTCGTCGAACGACACGCCAGACGGCTCCCACAGGTAAAATGAGAACGAGCCCGGGATGGTGTTTATTTCATTGAAGTAGAGCCGTCCGGTGGACTCGTCGATCATAAAGTCGATGCGGACGACGCCGGCGCACTCGAACTGGTGGAAGATGCGGACGGCCATTTCCTGAATCGCCTCGGTGCGCTCGTCGGAGAGGTTCGCCGGCACGATGCGGTCCTGTGCGGCCATGCCCTCCGGGCCGGACTCGGTACTCTTGGTGCCCCCTGCCTTCGTCGCCTCCCCGTCCTCCCGCATGTACTTGTCCTGGAAGGTGAGCACCTCGTCATCCTCCGACGGCACCGGCTCCTCCAGCACGCTGGGCGTGGCCTCGTGGCCGTCCCCCAGCACCGAGCAGTTGATCTCGCGCAGCGCCTCCACCGCCTCCTCAACGACTACCTTGTCGTCGTACCGAAACGCGTCCTCGATGGCCGCGTCGAGCCCTGCGCGGGTCTCCACCTGCGAAATGCCGATGGACGACCCGCAGCGGGCCGGCTTGACCACGAGCGGGTAATCGAGCGCAGCCTCACAGTCGTCCAGGGCCGCCCCTTCCTGGTAGGCCCACTCGCCCTCGCGGAGCGCCACGAAGTCGACCACGGGGATGCCGGCCTGTCGGCACACCCGCTTCGACATGACCTTGTCCATGCCGAGGGCGGAGCCAAACACACCGGCGCTGGTGTAGGGCACGTTGAATGCCTCGCAGAGGCCCTGCACCCCTCCATTCTCGCCGGGGCCGCCGTGCAGTCCCAGCAGCATGACGTCGATCCGACGCCGCAGCGCGGGCCGCTGGAGGTGCTTTAGGGCGCCCGGTCCACGGTCTTCGAGCAGTTCGAGGGACCCGTGGGGCGTCGGTGCGAGCGCCACGGGCAGCGCCTCTTCGCGGAGGGCGTCCAGGTTGCGGTACGACTCGACCTCCAGCAGGGCGTCCCCGGTGTACCACGTGCCGTCCTTCGCCACGTAAATGGGAACGGGGGTGTAGTGGTCGCGGTCGAGGGCCGCGGCGGCCTGCAGCGCCGTGATGACCGACACCTCGTGCTCGGGCGCCACCCCGCCGAGGACGACGCCAACCTGTAGAGACTCGGAAGACACAGTGGGGCCGGAGACGGACGAAAAACAGAACGATGCGAAGACAAGAACCCGATACGAAGACGAGCGCCCGGACGATCCTTTAGAAGTGGCGCCCTGCTCATGCCCGGCAGAACCGTGCCACTACGTCCCCCCACACTCCACGAACTGCCCATCGCTGTAGACCGCCCAGGGCCGCCCCACCATCTCGGCGTCCGTGAACGGGGTGTTTTCGCTCTTCGACCGGATGTCGTCCTCCGTGAAGGTCCACTCGGTCGACGCGTCGAAAACCGTGAGCCGCGCCGGGACGCCCTCTGCGAGGCCCAACCCGTCGAGGCGCAGGATGCGGCGCGGGGCCACGGTCAGCTTCCGCACCGCCTCCTCCACGGAGAGCACGCCCGGTTCGATCAGTTCGCGCCCGATGAGGCCCCACGCTGTTTCGAGGCCGAGGATGCCGAAGGGAGCGTGGGCGAACTCAACCTGCTTCTCGTAGGATGCGTGGGGGGCGTGGTCGGTGCAGATCGCGTCAATGGTGCCGTCGGCCAGGCCGTCCTTCAGGGCCGCCACGTCCGCCGGTGAGCGGAGGGGCGGATGCATCTTCGTGTTCGTGTCGAACTGAGACGCCTCCACCGCTCCGTCCGTGAGCGTCAGGTGATGGGTGCACACCTCGGCTGTGACGGACACGCCGTGGGCCTTGGCCCGCCGCACGAGTTCCACGCCCCGGGCGGTCGAGATGTGCGCCACGTGAAGGGCGCCCCCGGTGAGGGCCGCCAGCTCAATGTCGCGGGCAATCATCACGTCTTCGGACGCGGCCGGAATGCCGTCGAGCCCAAGCCGCGCCGACACCGCGCCCTCATGCATCTGCCCGCTCGGATTGAGGGTCTCCTCCTCCATGTGGTTGATGATCGGGCGGTCGAGCATGCTGCTGTACTCCAGCGCCCGCCGCATCAGCCCCGCCGTCGGCACGGGTGCCCCGTCGTCGCTAAAGGCAACGGCCCCGCCCGCCCGCAGGTCGGCCATCTCGGCAATCTCGTCGCCGGCCCGCTCCTTCGAAACGCACGCGATGGGGTGCACGCCCACCGGCGTGTCCTCGGCCCGCTCCCGTACAAACTCGACCACATCACGCGTGTGGAGGGGCGGATCGGTGTTGGGCATGCAGGCCACGTCCGTGAACCCACCCGCGAGGGCCGCCCGGCTTCCGGTGGCGATGGTTTCTTTGTGCTCGTAGCCGGGCTCTCGGAAGTGGACGTGCATGTCCATCCACCCCGGCGAGATGAACAGGCCCGACGCGTCGTACACCGACACGTCGTCTCCTGCGTCGAGGTCGCTTCCGATCGCTGCGATCGTGCCGTTCCGGATGAGCAGATCGGCGTCCTGGGTCGTTTCGGGCTCGGGCCGGAGAAGCGTGCCGCCGCGGAGGAGAAGATGAGGCGTCATGCGGAAAGAGGTGCGTCGTGGAGAGGGTTGATCCGTCCTAAAGTACGATCTCAGCCTCCTTCCGTCAACGGCCCCCTCGTTCCTGTCAAAAGCCGGTGGAGGTGGTTTCTGAGGGGCATGCTGGTGGCACTTCTGCCCGTAATTCCGTATGTTTTATGGCTTGAGGCTCCATCGTTTGAGCCTCTGTTTCAGGCATTCGTTTTCGTCACCGTTTTCGTACCAGCCGTCCTCCCACACCATGGAAGCCGACGACAGCCGCGTGATCCCGATTAACATCGAGGAGGAGATGAAGTCCTCCTACATCGACTACTCGATGTCGGTGATCGTGAGCCGCGCGCTTCCGGACGTGCGCGACGGGCTGAAGCCAGTGCACCGCCGCGTCCTGTACGGCATGCACGAGCTCGGCCTCACTCAGGGTGCCAACTACAAGAAGAGCGCCCGCATCGTGGGGGAGGTGCTCGGAAAGTACCACCCGCACGGCGACTCGTCGGTCTACGACACGCTCGTGCGGATGGCCCAGCACTTCTCCATGCGGTACCCCCTGGCCGACGGGCAGGGCAACTTCGGCTCCGTCGACGGCGACTCGGCGGCGGCCATGCGGTACACGGAGGCCCGCATGACGCGGATCGCCGAGCAGATGCTGACCGACATCGGCAAGGAGACGGTCGACACGCAGGAAAACTTCGACGGGACGATGGAGGAGCCGACGGTGCTTCCCGCCGCGTTCCCCAATATGCTCGTGAACGGGGCCGACGGCATCGCCGTGGGCATGGCCACGAAGATCCCGCCCCACAACCTGGGCGAGACGATCGACGCGACAGTGGCCTACATCGACGATCCGGAGATCGAGATCGACGACCTGATGGAGCACGTCCCGGCGCCGGACTTTCCGACCGGCGGCATCATCTACGGCTACGCGGGCGTCTACGAGGCCTACCACACGGGCCGGGGCCGCGTCGTCATGCGCGCCAAGATGCACGAAGAGGAGGTGCGCAGCGGGCGCGACGCCCTCATCGTCACCGAGCTGCCGTACCAGGTGAACAAGAGCCGCGAGGTGGAGCGCATCGCCGACCGCGTGCGCCAGGAGCGCATCGAGGGCATTGCCGACCTGCGCGACGAGAGCGACCGGAACGGCCTCCGCATCGTGATTGAGCTGAAGCAGGGGGCCAACGCCGAGATCGTCAAGAACCAGGTCTACAAGCACTCGCGCCTGCAGGACACGTTCGGCGTCAACATGGTGGCGCTGGTCGACGGGCGCCCCCAGGTGGTGACCCTGAAGGACGCGATTCGGCACTACGTGGACCACCGCCACGAGATCGTCGTCCGCCGCACGGAGTACGACCTGGAGCAGGCCCAGGACCGCGCCCACATCCTGGAAGGGCTCACCCTGGCGCTCGACCACCTCGACGCCGTCATCGCCATCATCCGCCACTCCCCCGACACCGGCACGGCCCGCCAGAACCTCCGCGAGGGCCGCTACCCGGACGGCCTGTCGGACGACGACCTCCGGGAAATCAACGTGCCCCTCACCCCGCCGGCGGAAGCCGAGGAGGAGCAGGACACCGTGCAGGCGCTTCTGGGCGACGAGTACGAGGAGCTGGTGCAGCAACCGGAGGAGGGCCACTGGCTGACCGAGGCCCAGGCCAACGCCATCCTGCGCCTACGCCTGAGCCGCCTGACGGGGCTGGAGCGCGAGAAGATTATCGGCGAGTACGAGGACATCATCGAGCAAATTCGGGAGTACCAGGACATCCTGAACAGTCGCGACCGCCGGATGGAGCTCATCAAGGAGGAGCTACTGACGGTCAAGGACCGCTTCGACGACGAGCGCCGCACCGAGATCGACTACACCGGCGGCGACGACATCATCATCGAGGACCTGATTGAGCGCCGACACGTCGTCGTTACGATCACGAACCAGGGCCTCACGAAGCGGACGCCCATCGATACGTACCGTACGCAGGGCCGGGGCGGGGTCGGCATGCGGGGCACGGGCAAGCGCGAGGACGACTTCATCGAGCACCTCTACGTCTGCCACTCCCACGACGTCCTGCTCCTGTTTACCGACAAGGGCCAGTGCTTCTGGCTCCGCCCCTTCGAAATTCCGGAGGGCGGCCGGACGGCAAAGGGCCGATCGATCCGGCAACTCGTCGACATCGACCCGGACGACCGCGTGCGGGCCGTCATCAGCGTGGGTAAGGAGGACTTCGAGGACGAGGACTTCCTCAACAACCACTACGTCCTCGCGGCCACGCGGCAGGGGCAGGTCAAAAAGACCGCGCTCGAAGCATACAGCCGCCCGCGCACCAACGGCATTATCGGCATCAAGATCGACGAGGGCGACCAGCTTATCGAGGCGTCCCTCACCGGCGGCGACAACACCGTCGTGGTGGCCTCCTCCGGCGGCCGGGCCGTCCACTTCGACGAGAGTGACGCGCGCCCCATGGGCCGCAACACGCGGGGCGTACGCGGCATGGAGCTGCCCGGCGACCAGGAGCTGGTGGGCATGATCTCGGTGCCCCCGGGGATGCACGACGACCTCGACGTGCTGGCGATCGCGGAGCACGGCTACGGCAAGCGCACAGCCCTGTCCGACTACCGCGTGCAGGGCCGGGGCGGCAAGGGCCTTATCACGCTCAACCGCACCGACCGCACGGGCGACCTCGTCTCGATCAAGGGCGTGCTCGGCGACGAGGATCTGATGGTCATCACCGAGGGCGGCATCATGATTCGCACCCGGGTTGAGGAGATCAGCACGATGGGCCGCAACACGCAGGGCGTGCAGGTCATCAACCTGAAGGACGGCGACGCGATTGCCGACGTCACCCGGGTGGCCGACACCGAGGAGCCAGAGGCCGACGATGAGACGGCCGACGCAGACGCCGCGGCCGCCGCGAACGGGGAGATGGACGACAACGCGGCCAGCGACGCCGTGGAGGAGACGGGGGGATAATCGGCATCCCTGGTTCCACTTGTCCAAAGTCCCGTCAATCAGAAGTCCACATGCTGCACTACCGCACTCGTACGGCTTTCACCGTCTTCTCGAAGGTCTCGCCATCCACTTGGACGAAGTAGACCCCGCTGCTACGCGACCCCAAATCGGAGGCCCTAATTTGAACAGGACGAGGGTCATTGGCACTCACCCCACTCCGGCGAAACGTGGCCACACGTCGACCTAAGACATCGAACACTTCAACCGACACGTCTTGTGTCTCTGGAAGGGTGAATGATACGTTCAGACGTTCATCGAACGGGTTGGGATAGACGGACACGTCCGACACATTGGCGGCAACCTCTATCGAAGGCGTGCCACCAGACTGCACCCTGTTCCCATCTGCTGTCACGTAGTTTACGCGGAACGTGTGTCTGCCGACATCCAGCTCGTTGAAGGAGATACTGTAATCGCCTGGTCTATCAGCCTCTACCATTTTCTCTTCTTTCTTCTCCCCAAAGTAAATACGCTCAATTACGAATTCTTCGACCGTAGCCGCTCCGGAAAGGGTCCATTCCAGATTGGCAGATCCCTGGTTTGACTGACTCGTTTCTGCGTCCGCATTGACCGATCTGATGGACACTTCGTCGAACGCACAGCCCGGACCAGCCGTCCATCCCATGTCAAGAAGCTGACCGCAAACGATCGGACCTGGTACCCGATTTGTTTCCGCCTGTGCAGCGAACGGCGTCATAAGTGCATTGGTTGACTCGAAGGGGTATGTACCCTCATCAAGATGGGCAATACTTGATCCCTGGTTGTACTCAGTCGGTGCATATATTTTCGGCCGGGGGGGTCCACTTCCCTGTCCGGCGGCCTCTTCGGATCGACTCCCGGTAAAGAAGAGTGAGCTGTCCACCAGCGCATCCCCAAGTTTTGTCGATGGATTGGGGAATTCACTCTCATTCACTAAGGACAACAGATCCCCATTGTCTTGTCTCTCAATTATTCTTCTCGCAAAAGGACCTGGCACTCGTTCAGTTTCGTCAATCTGTCCATTGCCGTCGATGTCAAAACCGTACCCCCCTGATCCTGTGTCATAATTCAGGACACTCGTGTAGTTGAGGCCGTGACCAATCTCGTGGAGGACCGTTGACGTAAAATCAATTGTCTCTGCAGGTGCTGGCTCTTCTCCAAAGTGCCAATCACTCCGGTCGCTGTTGAATTGGGCCACGATGTCAATGTCGACCTGATTCTCAAACTGATTCTGTCCCGTGATCGCATCATGCAAAGGAAGACCGCGAAACGTGTCGATGACGCCGTCATTGTCTGCGTCGACGGAGGCAAGAAGTGGACCGGCCGATCCCAGAACTCTTTCTCCCAAACTCTCCCAATTTGCCTCAATGACGATCGGGACGGACGACGAAATGTGCCGTTCCCAGATACCTACAGCACGCTCGAAGGCTGATCTCGCCTCCGACGGGAAATTACGGCTGTAGTTCACCTGGATCGTGGCCGATGCCTGCTTGCGGAGCATTTTTGAGCCTGGCCGTCGGCTCTTGAACGCATTCACGTCTAGCTTCCTGAGTCCACAGTCCCGATAGCGAGACAAGGCCTGTTCGTAGGACATGACAGACGGAGCATTTGCTGACTCATCCTGTATTGATCGCTCCTGTGCAGATGTTGGCGGTACTAGAAGCAGAAGCAGGGCGATACAGAGCCCAGTGCTCACACCACAAAGAAGTGGGGTGCGTGACGGAAGCATAGAACGGTGTAAATCTATGTGTATTGAAGAAACGTGCCCAATATATCTTCCCGTTTTCTCAAGATGTCTTCACCTACTTTATCCTCTCTACTGAAAGCGGTAGGCAATCCCTAACGTGAATGGAAACGTCGTGACGGCGCTGTCCTGTGCCCCCGGCAGGCTGCCCGTCACGCGCGTCTCCGCCGTGAGTGAGAGCCCCCTCCCCAGCCCCAGGGCCGCCCCGAAGCCCACGTTTCCCCCCGCATCCGTCACGTCGGTCTCCGAGAGCTGAAACTCATTTCCTCCTGCCTCGATGCGGGTCGCGTCGATAGTGGTCTGTGCCACGCCGAGGCCCACCAGGAAGTACGGAGTGATGCGCCCGACCGACGTGAGGTGTAGCTGGCCCTCAAACGACAAGGCCCGCAGGCGACCCTCTGGACACGAGCCGATACAGCGATCAATCGTGGGCGAAATGTCATCGCTTCCCACACGCAGCTGCGACTGCTGGGCACGGACCCGCACGTCCAACGACAAATTGTCCGTGAGCGTCCGCATCAGGCCCACCGCGGCGTACGCGCTCGGCCCGGATCCGGGGTCGATTTCTGCGGGGCGGTCTCGCCCCTGAACCGACACGTTTACCTCCGTCGACGGGATTGCCCAGCCCCCCCCGGCCTCCACCCGCACGGTTTGCGCCTCGGCCCGCCCGCCCCCGAACAATACGACCACGATGACCAACAGGGACGCTGCGGTGGATGAACGGACGCGCATAGAGGAAACTGAGCGACTGTGGGACAGGATGCCGAATCTATACCGCCGACCCCAACGCAGAATTCTCCGGTGCGTTCTCCTGAGATTTGCTTTTCCTTCAACGTCCATTCGTACGCCCGTCCTCACGTCCCGTCCCCGCACCAGCTGCAAACACGGAGGGTGGCTTTTTCCCCGACGGCTTCTTTTCTTAGGGATGTTGCCTTGACACCGACGACATCTTCAATCGCCATTTCTCGCACCGACCTCCCTTCCAGTATGGCCAACACGCCGATCGAATTCGGCACCGACGGCTGGCGGGCCGTCATCGCCGACGACTACACCTTCGCCAACCTCGAACGCGTGGCCCAGGCCACCGCGAACTGGCTGCATGAGGACTACGGCGACTCGCCGTCGATCGTCCTCGGGCACGACACCCGTTTTCTCGGGTCCGAATTTGCCGAACGGACGGCTCGCGTGCTCGCGGACGCAGGGGTGGAGGTCACCCTGGCCGACTCGATCGTCTCCACCCCGGCCGTCAGCTGGGCCACCCAGGCGGCCGGGCACGACGCCGGCGTGGTGATTACGGCCAGCCACAACCCGCCCGCCTACAACGGCTACAAAATTAAGGCGCACTTCGGCGGCCCCGCGCCCCCGGACATGATCGCGTCCGTGGAGGCGGCCGTGCCGGACCACGACCTAGACGGCACGTCCCTTTCCCCGTTCGGCACCCTCGCCGCCGACGGCACGATTCAGACCGATGACGTGCGGGGCGGGTACCTCGACGCGCTGCGCGATGCACTCAACATCTCGTCGATCCAGGACGCCGACCTCACGATCGCCCACGACGCCATGTTCGGCGCGGCACAGGGACTCGTGGAGGCGCTCCTCGGGGACGGCGTGGTGTCTCTCCGCCACGACCTCAACCCGGGCTTCCACGGCACGGCCCCGGAGCCGATCGCAGACCGGCTGGGCGAGCTGTCCGACACCGTCGCCGGTAGCGACGCCGAGGTCGGCCTCGCCAACGACGGCGACGGCGACCGGATCGGGATGGTCGACGAGGACGGTAACTTCGTCAGTTCGCATCGCATCCTCGCCCTGCTCGTGAAGTACCTCCATGAAGAGCGCGGCCTCACCGGCTCGATCGTGAAGACCTTCTCCACCACCCACCTGCTCGACAAGATGGGCGAGCGCTACGGGCTCGACGTAGAGACGACCCCGATTGGGTTCAAGCACATCGCCCCGAAGATGGCCGAGGGCGACGTGCTCGTGGGCGGCGAGGAGTCGGGCGGCATCGCAGCGGCCGGCCACATCCCGGAGCGCGACGGCGTCTACATCGGCCTCCTGATCGTAGAAATGATGGTGGAGCGCGGCATGACCCTCTCCGCCCTCGTAGACGAGTTGCTGGAGGAGTTTGGCCCACACTACAACTACCGCGACGACATCCACATCCGCGAGGACCAGAAGGCGGACGTGCTGGACCAGCTCGAGAATCAGGGCGGCCTGGATTCGGTGGACGGCCACGCCGTTGAGGAGGTGCAGACGCTCGACGGCTTCAAGCACGTCACAGACCGCGGCTGGCTGCTTATCCGCCCGTCCGGCACCGAACCGGTGCTGCGCGTGTACTCGGAGGCGGAGTCGATCGAGGCCGCCGAGGCGCTGGTGAAGGACGCATCGACACAGCTGGGACTCAACTAGTAACCTCCTCCCTTCTCTGAGGGGTCTACTTTCAAGCCTCGCGGTCTCGTGCGCCGAACATGACCAGGAAGGGTGCCCCTCTGTGGATCCCGGGGGCCGCTCCTTGCTGGGGCGCCGGCGGCTATCCTCGTCCGTTGGGCCCCTTCTTCCGTTCCGGCTGTCAGGGATAGACGCCCGGTCGGAAGGTGGCCCGCTAGGCGACACCAGCCGGTTCCGGGGCTCGCTCGTCGTCGACGACTTCGCCGCCGCGGAGGTGCAGAATACGTTCTGTACGGGCGGCCAGCTCCTGGTCGTGGGACACCAGGACCAGCGTCGTTCCGGCCGTCTCGTTCAGTTCGAAGAGAAGATCTTCGATCCGGCCGGCCGTCTCGGCGTCGAGGTTGCCCGTCGGCTCGTCGGCAAACAGCACGCGCGGGCGGTTGATGAAGGCCCGGGCCATAGCCACTCGCTGGCGCTCGCCGCCCGAGAGCTGCGACGGGTAGTGGTCGAGGCGATCGCCCAGCCCCACCTCATCCAGCAAATCGGCGGCGCGTGCACGCGGGTCGGCGTCGCCCCGCAGCTCCGCCGGCACCATGACGTTTTCCAGCGCCGTGAGCGTCGGGAGCAGGCGGAAGGTCTGGAAGACGAATCCGACGTTTCGGTTGCGTACCTCGGCACGCTCATCTTCGTCGAGGGGGGTGAGGTCGACTCCACAAAGCTCCACGCGGCCACTCGTCGGCTGGTCGAGCCCGGCGCAAAGCCCCAAGAGGGTCGTCTTTCCACTCCCCGACGGGCCGACGATGGAGCAGGTATCGCCCTCATTCACCGAAAAGCCTACGTCGTCAATCACCGTCAGGGTACGCCCCCCGCTGGGGAAGGTCTTTGTCAGAGACTCGACCTGGAGAACGGATGTCTCGCTCATGGGCGCGAAGGAAAGATCGGTGCGAAAAAGATGAGTGTGCGTTCTCGACCGCGACGTCCCGGAAACCCTGCTGCATCGGTTTCGGTTCGGCGGGCCGAACTCGCTCTTCGCTCTTGCCACTCTGCCCCGCCTCGCTCATGTCAAGCGTCCGCATATACCTGTTTCTGCTCGTAGGGGTTCTGGGCCTGGTGGCCTGCGGGCAAGATCGTTCCACTTCGGCGCCCGCCACCTCGTCGGCCGACACAACCGAGTCTACCACGGCATCGGACGCGGCGGACACGACCGACGCGGAAGCGCGTGTGCTCGTCCTCGGCAACAGCATTGCCGCCGGGTCCGGCGTGTCGTCCCAGGAGGCCTTCCCCGCCCTTCTCCAGCGGGAGGTCGACTCCCTCGGGTGGAACGTACAGGTTCAGAACGCGGGCGTGAGCGGAGAAACCACGGCGGGGGGCCTGCAACGCATCGGATGGGTGTTGCAGAGGCCCGTGGACGTGCTCGTGCTGGAGCTAGGCGGCAATGACGGCCTACGCGGCATCGATCCGGGCGTCACCCGCGAGAACCTACGAAGCATCATCGACACGACCCTAAGCACGTACCCGGAGGCACACGTCCTCCTGACGGGCATGCAGGTTCCTCCCAACCTCGGGCAGGAGTACGTGCGACAGTTCCGCCAGGTCTATCCGACGATCGCCGAGGCGTACGACCGCGTCACGCTGATTCCGTTCATCCTCAATGACATCGCGGGGTCCGACTCTCTGATGCAGGACGACGGCATCCATCCCACCGCGGCCGGCCACCGCATCATCGCGGACGAGGTCTGGGGGGATCTGCAGCCCCTATTGGAAACAAGGCGCTCTCAGGACCCGGTGTAGAGGCGGGCTCGGGGCGGGCGACGTCGCACGTTTGTACCTCTCCCGTTACGCCTCCTCCATCTCCTTCACCGCGTCGGTGATCTCGGCGACCGCCTCCTTCGCATCGCTGAAGAGCATCTTCGTGCCGTCCGCGTAGAATAGCTCGTTGGGCACGCCGGAGTAGCCAGGGCTGAGGCTGCGCTTGATCATGACGACCGTGTCCGCGTCGTCGACGTTCAGGATCGGCATGCCGTAGATCGGGCTGCCCTCATCGTCACGGGCCGCAGGGTTGACGACGTCGTTGGCCCCCACAACGATGGCGAGGTCCGTCGTCGAGAACTCGGGGTTGATGTCCTCCAGCTCGAAGAGCTTCTCGTAGGAGACATTGGCCTCCGCGAGAAGCACGTTCATGTGCCCCGGCATGCGCCCCGCTACCGGGTGGATCGCGTAGCTCACCTCGATGCCCTGTGCTTCAAGCTGGTCGGCCAGCTCACGCACCTCGTGCTGCGCCTGTGCCACGGCCAGCCCGTAGCCCGGTGCGATGACCACCTTGTCGGCGTAGCGGGCCAGGATGGCCGTGTCGTCCGGCGACGTCTCGTTGACCGTCTTGCCCTCCGGCACGTCGAGCCCCGCCGCGGGCCCGTCGCCCCCGCCGAAGCCGCCGAGCATGACGTTCGCCAGGGAGCGGTTCATCGCCTCGCACATGAGGACGGTCAGAATCATGCCCGCCGCCCCGACGAGCGTCCCGCTCACGATGAGGGCCGTGTTGTCCAGCACAAACCCGGCCGCGGCGGCCGCGAGGCCGGAATACGAGTTCAGAAGCGACACGACCACCGGCATATCGGCCCCGCCGATGGGAATGACCAGCAGGACGCCGAGCAAGAGGGCCGCAGCCCCCAGGCCGAGGGCCGCGAGGATCATAGGACGGGCGAGCGTGGGAAAGGCCTCCGCGTACGCCACCATCACGCCGAACGCCACGCCCGCCCCCACGAGCAGAAGGCCCGTCAGCACCCGCAGGCCGGGGAAGGAAATGGGACTGCCTGTGATCCAGCCGCTCAGCTTGCCGTTGGCGATAATGCTCCCCGAGAAGGTGACGGTCCCAATTAGGATCGAGAGCGCGATGGTCACCGCCGTGACGGCCCCGAACCCGTACACGTCCCCACTCACGTACTGAGACAGCTCCGCCCCCGACACGAGCGCGGAGGCGAGCCCCCCGAACCCGTTGAACACGGCCACCAGCTCCGGCATGGCCGTCATCTCGACCGTCCGCGCCAGCGCCACGCCGATCATCCCCCCCAATGCAAGGCCGCCCAGAATCATGGGCCACGACAGAATCTCTTGCAGAAAGAGGGTCGCGACGACGGCGACGAGCATGCCGAGGGAGGCCAGCGCGTTGCCCGTACGGGCGGTGACGGGAGACTGCATGCGCTTGAGCCCGAACACAAAGAGCACCGCCGAGAGCAGGTACGCGAGGTCGATGATCGCGGTCTTCATAGGGGGCGTTGAAGCATTGGAAGAAAGACGTTGAGCGTCGTGGCACAGGGTCGTGATGCGGGCCTCACTTGGTGCCCCTCATCACGAGGGGCGGGTCATCCGGCCGCACCGTCGGTCCGCGGGGCGGCCCCAGAGGCGTCGACCTGAGCAGGGGACGCCTCCTTCTTGCCAAACATCTTCAGCATGCGGTCGGTCACTAGGAAGCCACCGACGACATTGATGGTAGCCACCACGAGCGCCCCGAAGCCGATCCAGGTCGACCACGGCCCGGTCGTCATGCCCGCCGCCACGAGCGCCCCCACGACCGTAATGCCGCTGATCGCGTTGGCACCCGACATGAGTGGGGTGTGGAGGGTCTGCGGCACTTTGGTCAGCACTTCCGTGCCCAGGAACGCCGCGAGGACAAAGATAATCAGGTTGTTGAGCATGGTGTCTGAGGCGGCTGGGATTCGTTCGTCGAAAAGCAAGTGCGTTCGTCGAGGGGAGGCAGCGCCCGGCGGGCGGGGTAGAGGTACAAACCGCAGGACGGGAAGGCGTCCGCCCCGGTCGGGCACCCGCTGCGAACTGCGGGGCTGGCGATCACGCCTTCGCCTCGTCCGCCGTCTCCAGAAGCCCCCGGACACGATCATTCTGTACCGTCCCGTCACGCGTAAGGCATGACTCTGCGAAGATCTCGTCACCGAAGTCCGGCGCGAACGTGTCCTCCTCCAGTCCCTCCTCAATCATGGCCGCTACGGTCTTGGCGTAGAGCTCGCTCGCGTGGACCGGCATTTCGGCGGGCAAGTTGGTGGGCCCCAGGATCTGTACGTTGTGCTCCACGATTTCCTCCCCGGCCTCCGTGAAGGCACAGTTGCCCCCGTTGGGCGCGGCCAAGTCGACGATCACCGACCCCGGATCCATGGCCGCTACGGCCTCCTCGTTGATGAGCAAGGGGGCAGGCTTGCCGGGAATAAGGGCCGTCGAAATCACCACGTCGGCGTCGGCGAGGTGGGGCTGAAGGAGCTCGGGCTGTCGCTCCTGCTTCTCCTTCTCCATCTGCTCCGCGTACCCGCTCTCGTCCTGGTCGGCCTCGATGTCCACCTCCAGCTCCACGAAGGACGCGCCGAGGCTTTCCACCTCCTCCCGGGTCGGCTCACGGATGTCGTACCCGAAGACCTTCGCCCCCAGGCGCTTGGCGGTGGCGATGGCCTGTAGGCCCGCCACGCCGGCCCCCAACACGAGCACCCGGGCCGGGCGCACCGTGCCGGCGGCGGTGGTAAGAAGCGGGAAAAACTTGGGCAGTCGCTCGGCCGCCCCGATCGCCGCTCGGTACCCCCCAATCGAACTCATGGCGGAGAGCGCGTCGAGCTTCTGCGCCCGCGAGATGCGGGGCACAAGCTCCATCGCCAGCGTCGTCACGCCCTGGTCCGCCAGCGCCCGTGCGGTCTCCGGGCGTTCGAGCGGGCTAAGAAACCCGACGAGGACCTGCTCGTCGCCGAGCCGCTCCACCTCGTCGTCGGACGGGGGGGCCACTTTCGCGATGATGTCGGCGTCGAACGTCTCGTCCCGCCCCCCGACCAAACATCCCGCCGCGTCGTAGTCGGCATCGGTGTGGTGCGCCCCATGCCCAGCGCCCTCCTCTACGTGGATCTCCAGGCCGTCCACCGTCGCCAACAGGCGGTCGGCCACGTCGGGGATCAGAGCGACGCGGGTTTCGCCCGGTTCAGTTTCGCGCGGGACGCCAATCGTGAGAGCCATTGCGCCGTGGTCGTTGATTCAAAGACAGTCTCGTACCGTCCCCGCTCCCCAAGGGACCCGGGTGCTCATCCTGTTTCCCTCTCCCACCGTTTCGGCCCTACCCGTGTGTGCGCTCGAACTCATCCATGAACTGCACGAGCCGCCGGACGCCTTCCTCGGGCATGGCGTTGTACATGGAGGCGCGAACCCCACCTACGGAGCGGTGCCCGGACAGGCTGAGTAGGCCCTGCTGCTCGGCCTTCTGCAGGAAGACCGGCTCCAGGTCCGGGTCGTGAAGCCGAAACGTGGCGTTCATTGTCGATCGGTCCTCCGGTTCGACGGTGCCCTGGTAGAAATCGGTCCCGTCGATCGCGTCGTAGAGCATACGCGCCTTCCGCCGGTTGATGGCGTGGATGGCGTCGATGCCTCCCTGATTGCGAAGCCAGCGGCACACCTTCTCCACCATGTAGATGGCAAAGACCGGCGGCGTGTTGTAGCGGCGCTCCGCGTGGGTGCCATAGTCGAGCATCGTCGGCAACGGCTGCTTGCGGCGCTGAAGGAAGTCATCGTGCACCAGGACAACGGTGACGCCCGCCGGCCCAACGTTCTTCTGCGCCCCAGCATAGATGAGCCCATAGCCCTCCAGGTCCATCGGGCGGCTCAGGAACTCGCTCGACGCGTCAGTGACAACGGGCACGTCGAGGACCGGGTCGTCGGTCATCTGGTTGCCGTTGACCGTTTCGTTGGTCGTGGTGTGGACGTACGCCGCGTCCGGGGTGAGATCCCATTCCGCTACGTCCGGCACGTACGAAAAGTCCGCGTCCTCGCTGGAGGCCGCGACGTTCACCCCGCCCACCCGCTCGGCCTCCGCGACTGCCTTCACGCCCCACCGCCCCGACACGACGTAGTCGGCCACGCCGTCCTCGGGTAGGAAGTTGAGGGGCACCTGGTAGAATTGCATCCGGGCCCCGCCCTGCAGAAAGAGGATGTGCCAGTCGTCATCCAGATCGAGCAGGGCGCGGAGGTGCTCGCGGGCCGACGCCTCAACCTCGTCGTACGCGGGCGAACGGTGGCTAATTTCCATCACCGAAGCCCCCACATGGTTGTACACGGGGAGTTCGTCTTCTACCTCCCGTAGCGCCTCTACGGGAAGTGTGGCCGGCCCGGCCGAGAAGTTGTACTGGCGCTGGCTGCGGTCGGCGGGAGCCGCGGCATCGGGAGCAGACATGATCAAGGGGTTGAATCGACAGATGAGAAGCGCAGCGGGTGGAAAACGAAGGCCCCTGTCTTCTTACGGCGACGCAACGCGACAAGGTAGACAACACGCGAACGCTGCGCAATGAGGCCTCATCACCTGGACCTCCGTGACGTTTTTCCCGGACTAAGGTAGGAACGGGCGTGCGAGAAAGATTCTCGTGCCGAGTCCATCTCGCTCACCGTTACACGAACATTGCTCGGCCCTTGCGCCGCCGCTTGTCCAACTGCTCCCCACAGCAATGCCCCTGCACAGATCAACCATGCAGGGGCACGGAAAGTACCGAAATGGGACGATGTCCAGCGTGTCCGGACCGTCCTTCGAGGCTACGGCGTCACAATGTTGCCGCCGCCGTCGCCTCCTCCACCGTCGGGCGAGCCACTGCCTTCAGCGACGTCTATCACCTCAATGTCGAAGATGAGCGTGCGCCCCGCCAGCGGATGGTTCGCGTCGATGGTTACCGAGTCTTCCCCGAGGGCCGTGATAAGCACCGGGACGGTTTGGCCGTTTTCGAGTCGCAGCTGAAGCTGCTGCCCGACCTCCGGCTCCACCTCGTCGGGAATCTGGTCGTGGTCCATTTCCATGACCATGTCTTCACGGTGCTCCCCGTAGGCCTGCTCCGGCTCCACCTCCACGGTCTTCTCGTCGCCCGGCTCCATGCCCGTCACGGCCTCCTCAAAACCCGGAATGACACGATTCTCCCCCACAGTAAAGCTCAGGGGCTCTTCCTCTGACTCGTCGAACGTTGTGCCGTCTTCCAGTTTGCCCGTGTAGTGGACCTGGACCTCGTCTCCTTCATTCACTTGTGCCACGACGCTGTATTGATCTGTTGCGATGGGGATGAACAATACTCATTGCAGCGGTGTAACGCGCCGTGCAAACCAGTGTTCGGGAGTCCTGACAGATCGTAGGTTCTTTACCTGCGCGGCTGCGGCGGCGCCGGTCCCACCTCCGAGGCACGACGAACCCGTGAGGGCGAGCATTGGCTGTAACAATAGCGTCGGCCCGTCGGTCAGGGGGAATATTTCTGCGGGTTAGGGATTAGGCTATATCCATGAATTCTTTCAACTACCCCAAACAGCCAATGTATACCTACGCATCTCGCTTCGCCTTTCTTCTCGGTCTCGGCCTCGCACTTCTTGCCAGCCCGGCCGTCGCCCAGCAGGACGACATGGGCGCCGACCAGCCGGACGTCATCGACACGGCCGTGCAGGCCGATGACTTCAACACCCTAGCTCAGGCCCTAGAGGCGGCCGATCTCGTGGAGGACCTAAAGGGCGAGGGGCCGTTCACCGTCTTCGCCCCCACCGACGCCGCGTTTGATGCGCTGCCCGACGGTCAGCTCGAATCCCTCCTGCAGCCCGAAAACAAGGAGCAGCTCCAGGCCATTCTGCGGTACCACGTCGTGAGTGGCGCGGTCATGGCATCGGACGTCACCGGCGCGGACGCCGTACCGACCTTTGAAGGGCGCTCTATTCAAGTTCAGGTCGACGACGGCACCGTTCAGCTGATGGGCCAGAACACCGCCACCGTTGTCCAGACCGACCTCGAAGCCTCAAACGGGGTCATCCACGTCATCGATAGCGTTCTGCTTCCCCCGGAGGCCAACGACGGAGGCATGTAACCTTCTCCCTCTTCTCTTCTCCCCAAGGGCGTGGCCGACTGCCACGCCCTTTTTTATTTGTGTGGGATCAGGAGGCGGCCCGGGGTGCGCCTTTTTCCCGCTCCCGGTACATCTTCTCAACGACCACCATGTGGGGGAGGGTCACGATGGCGATGAGAATAAAGAGAAGCGCAATCATCTGATCCTCCATCCCAAACGACTGCGTGGCAGCGTAGAGGCCCGCCAGCCCCACAAAGGGAATCACCGTGAAGAGGAACGCCTCGCGGTAGAACTGGGCCATCGACATGACGTCTCCACGCCGCTGGAAGAAGCGAAGAAGCTCCAGGATGTGCCCCAGCGCGTGCCACCCCCCGAAGAAGACGGCAAAGGCCACGAGCGGGTGGACGAGCCCGAACAGGGTCGCGAGCACCGCGACGTTGATCGCCTCCCGTCCGAGGGCCCAGTCTACACTCGGATCCGCCCACAGCCGGCCCATTCCGAGTGCCCCCGCGTGCTGCAGGACGAGGCCCGCGAAGAGCGCGCCCGGGGCCGTCGTCACCAACGGCCAGCTGAGTAGGCGCACGTCCCCCATCGCTTCGAAAATGGGCGCGACAATTTCCGGAAAGGCCACGATGGGCAGGCCGAGAAGAAACAGGCCGCGCGACAGGTACAGAAGACGTGCGGACAGCGGCGGAAGCCGCCAGTAGGCCAGGTCGGCCTGCCCGAAGTGATACATGGTCATGACCAGAAAGAGGCCGAGGCTCCAGGCCGGGGTCACAATCCAGAGCACTCCGTAAAGCGCCATCAAGGCGAGGTATCCACCATAAAATTTTGCCTGGTCAGCCCACGTCTGGTCGAGCCCCCACAGCCGGGCCGCCACGAGGTGGTCGATGGCCCCGTGCGGCATGCCCGTCAGAACGACGGCGACAAACAGGACCCCCAGCGCCCAGGGCCCCAGGGATACGCCGCTCCACGCCCCTACCGCGACGGCCAACAGGGTGAAAGCAAGCACGCTCACGTAGATGCGCGGCGAGCGAAGGGTAACCGGGTTGTGCATGACGAGAACAGAACGACTTCGTAGGGAAAACCCGCAGATGCAAGTATAATCAGAAAGCCAGGGGAGGTCCACGATCGCCCCCACAGGCACGGGGAGTTCCCAACAATTTTGTTGCATATAGACGACCGGTCCACTGCCACACCCCTGGCAGTTCTCCCACACTGGTTCTCTCTACGGGGCGATCATTGGGCCTTCCAAACAGTTCTCAGGCCGTGGCGCCATTGCCGAGACACCCACGTTCATGGACAGGCCGGGCTGTCATCAACGAGCTTGTTGACCGTGGCCGCTCGGTACGGCCCGTAATCCACAGCGAGAGGCCCGGGCAGCCTGTGAGGGCGCGTCGGTGGTGTACGACTGCCTGAACGTACCACGTGAGAAATGGGCGACACACTACCCCTGCCTGTGATCAAGAGCGGATGCGCGCCGTCCCGCCCTCAAATCAGTAATTGTTCTGACAGGCCGTCCCCCGATCCATGCCCACAAGATCGGGGGAGGTGTGGCCGGGACCACTCCGCGTAGCGACGCATCCACCGAAAACCGAGCGCGTTCGCTCGCCCCCTGTCCAGTGTGACGATAATGGGAAATTTGCACTGGATGATGAGACGAGGGAAAGGCAATGAGCGTGTGGCGTCTAACTTGCTCGGTACAGCTCCGGATAGACGTGTTATTCCACGCTTCCTCCTTCCTCTATGCCGTTTGATACACCATCATCCACGTCCGAACGTCCCCACATTGTTATTGTCGGGGCCGGATTTGCGGGCCTGGAGGCCGCCAAGACGCTGCGCGACGCTCCGGTCCGCGTCACGCTCGTCGACCGCAACAACTACCATAAGTTTCAGCCACTGCTCTACGAGGTGGCGATGGCGGGGCTGGAGCCGGACGACATCGCGCACAACGTGCGCAACATCTTCCAGGGCAACGAGACGGTGAACTTCCGCCTGGGTACTGTGGTGGATATCGATCCCTCTCGTCAGCAGGTGCGCCTGCACGGCAGCGAGTCGCTCTCGTACGACCACTTGATCCTGGCCGCGGGCGCCGTGTCGACCGACTTTGGGATCCCCGGTGTGGAGGAGCATGCCTACCCCCTCAAGAATGTGCCCGACGCCGTCAACCTGCGCAATCGCGTACTGCGGCAGTTCGAGCGGTACGACCGGCAGCGGGAAGCCACCGGAGAGGGCGCCCTCACCTTCGTCGTGGTGGGCGGGGGGCCGACGGGCGTCGAGATGGCGGGCGCGTTCGTGGAGCTCTTCGACACGCTCAACGACGACTTCTCCCAGTTTGACACACGCGAGGAGGCCCGCTGCCTCCTCCTGGAGATGGAGGAGGACCTACTCCCTCCCTACGAGGCCCCCCAGCGGGCCTACACCCGACAGGTCCTTGAGGCCCGCGGCGTGGATGTCCGAACCAACACGGCCGTCGAGCGCGTCGACCCCAACCGGGTTCACCTCGCCGACGGACAAGTGATTCCGACGCAGACGCTGGTCTGGGCGGCCGGTGTGAAGGCGAGCCCGGTGGCCAATTTGCTCGACGCTGAGCAGGATCGAGGCGATCGGGTCATTGTGAGCCCGGACCTGACTGTGCCCGAGCATCCGAACGTGTACGTCGTGGGCGACATGGCCGCCATCGAGGGCGAGGACGGGTACGAGCCCCAGCTCGCCCAGGTCGCCATACAGAGCGGACGGCACGCCGCGGACCAGATTCAGCGCCGCCTCCGTGACGGAAACTCAGAGCGGTTCGAATACTGGGACCTCGGCCAGATGGCCACAATCGGCCGGAACGCGGCGGTGGCCGAGTTTGCGGGCGGCATCGCGTTCCGGGGATTCATGGCCTGGTTCCTCTGGGTCGTCATCCACATTGCCAAGCTGGTGGGCTTCCGCAATCGCCTCAGCGCCCTCGTCAACTGGGCCTACAACTACTTCACGTACAACCGCAGCGCGCGCCTTATCCTCGACGCGGTCCCCATCTCCGACGACGCGCCCATGGACGTGGACGCGGCGGACGAGCAGTCCAAGGAACGCCTCCAGACGATGGAGACCCAACCGCAGTAGCCCGCTGTCGAGGAGCCTACCACGCCGAGTCAGGGCTTCGCTTCGACTCAGCACCGTTCCTCTGCTAGCACCAACCTATGCCTCGCTGCCTCGCTCTGCCGCTCTCGCTCGCCGGCCTTTGCCTTGGCCTCCTGATCTCCGGCTGCGGCGATGCTTCCGACCTCGACGTGGCCGCGGGACGGTACCGCCTGCAGGTGCGTGGGGCCGTTGCCGACACGCTCACGGGTCCCGCCGTTCTTCGCTCGGCGCGCGATTCCCGCGTGGGACTTGAGCTGGGCGCCCGCGACAAACCCGGCCTCTCGATTGAACTCGCGCCTCACCGAACGGGAGAGGCCCCCGACGTGGAAACGGGCCGCTACGACGTGGTGCGGGCCTCCCTGCTCAACGCCCCCCGGACCGACAGCCTTCCAGGACTTGTCGCGTTCTTGTCCCTGCCCAACGATAGATTCGAGGCCACAGAGGGGCACTTCTCGGTCACCCACGCCGAGAAGGAGGCCGTAGGCGGGACATTCGACCTTGAAATGACAGAGCAGGCCTCTTCCCTGACGACTTCCCGAACGGTGCGGGTGACGGGGACGCTCCGGGCCACGGCGCCGTAGCGATCGTCAGCGCCGGGCTTCTGAACACCATCTGAACGCTCTCCACCCCGCCCACGACACGGGGTGACAGCCTCCACCTCAGACGATCACGCGATCTTGAAAGCGCTTCCCTTCATAACTTCGTCATCGAATCGGGCCTCGGCCGGCTTGATAGTCCCAGCGGCGCCCGCTATCGTGGAAGCTACTATGACACGCCAACCGACTCTCATTGCGACAACGACCCGACGCCGAGCCCGACGTGTGCGACGACTGCACCCCACCTCCACGGCTCGAACCGGCGTCCGGTCGTCAGATGAGTAAGGCTTGATCCTCCATTTGACGCGGCATCGCCGCCTTCCCTGCAAAGGCGCTGGTTCTCACGAGCCAGCGCCTTTTTTATGTTTCACACCGAATTTTGTCCCTATGCCCATCGTTCTCGCCTTCAGTGGAGGGCTCGATACCTCCTTCTGCGTTCCGTACCTGCAAGAAACCCATGACGCCCCGGTCCACACCGTGACGGTCGACACCGGCGGCCTCACCGACGACGACCGTTCGGCAATCGAGGCCCGATCCCAGCACCTCGGGGCGGACCATCATCACCTCGTCGACGGGCGGACTCCGCTCTACGACGACCACCTAAGCTACTTGATCAAGGGCAACGTCCTGAAGGGCGGCGTCTATCCGCTGTGCGTGGGGCCGGAGCGCATCGTGCAGGCACGGGCCGTGGCGGAGGTCGCGCAGGCGGTTGGCGCTTCGACTGTCGCCCACGGCTCCACCGGCGCCGGCAACGATCAGGTTCGGTTCGACGTGGCCCTGCAGCTGGTGGGCGACGACCCGGACGTGATCGCACCCATCCGCAGCCGTGGGCTTACCCGCGACGAGTCGACGGCCTATCTCGAGGAGCGCGGCTTTTCGGTTCCGGCCGACACGACCGACTACTCCATCAACCGGGGGCTCTGGGGGACCACGATCGGCGGAAAGGAGACCCTCACGGCGACGACCCCGCTGCCGGAGGACGCTTATCCGGACACGACGTCCCCTGCACAGGCACCGGACACGCCGCATACCCTCACGGTCACGTTCGAGAATGGGCTTCCCGCCGCCGTCGACGGGACGTCTCGCTCGGGGGTCGAGATCGTCGAGACGCTCAACGAGATCGGCGGGGCCCACGGGGTCGGGCGCGACGTCCACGTGGGGGATACCATCCTCGGCATCAAGGGACGGGTTGGATTCGAAGCGCCGGCGGCTCAGATCCTCATTGCGGCCCATCGTGAGCTCGAGAAGGTGGTGCTCTCGGAGCAGCAGCAGGTCCAGAAGCACACCCTCGGCGACGTGTACGGCCGCCTGCTCCACGAGGGACAGTATTTCGATCCGGTGATGCGGGACGTGGAGGCGTTTCTCGACCACAGTCAGGACGTCGTCTCCGGCACCGTGACGGTAAAGCTCTTCAAGGGCCGGGCCACGGTGCAGGGCGTCGACAGTCCACACTCGTTGTTCGACGCCGGCACGGCCACCTACGGCGAAGAAAATGCGCTGTGGGACGGACGGGACGCGGAGGGATACACCACGCTCGCCGCCGTTCCGTCCCTTCTCGCCAAAAAGGCCCGCGCCGGCACGGATTCTTCGCACTCCGAAGCACCGCTCGCCGAATCGACCACGGGATAGCGCATCTCCACCGCCCCCACACTCTCAGACACCCACGCTCCTCCCCCATGACCGACGACGCCTTCCGGACCGGACCCGTCGACAAAATTGCCTCCAGCACCGCCCACTGTGACATCGAGTCGCCCATCACGCTCTCCCCGTACGTCGTGGCCCAGCACGGCTACGTGATTGTGGGCCGCGCGCTCGCCGAAAAAGACCAGTACGACGAAGTCGAGTGCAGGGATGGGAGCTTCCGGCACGTCCGAGAGGGCGACGTGCTCGTGGGCACCCTTGGCGGACGGCAGGCACTCAAGGGATACAGCGGACGGGTCCCCCGCCACATTGCCCCGGGCGATACGCTGAACGTGCTCAACCTGGGCGGGCTCATCGGCGAGTGCACCGCGGCGCACCCGGAGCTCGGGCCGGCCCTGCCGGTGGAGGTGCTCGGGGCCGCGATGGTGAGGCGGAACGACCAGTGGACACACGCCCGGATTCAGGAGGACGCCCTGGAGATGCGGCACCGCCTGGAGAGATCGGTCCCCCTCGTCACGGTCAGCGGCACGGCCATGGAGACGGGCAAGACCGAGGCGGCCTGCCGGATTGTCGAGGGGCTCTCGGAACGCGGACTCCGGGTGGGCGCCGCCAAGCTCACCGGGGCGTCGCTCATGCGCGATGTGCGCCGGATGCGGGAGCACGGGGCCGCGGCCGTGTCCACTTTCACCGACGCGGGCATTGCCTGCACCGTGGAAGACGCGATCACCCCCATCGCAAAGGGCGTGATCCACCACCTCAATGAGACGAAGGACCTGGACGTGATTGTGGCGGAAATGGGCGACGGATTCGTCGGCTACTACGGCGTCGACGACCTCCTGACAGACATGGAACTGCAGTCCTTTATCGAAACGCACGTGGTGGCGGCCACCGACCTGGCCGGGGCGTGGGCCGCCGAGCGCACCTTCCGCGAGCGGTACCACGCCGACATCACCGCAATGACTGGACCGGTGACCGACAACGACGTGGGGCGCCGCTACATCACGCAGCGGCTCGGCGTGACGGCCCTCAACGCCCTGCAGCAAAGCACCGGACTCGTGAATGCAGTCGTGCGAGCCCTTCCAGCCTCCGTCGCGCCGGACGGCCCGGGGACGCCCGCTGCTTCCATGCCGGCACCCGACAGCAACCTCGCCATGGCGGTGAAGAACCATGAGGCGTGATGTGCAAGCCGCCCGGTGCCTCCTGTGCCCACGCGGCACTTTCCAACACGTATCTCAGTCATCATGAAATCTGCTCGCCCCGTCCCCGCACCCATGAACGACACTGCCCACATCGGCCTCCTCCACGGCGCCGGCTACGTGGGGGGGGAACTCATCCGCCTGCTGGCCGGCCACCCTGCCGCCGCACTCCACACGGTGACCAGCCGGACGTTTGCCGGCCAGGCCGTCGGCGCGGCGCATCCATCCCTGCGTGAACAGGTCGATCAGGTCTTCGTCGCACCGGAGGACCTGGACCCCTCGCCGCTCGACGCACTTCTCGTGGCCGGGGAGCACGGCCGGAGTATGGAGGTCATTCCCCCGCTGTTGGAGCACGGATTCGGCGGCCCCATCGTGGACCTGAGCGCCGACTTTCGCTTCCGCAACCCGGCGGTCTACCCCGAGTGGTTCGACGCGACGCATCCGGCCCCGGGCCTGCTGGCCGATGCCGTATACGGGCTGCCGGAGTGGAGCGACGACATCACGGGAGCGTCGCTCGTGGCCAATCCCGGCTGCTACGCCACCGGCATCACGCTGGCGCTTGCCCCCCTTTCTCAGAAAGAAATTCCGTTCACCGCCCACGTGACTGCCCTCACGGGCGCGTCCGGCTCGGGCGCCAGGCCCTCTTCGGCCACTCACTTTCCTGACCGCGACGGCAACGTGCGCCCCTACAAGGTGATGAGCCACCAGCACGGCCCCGAAATCCGGCAGACGCTCGGCGACCACGTGTCGCTCGACTTCGTGCCCGCTTCCGGCCCTTGGACACGGGGAATCTGGGGCACGGCCCATATCGAGTGGGACGCCCCCGTCGAGCCAGGGGCCGTAGCCGCGGAGTACGACGCCGCCTACGACGAGGCCTCCTGCGTCCGCCACACGCCGGACGGATTGCCCGCGCTTCAGCCCACGGTGGGCACCCCGTTCTGCGACCTCGGCTGGAAGACAGACGGCTCCACCCTCATCGTCGGCTTCGCCCTCGACAACCTCCTGAAGGGGGCTGCAAGTCAGGCGCTGCAGAACTTGAATCGTACGCTCGACCTCCCCGAAACCGCCGGCCTCGTGCCTACCCCGCGCTCCGCTCCCGCGCTTTGAATGCGTACGCAGCGGGTGGAGACGTGCCTCTCCACGCTCGCTCGTGCTTCCGCTTTCCTACGCTCCCTCACACCTACATACCAACAGCCCCCATGCCCCCAACAGACACGATCAACCTGGAGCAGGAACTCGAAATCCCGACGTACGACAAGATGCCCATGGCGCTCGTGCGCGGGGAGGGACCCTACGTATGGGACGACGAGGGCACCCGGTATCTCGACTTTTACGGGGGGCACTGCGTGTCGCTGCTCGGCCACTGCCCCCCAACCGTCGTGGAGGCCCTGCAGGCCCAGGCGGACACGCTCATGTTCTACTCGAACGTCGCACACAGCCCGGTCCGCGCCCGGGCCGCCCAGCGACTGGCGGGACTCGCTCCCAGCGGCCTCGGCAACGTCTTCTTCGCCAACTCCGGCTCGGAGGCCAACGAGACGGCCCTGAAGCTGGCCCGGAAATACACGGGGCGGTCCGGCATCGTAGCGATGGAGCAGGGCTGGCACGGACGTACCCTCGGCAGCCTCGCCACCACGCACGACGAGAAGGACCGTGCGCCGTACGCGGACGTGCTCCCGGAGACGACCTGGGTCCCGGTGGGAGACCTCGACGCCGCGGAGGCAGTGCTGGCCACCGAGGACATCGCGGCCGTGCTCCTAGAGCCAATCCAGAGCATCGCCGGCATGCGGACGATGCCCGCCGATTACGTGCAGGGCCTCCGCACGCTCTGCGACAAGTACGGTACGCTTCTGATTTTCGACGAGGTGCAGACGGGCGTGGGACGGACCGGCACGTTTTCCATGAGTGAGCAACTGGGGGCGACGCCCGACCTCGTCGCGCTCGCCAAGAGCCTCGGCGCGGGAATGCCCGTGAGCGCCGTGCTCGTGGACGACGCCGTGGCCGCGACCGTCGAGACCGGCGACCAGGGCTCCACGTTCGGCGGGGGGATGCTCGCGATGGCGGCTGTGGAGGCCACCCTCACGACGCTGGTCGAGGACGACCTGATGGCCCGGGCTACCGACATCCACGAGCAGGTGGCTGGGGCTGTGGGGCCGGTCGTCGAGGAGGTGCGCGGGCGCGGTTGCCTGATGGGGCTCCATCTGGATCGGCCGGTCGAGCCCGTGATCGATGCGCTTCGCGATCAGGGTGTGCTCGTCGGTGGCTCGTCGGACCCGCACGTGATGCGCCTGATGCCCCCGCTCATCGTCTCGGACGACGACGTGGCCGCCTTTGCGGACGCGCTCCACGCGGCCCTCGACGCCACCACGGTCACTACCGGAGCGCACTGACGTCCCCGAGGCGCAGCAAGCCGCCGATTTTCCTACCGTCTACCTGCCAACAAGCTTTTCCCCAATGCCAACCTCCCCACCCACGCCGACCTCGTCGTCCTCCGACACGGACGACGATCTGCAGCACGTCCTCCGCGTCGACGCGTTTTCGGACGCGACCTGGGACGCCCTCCGTCACGCTGCCGTGCAGCATCGACACGACGACACCCTACACGCCGGGGCCGCTTCGGGCTCGTCGCTCGGGCTTATCTTCATGAACCCCTCGCTCCGCACGCGCACCTCGATGGAAGGGGCCGCCGCCCACCTCGGGGCCCACCATACCACCCTGGTGCCGGGCAATGGGAGCTGGGATCTGGAGTGGACGGAGGGGGCCGTGATGGATGGGGGCCCGGCCGAGCACGTCCGGGACGCGATCGGCGTGCTGTCGCGCTACCATGATGCCCTGGGCGTCCGCGTCTTCGCCTCCGGCACCGACTACGCCGCGGACGAGCAGGACACGCTCATCCGCACCATCGCCGAGCACGCGACGGTGCCAGTCATCAACCTGGAGTCGGCCGGGGCGCACCCGTGCCAGGGCCTCTCCGACGCGGCCCTGCTCACCGAGCGGTTCGGGGAGGACCTCGCGGACAAAACCTTCGTCCTCTCGTGGGCCCCCCACCCGAAGCCCCTGCCAATGGCCGTGCCGAACACAGCACTCCGCACGGCGGCCCGTTGTGGCATGGACGTGACCGTGGCCCGCCCCGACACGCACGCCCTGGCCCCGAAAGTGATGGCCGAGGCGGAGGCGCTGGCCAAGGGGCAGGGCGGGTCGGTCTCGGCGACAAGCGACCAGGCGGCCGCGGCGGAGAACGCCGACGTGGTCTACGCCAAGTCGTGGGGCGGCCCGCTCATGTACGAGAACCCGGAGGCCGAGTCCGAGGCCCGGGCGGCACGCTCCGACTGGCGCATCACCGCGGACCTGATGGCGCACAGCCGGGAGGGCCTCTTCATGCACTGCCTGCCCGTGCGCCGCAACGTGGTGGTGGACGACGCGGTGCTCGACGGTCCGCGTGCCGCCCACCTCGACCAGGCCGAGTATCGCCTTCACGCGCAGAAAGCACTGCTTGAGTACGTCTGGAGCCTCTGATCACGGGGCCGCAGAATGAGGAGTGAGTGGAGGCAACTGGGGGCTCCCTCAGCAATGCCTTCCCCCACGCCCTCCTCTCTGTTTTCGAACGAAGCGACTCTACCGCAGCGACAATGCCTCCGCAAAAGCCCTCCCCGACCGTCATCAAGATTAGCGGATCGCTTCTCGATGAGGCGAGCGCACCCACAGGGCTGTGGCCCGGCGTGCAGGCGCTGCACGAGGACGCCCCGGTGGTGCTCGTTCACGGCGGCGGCACGCAGATGACCGCCCTCGCGGATCGACTCGGCCACACGCCGGAGCGGGTCCAGGGCCGCCGCATCACGACCGACCTCGACCTTAAGATTGCGCAGTGGGCCATGCGGGGCTCGCTCAACACGACCCTCGTCTCAGAAGCACAGCAGCACGACCTCACCGCGGTGGGGATCTCCGGGGCCGACGCCGCCCTGGTCCAGGTCTCGAAGCGTCCGGCGTGGGACGTCAATGGAAAGACCGTCGATTTTGGATGGGTCGGCGACATCGAGCACGTGGACCCGTCGCTCCTGAACGGGCTTCTGGATCGGTCACTGGTTCCCGTCGTGGCCCCCCTCGGCATCGACGACGGGGGGCAGGTCTACAACGTGAACGCCGACACGGTTGCCCGTGCGCTGGCTGAGGCCCTGGCGGCCGAGCAGTTGCTCTACGTCACCGAGGCGGGAGCCGTGCGCCGGGACGCCGGGAATCCCGAGTCCCGCCTTAACGCCTGCACCCCGGCCACCGCCAGGCAAGGAATCGCGGACGGCTGGATCGATGGGGGCATGCGCGTGAAGGTCGAAACGGCACTCGACGCCCTCGACGGCCCCGTCGGCGAGGTTCACATCTGCGGTCCGGACGACCTTCTGTCCCGGTCCCGAGCAACAGAAATCGTGCGCCGATCGTGACCCACGGATCGTTCGGCCTGGCGGACGTTGCCCCGGCTTCGTCTCGCCCTGCAAACCACGAGAGGGCCGGGGACACCAGTAACGCGAGCCATCGTCCCAACCGGTTGATACAATGCACTCCTCCTCTTCTTCGAGCACCACCGACGCCGTTGACCTTCTAAAGGAGCTCATCCGCTTCCCCTCCCTCAGCGGAGAGGAGGCGGCAATTGCCGACTTCGTGGAGGCCCACGTCCGGCGCGCCGGGGTCGACGTGCTGCGGCACGACGACAACATCGCCTTCGGCGTCGGCGCAGGTGAGGACACGCTTCTGCTGAACTCGCACCTCGACGTCGTGCCGCCGTCGAGCGACCACCCGTACGAGCCGTTCGAGCCGGTCGAGACCGACGGCGTCCTCTACGGCCGGGGCAGTGTAGACGCGAAGGCCAGCGGCGCCGCGATGACGATGGCGCTGCTCTCCCTGGCGGCGGAGGGGTGGGCCCCAAGCGATGGACAGCTCCTCGTCGGCCTCACCACGCACGAGGAGTCCGGCGGCGTCAGAAACGGGCTGCAGGACCTCCGTCCCGAACTTCCGTCCCTTTCCGCCGCCGTCGTAGGCGAACCCACCACACTTCGCCCCTGCGTCGCGCAGAAGGGCCTGCTCATCCTCAAGATCCACGCCCGAGGAACGGCCGCGCACGCCGGCCGGTCGCATCTCGGCGAAAACGCGATTCCGGCGGCCCTGGCGGCGATCCAGCAGCTCGAGGCCCTTCCCCTGAACCGGGAGGCCCCGCACCTCGGTGCGCCAACCGCGACGGTCACCACCATCGAGGGCGGCGACGCACACAACGTGGTGCCCGAGCACTGCGTCTTCACCGTCGACCTCCGCACCACGCCCGCCTACACGCACGACGAGATTGCGGATCAGGTGTCCGAGGCGGTGGACGCGGAGGTGGAGGTCTACAGCGACCGCCTCGTGCCCTGCGCCACGCCCAGAGACGCGCGGATCGCCCAGGCCGCCCAGTCTGCCCGGCCCAACGCCCAGCCCTTCGGGTCTCCTACCTCGTCGGATTGGGTCTTCCTTCACGACGTGCCCACGGTCAAGATGGGACCGGGCCCGAGCACCCGCTCGCACACCGCCACGGAGCGCATCGAGGTGGACGAGGTGAGACGGGCCGTCGTCGTCTACCGGGATTTGATCCGGGCCTACTTTTCGACCACCCGTGATCACCCGTGAGAGCACACCGACGAGATCGACAGCGCCACACCCTACTGGTGGCGTTCCTCCGCCGGTCTCCTCCCTCTGCGCACGCATTCTCTCCACTTTCCTTTCTCCGGACAGACGCATGCCATGAGCACACCGATCTGGGACCACGACACGACGACGCCCACCGAGGACTGGGTCCACCGGTTTACGGTCGGAGACGATTATGAATGGGACCGCCTGCTGCTGCCCTATGACGTACGGGCGAGCCGCGCCCACGCCTGGGGCCTCCGCCAGATCGACGTGCTTTCGGAGACGGAGTGGACGCGGATCGGCGGCGCGCTGGACGCCCTCCTCGACGCGTTCGACGACGGAGAGGTGACCGTCACGCCCGAGGACGAGGACTGCCACACCGTGATCGAGCGGTTCGTGACCGAGCACGCCGGGACGGCCGGCGAGAAGCTGCACACGGGGCGCTCGCGCAACGACCAGGTGCTCGCCGCACTCCGGCTCTATCTCCGCGACGCCCTCGCCACAATCGGGGGCCAGGCCGCCGCCCTCGCCGACGTGCTGTGCGAGCTCGCAGACCGGCATCCGGACGTTCTCATGCCGGGCTACACCCACCTGCAGCGGGCCATGCCGTCTACCGCCGCCCTCTGGGCACTGGGGTACGCGGAGACGCTGGCGGGCGACCTCGATGCGCTCCGCCACGCCCGCCGCCGGATCAACGTCTCCCCCCTCGGCAGCGCCGCGGGCTACGGCGTGCCCGTAATCGACCTGCCACGCACGGCCGTGGCCGACCGCCTCGGCTTCCGCACCGTGCAGACCCACGCCACGGCCGTGCAGCTGAGCCGGGGCAAGCACGAACTCGCCGTTAGCCACGCCTGCACGCAGGTCGGCGCCACCTGCAACCGGCTAGCGTCCGACCTCGTCCTCTTCGCTACCGCCGAGTTCGACTTCGTGGACCTGCCGCCGGAGCACTGCACCGGCAGCAGCATCATGCCGCAGAAGCAGAATCCGGACGTGCTGGAGTTGGCGCGGGCCTATCACCCCCGCCTCGCCGCCGAGATGCAACACCTCGCGACCGGCCCCTCGAACCTACCCGGCGGGTACCACCGCGACCTCCAGCTCACGAAAGCGGCGGCCATGCGCAGCGTAGAGATGACCTCCGACGTGCTCACCGCGCTGACCGAGGTGGCTCGCGGCGTCACGTTCAATCCCAACCAGACGCGGGCCGCGTGCACCCCAGCCCTCCTCGCTACCCAGCGGGCGCTGGCGCAGGTCGCGGAGGGCGTGCCCTTCCGGTCCGCCTACCAGCAGGCTGCGGCCGAGGATACTGCCCCGGGCCCCATCGATCCCGATGCCGTCCTCGACGCGTACGAGACCGACGGCACCCCCGGCCAGGAGCGTCCCGACCTCGTGCGGAGCCAGATCGACACCCACAGCGACTGGACCGCCGCCTTCTAAACCATCGGTTTCGCCAGGCGTCCTCGCACAGTCAACGCTCTTCTTCCACGGCGCGCTCCACCGCCCGCCGCAGCCGGGGCCGGTGCAGGTGGACCGGTTCTTCCGCCGCCGCTTCGTCCTCCCGTACAGCACTCAGGTTGAGCACCTCCACCAGCACCGAGAACGCCATCGCGGAGTAGATGTAGCCCTTCGGGATGTGCTGCCCCAGCCCCTCCGCCACGAGCGTAACCCCGATCAGGAGAAGAAAGCTCAGCGCCAACATCTTCAGGGTGGGGTGCGCCTCGATGAAGGACGAGATGGTCTCCGCCGACGCCATCATGATGAAGATGGCGATGGTGACGGCGGCGATCATGACCTCGACGTGCTCGGCCATCCCCACCGCCGTAATCACGGAATCCAGGGAGAAGACGAGATCGAGCAGAAAGATTTGGGCAATGACGCTCGTGAAGGTCACCTCGGCCCGGGCCTCCGTCGCCCCGTCCTCCCCTTCCAATTTGTCGTGGATCTCCGTCGTCGCCTTGCCGATGAGAAAGAATCCGCCGATCAGCAAAATCAAGTCGCGCCCACTGAAGGCGTGCGCCAGCACCGAGAAGAGCGGTGCGGTGAGGGACATCACCCAGCTGATCGAGAGCAGAAGCACGACGCGCCCGGCAAGGGCCAATCCCAGTCCAACCCGCCGCGCGAGGGGCTGCTGCTTCGCGGGCAGCTTGTTCGACAGGATCGAGATAAATACGATGTTGTCGATGCCCAAGACGATCTCAAGGACCGTCAGCGCACCGAGCGCGATCCACGCTTCGGGGGAGGCGATCCACTCCATGGGACTGAGGCATTGTGTGAGGTCCGTGTCGAGGGCTCAAGTTCGCCCGCCGGGGTGCCGCGAGCACTGCCGGTGGCACAGAATGTAGAAAAGGGCGCCCCCGCCTTGCAACGGGCGCCCCCTCAACGGAGCAGACTTGAACCGGCTTCTTCCAGACTCTTCGATGGAGTCGACGGGACGACCGGCCTGGTTAACTGAGCGGCTCGGCCAGAAAGGACGCAAGGTCCTCCACGTGCTCTCGGCTGAGCAGTGGCTCCAGGGTCTGCACAATAAGGCTCACGCAGGTCGCCCGATAGATGAGCGGCTCTTCTGGACGACCGGTTTGTGCAGTCTGGTGCTGTATGCGCGTGTTGAGCATCGTCCAGTGGCACTTCATCTCGGCGTACCCGAGGGCAAGGCCCCGCCTGAGCTCATCGGCGGTGTCGGCGGCCAGCAGACTGTCGAGTATACGGTCGCGGAGTTCGGTCGCGTACTGACGCACGGCCTGACGCTCGGAAGAAGACGCCTCTTTCCACTGCCCCAGCACTTCGTCCCATTGCTCTTCCAATGGATCGCGCAGGGCTGTCTCAACGCGCTGTTTAAGTCCTTCAAACGCGGAGTCGACACTCGTCGACTCACCTACATCCTGTTCCATTCGGCTCTGCCTCGGATTCGACGACAGTCATTGCACAGCCCCAACTCAGTGGCGACTTCGAAAAGTCGTATTCAGTGCATAAGTTGGGATGTCTAGTGAAATAGTATTGGGGGCATTAACCGAGGATTCCTGGCGTTTATTCTCGTCCTTGGTCATAGCGACTTGGTTACATCCGATTTCTCTCTCGGAACCGGGCGTGACGGCCGGGATGATGGATCGATGCCTCGCACGACGGATACGAGAGTATTACACTGAAGCGGAGGACCCGAACTTTGGGGACTCCGTCCCTCGATTGCTCACGCGCGCGGCTGTGATGCGATCGCGCCCCGCTCGCCAGCCTCTTCACTGTGTCTGCCCTCATGGCTGACTCTCAGGACCCATACTCGTACCTGCGCGAAGACGGCTCGGAGTCGCCCTCCGGCGACTCTGGCAACGCCGACGAGCCCGAGCTTCCGACGACGGACCTCGAGTTCGACGACGAAGGCGTAGGAGAGGAATTGCGGCACGCCGACGAGGACGAACTGGATACGGCCCCGTTCGGCATTATTCAGATTGACGATGGGGGCATCGTGCAGTTCTACAACCGCTACGAGTCAAACCTGAGCGGCATCGATCCCGCAGATGCTGTCGGGTCCAACTTCTTCACCGAACTGGCCCCGTGTAGCAACAACCCGCTGTTCTTCGGCCGCTTCAAGGATGGGGTCCGGGAGGGCGGCCTCGACGAGTACTTCACGTACACATTTACGTACCAGATGCGTCCCACCCTCGTGGACGTGCGGCTCTACCGCGACGCGGCGGCGAACAACTGGATTCTGATTCAGAAGCGGTGAGGCCGGGGGCCTCACGACCCTCCGCTCACCTCCGACACGTCTCCGGTCGGGACCGTCATGGTGCCGGTCGTGTCGGAGGACGTCGGGGGCGGAGCGGTGCCGGTGGTGTCGGGAAGCGGCACGTCGTTGAGCACCTGTTGCAGCTCGTCGAACCGATTGCCGAAGGTGGCAAAGTCGCCGCCCTGGAGGGCGTCTCGCGCCTCCTGAATCAGCTCTTTGGCCCGCTCCAGCCCCTCTACCTGCTCTGGCGACGCGGCCTGTGCCGACTGTGCGGCCTGTTGCATCTGGGCCAGCGCCTGGTCACGCGTTTCCACGACCTGCTCCCCCAGCACGCTGTTGAGCGACTGGCGCAGGGTCCGTTTCATCGCGACATCCTGATCGGTCGCCGCGATCACGCGCTGCATCTCCGGAATCTGGATCTCGTCGGCGATCAAGTAGATCGGCTCGACGTAGAGGAACGATTCCTCAATGGGCACCACAATCAAGTTGCCGCGGATGACACTCGATCCTCGTTGGTCCCACAGCGACAGCTGCTGGGAGATCTCAGTGTCCTGGTCGATGCGTGACTCAATCTGATTGGGCCCGCGAATGAGTCGGTCCTTCGGGAGCTCGTAAACGACAACCTCCCCGTAGTTTGACGGGTCGGACCGGGCCGCCACCCATCCGATCATGTTGTCGCGCCCATCGGGCGTCATCGGCAGCATGAGCATGAACTCCAGCCCGGCATCGTCCTTTCCCGGCAGGTCCGTAAGGATGTAATACGGCTCCATCTTGCGCTGCTGGTTCGCGTATTGCTCCTGCGGCCGTGTCCAGAGGTCCTCATTGTTGTAGAAGACCTGCGGCTGCGTCTGGTGGTAGCGCCGGTACCGTTCCATCTGGATCTCGAAGAAGTCCTGCGGGTACCGAATGTGGTTCTGCAGCAGCTCCGGCATCGCGTCGAGCGGCTGAAAGAGGTCCGGGAAGATCCGCTGGTACGTCTGAATGATTGGATCGTCCGAGTTCGATACGTACAGGGAAACGTCCCCGTTGTACGCATCCACTACCACCTTCACCGAGTTTCGGATGTAGCGTGTGCCCTCGTAGCCCTGCTGACCCCGAATGGGCTCCGAGTAGGGAAACGAGTTGCTGGCCGTGTAGGCGTCCACGATGTAGTAGTGACGGTCGTCGCCGTGAACCAAGTAGGGATCCTTGTCGAGCCTCAGGAAGGGCGCGACGTGACGCACTCGCTCTTCCACCTGGTTCCAGAACTGGATCTGACTGTCATCCTGGATGTAGTCGGTGAGGAGAATGTTGAAGTCGCCCATGTAGTAGGAGAAGAGCAACTGCTTCCAGAAGCTCCCCACAGGTACGCCCCCCTCCCCGCCGTACCGGGTGTACTTGTTTTCGCCGGAGCGGGGATAGTCCAGTTCCAAAGAGTCGCCCGGCACGCCCGCGGGGACAACCCGGTAGGTGGGCGTGCGCTCCCCGTAGTAGAGCGCCGGGTTGTCTACGTCGAGGGATTCGTACTTCGACTGGGGCGGAATGTCCTGCGTGAGAAACTCCGGGCTCCCTTCCGATCCCTCTCGCGCCACGAGGTTGGACACCGACCCGTACCCGTGCGTGAAGCGGACGTGCCGGTTGTCCCAGGTGTCCTCCGGCAGCTGCTGGGTAAGCTCGCGGGGCGACACCATCACCTGCCGGTAGTCGCCGTCAAGCATGTACCGGTCGACGTCCACGCTGTAGAACTCGTAGTAGAGGCGAATCTCTTGGAGCTGCCGGTAGGTGTCAATCAGCAGGCGGGGGTCCCAGAGCCGCACGTTGTCGATGGTCTCCTCGTTTTGCTCCACGGCGTCGGCCGGCAGGTCCGGCTGGGCCGGGTACGAGCGCTCCTTGAAGTCCCCGAGCGCGTACGCCTCGCGGGTCATGTCGATGTTATTCTTGAGGTAGGGACGCTCCACCTGCAGTTCGCTGGGCAGCACGGTGAGCTGCGTCACGAGTGACGGCGCCAGCACGAGCCCGCCGACCAGCAGGACGAGGTACCCGACCCCGCCAATGCCCAAGAGGCGGAGGCGCCGCCGGTACAGGTTGAGGCCGACCAGTCCCGCGAGCACGATCGTGGCCGCGACCATCACATACAGGGCCGGGATCATGAGGTTGACGTCCGTATAGCCGGCCCCGTAGACGGCGCCGCCGCCCTCTTGAAGAAGCTCGTACAGGTCCAGGTAAAAGCCCCACGCCCAGCCCAACAGGAGGAAGATGAGGTTCGCCCCCAGATGCCGTAGGGCTCCAGAATCCGCTTCAAACCCACCGTCTTGGATGCCGATCTGCCCGGCGATGACGTATCCGGTCACGAGTGCCAGGAGGCCGAGAAAGGCCAACCCGACGACGGCGCTCTGGAGGGCCTGCAGAAACGGCAGCTCCAGCATGTAAAACGCCAGGTCCACCCCGTAGACGGGATCGCTCTGTCCATAAGATCCCGCGTACCAGAACCGGAGCAGGTCATTCCACCGCCCCGAGAACCCGGCGGCGAAGAGCAGGCTGAGCACGCCCGCGACGACGTAGCCCAGGCGCTGCAGCCGGTCGCGGGTGAGCGGCTTGCCCCCGACCTCGGGCGCTTCTCCTTCCTGGGCCCATTGCGAGGCCCAGAGGGGCGGGATGTTGCCGATTAAGGCCCGGAAGTTGCCTCCGAAATACAATCCCGCAACCAAAAACACGAGCACAAACAGCAGCACCTGCGCGCCCCGAATCGTCCAGAACACGCTCGAGTAATCCAGTTCACTCAACCAGAAGTACTCGACGACCAGCTCTGGGGTTACGAGCAGCACGGTGAACACGACCCCAGTGATGCCGAGCAGAATCTGGAGGAGACGACTCGACCGGAGAATCGACATAAGGCGACAGGGGAGTATGAAGAACGCAGATGCCTGAGTCGACACAAGATTCTTCGACCGACGACATGAATGGATTCAAGTGCAATGCATGCAGACAAGTGGGGTTCGATTTTGCGCCCCAGATCCATCTGGTCTCCGCATTTCGTCCGCCTCGGCGTCGGCGGCTCAAAAGGACGATGTTGATCGGATTCGCTGACATGCGCGAACCACACGTGGGGCACACTCACAATTCGGTTTTCCCCTTGGGGGCCGCAACGGACGCTGTTTTTAAATTCCGGCCTCAACGTCGACGGCCGGTTGCTGCAGACCCAGAGAGCACTGTCCATGCGAGGTAGGGCTCATACACTTTTGCACACACTTCTTCATCTACCCGCAACAATATGGACTAATTCCTTCATCTGATGCTCGTCGTCGTAAAGATCTGTCTAGCACAAAACTGACGTGTCTTCCCCTCGTACGATCCGTGTCGGTTTTAAAAGGACGAAGCGATGCAAACCGGCCTAGAAAAACTATACTTTCTAATCAAATTATACAAGCTTCACATGGCTGTATATCTTACACTCGCCTTTCTTTGGACTGCATACGTCGGGCTCGAGACGTACATTTTTGGACGCCCCCAGTCGCGTCCGCACATCATTGGGTTTCTGATTCTCAACACGCTGCTCGCTCCCGTCTCGTTCGTGCTTTCCGCGACGGGCGGTGTGCTTCGGGAACGCGTCGGGACGGCCTACCGGGCCGCGTGGGCGTCCAAGCAGCGGTTTGCCCGAACAGACCGCAAGAAGCTGATTGGGTAGATCCCGCCCGGTGCTGCCCTCGGCAGACCGGAGCAACATTGTAAGAAGACTGATACGCCCATCCATCTGGCCGCTGTGGGGACAAACCCCCAGCGGCCATTTGCATTCGGGCGGGTCCACGGTTTCTCATCATCGTTGTGGCGTTTTCCCATGTCCAGGTACTTGGCTCTCGGAACCACCGGCCTTGCGCTGTTGCTCGCGGCCGGGGGACTGTTGTACTCGCTCGGCCCGGACGAACGACGCGCCCAGGCAGCTCCCGCCCCGCCGGACACCATCGACACCTCAGGGGTCTACGCCCAGCGCTCCCCGAGCCGGAACGGCATCGGCAAGATGTACATGGGCCGCGAAATTTCGAAGGTGATGGGCCACCGCGGGGCAAATTGGTTGGAACGCCCCGCGCGAGAGAAAAAGGAACGCCCTGATCTGCTCGTCGATAGCCTGCCGCTCGACCCCTCCGACACTGTGGCCGATATCGGCGCCGGGACAGGATACCTGTCGTTCCGCGTAGCCCCGCGGGTGCCACGGGGCAACATTCTCGCAGTCGACATTCAGCCGGAAATGCTAAACATGATGCGGGAGCGCATCGATGAACGAGGCGTGGACAATGTCGTCCCGGTCCGCGGCACAGTCACGAACCCGCAGCTTCCGGCCGACTCCGTCGACCTTGCCTACATGGTGGACGCCTACCACGAATTCTCTCATCCCTACGAGATGATGACGGCGCTCGTGGAGGATTTAACGCCGGGCGGACGCGTCGTCCTCGTCGAATATCCCCGGGAAGACCCCAGCATCCCCATCAAGACGCTACACAAGATGACGGAGGCCCAGGCCAAGAAGGAAATGCGGGCGGTGGGCCTGGAGTGGATGGAGACCAAAGACATGCTCCCCCGCCAGCACTTCATGATTTTTCGGAAGCCGGTGGAGTAGTCGGCGTTCCCTTTCGGTGGCGGCACAACCTTAATCACTCTGCGATCTGCTCTCCCCTGCGGCCCCGTCGCCGGACGGTCGCGGCGTCTCGTCGTCCGACCGCAGCGTGAACTCGTCGAGCGAGAGGCCGTCGATCACGGACTCGTACTTCGTCAGGTCGGCCGGAAGAAGCACCTCGTTTTCCTCCTTGCCCAGCTTGGCGATCGTGTCGAGGTATTGCTCCGCGAGTTGCAGCTTGACGGCCTCCTCGCCGCCCGGGGCAGAGACAGAGGCAGCCACCCGCTCGATCGCTTCCGCCGTCGCTTCGGCGAGGGCCTCAATCTCCTTCGCGCGTCCCTCGGCCTCGTTGATGCGGCGCTGCTTCTCGCCCTCCGACTGGTTGATGAGCTCTTGCTTCTCGCCCTCCGCGTCGTTGACCGTGGATTGCTGATTCCCTTCGGACCGCGCCACGGTGGCGCGGCGCTCCCGTTCCGCCGTCATCTGCCGCTCCATCGCCTGCTGCACCGTGCGCGGCGTGTCGATGTTTTTGATTTCGTAGCGGTGCACCTTGATGCCCCACGTCTGCTCCACCTCGCTGAGCACCTCCACGACCGCCTGACTGATGGCCGCTCGCTCCTGGAAGGTGGTGTCCAGTTCCATGCGCCCAATCACCGATCGGGTGGTGGTCTGCGCCAGCTGAATGGCCCCACGGCGGTAATCGGTGACCCCGTAGGCCGCATTTTCGGGATTGGTCACGCTCAGGTAGATAATGCCATCCACTTCTACCCGCACGTTGTCTTCCGTGAAGCACTCCTGCGGCTCCACCGGAATGGCCTGCTCGCGGAGGTCGAGCGTGTAGGCGACCCGATCAATGAACGGCACCATCGCGTGAAAGCCGGCGCGCAGGGTCTTGTGGTAGTTGCCGAGCCGCTCCACCACGTAGGCGTTTTGCTGCGGCACAAACCGGATCGCCCGCAGGAACTTATAGGCCACGTAGAGGGCCAGTATCGACAAAATGCCGAGGCTGAGGGTGTTGAGGAATTCGAAGGGGGAGGCATCCATGGAATTCAGGGAACTTGGCGTGATGAGCGCGTGGGCAGAAAAGGCGGCTACTTATTCTGGATCGGATTCGTAACTTCGGATGCGCCTTCGAAGAACGACTTCAGATTGGCGGCCTCCATCGGAAGCACGCTCACGTTGGCACCGTCCACAATCTCGCCGAGGCGATCGATGAACTGCTCGGTGAGCCGCATCTTGACGGCGAGGGAGCCACCGGGCTGGGCGATGGCGTCCGCAATGCGCTCGATGCCGTGGGCCGTCGCCTCCGCAATGAGCTCCATCTCGCGGGCCTCCCCCTCCGCCTCGTTGACACGGGCCTCCCGCTGGCCCTCCGACATCAGAATGGACTTCTGCCGGTTTCCCTCCGACACGTTGATCCGGGCGTCCCGCTCCCCGCTCGACTCCGTGATCTCGGCTCGCTTCTCGCGCTCGGCCTCCATCTGCTTCTCCATCGTGAGCACAATGTCCTGCGACGGCTGGATGTCCTTCAACTCGTAGCGCATCACTTTCACGCCCCACGGGTCGGAGGCCTTGTCCAGCTCTTCTACGATGGCCTCGTTCATCGAGTCCCGTTCGCTGAAGGTGTCGTCGAGCGTGATTTTGCCCACCTCACTCCGCATGGTCGTCTGCGCCAGGTTGACGGCGGCCAGCCGGTAGTCGTTGATGCCGTAGCTGGCCTTGTAGGCGTCCATCACCTTCAGGTAGACGATGCCGTCCACGTCCACCTCAATGTTGTCCTGCGTGATGCACTTCTGGTGCGGGACGTCGAGCACCTGCTCGCGGGTCTCCTGCCGGTAGGCCACGCGGTCGACCAGCGGGATGGTAAAGTGAAGCCCGGGGTGCAGCGTGTCGTGGTACTTGCCGAAGCGCTCCAAGATGACCTCCTCGCGCATCTCGACGATCACGAACGTGTTGTAGAAAATAAACAGCCCGAGGACAATGAGGGCGAGCAGAAGCGTCCACATGGGAACAGGAAGAGCTGGTAGAAGAAGCAAGCAGGTGGCGGACTAGCTGGACGGACGTGCCGACGGGTCGTAGCCCAGCCCTGAATTCTCCGATGTCGTATCGTTGGTGCTCGGGGACCGGTCTGCATCCCCTTCGGACACGTCGGAGCCGATCGCCGCCGACAGCTCCGCGTCGAGGTCGGCGTGGTCGGTGGGCTCCACGACCCACGTCAGGTTATCGCGGTAGAGCAGTTGGGCCTCGGCGCCTTCCGGCAACTGCCCCTCGAGCGTGCGGGCGTCCCAGGTGGCCCCCCGAAAGCGAATGCGCCCCGGGCTTTCTGGGCCCACCGGCTCGAGAACCGCCACGGTCTCCCCCATGGCTTCCGCGTCCTCGTCGGTCATGGCCAGCGAAACGTCGCCCTGAACAAAGCGCAGCATGAGGGGCCGCAGTGCAATCGTGAGGCCGGTCGACAGGAAGACCCACGTTACGACCGACGACAAGGGGTCGACCAGGAGGCCCAGCGCACGAAGCCCCCCCACCACCACGCCGCCGATGCCGAGAAAAAACGCGATGCCGCCCGGCACCACGGCCTCGATCAGCATGAGGAGCGCTCCGCCAACGACGAAGGCCCAGGTGAGGAGGGTCGGATCTAGGTCCATGAGGGAAGGAGAACCGTGTCTGTGAGCACTCGCTCTTTGAAGCTTTTGGGGTATTTTTAGCACGCGTGAAGGCAACAGAGGTTGCATCGGGGGGTCCCCTCCTGCTCTATAGCCGCGTCCCGTGAACCGATTCCTGCGCTTCCTGTTGGTTTGACCCGTCGGGTTTTTCCTCACTCGTTGTCCTTCATCGTGCCCACGGCCCCTGGTACCGACCGGTCGCCCCTCCTTCGTCCCCGCATTTTTGCACATGTGCCATCCGTGACGGCCGGCATGAGCACCCGACACGGGGGCGTGAGCGGCCCGCCCTACGACACCCTCAACCTGGGGCGTCACGTAGGAGACACGGCCAGCTGTGTAGAGGAGAACCGACGCCGGTTCTGTGCCTCTCTTCAAACCGATCCCGCCTGGCTGGCAACGGCCGGACAGGTGCACGGGTCTACGGTTCGCGTGATCGACGCGCCGCGACACGAGCCCTTCTGCGACGGACTCGTCACCACCACGCCCGGGCTGCTTCTCGCCATCGCCGTGGCCGACTGCGCACCCGTGCTCCTGGCCGATCCGGGGCACGACGTCGTGGGGGCCTGCCACGCCGGGTGGCGGGGCACGACCCGCCGGGTCGCCGCCAAGACGGTCACGGCCATGACGGACTGCGGCGCGGACCCGGCGCAGATTCGAGCATACGTGGGGCCGTGTCTGTCTCGGGAGGCCTTCGAGGTGGGGCCAGAGGTCGCGTCCGAATTCGACGACGCCGTCGTGTCGCGTCCCGAGGACGCCGACCGCCCGCACGTCGACCTCAAGGCTGCTCTCCGCCGCCAACTCGAAACAGGGGGCGTGCCGAGCGACGCCATTGAAGTGTCTCCCCGCTGCACACTGCGGGACACGAACGACTTCTTCTCGTATCGCGCTGCTGACGGCCCCACCGGACGCATGCTCGGGGCCGTCGTGCTTCGACACTGACGCCTCCCCACCCCGGCGTCCCAGCGCGGTGCTGACGTTTCGCAGTCCCTTCTTTCGTTCCACCGGACCGTTCCTCGTCCTGTGCCAATCGCCGACTCGACGTACGCTCCTCCGCCGTGGCTCGACGGCGGGCACCGACAAACCCTGTATGCGTCGTTGGTGCGGCGCGTCGACCTCGAATACGACCGCCGCGAGCGCCTCGACACCCCGGACGACGACTTTCTCGACCTCGACTGGGCCCGGGCCGGCGCGTCTCCCTCGGATCGTGCCGTCGTCCTGACGCATGGACTGGAGGGAAGTGCCGGACGCGGATACATGCGGGGCATGGCCCAGGCCTTCGTCCGGCGTGGGTGGGACGCCTGTGCCCTCAACCTGCGCGGCTGCAGCGGCACGCCGAACCGACAGGTGGCCACCTACCACAGCGGTAAGACCGACGACCTCGCCCTCGTCGTCGACCATGTGCTCGATCAGGGGTATACGTCCGTGGCCCTGATCGGCTTCAGTCTCGGCGGCAACCTCACGCTCAAATACCTCGGTGAGCGCGGCTCGCAGGTCGACGACCGCATTCGGGGCGCCGTCGCCCTCTCCACCCCCGTTGACCTCGACGCCTCCGCCGACCGGATCGACCGATGGTCGAACTGGCACTACGTTCAGTACTTCCTCCGGTCGCTCCGGCACAAGATGCGCGTGAAGGCCGAGCAGCATCCAGCCCGCGTATCCGCCGCCCCGCTCGGTAACATCCGCTCTCTCCGGGAATTTGACGACGCCTACACTGCCCCCCTCCACGGCTTCGACGGGGCCGCCGACTACTACCGGCGCGCCAGCAGCAAGCCGTCGCTCTCCGCACTTGCCGTGCCGACGCTCCTTCTCAACGCCGCCAACGATCCGTTCCTGCCGCCCTCGTGCTATCCGCACTCCATCGCCCGGCCCCATGACCAACTGGTTCTGGAGGTCCCGCGAAGTGGAGGCCACGTCGGCTTCGTCTCCTTCAACGACTCCGGCGAATACTGGTCCGAGCGCCGCGCCGCGTCGTTCCTGTCCCCGTCATGATTGTGGACGATCCCCCCGCGGTCCCTCTTCGCCCGCGCTCCGGCCCCCCGCTTACTCCTCGTCCAGGCGCACGTCTCGCGCCTTCAGTTGCAGGGTCGTACGCCCGTTCCAGGTGTTCTCCTCCAGGGAGAAGAGCAGCTCCACCGGCGTTCCGGTGTTCTGGCTCTCCCGGAGCACCGACAGCTTCTCGCCCATCCCAAACCCGATTGCGTCGTACGTCCCGCCGGCCGAGGCGCCCCGCTGCCGGACCTCAAACTTGAGGTGTGAGTCGTTACTCCCGACCGTGCGGGCGGAGACCACGTCCAGGTCCTCAGCGTGGAAGACGGGCGTCGGGTTGGCGGGGCCAAACGGGCCGAACTGCTTGAGCACCGCCCAGAAGCGATCCGCGACCGATCCGATCGTATCGAGGTCGACCGGCGCGTCCACCTTGATCGACGGGGTAAGAAGCTCCGGCGTCACCCGCTCGCCCACGGCGGCGTCGAGGCGATCGCGGAAGGCATCGATGTCGTCGGCCTCCAGCGACATGCCCGCCGCGTGGTCGTGTCCGCCAAACTGCGTAAGTACGTCCTCGCAGTCTGCGAGGGCCTCGTAGATGTTGATGCCCTCGATGGAGCGGGCCGAGCCCTTGACCGCCTCTCCGTTGTGGGTGAGCAGGATGGTCGGCTTGTGAAAGCGCTCAACGATGCTGCTGGCCACGATGCCGATCACGCCGAGGTGCCAGTCGGGGTCGTACAGCACCAGCGCGTGCGGACTGCGGGCCGTGATCTGGCGCTCCGCCCGTTCGATGGCCTCCTCTTCGATGGTGTCGTCGACGCGGCGGCGCTCACGGTTCAACTGCTCCAGCTCGGCGGCGTGGGGCTCGGCCTCCTCGTGGCTCTGAGCGAGGAGCAGATCGACCGCCGAGGAGGCGTGCTCCATGCGTCCCGCGGCGTTGATGCGGGGGCCGAGGGTAAAGACGATGTTGCCGGTAGAGGTGACGGTCTGCAGGTCGAGGTCAGCGGCTTCCGCCAGGGCCCGGACGCCCGGACGCGTGCTCTGTTGTAGGGCCTCCAGCCCCTCGGCCATGAGGACCCGGTTTTCGCCGTAGAGCGGAACGATGTCGCTCGCCGTGGAAAGGGCCAGAAGGTCGAGGTACTCGTAGGCCGCGTCGGGGGACTCGTCGCGGTACGCGAGGACCGCCTGGACGAGTTTGAAGGCCAGCCCACACCCGGGCAACTCGTCGAACGGATAGTCGTCGTCCGGCCGCTTCGGATCGAGCACGGCCAGCGCCTCAGGCAGCGTCTCCTTTGGCGTGTGGTGGTCCGCAATGACGAGGTCGAGCCCCAACTCTTGGGCGTAGGCCGCTTCCTCGTGGGCAGTGATGCCACAGTCGAGGGCCACGACCAGTGAGGCCCCGCGCTCGGCCGCCGCGTCGAGGCCCCGCCGGCAGAGCCCGTACCCATCTTCGTAGCGGTCCGGGATGAAGAAGGACACGTCCACGCCCCGGTCGCGCAGAAAGTCCGTAAAGAGCGCCGTGCCTGTCGTCCCGTCCACGTCGTAGTCGCCATACACCAGCACAGTCCCCTCGTTGTCGATGGCATCGGACAGGCGGGCCGCCGCCGCGTCCATCCCCGCCATCTCGAACGGGTCGTGCAGGGCCGACCGGTCGGCCCGAAAGAAGTGCTTCGCCTCCTCGAGGGTTTTCACCCCGCGCAGGGCGAGGGCACGAGCGAGCGACTCGGGCAAATCGTTGAGGTCGCGCTGCAGACGAGGCACTACGTCGGGCTCGTCGAGGGAGCGCGGGATCCATCGGTGGGTCATCAACAGCAGAGCAAAATGGCCAAATGAGACGCGTAACGGGGTTGGAATATATAAGACACACTAGAGTCCCCGTTGTAACGCGACGGACTGATTCCTCTTAAAGATAACTGAACATGGGAGAATTGTGCCGATCAGCGCTACGTTCTGGGTGGCCCTCGAGAGCTAGACAACAGTCTTCCCTGCCCAGAACGACCCGTGAACCATTCTACATTCCCCCATTCCGAACCCTACACTCCCGTGAATCAACTGGGAGATCAGCCCGTAGCAGCGAGTCCGATTCGCCACACACGACGCCTCGGGCAAGAGCCTTCTACCTATCGAGGCCTCGGTCGCATCGTTTTCAACGGACGGGGTTCCCACTCTTCGTCCGAGCGTTGATGGCCCGGATTGTCTGTTCTACACCGGGCCCGACCGATCTAGTGTTCCCGCCACCATGCCTCTCCCCTACGACGGCCCTTGCCATTGCCGGCACCCCGAGCGACCAACTTGTCGCTCCGTCTTTCTCTCCGGCAGGTCGTTTTCACCTCGGTCCCTTCGATAACCCATCGGGCCCGAGCGGCCCTTTTGACCCGTGAGTAACTCAATGAAGATCTCCACCTTGCAGGACAAGAAGCTCGATGAACTCCGCGAGATCGCGCGGGAGTTGGACCTCACCGGCTACACCGACCTGCGAAAACAGGACCTTATCTACCGCATCCTGGAGGCGCAGGCCGAAGGGGCCGCGTCAGGAGAGGAGCCTGACCTCAACGAGACGGAGGCGGCCTCCACGCCGGACAATGGCGCCGAAGACGCCGACCGCACGTCCTCTGAAGAATATGGGAGTCGGAGCTCCGGAAAGCCGGACTACATGCGCCGGTACGACCCCAACCAGACGGAGCTTCGGGGCATGATCGAGAAGGCTGGGGTGCTCGAAGTTCTCCCGGACGGCTACGGGTTCCTCCGCTCCGACGAGTACAGCTACCAGTCGAGCCCCGACGACATTTACGTCTCGCCATCCCAGATCAAGCGCTTTGGCCTGCAAGAAGGGGACACCGTCAAGGGGCGCGTGCGTCCCCCGAAAGAAGGCGAAAAGTTCTTCGCCCTCATCCAGGTCGCGTCGATCAACGGCTGCGACCCAAGCGAACTCGACGAACGGTCCGACTTCGAGTTCTTAACCCCAATCTTCCCCGACGAGCGCTTTACGCTCGAAGCGGAGTCGGACAGCTACGGCCCACGCATTCTCGACCTGTTCGCCCCCATCGGGAAGGGGCAGCGTGGCCTCATCGTCTCGCCCCCGAAGGCGGGCAAGACAGTGCTGTTGCAGAAGATTGCCCACGGCATCGCGACCAACCACCCCGACACCCACCTTCTGACCCTTCTCATTGACGAGCGTCCGGAGGAGGTCACCGATATGGACCGGACCGTGGAGGGGGAGGTCGTTGCCTCTACCTTCGACAAGGAGCCGGAGCGCCACGTGGAGGTGGCGGACACGGTGCTTCTGAAGGTTCGGCGCCTCGTGGAATCGGGGGAGGACGTGTGCGTGCTGCTCGACTCGATCACCCGCCTGGCCCGGGCCCACAACGCCGTGACGCCGGAAAAGGGGCGCACGCTGTCCGGCGGCATCGAGGCCGGGGCGCTGCGCGGCCCGAAGCGATTCTTCGGGGCGGCCCGCAACGTTGAGGAGAGTGGGTCCCTCACCATCATCGGCACCGCCCTCATCGACACGGGCAGCCGCATGGATCAGGTCATCTTCGAGGAGTTCAAGGGCACCGGCAACATGGAGCTCGTCCTGGACCGCGAGATGGCCGACCGGCGCCTCTATCCGGCCATCGACCTCATCTTGTCCGGCACTCGTCGGGAAGAGGAGCTTCTGCCCAAGCCGATGCTGAAGCGCGTGTGGGTGATGCGCAAAATTCTGGCCGATATGGAGCCGATTGAGGCCATGGAGTTTCTCCTCGATAAGATGAGGGATACGGAGGACAACGAGGAGTTCTTGGAGATGATGAATTAGGAATTCTGTTCGGCCTTCTCTTTTTTGCCGAACGTGGTCCTCTCACCTCTGCACGTCTTCGCATTTCCAGTAGCCCCCCCTGCGCCACCATGCGAACCGCCCTGCGCACACTAGGACTCTCGCTCCTCACGCTTTTCCTCGTCGCCGTCCCGGCCTCGGCCCAGGATGCTGATCCGTTCGTGCGCCACCCCGCGGTCCACCCGGACGGCGACCGGATCGCCTTTTCCTACCAGGGCGACCTCTGGACCGTCCCCGTCGACGGCGGTGCGCCCGAGCGCCTCACGATCCACGAGGCCTACGAGGGCGCGCCCCGGTGGGGCCCAGACGGCGACCGCATCGCCTTCACGAGCGACCGCTTCGGCAACGACGACCTTTACGTGATGGACGCCGCCGGCAGCACGCCGACGCGCCTTACCCACCACTCCACGGGCGACGCCATCGGGGGCTGGACGCCGGACGGGCAGCTCCTCTTCACCACGAGTCGCACCTACGCACAAGCCGAGTGGTCGGACGAGATCTACGCGGTGAACGGGGACGGCGGCACACCCGACCGACGACTCGACGCCGTGGGCAGCGCCCCCCGCATGTCGCCCGACGGCCGCTTCATTGCCTTCGAACGCGGGTACAACGACGTCACCAAGAAGGGCTACGAGGGCCCCGCCGACCGCAACGTCTGGGTCTACGACACGGAGGCCGACACGTACACGCAGGTGACCACCTACGCGGGCAACGACCACACGCCGGTCTGGACCGGCCCGCGCACGCTGCTCTACGTGAGTGAGCAAAGCGGCACCTACAATGTCCACCGACTCGCTCTCACCGACCAGGGGGCGGCCGACGGGGCGCCCGAGGCCGTCACCACGTTCGACAATCACGATGTGCGGAGCCTCAGCGCGAGCCGGGATGGGTCGGTCGTGGCCGTCCAGCGGGAGACCGACGTCTACCTGATTGAGAACGGCGGCGAGCCGCGCCCGCTCGACGTCACCGTTCCGGCCGACTACCGGTTCGACCCCACCGAAAAAATGCAGATGACCGACGGCCTCCGCGACTACGCCGTCTCGCCCGACGGCGAGCAGGTGGCTCTCGTGCTCCGTGGGGAGATCTTCCTCATGCAGAACGAACCGGGCGAGCCGCGCACCACGCGGCTCACCGACCATGCCCATCGCGATCGCGAGGTGGCCTGGATGAGCGACTCAACCCTCGTCTTTTCTTCGGACCGTGGGGGGAACCAGTACGACCTGTACACGCTCGAGTCCGCCGACCCTGAACACCCGGGCGACCTGTACGACGCCCTGCGGCACCGCGTCACCCAGCTCACGGACACGCCGGAGGATGAGCGTGTGCTGGCGATGGACCCCGATCGCTCACACGTAGCCCTTCGCCGAGGCGCCATGACGCCCTACGGGGCCGGCCAGCTTCTGACGGCCGCCGTCGCGGACGGCACGATCGAGGACGAGACCGTGCTCGCAGAGGGCTGGAACGCCCCCACGGACGTGGCCTGGAGCCCCGACGGCGACTGGCTTGCCTACAGCCAGAACAATCTCAACTTTAACTCCGACGTCTACGTCCACGCCGCCGACGGCTCGACCGGGCCGGTCAACGTGAGCCAGCACCCCAAGAGCGACGGCGAGCCGGTGTGGAGCCCCGACGGCTCGAAGCTGGGCTTCGTCTCCGACCGCAGCGGCAACGACGCGGACGTCTGGTTCGTGTGGCTCCAGGAGGAGGACTGGGAAAAGACGAAGCGCGACTGGGAGGCAATTGAGGACGAGGACGAGTCCGACGCGGAAGACTCCGAGGACGACGCGTCGCCCGAGGTGAACATCGACCTCGCAAACATTCACGACCGCCTCGAGCGCGTCACGGCCCTGCCCGGCGGCGAGGCCGACCCGGTCATCGCCGAGGACGGCGACACCTTTTACTTCGTGGGCGGACAGGACGCCGGCCCCGCCGACTACGATTCCGAGGTCGACCTGTACAGCATCCAGTGGGACGGCTCCGAGCGGACGCGCGTCACGGAGCGCGACGTCGGTCCCTCTGCCGTTCGCCTCTCGCCGGACGACTCCCAGATTCTCTTCACCCACTCCGGCGGCCAGCTGGCGCGTGTGCCCGTTGCGCAAAACGAGCTGGAGCGTCTCTCCTTCACCGCCTCCATGACGGTGGACCACGAGGCGGAACGGACCCAGATCTTCGACGAGGTCGGCCGGGCCCTGAGCCAGGGCTTCTACGACCCCGACTTCCACGGCGACGACTGGGACGCACTGCTTGAGGAATACCGTCCGCGGGCCCTGGAGGCCTCGACCGCCCAAGACTTTCAGGCCGTCGTGAACCGCATGCTCGGCGAGCTCAACGCCAGCCACATGGGGTACTACGCCGGCAACCGGGCCGAGACGCAGGACGAGCGCACCGGCCGGCTCGGGGTGGAGCTTGATCCGGTCGAGACCGGCGTAGAGGTGCAGCGGGTGGTGCCCCGTTCCCCTGCCGACCGGGAGGTCAGCACGCTCCGGGAGGGCGACGTCATCACCACCGTGGACGGCCGGTCTGTGGCGGAGGCCGACAACTTCTACCGGTTACTGGAAGGGACCGTTGAAGAGAAAGTCCTTCTGGGCGTCGCGGGCCCCGACGGAGAGGAGCGCACAGTGCGGATCCGTCCCACCGAAAGCCTCGACGACGCGCTCTACCGCGAGTGGGTGGAGGACCGTAAAGAGCTCGTCGAAGAGTATTCCGACGGGCGGCTCGGTTACGTGCATGTCGAGGGGATGAACTGGGAGAGCTTCGAGCACTTCGAGCGGGAGCTGTACGCCAGCGGCCACGACAAGGAGGGCCTCATCATCGACGTGCGCTACAACGGCGGCGGCTGGACGACCGACTACCTCATGACGGTACTCAACGTGCGACGGCACGCTTACACCGTGCCCCGCGGGGCCACGGACGACCTCGATCAGAACCACGAGCAGTTCCGCGGGCACTATCCGTTCGGCGAGCGGCTCCCCTACGCGGCCTGGACGAAACCGGTGGCCGCCCTCGCCAACGAAAACAGCTACTCCAACGCCGAGATCTTCTCCCACGCCTTCAAGAACCTCGACCACGGAACGCTCGTGGGCCAGCCCACCTTCGGGGCCGTCATCTCGACCGGCGGTGCGGGCCTGCTCGACGGCTCCTACGTGCGCATGCCCTTCCGGGGGTGGTACGTCCATCAGACCGACAAGAACATGGAGCACGGCCCCGCCCGGCCGGACATTCGGGTCGAGAACCCACCGGGCATTAAGGCGGAGGGCGAAGACCCTCAACTGCGCCGCTCCGTGGAGGCCCTTCTGAACGAGAACAGCGAGTAGGACGACGGGCCCCGTCCCGTTTCTTTCCGACAGGCAGCATGCCGGGGGGCCTCCTCCAGGGTGCGATGCTCGCCCCGCCCGTCTCTGCGTCGCCGCTGCCCGCCCTGAGGAAAGATCCCGGAACTGGACGACAAGCTCACTGTGTAGGGAGAATGTCCGCAATTGCTTATCCACACCCATAATTCCGCCCCATGCCCGAGAACGTAGACCTCAGTGCGTTGCTTTTCGACATGGATGGCGTCCTGGTGGACGTCTCCCGCTCGTACCGGCGCGCGATCGAGGAGACCGTCGAGCACTTCACCGGTCGCCAAATCGGTGAGAATGCCATCCAGCGGTACAAGAACTACGGCGGCTTCGAGGACGACTGGAAGCTGACCCACGCCATCGTCACCGACACGGCGATGGAGGTGCCGATCAGCCGCGTGATCGACGAGTTTCAGGACCGCTATCGCGGGGACGACTGGGATGGCTTCATCACGGAAGAGCCCCCGCTGATCGACGACTCGACCCTCGACCAGCTCAACCACGACCACATCCTGGGCATCGTGACCGGGCGGCCCGAGGAGGAGGCCCAGTGGACCCTCGACCATCAGAGCTGGACGGACTACTTTCCCCTTCTCGTGGGCAAGGAGAAGCAGGGCGACCGCGCAAAGCCCAATCCCTTTCCCCTTGAACACTCCCTCACCATGCTGGCCGCTGCCGGCTGCCCCATGGACCCGGAGGAGGCCGTGTACGTCGGCGACTCGGTCGACGACATGGACGCGGCGCAGGAAGCCGGCATGTGGCGCATCGGGGTCGTCCCCCCGTACGTAGAGACCGAGGAGCACAAGCCACTGCTGGAGGAGCACGGGGCACACGTCGTCATCGACGACCTCAATACACTGCCCGACGTGCTGTCTACCCTGGGGGAGCGCACGCCCGCCCGATCGACGCGGTAGGACCTGTTCACGTTCGCGGGGCTCAGGCCCGCACAGTTTTGGCAGGCTCGGGATGGACCCGAGTCTGCCATTTTTGTTGCACGCCCCCGCACCCTCAGGCTCAACTATGAGCCGTCCTCTACAACAATCTCCACCCGGCGGTCTTCACGGCGCCGCTCTGGCGTTTCGTCCGGCCCGACCGCCGTTCGCGGCCCGAACGCCTCGATCTCAAGGCTTCCGGTCCGGATGTCGTGGTTTGTATCGAGGTAGTGGGCCACCGCCGCCGCCCGCTGAGCGGATAGGTACCAGTTGCTCGGGTACGTATCCTGCAGACTGGGCCCGATGGGCACGGGGTCGGTGTACCCCTGTATACGAAAGCCTGCGTTCGGGAATTCGTCCTTGATCGTCGCGGCGTGTTCGTCGAGCCGCTGGCGCCCACGGTCCGGAATCCAGGCGCTGCCCGAGGGAAAATAGATCGGCGGTTGAAGCGTGGTGCCCTCCTCCCGCGCCCGCATCGAGTCGCGGAGCGCCTGCACCTGACGCTTTAGGTCCTGGTTGGCTGTCTGGACGGAGTCGATCCGTCCCTGCAGCTCCTGCTGCCCGGTGCCCTGATTGCCTTGCTGGCACCCCACGAGGACGATTGCCAAAAGAAGCCCGAAAAAGAAGCGCATGGACCCGACGAGACATTGGGCATGGAATGATGAGTTTTCTCTAAAGTGCCCACTGATCAGGTCGAATGCAACACGCAAACCACGACCGCCAGACAGGCCCGAGGTTTTATGCGTCCGCATGCTTCCCCTCCCGAGGAGAGCGGAGGCTGCGTGCCCGTCTGCAGGTTCCACACGTCGCGCCGAAAGATGACCAGAAGCGTCGCATCGTTCGGAGCGGACATCTCACGTGGCACCCAGCGGGTCCGCCACGAGCACAGAATTCGTTTCGTTGAGCACCGCCCCAGGCATTCTCCACAGTCGCCCCCCTCGCTGGGAGGGAAAGGCCCACGCTCCGCCACAGTGGAAAACAGGGCGTCGTGGGCCGGGGCGGGCACTGACAAGATTACCTGCGCAACGCACGCTGAATCATCGTGCCGTTCCTCCCGCTGCACCCTTCCAGTGCCGTGTGCAAAGACACCCGGGCGTACGGGACCCAAATCTGATTTGGCGGCAGGCGGACGAATGCCTGTGGCTTTGTTTGGCCCTGCGCACGAATTCCGTCGCCATTTCCCCTATTTCTCTCCTGTATGGGTGCGCGAGCCCCCTCCTCGGTGCCAGCAGGCATGCGGTTTGCCGCGTAAGGAAGCTGTATTCTTGTACTCACTTCACAATCGGTCCGGATCAACAGCCGCCGCGCCTCTTTCCGGTGGCCTGTACTCTTTCCGGTTCTCAACCGGGCCCGTCCGGCCACACTCGCTTCCTTCTGAGACCAGGTCGCCCGTAAGGCACACACCATGTGGAATCAAGCCTGGGCGTGGCTTCGCGGTACGCTTCCGCTGTTTCAGTGGCTTCCGGACTACACGACGGAGGCACTGCGCGGGGACGCGACGGCGGGACTCACGGTGGGCGTCATGCTCATTCCGCAGGGCATGGCCTACGCCGTCATCGCAGGGGTCCCGCCGATCTACGGCCTCTACGCCGGCCTCGTGCCGCTGCTCGTCTACCCGTTGATCGGGAGCTCGCGGCACCTTGCGCTCGGGCCCGTGTCGATCGACATGCTCATCATCGCGGCGGGCGTGGGGGCGATCGCCCAGGCCGGGACGGAGCGCTACGTGGCCCTCGCCATCCTTCTCACCGCCATGGTGGGGCTGCTGCAGATGTCAATGGGGGCCATGAAGCTCGGGTTCGTGGCCAACCTATTGTCGAGGCCGGTCATCGCTGGCCTCACGACGGCCGCCTCGTTCATTATCGCCTTCAGTCAGATTGGAAGCCTGCTCGGGGTCGAGCTGGGGCGGTCTCAGTACATTCACGTGCTGCTGATCGAGGCCGTTCAGAATGCGGGCAACACCCACCTACTCACACTGGGAATCGGAACCATGAGCATCGTGCTGCTCATGGGCCTCCCCCGCTGGCTCCCCAAAGTCCCCGAGGCCCTGATTGTGGTCGTCGCCGGCACGCTCGGCGGATGGGGCTTTGGGCTCCGCGAAAAGGGGGTGTCGGTCGTCGGGTCCATCCCTCAGGGCCTCCCCGCCCCTGAACTGTGGGCGCTCAGCTTCTCGGACCTCAACACGCTCTTGCCGGCGGCCATCACCCTCGCGCTCGTGCAGTTCATGAAGGACATTTCGCTGGACCGCATCTTTGCGGCCCGGCACGGCTACACGATCGACGCCAACCGGGAGCTCATCGGGGTTGGGGCCGGCAATTTCTTTGGCAGCCTGTTCCAGAGCATTCCCGCGTCGGGAAGCTTCTCCCGGTCGGCCGTGAACGAGCAGTCCGGGGCCCAGACGGCCCTCGCCAATGTCTTTGCGGCCGGGGTGATCGCACTCACCCTGCTGTTCCTCACGCCGCTGTTCTACCACCTCCCCACGCCGGTGCTCGCCGCCATCATTATCGTGTCGGGCTTCGGGCTGTTTGATCTTCGGGAGCTGCGCAGCCTATTCAAGGCGCGGCGGCGGGACGGGTACATCGCCCTCTTCACGGCGGCCTGCACCCTTTTCATCGGCATTCAGGAGGGCATCCTGCTCGGCATCGGGACGTCCGTCGTCGCCATGCTCTACCGCATCAGCCGGCCCAACGTGGCCGAGCTCGGGCACGTCCCCGGCACCCGCCTCTTCCGCGACCTAGACCGGTTCGAGCAGGCCGCCCGCCTGCGGGACATCATGGTCCTGCGGGTGGACGCGGCCTTCTCGTTCGCAAACGCCGAGTACTTCAAGGACTTCATCCTGGAGAAAAGCGAGCGCGAGGGGCGTCCCGTGAAGGTCGTGGTCGTAGACGGCAGCAGCATCAACGGCCTGGACACCACGGCCATCGACGCCCTGTTTTCGGTGACCGAGTCGCTGGAGGAGGAAGGCATCGAGCTCCACCTGACCGGGCTCATCGGCCCGGTGCGCGAGGTGGTGCGGCGCTCGGGGCTTCACGCCCTGCTCGGCGAGAACAAGTTTCACCTCGATCCGCACCAGGCCGTCGTGAGCGTGCTGGAACGCTGGGATGCCGCGGAGGGGACCGACCGCGTCACGCACTACTTCAACATGGCGGAGTCGGAGGAGACAGAGGCCACGCCCGCGGCGTCGTAGCGCGGGCGGTGACCGCGGCGTGCTCGGGACCACACGCTACTCCTGCCCGCCGCTCTGGACAAGTGCCCCGCACGCCTTCGCCTGCCGCACAACCTGTCCCACCGTGAAGACCCAGCGCGGGGACACGTCACACCCGGCTGCCTCGAGCGCGGCCGCGGCCCAGTGGTTGCAGTTGTTGAAGACGTGGTACGCGAGCGGCGACGCGTAGAACCGACTGCCGGCGTAATACCCTGGTGCTGCGGTGGACGCCCGTCCCGTGGAGTCAACGGCGAACGACTCTGCCACGAACGCGGTGAGGGCGTCCAGTTCGGCGGGCGACACCAGCACTCGCACGACGGTCCGGCCTGAAAACCGGTCGGGGACCGGCCGGTCGATAGGCACGACGTGCACCACGCTGCCCGTGGGCCAGGCGCCGGCCCGGAGCACGCCCCACACGCCCCGCGACGCGCCGGGGTAGTACTGTGCCTCCCCCCAACCCACCTCCACGTACCGCGCGCTGGCAAAGTCGTTGAGGACGGACCATCGACCGTCGGAGACATCGGCCCGGCGGATGGCAATGCCTGCGTGCCAGCCGTGCTGGACAACGTAGATGGCACTCGTGTTCTCCTGCCCCTCCGCGGACGAGACCGTTTGACGCGGCAGGTGACAGCGGGCTGCCAGCACGACGAGCCACGCGGCCACTGCGCCGAAGAGAAGACCACGCCACCACTGCATGCACTCGGACACGCGAGACGGGAAACCAACGGGGACTTTGTTCAATCAGCGACCCCGTTCTCAAGGTCCGGGATGCCCCCGTCCCATTCCGCCGCGGCTTCGCCTCCCGCCACCTGCATCCGTGCGGTTCAGTGACTATGCTGAGGCCGCACGACGCTTCCAGAATCAGCGAATAGTCCCTCTTTTATGGATCCGAACGCCGCCCTCCGCTCCCACCTTACGGACCTTCTCACCGCCCGGCAGGCCCACTCCACACTTGCGGACATCACGGCCCACATGCCCCGGGATCGTCGCGGCGAGCGTCCTGAGTCCCTGCCGTACTCGGTGTGGGAACTCGTCGAGCACATCCGGCGGGCCCAGCGCGACATCCTCGACTACTGCCAGTCCCCCGACTACGAGGGGCACGACTGGCCGCACGACTACTGGCCTGATGCACCCGCCCCGTCCTCCCCTACAGCATGGGACGAGTCCGTGGCTCAATTTCAGGAGGACCAGGAGGCCCTGTGCGAACTCGTCACCGACGAGACGATCGATCTCTACGCAACGGTTCCCTCTAGCGACGAGCACACGTACCTCCGCGAAGTGATGCTCGTGGCCGACCACACCGCCTACCACCTCGGTCAGATCGTGGCCGTGCGCCGCGAGCTCGGCCTCTGGCCCCCGAGTGGGGACGCCGCGTAATTGCGGCCCCTACGACTGCGACTGAAGGGACTCGTCCAGGTAGTCCTCGGCCTCCGCCTGCACTCGTCCGCGCATCGGCTGCAGGAAAGCACTGAGGTTGATCGCGACATGCACCGCGTCGGCCTCCACCTCAATGTGCCCGTCTGCCCCCTGTCCGCTGAACTGCAGCGTGTCGCCCGCCCATTCGGCGTCAACCCCGAGCTCCGTTTCGAGCTTTTCGGCGACGCGCCCAACGGCCGCCCGGCCGTCGTCGAGCCCCAGAGAATGCGAGCGGGTGATGTCGATGTCGGCCATTGTCGGAATTGTTTTTTCGAAGGGTGAAATCAGCAAGGGAGGTACGCGGAGCCACGGGGTCCGTTCGCTCCGGTCGCGATTCGTTCGTGTCCGTTCCTTGTAAGTGCCCTGCGGCCGTCGTTTGTTGTGGAGGCGCATTATCCGCTCTTCTCATCGCCGCCCCCACCATGCGCACCGCCCGCTTCCCCCGCTTTGGCCTCGTGGTCCTCGCCCTCCTGGTTCTGCCCCTCACGGCCCCGGCCCAGCCGTCGGAGCCGGAGCCCCTGCAGTCCCCCGCCACCTTCCTGGGCTACGAGCTCGGCGAGCAGTTTACGCCGCACCACCGGGTCGTAGACTACGTGCGACACGTGGCCGAACACTCCCCGCGCGTTGCACACCGCCAGTACGGCACATCGGTGGAGGGCCGTCCGCTCCTCCTCGCCACCGTGACCGCCCCGAGCAACCACGACCGCATCGAGACGATCCGGCGGGACAACCGGAAGCGGACCGGTCTGGCCGACGGGTCTCCTCAGGCCGAGCCCACCGCCATCGTTTGGCTGAGCTACGGGGTACACGGCAACGAATCCGTCTCCACCGAGGCGGCACTCCGCACCCTCCACGCCCTCGGAAATCCCCAAAACGAGCGAACGGGCGACTGCCTCGGCGACACGGTGGTGCTGCTCGATCCCCTCCTAAACCCCGACGGCCGCGAGCGCTACGTGCAGTGGTACAAGCGCACGACCGGGGACCAGCCCAACGCCCGGCCGGCGGCCCGCGAGCACCACGAGCCCTGGCCCGGCGGCCGCACGAACCACTACTACTTCGACCTCAACCGCGACTGGGCCTGGGGCGTCCAGCCGGAGACGCGGCAGCGCCTGGCGGCCTACCATCGGTGGATGCCGCACGTCCACGTCGACTTCCACGAGATGGGCGTGAACGAGCCCTACTACTTCGCCCCCGGCGCCGAGCCGTTCCACGAGAACCTGACCGAGTGGCAGCGTGACTTTCAGTTCACCATCGGCCGCAACAACGCCGACTACTTCGACGAGAACGGCTGGCTCTACTTCACCGAGGAGGTCTTCGACCTGTTCTACCCCGGCTACGGGGATACGTGGCCCCTCTTCAACGGCGCCATTGGCATGACCTACGAACAGGGCGGCTCGGGGCGGGCCGGACGTGCCATCGTCACTGCCGAGGGCGATACGCTCACCCTGCTCGACCGGCTCCGCCGCCACCACACCACCGGCCTCTCCACCGTGGAGGCCACGGCCGAGCACCACGAGCGGGTAGTGCAGCAGTTTGCGGACTACTACGCGTCGGCTCAGGAGAGCCCGCCCGGCAAGTACCGAACCTACGTCGTGCGACGGGACGCACAGGGACACCGCCTCGCGGCCCTCGCCGACCACCTGGACCGCCAAGAGATTCGCCACGGCTACGTGACCGAGCCGCGGACGGTGCGCGGACGCAGCTACCGCAGCGGCGAGTCCGAGCAGGCACGCCTCCGGGAGGGGGACCTCCTCGTGAACGCGGCCCAGCCAAAGGCCCGTCTCGCAAAAGTGCTCCTGGAACCGAAGACGACCATCGTCGACTCCCTGACGTACGACATCACGGCCTGGAGCCTGCCGCACGCCTACGGCCTGGAGGCCTACGCCCTCTCCGAGTCGGTGGCTCCCGACACCAACGCCGCTCCGGGCTCGACCGGCGCCATGACCGGCGACACGGACGCGCCCTACGCCTACGTCACTCCCTGGACGAGCCGGGCCGACGCCCGCTTCGCGGCGGCGCTGCTGGACGCAGGACTTCGCCTCCGCTTCGCCACAGAGTCGTTTACGGTGGACGACCGGTCGTTTGAGCCAGGGGCCCTTGTCCTCACACGCGCCGGAAATGCGACCCGGACCGGCCGCTTCGACGCGACGGTGCGCCGGCTGGCCGAGGCCCACGACCAGTCGCTCCACGGTGCCTCGACCGGATTTACCGCACAGGGACCGGACTTCGGGTCCGACAATGTCGGGTTCGTGGAGGCCCCGCACGTGGCCGCCCTTTCGGGGCCCCCAACGAGCCCGTCCCGGGCCGGGGAGGTCTGGCACTTCTTCGACCGGCAGCTCGACTACCCGGTCACGCTCCTGCCGGCCGACGATTTTGAGGCCTCAATGCTAGACGACGTGGACGTGCTCGTGCTTCCGGATGGGGAATACGCCGAGTGGCTCACAGATGCGCGGGCCGAAGCCCTCACGGACTGGGTGCGCCAGGGCGGGCGCCTCATCTCCATGGGCGCCGCCAATGACGCCTTAGCGGACCGTCCGTCCTATGCCCTCACGCGGGAGACCTCCGATGCCTCGGAGACGGATGAGGACGATGCACTCACGTCCTATGGCGCCCAGACACGACAGCGCTTGTCCGGGGCCACGCCGGGTAGCATTCATCGTGTGCAGCTTGACGACTCTCATCCGCTCGGCTTCGGCGTCGAGCCGCCGTACTTCACGCTCAAGCGCAATGACGACGCATTTGCCTACCTTGACGACGGGCAGACCGTGGGTGCCCTAGAGACCCCGACGCCCGTCGGCGGCTTCATGGGCCACGAGGCGCAGCGGGCGGTCGACGACACGTTCCTCTTCGGGACGCAGTCACTCGGGGACGGCCAGGTGACTTACTTCGTCGACAATCCCCTCTTTCGGGGATTCTGGTACAACGGGCAGGTTCTCTTCAGCAACGCCGTCTTCTTCGTCGGAAACGGGTAGTGGAGCGGCGCATCGCTCCCTCTGCCCCTTCCGGGGGGCATCAGTCCATACCCACCCCGAACATGTTCTCCAGATCGTGGCTGGAGTGCACACGAAAGCCGATGAGCGTCTCGGTGTCCGTGATGCCCTCCACCTGACGGATCTCGTTGGTGACGAGGTCGGCGAGTGCTTCGTTTTCGGCGACGCGCAACATGGCGACGAGATCGACGCGCCCCGCCACGGAATGAACCTCCGTGATGCCGTCGAGGGCCGCGAGCGCGTCGGCTACGTCGTTGACCTTGCCGCGCTTGGTGTCGAGCAGAACGATTGCGGTTACCATATTGCGTAAACGTGTTGTGTAGGGCGAGGGGACGTTAAGATATACAGAGTTAACATACACCCAAACGTCCAGACAGCCAAGCGCTCCCTACGAGATCACAGGGCTCTTCCATGAGTTCATCCCCCCCGACCAATACTGCCCCCTCCGGGGGTCATCACGTATACATCGTTGAGTGCCGCGACGGCACCTACTACACCGGCTACACCACAGATGTGGACCGGCGGGTCACGGAGCACAACGACGGCACGGCGGCCAAGTACACCCGCGGGCGGCGGCCGGTGACCCTGGTCCACACGGAGACGTTCGACAACCAGTCCACGGCCATGCAGCGGGAGTACGCGATCAAGCAACTCCGTCGGGCACAGAAGGAGCAGCTCATCGACGGCGATGACCCAGCGGGAGCGTGACGAAAAGTGCCCCGGGTGCGCCTCCCCCGCGGCACGATGCTTTCTCAGCGAATCGAGTACTGCAACTCGACGAAGACATTTCGCGTGGCCGCAGGGTAAAACCGCGCCGCCCCCCCAGCGTTTAGGAATCCGTGCTGGAGCACACGGGCGTCGAGCAGGTTGTTGGCTTTCACCTGAACCCGGAGGCCGCCCAGCGCCGAACGGGGCGGGGCCTCATACGAAATCGACGCATCGAGCAGCGCGTACGGGTCGACCGTGAGGGCGTCGTTTTCCTCGAGATCGACCGTTCCGTCGCTGCTTAGCGTAGCGGTCGTGCCCTCCGAATTGTCGACGTACTGCCGCCCCACCACCTGTGTCGTGAGCGACGCCGTAAGCCCTCGCCACTCGTACGACGTGCGCAGGTTGGCCAGCTGCTCAGGGGAGGACGCAATCGGGTTGCCGTCCCGGTCCAGCTTCACCGTCGTGTCGCCGACCGCCTGAAACTCGGAGAAGTCCGCGAAGCGCGTCCGGGCCAGCATGGCGTTGCCCGAGAGGGCCCAGTCCGGCAGCAGCTGCACAGCCCCCTCCACCTCTAGCCCCACATGCCGCGTGCGGTCGGCGTTGCCGGTACGGGGGGCGCCGAACTGGTTGACGTCTCCACTGGGCACAATTTCGTCCCAGAACGCCATCCAGAAGAGATTGGCAGAGACACGATACCGGGAGCGCTCGAGCGAGCCTCCCATCTCCAGGTCAAGGAGTTGTTCAGACTCGATGAGCGGCGCGTCGTAATCGACGGTGCCGTCCGGCCGGGTCGCGAACTGAGGCACCGCCCCCGCAGGGCCTTCCTGTCCCTCGTATAGCTGGGTGCGTCGCGGCTCGCGATGGGCCCACGCCACACTCGCGTACGCGCTCCACGGCCGGTCGGGGTTGAGGGTGGCCCCAAGTCGGGGATTTGCGAAGACGTACGGCTTCGTAAAGTCGTGCGCCCGCACGCCCTCCCGGTCGAACGTCTCCTCGTCGTAAAAGCGGTATCGACGCCACGTAAGCTGCAGGTCGGCCTCGACGGCCAGGCGATCGAGGGGCCGGAACAGGTGCGAGCCGAAGGCCGACGCGATGATCTTTTCGTTTCGGAACTGCCAGAGGCGACGGTCGGGATCCGCCCCTACCACGGCGTCCGGGATCTGCGATCCCGCCTCTTGAATGCGGCCCCACCGTAGCGACCGGTGCAGGCGCGCCTCCAGGCCCAGCGTCGTCTTGGTGGTGCCGTCCTCGTAGACGAGGGTTGGAATCCACCCATACTGGTTCTGGTCGAGTGCGCTCCGCACGACAACATCGTCGGGCGAAAGGCCCAACGTGAACAGTGGTCGCGTCCGCTCCGCCTCCGTGAGCGCGTCGCCGTTGGGGGCGAAGTCGTCGGGCAGCCGGAGAAAGTCGGCGGTCCGAAAAGCGGCGCCGAAGTCGAAGTGCCCTTCGCCCTTAATCCAAAACGCAGTCTGGTCGAGGGTCCACGTCGGCGACAACCGCCACTCGTGCGAGAGGTGCACCTGCGGTGGATTGAAGCGCTCGTTGGCGTCCGAGACGGCACTGGGGTTCTGACGACGGGCCTCCTCATCGTCGTTGGCGGACTTGGGAATACCGCGAAAGGCGAGCCCGTCTTTTTGAATGCCACCGAACGCCTGCAGCTTGAGCGTCGAGCGGTCGCCATAGCGGACGAGGCCGCCGAAGAACCGGGTGAACTCGGTCCACGAATTCTTCCGGTAGCCGTCCGACGTGGCCCGGGAGAGGCGGGCATTGACGACGTAGCGCCCGCCGAGGAGGCCACTGTTGGCCGTCACAGAAAACCGGCGCGTGTCGAACGAGCCGACGCCGGTCCGCACCCGGGCATAGGGCTCTGTCTCGAAGGGATCGGTGACGATGTTGATGGCCCCGCCGATGCCGACGGACCCATACTGGGACGAGCCGGCCCCACGCTGAACCTGTATGTCCTCCACGGACGGCTCCATGCCGTAGAGATTGACCCAGAAGACGTTGAAGTCCTCCGGATCGTTTTGCGGCACGCCATCGATCGAGACGGCGAGGCGCCGCTGGTTGAAGCCCCGAAGCCGGAGCGTGGAGTACCCAATGCCATTCCCGTTCTGCGAGTGAAACGTGACAGACGGAGTCTCCGACAGCAGCGAGGGCAGGTCCTTGACGCCCAGCCGCTGGTCCACCTCCGCTGCCGTCACGTTGCTCACCGTTACCGGCTCGACCCGCGAACGGGCACGTCGCGTGGTGACGAGCACCTCGTTCTGCGAGAGCGCGCGCTCCCGGAGCCGAACCGTGTCGCGGATCATGGTCCCGGCCGACAGCAAAAGGGATTCGGTGTGCCGCGCGTGCCCCACAAAGCTCACCACGAGCCGGTACCGGCCGGAAACAACGTCACGCAGGCTGAAGGCCCCTGCCGAGTCGGCGGCGGTGCCGTAGCGTCGGGCCCCGGTTTCCGAATCACGAAGAACGACGTTGGCCCCGGGCAGCGGGCCGCCCGTCGCTGCCTGCATCACGCGTCCCGAGACGGTTGCGGTGGAGTCGGATTGGGCTTGTAATGGAGAGAGCCCCCCTCCACACAGAAGCACACTCAAAACGAGAGTCGCACAGGAAAGCACACGTGGAGCACGAGCCATCAGTGAACGGGCCGAATCTTTGTGGGAACGGGCGGTGAGCACTGATGGGGGCCACAAAAAAGCCGCCCCCATCGGTGCTGATGGAGGCGGCACAAGCTATACACGGGCGGCCACGGAGGGTCGCCGGTATCGGGCCATTCCTACGCCGGTGTGAACCGGGTCAGGTTCAAAGGGTACAGTCTCAGCCCCGGCGCGGCAATAAGCCGTGCCGGGACGCCCCCAGCAGGTTGGGTGTCTGATATGTGCGGGGTCCTATCCGAATGCAAAAATCTTGTTTCAGAGATGTCGCGCCCCGTCTCCGCCCTTCACGAGACGAATGAGGGCCTCCCGGGCCGGACGGGGCGGTCGTGAGGGCGTGCCCGTTCCGGATGGAGACCGACCCGGAAGGCTAGAGCGGCATGTTGCCGTGCTTCTTACGCGGATTGTTCACCACCTTGTCCTCCAGCATGTCAAACCCACGAATGAGGCGCTCGCGGGTCTCACGGGGCTTGATGACATCGTCGACGTAGCCGTACTCGGCCGCCACGTAGGGCGTGGCGAAGCGGTCCCGGTACTGCTCCACGAAGTCGTCCTTTGCCGCCGCCGGGTCCTCCGCCGCGTCCAATTCGTCGCGGTAGATGATCTCGACGGCACTCTTCGGCCCCATCACGGCCACCTCGGCGGTGGGCCAGGCAAAGTTGAGGTCGCCGCCGATGTGCTTCGAGTTCATGACGTCGTAGGCCCCGCCGTATGCCTTGCGCGTGATGACGGTGATGCGGGGGACGGTCGCCTCACAAAAGGCGTAGAGCAGTTTGGCCCCGTGCTTGATGATGCCGTTCCACTCCTGGTCGGTGCCGGGCAGGAAGCCGGGCACATCCTCCATCACGAGCAGCGGCACGTTGAACGCGTCGCAGGTCCGGACGAAGCGGGCGCCCTTGATCGACGCGTCGATGTCGAGTGTGCCGGCCAGCACCGCCGGCTGATTCGCCACGATCCCGACCGGGCGCCCGCCAATGCGCGAGAAGCCGGTGAGGAGGTTCTCGCCGAAGTCGGGCTGGATTTCGAAGAAATCCTCCGCGTCGACGAGGTGCCGGATCACGTCGCGCATGTCGTAGGGCTGGTTCGGGTCCTCCGGCACCAGGGCATCGAGCTCGTCGCCGTCGTGGGCGTCTGCTACCTCCTCCCGCGGCACGCGCGGCGGGTCCTCCTCGCAGTTCTGGGGGAGGTAGCCCACCAGTTCGCGGATGCGGCGGAGGCAGTCCACGTCGTTGCTACACGTAAGGTGGCTCACCCCACTCTTGGTCGCGTGCGTGCGGGCCCCGCCCAGGTCGGCCGCCGTCACCTCCTCCTGCGTAACGGTTTTCACCACGTTGGGCCCCGTCACGAACATGTAGCTAGTGTCCTCCACCATGATCGTAAAATCGGTGATGGCCGGGCTGTAGACCGCCCCCCCAGCACACGGCCCCATGATCGCCGAAATCTGCGGGACGACCCCCGAGGCCTCGGTGTTGAGCTTAAAAATGTCCGCGTACCCCCCGAGGCTCTTCACGCCCTCCTGGATGCGCGCACCGCCGGAGTCGTTGAGGCCGATGACGGGCGCCCCGTTCTCCAGTGCCTTCTCCATCACGTTCACGATCTTGTCCGCGTGGGCCCGGCCCAGCGACCCGCCGTAGACGGTAAAGTCTTGGCTGAAAACGTAAACGAGGCGGCCGTGGATGGTGCCGTAGCCGGTGACGACCCCGTCGCCCGGCGGGCGGTCCTCGTCGAGGCCAAAGTTGGTCTCCTGGTGGCGCACGAACGTGCCGAGCTCCTCAAACGAGTCGTCGTCGAGAAGAATATCGAGCCGCTCGCGGGCCGTCAACTTGTCCTTGTCGTGCTGGCGCTCGATGCGCTCCTCCCCGCCCCCTTTCGCGGCCTCTTCGCGGCGACGCTCCAGGTCTTCGTAGCGGCTCTCGCCGGAAGGCGCGTCGGCGGGGTCATCGGAATTGCTCATTGACGGAGAGAGGCTCGTGCAGAAGTGTGGGCGGAAAGGGAGAGGGCAGAAAAAGTAGGACCTGCGGCCGAGCACATCAACGATCGTTCCCGAGGATCGTCCCTGGGTTTTGTGGGCGCGGCCCCGGCCGTTCGTGCTCGGGGGCGGCGGGGACACGAGACGATCACGACCCGCAGACGGGTCACATGTCTTCTACTTCAGCGCCGCGTGGTTCTCCTCGTCGGCCGCGGTGGCGGGCTCCAGAATTGCCGCCTGCCCCCCGCTCCGCGCCAGACTGGCCTCGATCGTGTCGGACGCCGTCACGAGGCCGCGGCGGATGCGGTAGGCATGAGGGGCGTCGCGGTAGTCCGTGTCGGGCGTGTCCTCGAAAATGTGGGCGACGTAGGTCCGTCCGTCCTCGAGGACATCGAGCGGGATCTCGACAGTTCGTGCCTTCTCGTCCGTGGTCGTTCCAATGTACCAGGCCTCCCCCTCCGCCACCCGGCGGGCGATGGAAATGTACTCGCCAATGCGGGCGTCGAGGACATGGCTCTCCGCCCAGTCTGCGGGGACACGCTCAATAAACTCGACGGCCGCTTCGCCCTCGTAGTTCTCGACGAGGTCGGCCGCCATCTGGACCGGGCTGTAAAGCACGACCATGTTGGCCAGTTGCTTCGACAGCGTGGTGAGCACGCGGTGGTCCGGCATCGTCTCCTCCGGCGTGAGGTTGAAGACGCCGGGTGTGTAGTCGAGCGGGCCGGCCAGCATGCGCGTAAACGGCAGGGTCACGGTGTGCGACGGCGGATTCGGCTCGGCCCACGCGTTGTACTCCATTCCACGCACGCCCTCCCGCGTCATCATGTTGGGCCAGGTGCGTTCGATGCCCGTTCCCATGACCGGCTCGTGCACGTCCAGCACGATGTCATGCTCGGCGGCTTTTTTCACGACCCGTCGGTAGTGGTTGACCATCTGCTGGCCGTGGTGATGCACGCCCTCGGGGCGGATGGGACCCGCGTAGCCGGTCTTGATGGCAGGCACGCCCACCGAGTCGTATAGCGCGAAGGCGTCGTCCAGTTGACGCTCGTAGGCGGGAATGTCGCCTCCGGTCTCGTGGTGCCCGACGAGCGCCACGCCCTTCTCCCGTCCGTACTCCACGACCTCTTGAAGGTCGAAGTCCGGGTACGACTCCGTGAACGAAAAGCTATCGCCGGACAGCCACGTCGACCAGCCCTCGTTCCACCCTTCCACCAGCACGCCGTCAATGTCGTGCTCCGCCGCGAAGTCCATGTAGCGCTTCGTGCGCTCGGTGGTGGCGCCGTGCGTGCCGCTCTGGTCCCACGTGTACTTGTCGATGTGCATGCCCCACCAGATGCCGACGTAGGTCATCGGCTCGATCCAGGAGGGGTCCTCGATCTTCGACGGCTCGTTGAGGTTCTGCAGGATGTGCGACTCGATGAGCCCACCGGGCCGGTCCGCGACTTGAACCACGCGCCAGGGCGTCTCGTGGGGCACGCGGGCCTTCACCTTCACACCGTCGGGCCAGGGCACAAGGTTGGTATGGAGCGTGGTGGCCGTCTTCGGATCGGCCCGCAGCGTCATGCTCGAATAGTCGGTCAGGGCGGCCTCGTGGAGGGCGAGATACCGCTCCTGGCCCGGGCTGCGCAGCGTAAGCGGCGGGTTGACGGTGCCGGGGGCGGCCTCCTTCTCGCTCGTGTCGGGCGCCCCCCCGTCCACCTCTTCGAGATACGAGTTATAGCTGATCGCGGCGGCACTGTCGCGGATGGCACTGAGCGGCGTCTCGCGGTAGACCCACTCGTAGTTGTCGTAGTCGTCGGGAATCCACCAGGCAGTGTGGTCCGCCGTGAGACGAAACTGCGTATCCTCCGACGCGATGCGGAGCGTGTCGAGGTTAGCCTGCTCGGGCCAGCGGTAGCGGAACGCCACTCCGTCGTTGTACGCCCGCAGGACGAGATCGAGTTGCCGCTCCCGCCCGTCCGTCTCTTGAAGCCGGATCGTGCGCTCGGAGAAGTGGTTGCGCACGGCATCCTGAGTGCCCCACACGGGCGTCCACGAGGTGTCCACCGTTCGCTGGGCCGTCTTCACCACCTCAAACCCATCGCGCAGGGGCGGGCCGCCCTCCAATTCGAAGCCGAGGGGCGACGGGGCAACGAGAGATTCGCCGCCGGCCTCCACGTGGTAGTGAGGACGCCCGTCTTGCAGCTCGACGCCAATGGTGAGGGCGCCGTCGGGAGAGGTGGTGGTCATGGACGCGTCGGGCGAGCAGGCAGTCAGGGACAGGACGAGCGCGACGACGAAACTGGACGCAAATCGGATGGACATCACAACGGTTAAAAGTGGCGTGGAGTACGTGGACGCCCCCTATACCCCCAATAGCCCTTTATTTTTCTAGCATATGCTTCGCAGGATACAGCCCGCGAAGAGAAAACCCCAAAGGCCCGTCCCGTGTGCTTTTTCGGGGCGCCTCTCCACCGCGGCGCCCTCCAGAGACGTGACGTCCTGTGACGCCCAACTCACCTGGGCAACGAGGAATCCACCCGTTCTTCCCTGTTCTGCCCCTCGGCCCACGTACGGCTGCTGCCCTCACAACCTCGCGGAACCTGAGTCCGCAGAGACCTTCCCGCAGCACGTCGAGCGGGACCCCTCTCCGCGAAACACCGCCACAGGACGTTGACCTGACCCCCACGAACGTCGAGACCGCCCTGATTCCCGTGTCGGCCGAGGACGCCTGCTTCCGACACGACCTCTCCGGAGCCACCGAACACCAACATCCGCAAGAGTGGTGGGTGACGGGATGATCCTTCTCCGCTTCCTCGGAGTGTCCTCTCGCCCCCACCGGTATTCGCTTTACCCCCCGCCGAACCGATGGACGGCTACGAGTGCGGCCTCTTGTCTACCGATGCGAAGGCCGATCGACGCCTGGTCGGCACCATGGGCGGCCATCAGCTCGAACGCGATGCCGCCCCCTACCGACAGGTGGCCCGGCTGGCCCAACGCCTGATACGGACCGACTTCTTCGTCGCAACGGATGAGGCTCGGTGCTGTGAAAACCGCCTCACGCTCACGGACGACGTGGGCACGGCCGTCTTGCGCATCGAGGTGCACGCCCCAATCTGAACGGCGTAGCGTCCCTGTCCTACGGATTCTCAGAGCTGTCGGCCTGGCGCTCACCCGTCATCGTGCCGTTCTGAAGCTCGGCCTGGACCTGCTCCGGATCGACCCGCTTCCACACCTCGCGGAGCTTGTAGTCGCCCACTTCTCCGATGTGGTACCATGTGTCGTCCTCGATCCGGGCCTCAAAGCGAAGCGTCACCCCGTTCATTGAGGGGTCCGAGTGGTACTGAATGTGCTCGATGTACACGTCCCGCTCCGGGTAATACTCGTAGCGCCCACCCCCTGCGAGTACCGACTCGCCATCTTCCATCTCTCGCCCCCAGGCGAAGTGCGTCGAGTTTATGATCTTGACGTTGGCCCCCCAGCTGTCGCTCTGATCAACGACCGAGTCGGGGTAGACCAGCTCCTGCGACACCATTCTCCACGTGCCCTCCAGCTCGTTGGACGGGAGCTGGGCCCAGGCCCCGGTTGCACCGACAAGCACGACTGCGACGAGGAGACCGACGAGACGCTGAACCGTGTGCATGGCAAAAGACTCCGTAGGTTCGGAAGGCCGTTGCGGGAGTGTTTTGCCAATGTAACGCGATTGTCATTGTTTATCAACCAAACCTTAACTCAATGCCCCTCGTCGGCGCAGTGGAGGGGGTCGAGACCCCCGCTACGGAAAGATTCCCATCTGCTCGTAGGAGCCCGCTATCTTATCGATGGCGCTCACGAAGGCCGCCGTGCGCATGTCGACCCCCTTCTTCTCGCGGATGGCCCGAATCTCGTCGTAGGCGTGGCTCATGGTGTCTTCGAGCCCCGAGTGCACGAGGTCCCGCTCGCCGGCCCCGAAGCCGACCTGCTCGATGAGCAACTCCAGAAGGTCCTCATTGAAGTCCTCCGCGGTCAGTTCATCGACGGCCCGGAGGATGCGCTCAGCGTTGCGCTCTTCAAACCGACGGCTCATGCGCCCATGCCGGACGTGAGAGAGATTTCGGAGCCACTCGAAGTACGACACCGTGACACCGCCCGCGTTGAGGTAGACGTCCGGAATGATCATGGCGTTCTTCTCCTGGAGAATCTCGTCGGCCTTCGAGGTGACGGGCCCGTTGGCCGCCTCCGCAATGATGCTCGCCTGGATGTCCGAGGCGTTGTCGGCGGTAATCACGCCCTCCAGCGCCGCCGGAATGAGGATGTCGCAGGGCAGTTCGAGCGCCTTCGCGGAGGTCTCGACATTCTCGGCGTCGGCGAAGCCCAGGATCGACCCCGTCTCCTCGCGGTGGTCCACCACGTCGTCTACGTCGAGGCCATCGGGATCGTGAATCGCCCCCTCAATTTCGGCGATGCCCACGATGTTGGCTCCCCCCTCCTCCAGGAACTTCGCGGCGTAGTACCCGACGTTGCCAAGCCCCTGGATGACGACGCTTTTTCCCGCCAGGCCCGGCTCCAGGCCGAGGCGCTCCATGTCCTTCGGGTAGCCGCACGCCTCTCGGATGCCGTAGTAGACGCCGCGGCCAGTCGCCTCCGTGCGGCCCCGCACGCCGCCCTGCCCCACCGGCTTCCCGGTGACGCACGCCAGGGCGTTGAGGTCCTCGTCGCCGATCTGGTTGTACGTGTCCATGATCCACGCCATTTCCTGCGGGCCCGTGCCGTAGTCGGGGGCCGGCACGTCCGTCCCGGGACCGATGAAGTCCTTTCGCTCGAGTTCGAAGGTGTACCGGCGCGTGATGCGCTTCAGCTCCGTCGTCGAATAATTGCGTGCATCAATGCACACCCCACCTTTGGCCCCCCCAAACGGGACGTCCACGATGGCGCACTTGTAGCTCATGAGCGCCGAGAGGGCCATCACCTCGTCCACGTTTACACTCGGGGCGTAGCGGATGCCCCCCTTCGTGGGCTGCATGTGGTGGCTGTGCTCCCCCCGGTAGCCGCGGATGACCTGAATGCTGCCGTCATCCCGCTCGATCGGAAACTCGAACCGGATAATGTTGTCACAGGCCCGAATCTGGTGGAGAACGCCGCGTGCGTGGTCCGTCTGAGCCGCGGCTTCGTCAAACATCTGGTTGACCTCACCGAAGAAGCCGTCGGACGATTCGGCCTGACCATTCGGCTGCGGGGTTGAGTTCGAGCCTTCCATGGGAAAAGAAGAGACAGCTTGTAAAAAGGGACGCGGTACGCTCATGAAAGCGGGCACCACACCGAACCGCAAGCGCTTCCACGTCCGTTCGCTGCGAAATTTCTTCGGAGGCTCTGTGGCGTTTGCCCCGGCGTTTCCCTAACAGACGGCCAGCGGACGGGACACACTCGCGTCTCGTCAGTAATGAGTATGTCCATCCTTTTTATTCCCGTCAAGCCACTGGCGCCAAGTCAGCGACCACCCTCAACGTTCTGATCCGGACGGTCGGGGCATCGGGGGACGACTGATCAATGGGATTCATTAGACTCTCTCTCCCGGCCATTCCGGGCTCGTGTTTTTCTCGCCGACGCTCTCCAGGCCGTGCCTGAATCTATTCTTCTCAACATCACCGTCGTCGTCATGTTGGGCATCGGGGCGCAGTGGGCCGCGTGGCGGTTTCGGCTGCCCTCCATTCTCCTGCTCCTTCTGGTGGGCTTCCTCGCCGGTCCGGTTTTAGGGGTGCTCGACCCGCAGTCCCTCCGTGGGGACTGGCTGTTCGCCTTCGTCTCCCTGTCCATCGGGATCATTTTGTTCGAGGGAGGGCTGAGCCTCCGGCTTTCTGAGCTGCGGGAGGTGGGGAGTACGGTCTTCAACCTCATCACGATCGGGGTTCTGCTCACATGGGGCCTCGGGGCGGCCGGGGCCTACTACATCCTCGAGTTCGATGTGGGACTGGCCGTGCTTATCGGCGCAATCCTGACGGTGACGGGGCCGACCGTCGTCATTCCCCTTCTACGCCACGTTCGGCCGAAGGGCCGCGTCAGCACCATCGCCAAGTGGGAGGGCATCACGATCGATCCGGTGGGGGCCATCCTGGCCGTACTGGTTCTCGAGACCTTGATTCTGCTGAACGACCCGGCACGGGCGGGCGTCGGGACCTCGGCCGCCGCCGAGCACGTCGCCATCGGGCTGGGCCTCGAGATCTTCGTGGCCCTGGGCATCAGCGTGGTGGCCACCATACTGCTCGTGGTCATCCTGCGGCGGCGCATGGTCCCCGATTTTCTCCGAAATCCGGTCACCTTGATGGTGGTGGTCGTGGCTTTTGTCGTCGCCAATGTGCTCCAGCACGAGTCCGGCCTGCTCGCCACGACGCTCATGGGCATCGCCCTGGCGAACCAGCCGTACGTGTCGGTACAGCGCATCATCGAGTTTAAGGAGAACCTTCAGGTGCTGCTCATCGGGTCGCTCTTCGTGCTCCTGAGCGCCCGCCTGGAGATGAGCGCCCTGGAATACATTGACCTGCGGGTGCTCATTTTCCTGGGCATTCTGGTCGTGATCGTGCGGCCCCTCGCCGTCTTTGTGTCCTCGTTCGGGTCGAACCTGGAGTGGGAGGAAAAGGCGTTCCTGTCGTGGCTGGCCCCGCGCGGTATCGTGGCCGCGGCCGTCGCCTCCCTCTTTGCGTACCAGCTGCGCCCCATCTATCCTGGAGCGGTGGACGGGATGGTGCCGGTCATTTTTGCCGTGATCGTTGGCACGGTGGCCATCTACGGCCTCACGCTGGCCCCCCTCGCCCGCTGGCTCGACCTGGCCGAGCCAAACCCGAATGGCCTCCTCTTCGTGGGGGCGGCACCCTGGGTGCGCACGGTGGCCCAGCACGTCCAGGAGTTGGGCTACTCCGTTGCCCTGCTCGATAACAACCCGGTTCACGTCCGGTCGGCCCGCGAGGAGGGCCTGACGGCGCACCGGGGCAACGCGCTGTCGGAGAACATTCTCGACGAGATCACCCTCAGCGGCATTGGGGACCTGCTCATCACGATCCCAAACGATGAGGTCGCCTCTCTGACGGCCCTCCACTTCTCCGAAATCTTCGAGACCACCAACATCTTCCAGCTCGCCGCCCAGCCCGACAGCCGGCACGGAGGGGAGGGCGTAATGCCCGGCCACCTTCGCGGCCGCCCCCTCTTCGGGGAGGACACCAGCTACCAGTCGCTGAAGGCCCACCTGAAGCGGGGCGACACCATTAAGGTGCTCTCGGTGAACGACGACGCGTCGGACGAGACGCAGGAGTATTACAGCTACGAGGACCTATCGAAGGAATACGAGAACGAAACCGTTATTCCGCTCTTCATCCTGCGCGACAACGACACGTTGGAGATTGTGTCGGAGATGAACCAGTTTCGGCTGCGGCCCGAAGACCAGTTCGTTGCCCTCGTCGGAGCAGGCATGGACACGCGGGATCAGGAGCACAAGACCCCGGAGGTCAAGCAGGCGGAAGGGGATGGACTTCTGGAGGTCGAGGAGACGTCCCCGGAGACGCCCGATGAGGAAACCACCGACACGCCGGAGACGGGCTGACGGAGACCGGGAACGGTTCCGGCACCTGTGTGCGGCGGCACCTGACTCTCCGGGGACAACCAGCGTGGGTCCCGGACCGCCCCTTGCCGCTCCCTGTGCTTCCTTGGCCTCATGCGAATACTGGGGCGCTCCTCCCGGCTTCGCCCTCTTCCGGTAACTGTCGGCCCGATGAGCGCAATTCGCGATGGGGACACGGGACGCCGCCCGGCGTCATTGTTTTGCGAACCAGCCGATCGCCGCCACAGCCATGACCGCCCCCCAGCCGGAAAACGGTAAAAAAAAGCCCACCGCTCCGTCCGACCCGGATGCTCAACCGGCCCTCGAAGACACCGCCGAGATGGACGTGAGTATGACGCCGGAGGAGGCTCCCATCTCGGGACGCAAGCAGTTCGGCACGTTCGGCGGCGTCTTTACCCCCACGGTGCTCACGATCCTCGGGGTCATCATGTACCTCCGAGAAGGATGGATCATCGGCAACGCGGGGCTGCTGGGTGGGCTGCTGATCATCACGGTCGGATTTGCGATCACCCTCTGCACTGCCCTCGCCATGTCGTCGATCACGACGAACATCCGCATCGGGGCGGGCGGGGCGTACGCGGTGATTGCCCAGTCGCTGGGGCTGGAGGTGGGCGGCAGCGTGGGCATCCCGCGCTACCTCTCCCAGGCCCTCGCGGTGACGATGTACATTTTCGGCTTCCGCGAGGGCTGGCTGTTCGTCTTTCCGAGTCATCCGGCCCTCCTGGTCGACATTGCTACGTTTGCGGTCCTATACGGCATCGCCTACGTAAGCGCCGACTTTGCCATCCGCGTGCAGTATCTCATCATGGCGCTCATCGGCGCCTCGCTCGTCTCCATCGCCGCGGCGGCCGCCACCGGCTCGATGCAGTACGGCCTCGGCGAGATCCAGCTCTGGGGCGACTTCGTGGGCGCCCCCGAGGCCCCCACACAGCCGAATTCGTTCTGGGTCGTCTTCGCGGTCTTCTTCCCCGCCACGACGGGCATCATGGCCGGGGCCAACATGAGCGGGGACCTCAAAGACCCAAAGCGGAGCATCCCCGTGGGCACCCTGGCGGCCATCGCCGTGTCGTTCGTGATCTACGTCCTGCTGGCCATCTGGCTCGCCATGTCGGCCACGCCCGAGGAGATGGTGAGCAATTACGCGGTCATGGTGGACAAAGCCTATTGGCCGCCGGCGGTGCTGGGGGGGCTGCTGGGGGCGACGTTCTCCTCGGCCCTCGCCTCCCTGGTGGGGGCGGGGCGCATCCTGCAGGCCATGGGCGCGCACCAGGTCGTGCCCAAGTCGGACTGGCTCGCCCATCTCGCGCCCGACGGCGAGCCGCGCCACGCGATGATGGTGACGGGGGGCATCATCTTTGCCTCCCTCATGGTGCGCGACCTGAACGCCATCGCGCCGCTCATTACGATGTTCTTCCTGGTCACCTACGCCATGATCTGCGCGGCGGTGCTTATCGAACAGAGCCTCGGCCTCGTGAGCTTTCGTCCGCGCCTCCGCATCCCCATCTGGGTATCTTTCCTCGGCCTCGCCGGCTCCTTGCTGGCCATGTTCATCATCAACCCTACGGTGAGCTTCGTCGCGCTGGTCGTGACCCTCGGCTTCTACGTGATTCTGGCGCGTCGGCAGCTGGACGCTCCCTTCGAGGACGTGCGTAGCGGCATGTTCGTGGCGCTCGCGGAGTGGGCGGCCAAGAAGGTGACCGAGCTGCCCACCATGCAGGAGCGGGCCTGGAAGCCCAACCTGCTGATTCCGGTGGAGCAAAGCAGCGACCTTCGCGGCTCTTTTCTCACTATCGAGGACCTCACCGCACCGCAGGGCTCGGTCAAGATTGTGGGCTTGAGCCCAAACGGACGCCCCGATGTGCTAAACGAACAGCTCGACACGCTGACGGCGGCCTTTCGGGAGCGGGACATCTTTGCCTCCGCCACGATCATCGATGCGGGCGGCTTTGCCGAGGGGCTGCGAGCGGGGATGCAGGCCTTGCGCGGGGCCTTCTTCCATCCAAACATCGTATTCCTCCGAATGCCCGACTCGCCGGACCGGGAGAAGGACTACCGACACGTCATTGCGGAGGCGGATCGCGAGAACGTGGGCACACTCCTCTACGCGCCACACCCGCGGGCCGCGCTGGGCCAGCGCCAGACCATCAACGTCTGGATCCGCGACCGGAGCCCGGACTGGCGCATCTCGATGGAGATTGGAAACCTCGATCTTGCCCTGCTTACGGGCTATAAGCTGTCGCAGAACTGGGACGCACAGATGCGGCTCGTCACCGCCGTTGGGGACCCCGAGCAGCAGGCCAAGGCACAAGACTTCTTGGAGAAGATGATCGACCTGGGGCGCTTTCCGAACAGCACCGCGGTGGTGGGCACCGAGCCGTTCAACACGTACATCACGTCGGCGCCTCAGGCCGACCTGAACATCTTCGGCCTTCAGCCCGAACCGGACTTCGACACCATCCGCCGCCTCGTCGACCAGACGGACTCTACGTGCATGTTCGTGCGCGACTCGGGGCGGGAGTCGGCATTGGCATAAGCGGCCCGTAGCTTGAAGCGGCCTGCCTCCTTCCCCTCCTGGCTGGCGGCTTCATCGTGGCCCTCGTCCTCTGTGGGCGCACAGAGGTGCTGGCGGAGGAGGGCTCCCTGCCACATCTTTTCATGCACGACCTTGTCTGCGTGCCCCCCTCCGAGGCACCGCGGTCTCGAAGGGCTCAGTGAAGCGAATGAAGTCCCCCGGCCGCCCTCTGGAGCACCCTGGCGACCAAACCAAGAGCCTCGGACCTTTCGAAAACGGGGCGTCTTTGCCCCCTCGACGGTTGTGGAGGGCGGCGCCGTCTTTCGACCAAGCGTGCTCTTTCTGACCCCGCCCGACACCGCGGAGCGGGATCGAGACTACCGAACTGTCCTCTCCGATTTCTTGGGAGAACGGATGGGCATCGTCCCCTGTGTTGCCCGGCATGTGCATCGGCCCGCGCGAACAGATCAACGTCTGGATCAGCGACCGGGGCCCCGACTTGGCCCACATGACGGATCGGGGATCGCAACCGAAGCAGGCAATTTTGAAAAGCACGTGGCTGGCGCTCCACAGGCGGACTTCAGCAGCTTCGGGCTGTCTCGAACGGCCGGCGTTCGTGCGCAAATTCGGTTGATGGCAGTCGCACTGTCTCGTATGCTTGTGTCTCATGCCCTGTGGAAGATACGAGAACCCCGCGACCACACTCATGCGTTGTTAATGGTCACAACTCGGGCCCTAAAATTTCTGTCTGGAGACGCTTCCGTGTTCGAGTGGGCCCGTGCCGTTTTCGGCACATCGTCCGTTTTCCAGTCGCCTTCTCTCACCACGGCCCCGTCGTCTCCAGGCCCTGAGACGCATCCAGCGTGAGGCACGGACGAGCATACGACTTGGATCTGAGGGAGAACACCCGTGATCTGGTCTGTGCTCTCCCCTGCCATTCGCCTCTATTTTCGTCCCGATCTCTTTTCCCTACCTATGGCCGACGATTCTTCTGCCGCCCCCGAACAAGAACTTGCCCGGGATCTCGGGTTCTTGGAGGCCTACACCATCGGCGTCGGGACCATGATTGGAGCGGGCATCTTTGTCCTCCCCGGCATCGTCGCCGAGAACGCCGGGCCCGCCGGCATGATTTCGTTTCTCATCGGCGGGGCGGTGTCGCTGCTTACAGCCCTGTCCCTGTCGGAGCTGGCCACCGGCATGCCGAAGGCAGGCGGCAGCTACTACTACGTCAACACGGCCCTCGGCAGCTTCTTCGGCAGCGTGGTGGGCTGGAGCATGTGGGGCGGCCTCATGTTCGCCACGGCCTTCTACATGCTCGGCTTCGGGCAGTACCTTACTTACTTCATGCCCCTCGGGAGCACCGGGGTCGCCATCGCCGCCCTCATCATGGCGGCCCTGCTCGTGGGGGTCAACTACCGCGGGGTCAAGGAGACCGGCTCCCTTCAAAACCTGATCGTGATTCTACTGATCGGGTTTATCCTGGTCTTCCTGGCGTTCGGCGTGTTTAACATCGACTGGGACACCTTCCGCCCTTTCAACCCGCAGGGCTGGGGCGCCGTGGCCTCGACCGCCGCGACGGTGTACGTCACCTTCATCGGCTTCGAGGTGATCGCCACCAGTGCCGAAGAGATCAAGAACCCAGGGCGCAACCTTCCTCTCTCGATGATCGCGTCGGTGCTCACGCCGACGGTCTTCTACGTGCTCGTGATGCTGATCTCCACCGGCGTCCTGCCCGTGCCGGAATTGGCCAACTCCTACATTCCGGTGTCGGACGTGGCCGGCACGTACCTGGGCACGTTTGGCGCCCTCATGATGGTGGTAGGGGCCGTCCTGGCAACCGTCTCCAGCGCGAATGCCTCCATCCTGTCGGCGGCCCGCGTCAACTTCGCGATGGGCCGGGACAAGATCCTCACGCCCTGGCTCAACAACATCCACCCGGACTACCGTACGCCCTACCGGGCCATTCTCGTGACCGGGGCCGTCATTCTCGGGCTCATCGCCCTCGGCGTCGGGATCGAGACGCTCGCCGACGTGGCGAGCTTTGCCTACCTAGTCACGTACGCCCTCGTCCACGTGTCCGTCTTCGTGATGCGGCGCGCCGAGCCCGAGGGGTACGACCCGGACTTCCGGCTTCCGGGCCTCGCCTATCCCATCATCCCGATCCTCGGGTTCATCTCGTGCATCGTCATCGTCGCCCAGATGCGCCCGCTCGTGCTCATGATCGGGGGCGTGATTGTCCTCATCGGCGTCGTGTGGTACCTGGCGTACGCCCGCACTCGTGCCGAAAAGCCCAGCCTCGTGGGCGAGGCGATCGCGGCGGAGGGGGGGCGCCGGGCGCCGCCGAGCGGCCGCTACCGCGTGGTCATTCCGGTGGCCAACCCCAACACCGAGCGGTTCCTACTTCGGCTCGGCGCCGCCATTGCGTCCGGGCACGCCGACAAGAACGGGCAGGAAGCCGAGCTCATCGCCGTCAGCGTCATTGAGGTCCCGCAGCAAACGTCCCTGCAGCAGGGCATCCAGTTTGAGGAGGAGCGCGTGGAGCGCCAGCGGGAACTGCTCGAGAACGCCCGGACGATGGCCGAGGACCTGGGCGTGGGCATCCGCACCCGCGCCATCGTCGGGCGCAGCGTCGGCGACGCGGTGCTAAACGTGGTCCAGGAGGAACGGGCCTCCCACGTCGTGCTCGGGTGGAGCGGCCAGCGCAAGCGCGTCGAGCACATTTTGGGGACCAACATTGACCCGATCGTCGAGGAGACCGCCTGCGAGCTCACGCTCGTCAAGAAGGGCCCGGAAGAGACGGTCGGGGATGTCGTCGCCCTCGTGGGGGAGGGGCCGTACACCCGGCTGGGGGCACAGCGGGCGAGCGAGTTTGCGCAGAGCGATCCAGAGTCCGACCTCACCCTCCTCAACGTGCAGGGCCCGTCGGAGAACGGCGAGTACGATCCGGAGGAAGAGGGGCGCGCGCTGATCGAGTCCGTGGTCAAGGAGGCCGGGATCGAGCAGGACCACACGGAAGAGGTGATCGTCACGGACGGCGACGTGCGGGAGACCCTGCTCAACGCGGTACAGGACTACGACACCATCTGCGTGGGCGCCACCCGGAGCACGGCCGTGGCCCAGGCACTCTTCGGGTCGGTGCCGGAGGAGATCGGCGAGAAGAGTGAGGGCACCGTGGCCCTCGCCCGCGGGGCGCTCTACAAGCCCCGGTCCGTCACGCAGGGGGTGGTGGATGTCTTGTCCACGTAGCCCATCCCTACTCCGGGAACCGAGGCCCACTCTCCGCCGGTGCGCACTTCACGTCGGCTCAGGTATATATCTCCCAATTGCAAGTAGAATGAGCACACCCAGTTCTTCTTCCGTGACGGAGACGGACCCCCAAGAGCTTGAGCGGACGCTCGGCCTTCTTCCGGCGCTGGCCATCGGCACCGGGACCATGGTGGGAGCAGGCATCTTCGTCTTCCCGGGGCTGGCGGCCGGCAAGGCCGGCCCCGCGGCCATGCTCTCGTTCGCCATTGGGGCCGTCATCGCCCTGCTCGTGGCCCTGCCGACCTCCGAGCTCGCCACGGCCATGCCCGAAAGTGGGGGCGGATATTTCTTCGTCTCGCGCGCCCTCGGCACCCTCCTCGGCTGCATGGTGGGCATCGGGCAGTGGCTGGGCCTCGTCTTTGCCTCGGCGTTCTACCTGGTGGGCTTCGGGCACTACCTGTCGGATCTCGTCCGTGAGCTCGGGATCGGCCTGCCCGTCTCGGTCGTGGGGCTCGCCCTCGGCATGGCCATCCTTCTCACAGGGATCAGCGTCACGGGCACGGAGAACACGGGCGACCTGCAGAACTGGATCGTGGGAAGCCTCCTGACCATCCTCGCGGGCTTCCTCGGCCACGGCGGGCTGGACGCGATGGGATTCCTCGGGCGCCAACAGACCCCAGAGGCATTCTTCCCGTACGGCACGATGCCGGTCTTTACGACCGCGGCGCTGGTCTTTACCTCCTATCTTGGCTTCGTGCAGATCGCCACCGTGGCGGGGGAGATCAAGTCGCCGAGCCGGAACCTGCCCCGATCCATGATCGGAAGCGTGCTGCTGGTGGGGACCCTCTACGTGCTTACAATCTTTATTAGCACCAGCCTGCTGGGCAGCACCCAGCTTTCCGAGCTGGGCGAGACGGCCGTCGTAAACGTGGGGCGTAGCATCGCCGGCACGTTTGGCGCCGCCGCCCTGCTGGGGGGCGGGCTGCTCGCGACACTCTCCAGCGCCAACGCGTCGATCCTGAGCGCCTCCCGGTCCATCTACGCCCTGAGTCGGGACGACCTCGTGCCCCCTCAGGTGGAGCGGATCAACACGCGGTACCGCACGCCCCACGTCGCCCTCCTGCTCGCCGGCGGCCCCATCGTGGCGCTCATCCTCTTCGGGCGCGTCGAGGTGCTGGCCGAGGTGGCCTCGCTGCTGCACCTCTTCATGTACGGCCTCATCTGCGTGGCCCTTCTCGTCCTTCGGCAGTCGCCCCCCGACGGGTACCAGCCGACCTTCCGATGCCCCGGCTACCCGGTCGTCCCCCTCCTTGGGGCCCTTACCAGCTTCGGGCTCGTGGCCTTCATGAATCTGCTTTCGATTGTGATCGGCGGGGGGATCCTGCTCGCCACCGCGGGATGGTACTTCTACTACGCACGCACCGTCACGATTTCCGAAATCACGTCATGATGGACTCCTCCTCGGCCCCCTCGTCCATTCTCGTCGACATCGAGCTGCCGGACCCCGAGCCGCTGCCGTCAGCGCTCGTCCGCGTCTTGTCCTCACTCCGGGTGGTGCTCCTCGGGTGGTTTTCGGTGCCGGAGCAGACGAGCCCGGCCCAGGCCCGCGACCAGTTCGGCGCCGAGGCCGAGGACATGCTCGACGCGGCCGCCCGGCGGTTTGAAGAGGCCGGGGCCGACGTCACCACGCGCCTCGTGTTTACGGGCGATGAGCTCGACACCATGAGTCGGGTGAGCATGGAGGAGTCCTGCGACGCTGTGCTGATCCCCGGCCCCGTAGAGCAGCTGCGCCGCGTCCTCGTGCCGCTGCGCGGCATCCAGAACGTCCGGGAAATCGCGCCCTTCGTCGCCGATCTCTGTCAGGACGGCACGGCCGACGTGACGCTCCTCCACATTCTCGAGGACGAGGAAACGGTCGCGTCCTCGCGGGAGGACGTGCTCGAACCGGCCGCAGAGATGATGCGCGATCACGGCATTGAGGCCGGCCTGATCGAGCTTGAGTCGATCGCCGCCGACGACCCGGCCGACACCATCGTCGAGTGGGCCGGGGAGCACGACCTCGCCGTCCTGGGCGAGAGCAAGCCGTCGGTGCGGGAGGTTCTCCTCGGCACGATGCCGGAGCGGATCGTGACGAGCGTCAACATTCCCGTGATCGTCGTCCGCCACGAAGACGAAGACGTCGATGCCGCCGAAAGGGCCACCCAGGCCGCCTGATTCGTCTTCGCGTTCACCCCTATTTCTCGAATCGGGGCCCCGGATTTTTCCATCAAGGACTGAATTTTGATGAAGACTCTTATCGTCGGGGCCGGGCAGGTCGGACAAACCGTCGCCCAGGAACTGACCCCCGATCACACCGTCGCGGCCGTCGACCGGCGCTACAACGCCCTCGAACAGATGCCCGGGACCGTCCGCGTCGTTCAGGGCGACGGCGTGCAACTGGGCGTCCTACAGGAGGCAGGCCTCGATGAGGCGGACGTCCTCATCGCCTGCACCGACGACGACCGCACCAACATCCTGACCTGTAGCACGGCCAAGCTGGAGGCCGATCCCTTTGCGATTGCGCGGGTGGCCCATACGCAGTTCTTGGACACGTGGCATCACTCGCGGAAAGCCTTTGGCGTCGATTTGATGGTCGGGCGCTCGGCCCTAACGGCCCGGTCCATCGCGCGTCTCGTCGGGTTCCAGTCAGCTGAGGAGACGGCGTTCGAAGAGCGCTTTTTTGCCGATGGGCGCATCGAAATGGCAGAGTTTGAAGTGGAGCGTAACAGCCCGCTGGCGGGCGAGACCGTTGAGCAGGCCGATCGGTTCGGGGGCATCACCTTCGCGATCCTCCTCCGCGACGAGGACATGATCATTCCTCAGGGACCGACCCGTCTGCGGGCGAATGACCGCCTCGTCGCCGTCGGCAATCCGGACGACGTGAAGGCCTTCGGGGTTCAACTGAACCCGTCGACGGCCGGCGAAGACATTCGTCGGATTGCGGTTCTCGGCGGCGGCGAAATTGGGGTACAGGCCGCACGCCTGCTCCGGCAGCGGGGGCTCTCCGTGCAACTCGTGGAGCAGGACCCCGTTCGGGCCGAGCGCATTGCCGAGGCCCTCCCCGAGACACTGGTCCTTCAGGCCGACGCGACCGACCGCGCCTTCTGGGAGGCCGAGCGGCTCCACCAGTCGGATCTCTGTCTCGTGGCCCTCCAGCCCGACGAGCGCGTGCTGCTGGCCGGCCTGCTCGCCAAACAGCTCGGCGTGCCGCGCGTCTTCGGGGTGATCCGGGAGGAGCAGTACGTCGACCTCGGCGAGATGAGCGCCCTCGACGGGGTGGTGCATCCACGGGAGGAAACGGCCGCCTACGTCAGCCAGCACGTGCAGGAGAGCTACGCCGACGCGGTGGCCCGCATCGAACACGAGCGGGCCGAGGTATTCGAGATGACGCTGACGGCGGAGGGACGCCTCACCGATCACCGAATCGAAGAGGCCATCGCCGACCTGCCAGGGCCCTGCGTCGTCGGGGCCGCCGTGCGGCAGGGGCGGGTCCTCGTTCCCCGCGGCGAGACACACCTTCGGGAGGGGGATCGGGTCGTCGTGATTGCCCGGGCGGAGCACGCCGAGGCCATCGCCGATGGGCTCTGAGGTTGTTTCCCACTCTGATTTGGACCGTTCGTCTCTGATTCTGCCGCGTTTCTGACCGTATGACGGATTGGCGAAGTGCCTCCAGCCTGGCCGGCACCATCGTAAAGTGGCTCGCGGTGCCCCTTCTGGTGCCGCTCTTCATCGCCCTCGTCGACGGGCAGGATCTGGGCATCTTTGCGGCGACCATGGGCGCTGCACTGGTCGGGGGATGGGCCCTCGAACAACTGAAGTCCGACCCGGACCTCGGGACGCGGGAGGGATTTCTGCTGGTCGCCCTCACGTGGCTGCTGGCCGCCCTGGTTGGGGCCATGCCTTATGTGCTCGCCGGACGCGGCACCGTGGCGATGCCGGTGAACGCCTTCTTCGAAAGCATGAGCGGGTTCACCACCACCGGCGCCACCGTTATGAAGAACATCTCGGTGGATTTCCATTCGCCCGCCCTCATGATGTGGCGGCAGCTCACGCAGTGGCTCGGCGGGATGGGCATCATCGTGCTCGCCGTGGCCATCCTGCCCCGGCTCGCCGTGGGCGGGGCCCAGCTGCTAGAAGCGGAGGCCCCCGGGCCCCGGTTCAGCCGTCTCGTCCCCCGCATCACCGACACCGCCCGCCGGCTCTGGATCCTGTACGCGGGCCTGACGGTCCTGGAGATCGTGCTGCTCTACGGGTGGCACCTTGCCGGCTGGGCCCCCAACATGACGCTGTACAACGCGGTCGCCCACGGCCTCACAACCATGCCCACGGGCGGCTTTTCGCCGGAGGCGCGCAGTATCGAGGCCTTCGTGCCCCTCGTGCAGTGGACCATCATTCCGTTCATGTTTCTGGCCGGCACGAGCTTCGCCCTCACGTGGCGCGTCGTGACCGGTGCGGTCCGTCGCCCGCAGGCCGACGAGGAGTTTCGGACGTACGCCCTCGCCATCGGGGCCGTAACGCTTCTTCTGAGCGCCGCGCTCGTCTTCGAGCAGACCACCGGCTCCATCGAGGAGACCGCCCGCCACGCGCTCTTTCAGGCCCTCACGATGATCACAACCACCGGCTACGCGTCGACCGACTTCGACACGTGGCTCGGCATCGCCACCACCGTCCTGTTCGTGGCCATGTTCATCGGGGGATCTACGGGGAGCACCGGCGGGGGCATCAAGGTGATGCGCTGGATCGTGAGCACGAAGGCCGTCCTCCGCGAGCTCTTCGTGAGCATCCACCCGAGCGCCGTGCGCCCCATTCACGTGGGCCAGCACGTCGTTGAGAACCGCGTCGTCCGCCAGATCGTCTTGATGATCGTCGCCTACTTCTTCCTCACGCTGACGAGCACCGCCGTCATCGAGGCCGAAAACGTCCGGATCGGGCTCGAAACCGACACGCTCAGCGTGCTCAGCACCGTCGCGGCCTCGATCGGCAACATTGGGCCCGGCTTCCACCAGATCGGGCCGATGGAAAACTACCTCGCCTATTCCAACCCCACCACCGTGCTCTTGGCGCTGCTCATGTGGGCCGGGCGCCTAGAGATTTTCACCGTACTGATCCTTCTCACGCCGGCGTACTGGACCTCCTGAACGAGAGCGAGGGCGCCGCTCTTCCTTCAGCCCCGGAGCAGCTGCATCACCTCCTCGATAACCTCCGGCTCGGCGGCCACGATGTACCGCTGCCCCGCCTTCATCACCGTATCGGCCCGGGCCACCCGCGCGCCGTCCACGTCGCTCACCACGAGACTGCCCTCCGGAAAACTAATCTCGTCCAGCACCTTCCCTACCACCGGAGCGTCCTGCCCGATGCGCACCTCCGCGATGTCAAGCGCCCCCATGGCGTGCTCCAGCGACCGCACACTGCCGGACAGAATGGCGTTGACCGCCAGCAGCGCGCTGGCGCGCCGCGGATAGACCACCGCGTCGACGAGCTCCGCGTGGGCGTCGCCCGTCTCGGCGTCGGTCCGCATCACGGTGTGGAGGTCCGGGTTCATCCGTTGACCAATCATGCACACGGCGAGGTTGGTCAGCGGGTTGTCCGACATCGCCGCCAGCACGTCGGCCCGTTCCGGCCCGGCCTGTTGGAAAACGTCGGGCAGCGTCGCGTCGCCCTCGATGATCGTCGCCACGTACTCGTCGGCAATTTCTTGGCACCGGTCGGGGTCGCGTTCGATGACGACGACGTCGTGGCCGCGCTCGTCGAGAAATTCCGCCGTGCGGAAGCCGACCTGGCCGCCGCCGGCAATGATGATGCGAAGGTCCTTTCCGGAAACGCTCATGGGACAGGTGAGAATCGATGAGAGCAGAGGTGAAGCGTCACGCCTCGGCCGGTTCCGGGCTCGATCGGCGCCACTGCAGTCCCGCGTACACGAGACCGCCGATGGCGATCCACCCGAGCCCCAGCACCAGCGTGTACGGGTCGTCGCGGAGCAGGAAATAGGCGAGCACGAGGTTCAACGCGATGGCGAGGAGGGGGATGGCCGGGTAGAACGGCATCTCGAAGGGACGGCGCATGTTGGGGCGCCGGTTGCGCAGGCGAATGACGCTCCAGTTGACCACCACGAACGAGACGAGAAAGAAGAGACTGGATACGCGCCCGACCTGCTCGATGGGCAGGAGAACCACGCTCCCAAGCATGACGGCGGCGCTCACCATGACGGCCGCCAGGGGCGTGCCGAACCGTGCGCTGATCTGGCCAAGGGGGTTCGGGAGCTGGTCCTCACGCCCCATTGCGAATACGACCCGACTGGACGCAATGACAACGGCGTTGAGGGCACTCACCGTCGAAAACACGGCACCGAAGACGATGAGCGCGGCGCCCTCCCCCAGCAGCGGGATCGTCGGCATGAAGCTCGTCGCGGCCTCCGCAATGCCCGTCTCGCCGGCCTGCCCAAGCTTCTCGGCCCCGAGCGTGCCGATGGCCACCCACACGACGATCAGGTAAATGGCCACGGTCGCGATGAGGCTGATAAAGATGGCCTTCGGAATGTTTTCCCGAGGGTTTTCGACCTCTTCGGTCACGGTGGCAATGAGGTCGTATCCCTCAAAGGCGATAAACGTGAGCCCCATCGCCTTCAGTATCGCGACGGAGGAGCCCTCCTTCGCGAAGAACGGCTCAAAGTTGCTGCCCTGCACGGCAAAGGCGCCAAACCCGGCGAAGATGAGCAGGATGATAATCTTGATGATCGTGACGACGGTCTCCGCCCCACCACTTGCCTCCGTGGAGACGGCGTTGAGCAGGGCAAAGAGGCCCACCACCGTCAGGGCGTATAGGATGTGCCACACCGGCCCGGTGGGCAGGCCTGCCCAGTAGAGGTGGACAAACTCGACGAAGTTCGACGAGAACCCGAGCGCGTAGAGCGCCCCCGCAATCATGTAGGCGAACGACAGCATCCATCCCATGAGGAAGGAGGTCGGCCCCGAAAACACCTCCCGCACAAACACATACCCGCCTCCGCTTTTCGGGATGGCACTCGCAAGCTCCGCGTACGAGATGCCGGTGAGCACCGTCACGACTCCGTTGAGCGCAAAGACCAGGATGGCCGCCGGGCCGGCAATCTCTGCGGCCAGTCCCGTGAGGACGAAAATACCGGCCCCGATCATTGCCCCCATGCCGACCATGGTGGCGTCGAGGAGGCCGAGGCGTGCGGCTGGAGATCGATCTCCTGCCTGGGCCATGGTTGATGCTTGTTTTGCACTGTAGAATGGACTTTGGCCAACGGCGGCACGCCGGAGCGGTTTGGCCTGCACACCGTGCGCCCGTAACGGGATCGTCATTCCGGTGACCACCGAGGCCAGCCCCCCCGCGAACTCTCGGTCGTTGCCCACGAACGATCGTTGACGGCGAAGAATGGAGGAGGTCTTGCGGCCACCTTCTTCCAGGATCGTCTTGTGGGCGCAGGCCTCGACACAGTCCGTCCGGGGGCCGTCGTCGATGAGTTAGGGAGTGCGAGAGACAACACTACGCCCGTTCCGAAGCATCCGCGGGGCCACTCCCCAAACACCCCAAGAGAACGCACAGACACCCATTCGGGAGTAGCCGGCCCCTTTACCGAAGGAAGGAGTCTTCGAAGCGGTGGACTCCCTCGTCGGTGCCCACCACGACGAGCTGGTCGTCGTCCCGAAACGTAAACGCCTCCGGATCGAGTGACGTGACCACATCGCCGTTGCGGACCGCCGCCACCACGGTGCAGCCGGTCTCGGCCCGAACGTCGGCCCCTGCGAGCGTGCGTCCGGCAAGCCCCTCCGCCTTAAACCGTACCACGTCGATCTTCGTCCGGAACGAAAGCACCTCTTCCCTGTCGAGGACGGTCGCGGCCATCATGCGCCCGCTGATGGTCGCGAGTGACTGTACGTAGTCCGCACCGGCTCGATAGATCTTCCGCTCGTTTTCCTCTTTGTTTGCGCGGGCGACAATGTGCGCCTCGGGATTGGCGTCCCGCGCGATGAGCGTCGCAAGCAGTGTCGTCGTGTCGTCATCAAGGTCTATGACAATGGCATCCGCGGCCCCCACGTCGGCCTCCTCATACACACTGGGGTCCCGCGCGTCGCCCACGACATCGACGTTCGGGAGATCCTTCGCGTCGATGATGGTCAACTGCGCTTCCGTATCGGCGAGCACGTCGACCGCCGCCTGTCCGGATTGGCCGTACCCGACGACGATGACCCGCTGGCGCTTCCGCATCTGAAGCGTCGAGCTGTCCTCACGCCGCAGCGCCTGAATGCGTTCGGGCGCCCCGGACACGAGAAGCCGCGCCCGACAATCGACAGTCGTCTCCGGACCGACGGGGCTCTCGAACGTGCCGTCGAACCAGGCCCCGATCACGTCAATTCCGAAGCGCTCGCGCAGCCGGAGGTGCCCGATCGTCTGGTCACAGAGCGGGCTTCCGGGCTCGACGTCGAGCTCGGCGACCTCCAGGTCTTCCCCGATGCCGATCGTTGCGTCCTCGGCCATCCGGAGAAGAAACGGAATTTCTCCGGCCAGCCCCTCGCCAAGCAGCTGGCGTGGAGAGAGGACGTGGTCGGTTCCGGCCATCCGGTGGTAGGGTGCGAGCGCCCTGTCTTCGATGACGGCCACGGTTTTGATCTCGTCGCTGATTTCGCGCGCCGAGAGGATCACGCTCGTGTCCACCTCGTCCCGCCCGTCGACCACCAGTGCGGAGGCGGCCTCGAGGCCCACCCCGCGGAGGGCGGAGACCGACTCCGGATCGCCGTGGACGACCGGGTAGCCGTCCATGTAGAGGGCCTTGGCCCGATCCCGATCCGGCTCGAGGATCACGTACGGCCGGTCCTGTGCCTCGAGCTCACCGATGAGGGCCTCCACCCGCGAGGTGTGGGGCGCAAGCACGATGTGGCCCTCCCCTGAGAAAGACTCCGGGGGACGCTGTTCGAAGGCGTCTCGAAGCACCGGGACGGCAAACAGGGGCACGGCGAGAAAGACAAACAGCACACCCGTCAGATTCATGAAGAGAACCATTGCGTTCATCTGCGGGCTGGACCAGGGCGCATGTCCCCCGAACCCCGCCGTGGTGATCGCCTCAATCACCACCTGTAGCGCCTGAACGTAGAGCACCGACTCGTTCTCATACGCCTGCATGCCCCACTGGTAGATGAGGGCGTAGGACAGGAGCGTCGTCACCACAATGCCGATCGTCCCCGTAACACGTCGCTGCCAGTCGTTCATGTGTTCGTCGAAATAACGTTGGGCCCCACGGTGCGCCTGCGAACCAGCGGGGGAAAAGATGAGGGGCGCCGCGTAGGCGGGACGGCCAGCCGGCTCCGGCGGGGACGTGAGACCGTGACGCCCCAGACGCCTCTACGCCCCTTGATCGGCCCGGCTCGTGATGCAGCCCGGTCGATTCGAAGCCCGACGACGATTGGAGCGTGTCTCTATTCCGGATGCCGTGCCCGTTGTTGTATGCAAGCGCCCCCAGACTATTCCGCCTCCTCCGCCGTTGCACTGGCCAGTTCGGCGACCTTCTCAATGGCCTCATCCGTCCCCGCTAGAATGAGGGTGTCGGTGTGCTGAAGCGTATCGTCGGGATCGGGGGGGACGACCATATCGTCAATCGTCGTCTCGTGGAGGCCCACGACCGATACGTCGTACTCGGCCCGCACATTGAGTTCGCGGAGCGTGTGGCCCCGCCACTCCTCCGGCACTACCAACTCTTGGATGCTCAGGTTGCGCCCCATCCGCACGTAGTTGACGACCCCCTTCTCCGAAATGCGACTGGCCAGGTTGAAGCCCGAGTCACGCTCGGGAAAGACCGCCTCGGTTGCGCCGAGCTGCCGCATAATGCGGGCGTGGTTGTCCGAAATGACCTTCACATAAACGGTCTCGACGCCCAGATCCTGCAACGCCATCGTGGCCAGGATACTCGCGGTAATGTCGTCGCCGGTGCTCACGACCGCGGCGTCCGCGTCCTCCGCCCCAATCTCCTCCAGCATGGCGGCCTCTCGCCCGTCGCCCACCGCCGCCCGGGAGCAATGGGGGGCAATGTCGTCCACGGCCTGCTCGTCGACGTCCACGGCAATAACGTCGTGCCCGTGACTGTAGAGCGCCTCCGCGACGCTGGACCCGAAGTTGCCGAGTCCTACAATGACAAATCGATGCATAAGAGTGTTGGGATTGGATGTATATGTAGAAGGGGGAGCTACCCGATCGACACGTCTTCGTAGGCGTACCGGAAGCCGCCCTTAATGCGTGTCGGCTCGCGGGCCATCGCCGCCACAAACGTGAGTGTACCCACGCGGCCGATGAACATCAGAACAATGGTGCAGAGGCGCCCGGGCGTGGTCAAGTCGCCCGTGGCGCCCATCGAGAGCCCCACTGTGTTAAAGGCACTGAACGCTTCAAACATGTAGCTGAGGAAGGGGGCGGCCGAGGCCGCCACGCCGTTCCCGAACTCGGTCACGCTGAAGACGAAGATGCCGACCGTCACGATGCCGAAGGCCACGACGAAGAGGCTCATGGCCTTCTGAAGGGTTGCCTCCGGAATGGTGCGGCCGGAGACGCTCGTGGTGGGGCTGCCCTGCAGGCGCGACCAGGCCAGGAGGCCGAGCAGCGCAAACGTGGTCGTCTTGATGCCCCCCGCCGTGGAGCCGGGCGAGCCGCCGACCATCATAAAGACGATCGTGAGAAAATTCGTCTCCGTTTCCACCTGCGCGTAGTCGATGGTGTTGAACCCCGCGGTGCGCGGGGTAATGCTGGCGAAGAGGCCATTGACGAGGCGCTCCCCGATGGACATCCCCGCCAGCGTGTTGTGCCACTCGAACGCCGTAAAGGCCACCCAGCCGGCCACAATCAGAAACGCCGTGGTGCCCAGCACGATCTGGGAGTGCACGGACAGGCGGAAACGGCCTTCGGCTCGGCGCGTCCGCCGCCACACGTTCAGCTCCTCCAGGGTCAGAAAACCGAGCCCGCCCACCACGACGAGCCCCATCACGGCCGTCAGGAGCGGCAGATTGCCCTGGAAGGCCTCCAGCGAGGTCGTGAACGTCGAAAACCCGGCGTTGCAGAACGCACTCACCGTGTGGAAGACGGAGTGCCACACGGCCCCGCCCCACCCAAATCGGGGCACCCAGGACGCGTAGAGGAGAACGCCCCCGGCCAGCTCGGCCACGAACGTGAACCGGAGGATCGCCCACGTGAGCTCCCGGTAATCGATGTCGTCCACGAGATTCGCCCCGCTTACGGCCATTTGTTCCTGCCGCAGAGACAGGCGCTGCCCGAGAGCGGCCAGGATGACGGACGTGAACGAGATAATGCCCAACCCGCCAAGTTGAATGAGCAGCAGGATGTAGGCCTGGCCCCATGTGGTAAAATACTCGGCGGTGTCGACCACGATGAGCCCGGTCACACAGACCGCGCTCGTGGCGGTGAAAAGAGCGTCGACCCAGTTCAGTGGCGGCCCGGTGTAGAGGCCCGGCAGGGTCATGAACCCGACCGTGCCCGCCACAATCAGCGTGAGGAAGGCCCCCACGAACAGCTGGGGCGGACTCAGCGACCGCCACCACGACCAGAGCCGCCACAGGACGCCCCTGCGACCGGACGGAGGCTGTTGTTGGTATGATGTGTTCACAGGTGGAACCGACCTTGACGATTTGGTCTGTACTTCGAGACCGAACAACACGCCCTGACTGTGAGAGTTCGGGAACGCGCCAACGGAAATCCAATGTGCGTCCGGGCGGTCTTTGGTCATCCCTTCGCCATAACCCCATTCTCTCGTGGGGGACGGTGCCTGCGAGCCTCCACGGGCAGGACGACCGTACTGTTGCGATTGCTCTGCTTAGTAGTCACATTTGGGGCGCCCTCAGCTGGCCAAAAATAAATCGCCAAAAACAAACCATGGACCTCCGCCGTCCCAGACCCTTCTTCCGCGTGACGTCCCGGTCTCAAATAAACTCTCAAGAAGGACCTTCCCTCATCTCATGAAGGTCGTCGTCATCGGCGTCGGACAGGTTGGTAGCAGCGTGGCCCACGCGCTGGCCGGAGAGCACGAGGTGATCGCGGTCGACAAGAACGCCGACCGCCTCGAGAAAATCCGGTCTGAAACCGATGTACTTACGTACGAGGGCAATGGGGCTCGGGTAGATGTGCTCGAATCCGCGGAGGTACAGGACGCCGATCTGGTGATTGGGAGCACGAGCGACGACCGGAGCAACATCCTGATCTGCAGCACGGCCCGCGCGATGAACAGGGGCGCCTTCACCATCGCCCGTGTGGCCGAAACAGAGTACCTTGCCACCTGGTCGCAGCTTCGAGAGGCCTTCAACGTCGATTTCATGGTGGGGGCCGACCACCTCACGGCCCGCAACATTGTCGAGGTCGTGGGGCTCCCTACGGCCCGCAACGTCGAGCATTTCGGGCAGGGCCGGGTCGTCATGGCCGAATTCACTGTGCCGGAGGCGAGCCCGATCGCCGGGAAAACCGTAGAGGACCTTCGCCTCACCGATGGGGTCAACTTCGTGGCGGTGTTCGACGACGAGCACATGGAGATTGTACGGGGGACCACCTGCCTCCGGCCCGGCATTCGCCTGCTGGTAATTGGGCGGCCGCGCCAAGTTGAGGAGTTCGCAGGCACCCTAACCCCAAAGACCAGCGTGCAGTCGGCACGCCGGATCATGATTCTGGGCGGGGGCGAGATCGGGTACCAGACGGCCCGGATGCTTGAACAGCGCGGCCTTCAGCCGCGCCTCGTCGAGAAAGACCCCGACCGGGCTCACGCCTTGGCTCAGGAGCTGCCGGACACACTCGTCCTCCAGGACGACGCGACAGACCCGAAGTTTTTGCGCCGGCAAGGGGTGGCGGACACCGACCTCGTGGTCTCGGCCCTCACGCCCGACGAGCGAAACCTCCTCACATCGACCCTGAGCCGCGACCTCGGGGCCGGTCGGGTGCTGTCCGTGGTCCATCGCGACGTGTATGAGTCGGTCTTCACGAGCAGCGGCATCGACACCACGGTCAACCCGCGCCGGGAAGTCATCGAGGAAATCCTGCGGCACACTCGCGTGCGCGGCATCGAGAAGATCACGTTCGTCGAGCGCGATCGCGGAGAGGTCGTCGAGGTGGAGCTCACGGCGGAGAGCCCTCTCGTGGGGCACCCGATTGAGGAGGCGGTTGAGACGGTGCCCCACAACTTCGTGTTGGGGGCGGTCATCCGGGACGGGGAGGTCCTCATCCCGCGGGGCCAGACCGTTCTGAAGTCCCGGGATCACCTCGTGATGTTCGTCGAGACCGACGTTTCGGCTGAAGTGTTGGAGGCATTATGATTGTAGGTCGTCGACTCCGTCGGGTTAGCAGTGTGTTGGGGCCGGTCCTCAAATGGTTCTCGGCTGTTTTTCTGGTGCCGGTCGCCGTGGCTCTGTACCACGACACCACCGTGGTGCCCTTCCTAGTGCCGCTCGGGGTCTCGTTCGGAACGGGCGCCCTCGCGGAATGGATTGGGGGCGACAGCGAGCTCACGGTCCAGGACGGCTTCCTGCTCGTGACCCTCACCTGGATTCTGGTCTCGCTCCTCGGGAGCATTCCCTACCTCCTCAGCGGCACGGGCAGCTTCGCCACGCCCATCAACGCCGTCTTCGAGAGCTTCAGCGGCTTTTCGGCGACCGGGTCGACGGTCCTGCTCGACATCTCGATCGCGAAGCACGGGGCGGCGCTCATGATGTGGCGCCAGCTCACGCAGTGGATTGCCGGCATGGGCATTCTCGCGCTGGCGGTCGCCGTTCTGCCACGCCTGTCGGCCGGGGGCGCCCAGTTTCTTGACGCGGAGGTGCCCGGCCCGCGCCTAGAGCGGCTGACCCCACACATCGCCGAGACGGCCCGGCGCCTGTGGCTGCTGTACATTGGGTGTTCGGTGGTGCTCCTGGCGCTGCTCCTCGCCGTGCACTACGCCGGGCTCGCCCCCCGCATGACGCCGTACCAGGCCCTCGCACACGTCTTTACCACGATTCCCTCCGGCGGCTTCTCGCCGCAGGCCCGGAGCGTCGAGGCCTTCGCCCCCACGGTGCAGTGGATCATCATCCCGTTCATGTTCGTGGCGGCGATGAATTTTACGCTGCTCTGGCAGGCGATCATATCCGACCCGACGGCCCCCGCCCGCGACGCGGAGTTTCGGGTCTACCTCTCGGTCTTTGCCGTCGGAAGCCTCCTGGTGAGCACCATGCTGTGGAGCAACGGACAGTTCGGGGGCCTCGAAGAAACGCTCCGGCACGGCACCTTCCAGACGGCAACCCTGCTTACCACCACGGGCTACGCAAGCACTGACTTTGCGGTATGGAGCGAGGAGATTCTCGTGGTCCTGCTCCTCCTCATGTTTGCCAGCGGGTGTGTCGGCAGCACGTCCGGCGGCCTCAAGCTCATGCGGTGGACCGTCGGCTTCAAGGTGATCGGCCGCGAACTCTTCCAGATGATTCATCCGTCGTCCGTCCGCCCGATGTGGCTGGGGCGCCGCGCGGTGAAGGAGCCGGTGGTGCGGGGCATTCTCATCGTGATCCTAACGTATCTCCTCCTGGTGGTCGGCGGCACCGGCTTTATTGCCGTGGATGCCCACCGGGTGGGGATCGACCTTGCCCTGAACGAGGCCTTTTCCGGCACGCTGGTGGTGCTGGGCAACATCGGCCCGGGCTTCGGCGCCGTCGGGCCCATGGGCGGGTTCGAGGCCCTGCCGGTTCCGACAAAGCTCTTCATGTGCCTCCTCATGGTGGCGGGCCGGCTGGAGGTGATGACGTTCCTGGTGGTCCTGAGTCCCAGTTACTGGCGCGGATAGCCCGGGACCGGCACACGGCCGCTGCTGCTGCCCAAACCGATGCGTGCAGTTCCTCCCGTGGCCGGGGTGCTGGTGCTACCGGCAGCCACGGCGTGGTTCGTGGGCAGCAGCCTCGGCGGCGAGGTCCCGGTGTGCTTCGATGCGGTGCTCGACCAGTTGCCGCTCGACTCCACCGCCGAGGTGCAATCGCCGGACGACGTAGACTTCGAGACCCGGATGGATCGCTTTGGGGCGTCGGTCGACGGGCCGTTCGAGTACGGGCGGGTCGTCAGCCACGACGCACGCCTCGCGGTGGTCAACTTTGTCCGGCACCACGAGGTGGCCCTTCTGGTGCTGGGGCGGGCCCTCTTCGCCGACCAACCCTGGCTGGACGAGCGCGACCTGAACTGGATCTCGCGCCACTGCTGCTCCGCCGACCTTGTCGTCGTCGAGAGCGACGAGGCCTGGCGAGCACGCCTCCTGGGCCGTCGGGAACCGCAGCGCATTGTGGGCGCCTTCGGCGGGGCCTCCATCGCGGGATCGTGAACAGGCGCCCTTGGGAGAGACTCGTCAAGTTTTGAGGAGGCGGGGAACCGTGCCCCCCGTCTCGCTCCTTTATACTTATTCATTTTCCCCTGATTTGCCCGCTACTAAAATATGGCTTCGGGCTCCTCGGACCTTCAGAAAACCCTGTCTCTCTATGACGTCTACTCGATCAGTACAGGGGCGATGTTTAGCTCCGGGTTCTTTCTGCTGCCCGGCATCGCGGCGGCGGAGACGGGGCCTTCGGTAATCCTCGCGTACCTGGTGGCGGGCCTGCTCATCCTGCCATCCATGTACAGCATGGCGGAGCTGTCCACGGCCATGCCCAAGGCGGGGGGCACGTACTACTTTCTCGACCGGGCCCTCGGCCCCCTCGCGGGCACGGTGGGCGGCCTGGGCACCTGGCTCGCGCTCGTCTTCAAGAGCGCGTTCGCCCTGATTGGAATGGGCGCCTACCTTGCGATCTACGCAGACGTGCCCATCAAGCCCCTGGCGGCGGCGCTCACGCTGGCCTTCGGGGTGCTCAACGTGGTTGGGGCCAAGGAAAGCAGCCTGCTGCAGCGGGTGCTGGTGACAATACTGGTGGCCGTGCTTGGGTTCTACGCCGCGCAGGGCGTCCTGTCGGTCTGGGGCGGGCAGAGTGCGGTCGGCGGCGCGGCCGGCGAGTTCACGCCCTTCTTTACGGACGGGGCGCGCGGCTTTCTCGCCACCATCGGGATCGTCTTCGTCTCGTACGCCGGCCTTACGAAGGTGGCCAGCGTGGCCGAAGAGGTCAAGAATCCGGACCGCAACATTCCCCTGGGCATGGGCCTGTCGCTACTCACAGCCACGGGCATTTACGTGGTGGGCGTGGCGATTATGGTAGCCATCCTGCCGGCCACGGACCTTCAGGCCGACCTGACGCCCGTGTACACCTCCGGTGAGGTCTTCTTCAACTGGCTCCCGTACACCCTGGGGCCGATCCTGATCGTCGTCGCGGCCGTCGCGGCGTTCGCCTCCACCGGCAACGCCGGCATCATGTCGGCCTCGCGCTACCCACTGGCCATGGCCCGCGATCGCCTGCTGCCCGACGGCTTCGCCCGGATCGGTCGTTTCAACACGCCCACCCGCTCGGTCGTGGTGACGGTGGGGCTGATGCTCATCATTATCTTCGCGCTCTCTGAACAGGGCGTGGCCAAGCTGGCCAGTGCATTCCAGCTCCTGATCTTTGCGCTCCTCAACTTCGCGGTCATCGTGATGCGGGAGAGCGAAATCCCGTCCTATGCGCCGGGCTACCGGTCGCCGTTCTACCCGTGGATGCAGGTGGCGGGCATCGCCATTCCCTTCTTCCTCATCTCGGAGATGGGAACGCTGGCCATCCTCTTCACGGGCGCGGTGGTGCTCGTCGGCGTGGGCTGGTACTTCTACTATGCCTCCGACGTCCCCCGTGAGGGCGCGATCTTTCACCTCTTTGCCCGCCTCGGCAAGCAGCGCTACGACGGCCTCGACCGGGAGCTGCAGACCATTCTCGAAGAGAAGGGCGTGGGGCACGACACCGAGTTTGACCGGCTCGTGGCCGAGTCGGACGTTATTCACCTCGACGACCCGGTCCCCTACTCGGGCGTGGTGGAGGACGTGTCGAACCGACTCGCTGAGGAGCTTGGCGTCTCCACCGCAACCCTTGAACATGGGTTTTTGGAAGGAGCCCCTTACAGTGCCGTTTCCGTCTCTCACGGGGCCGCCCTGCCGTACTGTCGCCTCGACGGGATCAGCGAGTCGAAGATGGTGATGGTACACTGCCAGTCCGGAATCTGCGTCGACCTGGAGGACGAGATCGAGGAGCTGGACCGCTCCGAGCCGGTGTACGCCTTCTTCTTCCTCGTCAGCCCGAAGGACGACGAGGGCGAGCACCTTCGTACGCTGGCCACCCTCGCCAACCGGACCGACGAGGAGCAATTTCTCGTGGAGTGGCGCGCGGCAACCGACGAGCAGGAGGTCAAGGAGAGCCTGCTCCACCACGAGCGCTACCTCACGCTCAACCTCCTTTCCGGGACCAACACGGACGAGTTCATCGGCCGGACCGTGGCCGACCTGAATCTACCAGCGGGCGTGCTGGTGGCTCTTGTGCGGCGTGACGGACAGATTACCGTGCCCTCCGGCACCACGCGCCTGGAGGAAGGGGACCGCGTGACCATTATCGGCAATCCGGCCGGCATCGACCGGCTCTATGAGCTGTACCGTGCGGGCGAGCAGGAAGGCGTCGTCCAGTAGTCGTCAGCCTCGGCCTCGCGGCTGAGCAGGGGCCTCGGGATTCTCGTCTGCGTGCGTGCAGTCCTGCCTGGACCCACTCGGGGGTGTGCGTAGGATCGCTCGTAGACCATCTTCTCTCGGGCGCTGATCTTTCTCCACACCTCCCGTCGCCAATGCCCGTGTTTTCCTCCAATTTCTTTTGTACACAATGATGAAGAATGTGGTATAGAACGGCGGTACGCCTCTCTTCCTTCAGGTTCGACATTTTCGTTAAGTTCCGGCTTGATTCACCAGGCACATTTTTTGATCGTGTTGCTGGTCCAGTCATAAAGGAGATTTTGAATCTTTTGGATGCCAGCCTAAGTCCGCCCGCTCCATGCCCACTCGCCTCCAGCATGGTCTGTGGTCCCCTGGGTCCACCGACGGGCTTGGGATGGGGAGACGGCGGAGGCTTCTGGCGCCATACGACATCGTTGGGTAGAGACTGATTCTTTGATTTCGATTCGCGTTTCCCGTGGATGACCTCTGGCAACAGGTTGCTTCCGTCTTTCGTGTCGACGATACAGGCCTCTCTCAGAATGAACGATCCCGGATCCAGGACTTCCGCCTGCTGACCCTCCTCGGAGCTATTTTCGTGCTCCTCTTCGGCCCGCTCTACGCGGCCACCAACCCGGGGGCTATCGACCCGCTGTGGGCCCGTCTCGGGGTCTCTGGACTACTAGGGGGACTCGTTCTGACCTCCGCCCTGTCTCGTTCTGTGCGTCACCATTTTGCCCAGTGGCTGCGCGGGGCTCTCTTCGCCGTGATGGTCTGGCTGGTGGCCACCACCACCCTCAACCACTTCGCCGCGGAGTTTGCCGTTGGCCTTCTGCTGGGGTACACGATCATCGTTGCCTTCGTGGGGATAAGCGCACAGTCCGGGCGACCGGTCGCCTGGTTCTCGGCGTTCAGCCTCCTTCTGGTGGCGGGTGGTGTCGGCGTGTCTTACGTCACGGGCCCCGGCCCCAAAATCAGTCCGCTTATTCTGTTGGCGGGCATAGCGGGCATCTCCCTCGCGGAAGGCGTTGCCATCCATCGGCTGCTCTCAACACGGCAGGCCCTGCGCAACCGGGAGAAACAACTCCACGTCATTACCGGCAATGTCTCGGAAGGCATCTACCGGTCAACCCCCGAGGATGGGCTCGTTTACGCCAACCAGGCGTTTGCGGAGCTATTCGGGTACGAGAGTCCCGAGGCCATCCTGCAGGCCGACTCTGCGTCGTTTTACGCCAACCCGTCCGACCGCCAGCGCCTGCTGGAGGAAGAGCACAAGACCGACGGGCTCGATCAGATGGAGATTCGATTCTGTCGAAAGGACGGAACGCCATTCATCGGGCTCGTCAGCAGCACCGTGGTGCGTGACGCGGACGGGAAGCCGCAGTATTACGACGGGGCCGTCACGGACATCACCGAGCGAAAGCAGCGCGAGCGGCGGCTCCGCGTGTTGTCGGAGGTCGTGGAACAGGCCGACGACGGGATTATGGTGACCGCCCTGCCCAAAAATGGAACCCCAACGTTTGGGGACCTCGCCTTCGCCAACGGCAAGCCCGACGCCCTCGTCCAAAAAAACGGATCCTCGGGGGACGATGCGAACCCGCCCATCGTGTACGCCAACCAGGCGTTCGAGAAGATGACTGGCTACCGGGAGGAGGAGTTGCTCGGGCGCACCGTCGAGATGCTGAAGGGCCCCGAGACCGATCCGTCAGTTATCGGTGCCCTCCAGGACGCCGACAGGGAAGAGCGGGCATGGGAGGGGGAGACGGTCAACTACCAGAAGGACGGCACGCCGTATGTCGCCCACTGGAACACGACCTCCGTGCAGGCTAAGGAGGCGGAGGTCGAGTACCGCGCCTCCATTCAGCGGGACGTCACGGATCGACGCGAGATGGAGGAGCGCCTCCGCGAGCAACGGAGCCGCCTGCGAGGAATGGCTAACAGCATCCCCGGCGTCACCTACCAGTTCTATGCCCGCCCGGATGGGACACGGGGGTGTCACTTTATCAGCGAACACGCCGAGGACGTACTCGGGCTTCCCGCCGATCCGGAGGCATTCTACGAACAGTTCGACGAGCGCATCCCCACGCCTCACCGGGTCCGCTCGCAGAATGAGATCGAGAACGCCATCGAGCAGGAGATTCCCTGGCGGATCGAACTGCCGTTCGACCGGCCCTCCGGCGACCGCATCTGGCTCCTCGACACCGCCACCCCTGAACGGCGGAATGGAGAGCTCGTGTTCAACGGTGTCATGATCGACATCACCGAGCGCAAGGCGGCCGAGCGCGCGCTCCGGGACGAGCGTGACCGCTTCCAGAGTCTCTTTGAGAGCCTGCCCACGCCCATCATGCGCTGCACGGTGGAGGACGGCACGAGCTACGTATCGACGATCAACGAGGCCTTTGCGGACACCTTTGGCGTGGACACCGAAGCGGTGGAGGGCGCGAATATCGACGCCGCCATCATACCAGAGGACGCCGAGCACGGGGCCAACGCTCTCAATCGCCGCGCGGTGCAGGAGGGGGCACTGAAGACGGAAGTGCGCCGTCTCACCGACGACGGCCCTCGTGACTTTCAGCTCCAGGCGACCGGACGGACCCGCGGGGACGCTCCGCCGGAGATCCACGCCATCTACACCGACATCACTGAGCGGACCCGACTGGAGGAGACTCTCACCTACCGCTCCGACCTCGAGAGCAAGATTGTCGACATCTCCACCCGCTTCATCAATACGCCCATCGACGACCTGGACCGGGAGATTGAGGCCGCCCTTCAGGCCATCGGCGCCTTCGTGGACGCCGACCGGAGCTATGTCTTCCTGTTCGATGACGAAGCGGCCACCATGAGCAACACCCACGAGTGGCGGACCGAGTCGACGGCCTCCACGCAGTCCCGCCTCCAAAACATTCCGTACACGGAGACGCCCTGGTTCATGGACCGCATGCGCCGCCGGGAGGGGCCCCTGCGGGTGCCGCGGATCGACGACCTTCCCCCCAAGGCCTCCGGCTTGCAGCAGCGCCTGGAGGCCGGGAACGTGCAGTCCCTGCTCGTGCTGCCGATGCAGAACGACCAGGACCTGGTCGGCTTCGTCGGGTTCGACGCCGTGCAGCGGCAACGCGACTGGGACGCGGACACGGTGATGCTGCTTCGCGTGCTCGCCGACGCCATCTCCAACGCCCTCCAGCGAAAGACGGCGGAGAAGGAGATGCTGGCGGCCAAGGAGGAGGCGGAGAACGCAAACCGAATGAAGTCCGTCTTCCTGGCCAACATGAGCCACGAGATCCGGACGCCCCTCACCTCGATCATTGGCTTCGCAGAGGCCATCGGGGACGAACTCGGGGACGGAGCGGCGGGGCCGGTCCTGCGGTTTGCGCAGCTCATCGAGAAAAGCGGGAACCGGTTGCTCGAGACCCTCGACGGGGTCCTCAACCTCTCGAAGCTCGAGGCGGACGAGATGGACCTCACGATCGAGCCCGTCAACCTCACCGCGCAGGCCGAGGAGACCGCCGATCAGTTTGCCCCGCAGGCCCAGAATTCCGGAATTTCCCTCCACACGGACATCGACGACACTCCGGTGTGGGCTCGGGCCGACGAGGGGGCGGTGCACATCGTGCTGCGCAACCTCATTTCCAACGCCATCAAGTACACCAACGAGGGAGGCGACGTGGAGGTACGAGTGCGCGACGCCGCAGAGGCGGCCGTGCTGGCGGTAGAGGACACCGGCATCGGCATGCACCCCGAGCAGGTCACGGACCTGTTCAAGGCATTCCGACAGGCCTCCGAGGGACTCGGCCGCGAATACGAGGGTACGGGCCTGGGACTCGCCGTCACCAAACAGGCGGTCGATCACATGAACGGCTCCATCGATGTGGAGACGGAAGAGGGCGCCGGCACGCTTTTCGTTGTCCGCTTTCCGACTGCACACCCTCCCTCCAATCTGTCTTCCTGACCCGATCGGACGCGGCTCGTTGGAGGAGGAGCGTCTGCGGCTTCTGCGAAGACCGGACGCCCGCCGGATTGACTTTTCCGTCCAAATGCGCATTCTTCAGAACCTACCGCCCTCATCGCGACCGGCCTCTGCCCTCTGTGCCTTGAATCAACCGGCCCTCTCCGTGCCCCTCGACGCCACGACCCAACTCGTAACCCTACTCGGCCACCCAGTCGAGCACTCCCTCTCGCCCCGCATCCACAATACGGCCTTCCGGGCGCAGGACGTAAACGCCGCTTACGTCGCCACGCCAGTGCGGCCGGAGGCCCTCGAAGACGCCGTGGCCGGCCTCCGGGCGCTTCAGTTTCTTGGGGCCAACGTGACAACGCCCCACAAAGAGGCCGTGCTTCCCTTCCTCGACGAGGTGACGGAGCGCGCGCGGGCCCTGGGGGCCGTCAATACGATCGTCCGGGAGGACGACCGCCTGCACGGCGACAACACGGACGTTGCGGGCTTCCTGCACCCCCTGACGGACCGCGGGGATGACGCACTTGAGGGCGCATCGATGCTTGTGTTCGGGGCCGGTGGCGCCGCCCGGGCGGTCGTCTACGGGCTCTTGAGTCACTACGGCCCGGAACGCCTTACGATCGTGGCCCGCCGCCCCGAACAGGCCGAGGGGCTGGCCGCCGATCTGGCCGACCATGATCCCGACGAGGCTCTCCGCGTATCTTCGTTCGAGGAGGCGGCGCTGTCGGTCCGGACGAGCCGGCTCGTCGTGAACGCCACCCCACTGGGCATGGCCCCGGACCGCCGCGAGCAAACCCCGTGGCCGAACCCCGTGGACTTCAGTGCCGATCATGTCGTCTACGACCTCGTGTACACCCCCAGGGAGACCCGGCTCTTGCGCGAGGCTGCCGCCGAAGGGGCGACTCCCATTGCGGGACTGGACATGCTCGTGGAGCAGGCCGCCGCGGCCTATCGGCAGTGGACTACTCGCGATATGCCCCGGCCGGCGGTGCACGACGCGCTTCGTGCCGATTAGAGCGGAGCGGCTCTACCACCGGTCCGCCGCCTTTGTCTCTCTCGGGCAATAAGGCCCTCCTCTGGTCGACGCACCCCAGCGCTTTCTGCACGAGTGGGACCGCCTTCCGCTTGTGGTCCGGTGGCTCTACTCTGCCCGTTTTTTCTCTCGAAAATGCTTCTCTCCTATGGGTACCGCCATTCGTCTCTCTCTCCGCCCCGCCGACGACGCGAAGGTGGTCCCGCTGGAAGTACTCCGCGACTTCGCGGACGTGCAGACCAGCTGGAGCTACCTGGAAGAGGACTCACAGTACTACTCGGACTTGAAGGACACCCCAGGCCTCATCCTCCGCCACCGCGCCGACCGCTCCCACTACGTCGATCTGGGATTCGTGGAGACTGCGCCCGACACGGTGCAACTGGCCGTGCTGGACCGCCCCGACGCGGACACGCCGCTGTCCCCCGACGACCGGGCCGACCTTCTCGACGCCTTCCTCAGCGCGATGCGCAACTACCTGAGCGACCGGCCCGACCACGTCGGCCTTGAGGTGAACCGTGACGCAGCTTCATCCTAGTTTCTCGTTCTGCCCGCCTCCGCTCGCACCATGAGAGGCACCACCGTTCTGTTCGGTTTCAGGACGCCGGGGCTTCACTCGGCCAGTGGAAGGTGATCGGGACATCGATGTCTGAGTGAATGCTCTCGTCAACCGGACAATGGCGGGCGGCCCGCTCTACACGCTCGCGGGTTTGCTCATCGAGGGCGACCGGCATCGTCACGTCGGTCCGGAGCGACGCGATGCGACGCGGATTGGACGCCATCTCTTTCTCGACGGAAATCTCGATGCCTTCGAGGTCCAGGTCATGTTTGTCGGCCTGGATGCCAAGAATGGTCGCAATGCAGGTCCCCAGCGCCGTGGCCACGAGGTCGGTCGGCGAGAAGGAGCGTCCCTCGCCGTGGTTGTCTTCCGGCGCGTCGGTGGTGAGAGTCACGCCGGACGGCCCATGCTCGGCCTCGGAGCGCAAGTCGCCAACGTAGTCTGTGTTGATTTGAACCATCGGGTCGCAGTGAGCTGGTTGGATGATTGAGGGAGCCAACAGAGACACGCCCGAAACGGAGAGCACTCGCGTCGGATTCATCGCGGCCGGCGCTCCGCTCCCCCCACTTCTATTCTTGCCACCGCCGATCGGTGAGTTCGCGCACGTCCGTTTCCGAAATCACGCTCCAGTACGGGCTGCTCAGGTTGTCGCTTTCCGTGCGGTTGAAGGTGGCGCGGAGGAAAAGGGTCTTGTCGGCGTCGGGGTCCGCTCCCCGAAACGAAAAGCCGCCCCAGTGGAGCACCCAGTAGGCCCGTGTAGGGTCCACGCCAAGTTGACGCCCCAGGAGGTCGGCCAGATACTGAAGGTCGTTGACCGTCGACGGCCCCTCGTTCTCCGCCAGTTCCCGAAGCACGATGGTGTGCTCTTCCTCGTCGTCCGGCGGGCCGGGATAGACCCGCACCTGCACCGTCCCGGTCCGGCTGTAGCTGCGCCACGTGAGGGTCGTGTCGGTCTGCGGCTGCGCGGCGGTCGGCCGGAGCACCAACAGGCCGAGGAGCCCGAGGACAGACATTCGGCGTAGGAAGGCCATGAGGACGAGACGACGGATGAGACAAACAGTCCTCATTTGCCAGACACGTGCCCCCCTGCAATTGTAACGTGCGGCCGCGCCCCTACCACGGAATGCGCTCCCGGTCGCGGAAAAAGCCCCCGCTCGGGCCGTCTGCCGAAAGCGTCGCCAGCCAGAGGGCCGTGTCGGCCCCTTCCTCGGGCGTCCGCGGGGCCGCCTCGCCGCCCATGCGGGTGTGCACCCATCCCGGCCCCATCGAATTGACCTTGACGTCGGGCCCGTCGGGCAGCGTGTCGTCGAGGGTCATCGTCAGGGCGTTTAGGCCCGCCTTTGCGGCCGAGTAGGCGGCGTGATTCGTGTCGAGCCCCTCCCCGAAGGACCCCGATCCGGACGACACGTTCACGACGCGGCCGTAGCCCCGCTCGATCATGTCGGGCACGAAGGCCTTCACCAGCAACCATGGACCGCGCGTATTGACCGTCCACGCCTGGTCGAGCTGGTCAATCGAGACCTCCAGCGCGTCGCCGTCCAGGTAGACGCCCGCATTGTTGACGAGCACGTCGACCGCCACGTCGTCCGCGTCCAAACGCTCCTTGCAGGCCTCGATCGAGGCGGTCTCAATCACGTCGAGCTGCTCCACACGCACCGATCCGCCGCGCTCCCGAATAGGGGCCGCGGCGTCCTCCCCCTCCTTCTCATCGCGGGAACCCATGACAACGCGCAGGCCCCGGTCGGCAAGGCCTTCGCAGATCGCGAGCCCAATTCCCCGGTTGCCCCCCGTGACGAGGGCCGTTCGGCTGGTATCCATCTGGTCAAAAGCGTGTTGAGTTGCAGAAAACGTGTCCGGTACGAATGGGACGCAAGAACCCACGTTCGGGAGACTTCTTGCGTCCTCGGCGCAAAGACAGAAAGTCCACCTCTCTATGTATGGGACCGATCCCTTTAATTTTGCATAAAGTGTTATATTTTCGAGAATCGGGGAACGGACTCGCGGGTCACGACGAACTTTACGCCCATTAAACAAAACTTATGTTAAGCGTTGGTGAGCCAGCGGCCCCAACGCACGTCTTTCACCGCTCCCCGAAACCAGCCCACACCGGTACCATGAACCCACGAGATGGCCTTCTTGACACCCGAGTGAAAGACATTATTCAGTCCAAGTCCGCCCTGGCCGACGACGGCAACGTCCTCACCACGAGCCCTTCGTCGACAGTGTTCGAGTGCATCGGTCGGATGGTCGACCGCGACGTTGGATCCATCGTGGTGATGGAAGACGACATCATCGCCGGCCTCTTCACCGAGCGAAATTACATGCAGAGCATCGCTCTGGAAGGCCGGAGTTCAGACGAGACAGAGGTCCGGGAGGTAATGACCGAGGACGTAGCGATCGTCCGTCCCGACATGCCGCTCGAGGAATGCTTGCGTCTGATGACCAAGCTCCGATGCCGCCACCTTCCGGTGGTTGACGAGGACGGGGATCTAATCGGCATTGTCTCGATCGGGGACGGCGTAAAGCAGATTATCGAGACGGCCCAGAGAGAGACCAGCCGGCTTCGCCAGTACGTCACGGGGACGTACGCTGAATAGCACCTTCCTGGGACCCACGTCAACCCCGCCGATGCAGAGTCGAAGCCCGCTAACAGGGGATCGAAGGTGCCCCCCCACTACCAGTCCTGCTGCGGGCATTCCGGGTCAATGCAGATCGGCCGTGCCGGCGTCGGGGCCCAGAGGAACTGGAGCCCCGTGCCGGAGGGGCTACGAGCGTGTCGACGACGGCTCATCCACGGGAGAGGACGTCATGGCCGGCGGCTCCACAACATTGGGCTGAGCGGGTCGATCCGCGTCCCGTCGCTGCAGCGCCCAGAGCTCCGCGTAGCGCCCCCCTTCGGCCAGCAGCTCGTCGTGCGGGCCCTGTTCCACCAGTCCCCCGTCTTCCATCACGTAAATCGTGTCTGCGTTCTCGATGGTGCTGAGACGGTGCGCGATGACGATGGACGTGAGCCGATCGCCGCGCGCAAAAAGCCCATCGAGGGCGTCCTGAATGACCGCCTCGGACTCGCTGTCGAGGTCGGAGGTTGCCTCGTCGAGCAGGAGGATGCGGGCATCGGTGAGAATGGCACGGGCAATGGCGACGCGCTGCTTCTGCCCACCGGACAGTCGCACCCCCCGCTCTCCAATTTGCGTGTCGTAGCCCTCGACCAACTGCTCGATAAAGCCGTGCGCGTTCGCCATCTGCGCGGCGCGGCGGACCGCTTCGTCGGAGGCGTCAGGCTCGGCGTACCGAATGTTGTCCGCCACTGTGCCCGAGAAGAGGGTCGGGTCTTGGGGCACGAGAGCCACCTGCTCCCGAAGCGTTTGCAGGTCGAACGACCGAAGGTCAATGCCGTCGACGGTCACGCGCCCCTCCTGTGGGTCCCAGAAGCGACCGATGAGGTTGGCCACTGTGCTTTTGCCGGCCCCGGACGATCCCACGAGCGCCGCTGTCTCCCCCGGCTCAATGCGCAGCGAAAGATCCCGAAGCGCCGGCTCCTCGGCATCCGGGTACGAGAAGCGCACCTCCTCCAGCTCCACCGGCCCCACGGGCACCTCCTCACGGTCGCCCCCGGTCTCAGGATCGGTATCGACGAGTTCAGAGAGCCGCTCCAGGGCCGCCATGCCGGCCTGCAGTTTGTCGTTGAAGAACATGACCGACTGCACCGGCCCCTGGAGCTGGCGCTGGTACATGATGAAGGCCGTGAGTTCACCGAGCGAGAGGCTGCCGGTCACCACCATCCAGCCCCCGACGAGCAGGAGGGCCCCGGTCCCGTAGTTGGACGTGATGTTGATGAGGCCTTCCATCTTGCCGACATCCTTACGGCGGTCGAGGTTGATGTCGACGTACCTCTGATTGTGCTTGCCGAAGCGCTCGCGCTCCTGCCCCTCCCCGACGAAGGCCTTCACGACCCGGATGTTGGAGATCGCCTCGGTGGAGGTTGCCGTGAGGCGTGCGACCGTCTCGCGGATGCTGCGGGAGGCGGTGCGGAGGGGCTCCTGGTAGTAGTAGGTGACGAAGGCCAAAATGGGCAGAACCACTAGGTTCACCAGGGCCAGCTTCCAGTTCATCCACACCAGAAGGCCGGCCACCACCAGAATGGCCACGAGCTGACCGGAGAGGCGAGACGCGGCCGCCTGGATCATCCCCTTTAACGCGTTCGGGTCGCTCACGACGCGCGAACTGAGGGAGCCGGACTGCTCACTCGAGAAACGAGAGACTGGGAGCGTCAGCAGGTGATCATAGGCCTGCATGCGCACGTCGCTCACCACCTGCTGCGTGAGGGCAAAGCTCCAGTACATGCCCCCGTACTCCACAATCGCCCGAAAGAGGTAGAACCCGGCGAAGGCAAGCCCAAACCACAGAAACAGTGTACTGCGTCCACCGGGAATCACCACGTCGAACGCGTAGCGCACAAACTGGGGCCCCGCCGCCTCCAGCGCCGCCGAGAAGCTAATTAGCAACGCAACCCCAATTACGCGGGCCTTGTACGGGGACAGTACTCCCCAGAGGCGGCTCAGGATGGCGAGGGTAGACTCGCGGTCGTCGCGGTCAGGAGTAGCCATAGACGTACAACGGAAGAAAAGACAAAGGTGTAGGTGGGTCAGCGGCGATCCGGCACGTGACGTAGGGCCCTGTGCTTGTCAGCGTTCTGACGCTCTCCGGGCGATTCAGTTTTTCGATAGGAGTTTCACGGGCCGCAATTCGGTCAGAGCGGCCACCATCAGCACGTGCTTCCAGGACACCCCGGCCGTCTCCCCCGAGGACGTCGCAGACTCCTGCCGGTGCGTGGCGGCGTCCAGCGCGGCGCGGTGTGCCGTCTGCTCCACCAGGTGGCTAACGAGATGCTCGGTGGACACCTGCACCCCCGTTCCAAAACGACGCCCCTGATTGGAGGCACCGAGCTCTTGCTCAAAAAAGTCGCGAAGGGGAGACTGAACAGTCATGGACTTGAAGGTCGGTTTTGGGGACGGCATATGTCAACTCAGCGGCCGTGGGGCTCTCACGCCTTACCGGGAGCCTCTTCGGTTCGGTATTGCCGGTGGTAGAGTACGTATGAGGTCATCAGAAGCGCAAATGCCGCCGCTGGCAGGATGAGGTCGGACAAAAGATCTCCAAGCGCTGCGTGTGCGACGACGGCAGAAACAAAGCTAATCGTGAAGCCGGCGTGAGCCCGATCCTTTCAGGGCGCGCGGCGGCGGGGTGACCAGTACGTTCGCGCTCGCGAGCACAGCCACTCCAGGTTCAACCCGGAGGTGATCGAGAAAGCCAAGCCGACCGAGCATGGCCGCCGTGCCGTCGGTGACGAGGCAGAGTGTTCTCGAGACGGCCATGACGGGATCCACGAGCCCAGTGGATCCCCAGTAGAGGCACTTTGTGCGCACCTGGCCAAAAGCCTCCACTTAGTCGGACGACCCGTTCGCGACGATATCCGCCGAGGTCTCCCACTCATCCTCGAACACGAACTCGTCGAGCGACCGGCGGGAGCGGGGCGACTGTTCGGTCGTCTGCTTGTCCTCGCTCAGCGTCTCGGGATCCCCCAGGTATCCCACCGCAAGGCCCGCCATCGGCTCGAAGTCGTCCGGCACGTCGTAGGTCTCGCGGGCCACGTCCTTGTGAATGCCAGCCATCTGGTGAACGTAGAGGTCCATCTCCGTCGCCTGAAATGTGAGCGCGGCGGAGGCAGCACCCACGTCGTGGGGCGCGCACCGGTTTGGGCGGCCGTTCCCCGCAAACGTCTCCCTGTAGAAGGACATCATCAGCACCGGCGCATCCTGGGCCCAGGCCTGATTTGCGTCGATGAGGCAGTCGAGGAGCCGTTCGTGCGCCTCCGGATCGTCATGTTGCGACGCAATGACGTACCGCCACGGCTGCTCGTTGTAGGAGGACATCGTCCACCGCGCCGCCTCCAACATGCGCCGGATCTTCTCCGGCTCCACACGTTGATCGGCGAACGCACGGGGACTCCACCGCTCGCGGAAGAGAGGGAGGATGTCGTGGTCGGGATCGGCCGTCTTCGGATGCTGCGCGGTCGAAGAGGGTGCCATGGAATCGAGTGGGCGAGCGTGGGATAGTGAAAATCGGTGTGGACGAGTAGCCCGTCGTTCTGGACCGTCTGTTTCAACCTCGCTGCCTCAAAACCCTTTTTGGAACGAGTGTTCCAGATTCGGTCATCACGTTCTTGTGACGCAGTCTAATCTGGGCAAGGCCGCTGGGGGTCACGGCGTCGAATTGGGCGACGAACACGTCAGTCCCCGGAGGGTCTCCTCAACGATGTCCTGCACAACCTCATCGGGTGGGTCCGTCTTGGCGGTCAGATGGATGCCGTTGTAGACGTTTGTGAGATGGCAGCCAAGCGCCTCTGCGTCTCGGGACGAGTCGATCGCCCCCTCCGCCTGGGCCTGCTCTACGGCCGTCCGGAACAGGGAGCGCATTTTCGCAAAGCTTTTCTGCGCCCGCTCCTGGGTCGACGCGTCGCGCGGGGCACACTCCACCGCCGCGTTGGTCGTAAAGCACCCGCAGCAGCTCTCCGTCGCCCGCTCCGCCACCGCCACGAAGGCCTGCCGAATGCCCTCTACCGCCGTGGGCGCCTCTTGAAGCTGCCCTTGCAGCCACTCAATGTCCTCCTGGCGGTAGCGGTCAAGTGCCTCGAGGTACAGGTCATGCTTGCCCCCGAAGGCATTGTACAGACTACTGCGGTTGAGGCCTAGGTGATCGACCAGGTCCTGGACGCTGGTCGATTCGTACCCCTTTTCCCAGAAGAGCTGCATCGCCTGCTCAACCTTAGCGTCGCGGTCGAACGTCGGGGATCGGGGCATGAGGAGGGTAGAGCCATGATGGAGAGTAAATTCTATTTTATGAAACGGTCGTTTCAACTAGATGTTCAGCAGGGCCTTTGGGGGCCGAGGTGTTGAGGGCCTGCCTGGGGCGTTTGGACGAACGGCCCCCGACTCCTATCTTTGTTTTGGTATTGCCTACATCATTCTCGGCGAAATTCTTTTTTTGGTCGTTCGCTGGCGCCGAGATTCCGAACGGGCGACTCTCTCCTCTTCAGGACTCACCCTTTTCCATCTCTTCAATTCCGTCCATGTCCGTCACCATCGACGACGTTCGTGCTGCCCGTGAGCGCCTGGACGATCCGTCTGTCGTCCGCAAGACGCCGATCGACTCCTGTCACTCGCTCTCGGAGCTGTCCGGGGCCGTTGCCATCCTCAAGATGGAGCACCTGCAGCGTACGGGGTCGTTCAAGACGCGAGGGGCCTACAACAAGCTCGCACAGGTGGCATCGGGGACCGTCGAGCGGGTAGTGGCCGCCAGTGCCGGCAACCATGCCCAGGGGGTTGCCCTGGCGGCGACGACAGTCGATCTGCCGTCGACCATCGTCATGCCCCGGAATGCGCCCCAGGCAAAGGTTGACGCGACGCGCAGCTACGGGGCGGACGTGGAGCTGACGGGCGACACGTTTCAGGAGGCGATGACCCGCGCTCGGCAGTTGGCCCAGGGCGACGACGTGCTCTTCGTCCACGCGTACGACGACCCGGACATCGTCGCGGGGCAGGGCACTCTCGGGTTCGAACTCCACGAACAGGTGCCCGACGTCGATACTGTAATTGCGCCGATCGGGGGCGGGGGGCTCATCGGCGGCATCAGCACGGCTCTCGCGGACATTGCCCCGGACGTGCGGGTGGTGGGCGTTCAGGCCGAGGGCGCCGCAACCGTTCCTCAAAGCCTCGCGAAGGGCGTTCCGGTGCCCATCGACCACCCCGATACCATTGCGGACGGCATCGCCACTGGCGGGGTGTCCGAGCTCACCCTGGACCTCATTGACAATCACGTCGACGAGGTTCTCACCGTCACCGACGGCGAAATTGCGGGCGCCATCCTGCTGTTGCTCGAACGGGCGAAGCAGTTGGTGGAAGGCGCAGGGGCCGCTCCGGTGGCCGCACTGTTGTCCGACAAGCTTGACGTGACGGGCGAGACGGTCGTCCCCCTCCTGTGTGGCGGCAACATCGATCCGGCGCGACTGCAGGAGGTCCTGGACCACGCCATGGCCGACCGCATCCAACTCCTCCGTCTTCGGGTTCGCATCGACGACCAGCCGGGGAAGATGGCCGATATTTCCCAGCGCATCGCCGGTCAGGGCGCAAACATCCGGCATGTGCGCCACGAACGAGCGGTACACGGCCTTGACGTGGGGGAGGCGTATCTCGTGTTCGAGGTCATTACCAGCGGTCGGGGCCAGGCCGAAAACACCATCGCGACCATCGAGGACGACGGCTACGAGGTAGAACGAGTCAACTAACCGACGCTCACTTGTTTTTCGTTCGTAAAAACGCCTCGGGCGCGATCGAGTAGCAATAGACCCTTGACTGACCTAACCAGAGTACGCATTCATACCATGGCGCCTTACTCGCTCCGGGAACACACTGCTCTGAGGCGCCCCATATACCGTGTCCTCCGGTTCTAAGGCAACCTCTCACGGTGAAGGCCGAATGCGACGGATTGTCGGGCCGTCCTTCCGGACTTGCCTGGATGGTGTCAGGCTCTTCCACGCTCTCGACGGCCTATGCCGAAGTGACAGCCCCTGGTCCAGTTGTGCACGGCTGGTGTAGATGTTGCCGAACACACGGATTGTCGTTTGCCATTGCTTTCTGAACAAGCTCTTCCCTCTATGCACTACTGCCTACAGGATCCCCAGAATCAGGTGGTCGGGTTTGTGCTCGACGCCGATCAGCTCGGCCACGAGATCTACCGCATTCTTGACTGGTCCGACGAACACTTTGAGACCTACTCAGTCGACCAGACCGACGGGCGCGTCCACGTACGCTCCGCCGACATTGAGGACGAGTCAAACCTCCACACCGAGCCGCTGTCCGTGGGCGACCGCACCCCTGCCTCCGACGGCAGCCACGATGAGGACGGCGACGGAGGAGAAGCCGAGCCCATCGGGATGTAGCTCCTCGCCCGGGACGCCCTCGTGCCCCCTGTCCCGGCCCCGAACCCATTGTCCGGGCGGCCATGTTGTTTGTGCGTACCGCCGATGGACCTGTCGATCCGACCCTGCCCATCATGAGCCGCCCCCGCCACATCCCCGAGGCCGTTCGGCGACGAGTCGAGTACTTCGACGGGCAGACGTGTCGGGAGTGCGGACGCACGATCGATGGCGCGTCTCTGCGGAAGCACCTCGACCACCGGGAGGCCTTCTCGGACGGCGGGGAGCACGCCGTTTTCAACCTCGACCCGCTGTGCCACGAGTGCAACCGGGCAAAGGGGGACGAACCAACCGAACGGACGAGGGCCCTCCGAGCACAGCACGACCGGGAGCGCGCGAAAATCCAGGAGTACTTCCAGGACACCGATGCCCACATCGTGGGCAACAACCAACTGCGAACGCCACAGGAAGAAGGGTACCTGGCGCTGCGCGATCACTTCGGTGCGGAATGCGCGACGCAGCCTCCGGCCATGGTCGTCTTGCCCACGGGCTGTGGGAAGTCGGGCCTTATCGCCTGCGCTCCATTCGGGATCGCGGAGGGTCGCGTCCTGGTGGTCGCGCCGAACCTGACGATCAAAGACGGCCTGGCGGAAGGCACCTTCGGCGGCGCCGGCAGCTTCTACCATTTCTGCGACGTACTGCCACCAGATGCACGCCTGCCCCGCGTGGTGGCGTTGGAGCGGGGCCGCGTGAACGAGGAAGACTGCCGCCGGGCGGACGTGATCGTGGCGAACGTGCAACAGCTGCAGGGCTGGCTGCCTCTTTTCCCCTCCGATTTCTTCGACCTCGTTCTGGTGGACGAGGCGCACCACGCCCCTGCCGACTCGTGGCAGAACGTCAATCAGGCGTTCCCCGACGCAAAGAAGATCTACTGCACGGCCACCCCATTTCGGAGCGACGAGCGTCCCATCCGTGCCGAGCCAGTCTATCGCTACTCCCTGGCCGACGCCATCAACGCCGGGTACGTCAAAAACATCGTCCGGGTCGACGCGGTGGCGTCCGAAATGACATTTACCGTGGAGGGCGACGAACAGTCGTTCACCCGCCAGGAGATCATGGACCTGCGCGAGGAGACGTGGTTTTCGCGGGGCGTGGCGCTGTCGGACATTTGCAACGAGACGATCGTGGACCGCAGCGTGCAGCTCCTCCAGGCCAAGAACCGGCGCGGCACCGAGCAGCACCAGATTCTCGCCGCGGCCTGCTCCATTCGCCACGCCGAGCAGGTAGCGGCCCTCTACCAGAGCCGCGGCGCCAAAGCCTCCTTCGTAGCAAGCCGCGGCATGACGACCGAGGAGCGTGAACGCCGCCTCCGCGCCTACGAGCACGGCGACCTTGACGCCATGGTCCACGTCGGCATTCTGGGGGAGGGCTACGATAACAAAAACATCTCCGTCGCGGCCCTTTTCCGTCCATTTCGTTCTGTCGCCCCCTACACCCAGTTCGTGGGCCGGGCCCTCCGCGCCCTGCCCGACGGCAACGACACCGACAACCTCGCGCACGTGGTGGCCCACACGGGCCTCAACCAGGACGATCACTGGCAGTACTTTAAGCATGAAACCGAGGAGGCACAGGTGCTGGCCGACCTCGACGATTGGGCCCGGGCCCACGACGACGAAGACGAGACCCAGGGGACGGACGCGGACGAGTCTCAAAGCCGAGGCGCGAGCGACCCCGCGGAGGTAAAAAGCGAGGAGATTGAGGGCTTCGACGTGGACGCCTATCTCCCCGTGGACGGGCCCGAGGCCGAGGCCACCCGAGAGCACCTCGACGATGTGGAACAGGCCCTCGACGCCCTCGAAGAGCAAGGGCTCAACGTGCCGGACGCCGACGAGATCAAACAGGAGATCGTAGACCGCAATCATCCGCTCGGCGACGAAGACCTGCCGCCCCCGCCCAACCGCCCGGCCCGCGAGCGGCACGCCTACCGCACGATGTTGAATCACGCCATTCGCAGCGCCGCGGGCACCGTCTTGCATCGGCTCAACCCGTCTTCGGACGAGGCCCTCGTCGGTGTCGTGGGCCAGGGCGACGAGGAGAACAACGTCGAGGTTGTGATTCGCATGCTGCACCGGCGCGTGAACGCCGCGGTGGGCCGCGACGACGAGGCAAAAGGCCGCAACGCGTGGCCCCTGGCCGCCCTGAAGACGGCAAAGGAGAACGTCCCCGAAATCCGGGACGCCGTGCTCGCGCACATCGGCGATGCCATTGGGAGCGATGCCCCGGAAGACCCGGACACTGCATCCTCTCCGAACCCCAACCAGACAAGCGAGGAGTCCTCGGAGGATGCGTGGAGGGCCGACGACGTAGACTGGGGCGATCCCTTCTCGTCCTAACCCTGGACGGCGCCGGCCGTCCTTCTGCGCTCGCGGGAGCACTGCTCCACGCCCCCTCGTCGAAGACCGTCACTCGTTTCATTCCGCCCCGTAGCGCGGATGCTGCCATCCTCTTCGTTTCGGTCCCCCGCACAGACCCTCTTTGTCGTCCTCTTGGTTGGAGCGTGCCTTACGGTTGAGGGAGGCATGGTCCCCGGCGCAGCGGCACAGGATGTACGGGTGGGCCTCCGCACAGGGCCCACCTTCGGGTTTCTGAGCGACGGCAAAGTCCCCTTCACCGGGGGACGGCGCACAACCAATGCAAACCCGCGGCTCGACCTGCATGCCGGGGCCTTCCTGGTCGCCCCGCTCACCGACTCCTACGCGCTCCAGCCGGAACTGCTTTACATCCGGAAGGGCGGCCACTTCTCTGAGCCTTTGTCTGAGCGGTACTCCGTGGAGCGGTACCGCCTATCGTACATCCAGGGCTCGATGCTCGGGCGGCGCGCCCTCCCGGTTCGGGGCCGTCTGTCCGCTCACGCCGTGGCGGGGCTCTCCGTAGACGTGGCACTCGGGGGCACCGTGCAGCGCAATGCGCGCTCCGCCCGGGGAGTCTTCGAAGACCGTATCGACCTCCTCGCCGACGACGATCTTCGACGCTGGGACGTGGGGATTGTCGTGGGGGCAGGGTTCGGGTACGGCATTGGTGCCACTGGGCGCCTGGGCCTTGAGCTCCGGTACAACCCAGGCCTCCGCTCGGTTTTTGCCGGGTCCGAAGATGCTTTGGGCCCCTCGACGGACGCGGAGGCATTTCCGCTGTCCTCCCCCCCGTCCACGCTCCGTCACGACGTGGTCACCGCCAGCCTCACGTACACCGTGCCCCTGCAACTCTTTTAGCAGGGCCGGCGCCGCCCTACTCGGACTCGGGCGCGAGCAGGGTTCCTCGCACGTACGGCCCCGCCAGTGTAAGGATGCGGCCCACCATCAGCGTCGTGATGCCCCACCACACCCCGACGAGGCCCCAGCCCATCGGGTTCACCAGAAGCAGCACGACGGCCGCCGCCAGGGCCGTTCCAATCATGGCCTTGGCCAGGTACGGAAACGCCTCCGCCCCCATGTAGATGCCGTCCCCGACGAAGACGAGGCCGTTCAGGGGCTGGAGCACCACCACGAAGAAGTACACGTCGAGAAGCGCCGCGACTGTATCGGGGTCGTCGGTGAAAAAGGTGGGCAGGATGGGCCGCAGGGCCCAGAACCCGAGCCCAAGCCCCACGCCCACGGCCAGCCCCCACTGCACCAGCCGGTTGGCGACCTCGCGAGCCGATTCCGGGTCATCCGAGCCGAGGTGCTTCGATACGAGGGCCTGTGCCGCCACGGCCAGTGCGTCGACCAGAAGGGCGAGGAAGGTCCAGAGTTGAGCCGCAACTTGATGCGCCGCCACGGCCGTCACGCCCACGCGGGCCGCCATGGCCGTCGCCAGCGTCATGGTGCCCACGAGCGAGGCCGTACGCAGGAACAGGTCGCGCCCCACCTTCAAGAATGGCACGAGCGTGTGGGGGGCCGGCCACCGCAGCGTGATCCCGAGTTCGTCTCGCCGCGTGTAGAGGAGCAGGTACAGAAACGTAAGTGCGCCCACCCACTGCCCAATGGCCGTCGCCGCCGCAGCCCCCGCCAGCCCCCAGTCGAAGACGAAAATGAGGACCGGGTCGAGCCCCCCATTCACGACGTTGAAGCCGAGCGTCACCACCATGGGGGTGCGGGTGTCCTGGTACCCCCGAAAGGCCCCATGGCTGGCCGTAATGAGGAGCACCGCCGGACCGGCCAGGGCGCGAATGCGCAGGTAGGACAGGGCCGGGGCCATCAATTCCTCGCTCGCCCCCATTACGGTCAAGATGGGACGGGCCAGGGCCTGCAGGGCGATGAGGGCCACGATGCCGACCGCGACGGCAAGCACGAGCGCCCGAACGACCACCCGCCCCGCCTCTTCTCGCTCGTCGTTGCCCACGGCCCGGCCCACGCGCGGCGTGGTGCCGTACGCGAGGAAATTGAAGACGACGAACGTCATCGAAAAGATCGACGTGTTCACCCCGAGGGCCCCCAGGGGGACGCGTCCCAGCTGTCCCACGAACGCGGTGTCGACCAGCGAGACGAGCGGTCCGGCAGCGAGCCCTGCGAGGGCCGGCACCGCTAGGTCCAAAATATCACGATCGTACGGACTCGAAAGGACCAAGTGTACCGACCTCACACACGTTCGACTGGACGACGAAGCCACACTGTTCTTCAACTCCCACCGCCGATAGATTCATTCGTGCCCCGGGCCCTCGCCCGTCCCTCGGAATTCACTGAGGGGCTATACAGTCTCCACTGTGCCAGAGACATCCGACAGGCACGAGGCGCTTTGACCAGAAGTGATGTACGGCGTTTTTTGTAGCCCGGACGGGTTGCACGGGAAAGGCGCTGGGGCCTCATCGAAAGAAATACACTCGAGAGCGCTTTCGGTATGCCGGACGTGCTTACTTCGATTCTGCGTATGCAGGATGGCTTTTTCGGGTCAGGTCCGGCCACCTGTCCAGAGCCCCCACATTTGGTTTCAGTCCGAAAGCTTTCCGCCCCCGGCCTCTTTCGTCCAGTGGAGAGCGCTTTTATTTTGCACCAGGGCCATTTTGCTGCGCTGCGAGCCTCGCCACCTTCGAAAAACCGGCGAAAGGGGAGGCTGGGGGCGGATGATAATAGTTCGATAACAACAGCGACGCGGACCTGAAGGTAGGATCGAACGTCTCACAGTCTTCAGGATGATTGGCTTCATACACTGTGACGGAACAGCAGCTCGGAACGAAAGAGTCCACTATCCTCGTCGTCGACGACGAGGAAGACTTGCTTAGCCTCGTGGAGTACAATCTGGATCAGGAGGGTTTTGGCGTCGTGCTCGCCCGAGATGGGGTAGAGGCACTTGAACAGGCACGCGAGCATGACCCGGACCTCATCATTCTCGACATCATGATGCCCAAGATGGACGGCATTGAGGTGTGCGAAAAGCTCCGCAAAGATGCCCACCTCCGTACCATCCCGATCATGATGCTGACCGCCCGCAATGAGGAGGACGACAAGGTGCAGGGGCTCGACGTGGGCGCCGATATCTACCTCGGAAAGCCGGTCTCTGTCTCCGTCATCGTCAGCCAGACCAGGGCCCTACTGCGCAGCGCCCACCGCTACGAGGACCCTCCCGATCAAATTGAGGTACACAATCTGCGGGTGGATCGGGACCGTTACCTCGTCTACCAGGAGAACGGAGACGGCGAGACGGAGATGCGCTTTCCCCGAAAAGAGTTCGAGCTGCTCTACTTTCTGGCCTCACATCCCGGCCGCGTGTTCTCCCGCCAAGAGATCCTCGATGAGGTGTGGGGACGCGACGTCTACGTCGTTGACCGGACCGTGGATGTCCACATCCGCAAAATCCGTGAGAAGATCGGCAGCGAATACATTGAAACCGTCAAGGGCGTTGGGTACCGGATGAAGGAATAGGGGCTCAGCGCGACGAACAGGGCTTTCTCTTGGCCCGAATGAGCATTATGATTGATTCGACACACCCACCGTCGTCCTCTTCTTTACGTCTTCTCTGCTACAATGCCTAGGTTGCAACTTCTTCTCTCGCGATGCTCTCCGGCCTCCGCATCGGCCCTGACCGGAATCATTGTGCTGGCAGTCGTGCTCGTTGGCTGTGGCGGCTCGTCGGTTGACTCGGTAAGCATCGACGGCTCCAGCACCGTCTTCCCCCTCACGGAGGCCGTCGCGGAGGAGTTCATGGAAGATAGTCAGGGCGCCCGGGTGAACGTGGGGGTGAGCGGCACCGGCGGCGGGTTCTCAAAATTTCTGCGGGGGGAGACGGCCATCAACGATGCCTCCCGCCCCATTGCCCCAAACGAGATTGAGAAGGCGGAGGCGAACGGCATCGAGTTCATTGAAATCCCGGTCGCCTACGACGGGCTGGCCGTCGTGGTGCACCCCGAAAACGATTGGGCCAGCTGCCTGACCGCCGGCGAGCTTCGCGAGATTTGGAAGCCAAACAGTTCGATCGACCGCTGGAACCAGATTCGCGACTCCTATCCGGACCGGCCCATAGAGCTGTACGGGCCCGGCACGGCCAGTGGCACCTACGACTACTTTACGGAGGCAATCGTGGGGGAGGCGGAGGCCAGCCGCTCCGACTTCACGGCAAGTGAGGACGACAACGTGCTCGTTCAGGGCATCACGGGCACGGAAACGGCACTCGGATACTTCGGGCTGGCCTACTACGAAAACAACGCCGACCAGCTGAAGGCCCTGGGCATCGATCCGGACGACCGGGACGGCGGGACGTCCTGTGTGTCTCCGAGTGCGGAGACCGTCAAGAACGGGAATTACCGTCCGCTCTCACGTCCACTCTTCATCTACGTCAACCCCGCGAAGGTCACCCCGACCGTCGAGAAGTTCGTCACGTTCTACCTACAGAACGCCGGCGAGCTGGCCTCCGACGTGGGCTACGTGTCGATGCCCGACGACGCGTACGACCTGGCCCTCCAGCGCTTTCAGGACCGAACGAGCGGAACGGTCTTCGGGGCGGAGGGCGTGGACGCGACGGGCACGCAGGTGGAGGAGATGCTCCGTAAGGCAGCTGAAGGCACAGCACCATCCGACACGATGGCCGCCGAGTAAGTCCCTGCCCGGTCGCGAGCATCCTGAACAGGCTTTGCCTCTATGAGCACGCCCACTTCTTCCCCCCCAAAACCCGCGAACGACGAGACGACGGCCGACCGGCCGGCCCAGGATCTGCGCCAGCAGGTCTACGATAGCCCGAAAGAAAAGCTCATTGAGTACGTGCTCGGGGCGTGCGCCCTCGTCAGTGTGCTCACGACGCTCGGGATTGCGGCCGTCCTGGTCATCGAGTCGATTCCATTTTTCCAGACGGTGGCCCTGACGGAATTCTTTGGGGACACCCAATGGACGCCTCAGTTTTCGGAGAAGCACTTCGGCATCTGGGCCCTGCTGGCAGGCACGTTGCTCGTAACCGTAATTTCGGCGGTGGTGGCCCTTCCCGTGGGCCTTGCCAGTGCCATCTTCATTTCGGAATACGCCTCCAAATGGGTCCGGAAGGTTCTGAAGCCGAGCCTGGAGTTGCTGGCCGGCGTGCCGACCGTCGTGTACGGGTACTTTGCCCTCACCTTCGTCACCCCACTCCTGCAGACGGTCGTTCCAGGCCTCGGCGTCTATAACGCTCTCAGCGCAGGCGTTGTCGTCGGAATTATGATTATTCCGATGGTGGCCTCCCTCAGCGAAGATGCCCTTCAGGCCGTCCCCGATAGCCTCTCGCAGGCGGCCTACGCCCTCGGGGCCACGAAGTACGAGACGGTGGTGCGCGTGAACGTGCCTGCTGCCTTCAGCGGCATCATGGCGAGCTTTATTCTGGCGGTAAGCCGAGCCATCGGGGAGACCATGATCGTGACCCTGGCGGCGGGAGCGACCCCGAAGGCGACCCTCGACCCTACGCAGTCCATTCAGACCATGACAGCCTTTATCGTGCAGGTGAGCAAGGGGGACACGCCACAGGGGACGATCGTCTACCAGAGCATCTTTGCCGTCGGCCTGATGCTCTTCCTGATCACCCTTGCCCTAAACATCTTTGCCAACCGCATCACCCTTCACTACCAGGAGGAGTACTGAGGCGTTGTGCTTGTGGGCGTCGACCACACACGCCCTCGCTGCTACCCGTTCGAACACCCGAGCATCCAATCCGCGCACCTCGATGGAGCCTTCCGAAGACGGATCATTTCAGACCCACCGTTCTCGCCGCAAGCGCATCGGGATCATCCTGGCCGGCGTCCTCTTCCTGGCCACGATCTTCGGCGTGGTCGTGCTCGTGACGCTTCTGGTGGACGTCGTCACCTCGGGCGTGCCCTGGCTCGACGTGCAGTTTCTCAGTAGCTTTCCGTCCCGAAAGGCGCAGGAGGCGGGCATCAAGTCTGCCCTGGTCGGCTCGCTCTGGCTGATGGGGCTTACCGCTCTCATTTCGGTACCGCTGGGGGTGGCCTCCGCCGTGTACCTCGAAGAATACGCGCGGGACGGCTGGCTTCTGCGCCTGATTCAGATCAACATTGCCAACCTCGCCGGGGTCCCCTCGGTGGTATACGGCATTCTGGGACTCGCCCTCTTCGTGCGTTTCGCGGCGCTGGAACAGAGCCTCCTGGCCGGGGCCCTGACGCTTAGCCTGCTCATCCTGCCCATCATCATTATCAGCACCCAGGAGGCCCTCCGAAGCATTCCGAGCGGCATCCGCGAGAATGCCTATGCCCTCGGTGCCACGCGCTCGCAGGTCATCTGGAGCCACGTCCTGCCGATGGCCGCCCCCGGCATCTTCACCGGGGTCATTCTCGCGCTCAGCCGGGCCATCGGGGAAACGGCGCCCCTCATCCTCATCGGGGCACTCACCTTCGTTCCGTTCCTTCCCCGCGGGGCCCTGGATCAGTTCACCGCGCTTCCGATTCAGATCTTTAACTGGACGGCCCGCCCCCAGGCCGAGTTTGAGGGCCTGGCGGCCGCCGCCATCGTGGTGCTTATGATTCTCTTGTTCACGATGAACCTGACGGCCATCCTGCTACGCAACTACTTCGAAGAGCGTCGTGCCGGCTCCTAAGTCCGCCGCCACGCTCCCGCCCTGCTCGCACGACCGATTGTGCCCCCCCATGCCTACCGACGAATCCACCGACGACACCCCCACCTCGCCCGCCTCCCCCGACGCGCCGACGCCCAACGGCCGTCCGGGCTCCCCCGAGCCACAGGCGGAAGCATCCTCGTCTACGTCTGCCGCTCCGTCGGTGCAGCCGAAGCTACAGATTGAAGACCTGCACTTCTGGTACGATGAAAACCATGCCCTCCAGGGCATCAGCATGGACGTTCAGCCCAACCGGGTGACGGCCCTGATCGGGCCCTCCGGCTGCGGGAAGTCCACACTGCTCCGGTGCCTGAACCGGATGAACGAGCTGATTCAGGGCACGACGCTCGAAGGGACCATCCACGTGGACGGCCAGGACGTGTACGCGGAGGACACCGACCCGGTCATGGTGCGCCGGCGCGTCGGAATGGTCTTTCAGAAGCCGAATCCCTTCCCGAAGACCATTTACAAAAATGTGGCGTGGGGCGCCGAAATCAACGGCTACACCGGGGACCTCGATGCACTCGTGGAGCGTTCTCTACGACAAGCTGCCCTATGGGACGAGGTGAAGGACCAGCTGCACAGCAGTGCGCTCGATCTGAGCGGGGGCCAGCAACAGCGCCTCTGCATCGCCCGGACGCTCGCCGTCCAACCCGACGTGGTGCTCATGGACGAGCCGGCCAGTGCCCTGGACCCCATCGCGACATCGAAAATCGAGGAAACGATCACGGAGCTGAAAAAGGACTATACGATTGTGATCGTTACCCACAACATGCAGCAGGCCTCCCGAATCAGTGACGAGACGGCCTTCCTCTACATGGGCCGGCTCATCGAAATGAGCCCGACCGATCAGCTCTTCACCCGCCCCGAGAAGGACCGCACCGAGGCGTACGTGACCGGACGCTTCGGGTAGCATCGGGCGCCCTTCATCTCCCACTGCCGTTCTTCCCCTCTTCGGACATGCCCAACCGTTCGTCCCTCGACCAAGAGCTGGCATCCCTGCGCGGCCTGATCGCCGACATGGCGAACCGCGTCGACGAGCAATTCGCGAACGCGATGAATGCCCTTCTGCAGGGGGACATGGACCTCGCGGAGGAGGTCGTGGCCGGGGACGACGCCGTCGACGCCCTGGAGTTACGCATCGACGAGCAGTGTGAACGCATCCTCGCCCTCCACTCGCCCGTGGCGGTCGACCTGCGCATGCTCATCATGGCGGTGAAGATCAATACCGACTTCGAGCGCATCGGGGACCACTGCCGCAACCTGTCCCGCAACGCCCGCTACCTGGCCGACGCCCCCGGCCTGCTCGCCGACACGCGCCTGCCCAAGATGGCCGACATGTCCCGCACGATGCTGCGGGAGGCCGAGATGGCGTTTCTGGAGAACGACCGGCTGAAGGCACGCAAGGTGATCGCTCGGGACCTCCAGGTGAACCGGCTGCACGAGGAGACCTTCGCGACCCTCGTGGAAATGTGCGAGGACGGGCACGAACAGTCCGAGATCATTGCCCACCTGCTAACGGTGAGCAAAGCACTGGAGCGCATCTCCGACCACGCAAAGAACATCGCCCAGAGCATCGTCTTTATGGTGGAGGGTCGGGATCTCCGGCATCGGGGCCTTCAAGACGATCCCGATGCCCCGGACCTCCCCCCCCTCGACGAATCGGCGGCGGGCGAGTCGTTCAGCGAAGAGGTGTAGCGCTCAGGTCGGTCTTCCTACCGCACGACGGTAAGACGCCGGGTCTTCGTCCGCCCCCCGGCCCGGAGCCGCACCACGTATACTCCGCTGGACAACGTCTCCGTCTCCACCGTCAGCCGTCGCCCCTCTTCTCCTGGCGGCCGTCCCTCGTACAGGGTCCGCACCCGTTGACCCAGCACGTTGTACATCGCGACTTCCGCCCTCGTCCTCTCCTGCACCGCAAAGGAAAGAGTCGCCCGGGTGGACGCCGGGTTCGGGGCCGGCGCGCTCAGGTGCAGCGCCCCGTCCATGCCAACCTCCACCTGCACCGTATCGCTGAGGGCTGTCGTCCGGTCGAGGTCGACCTGCTCGAGCCGAAAGCGATGGGTGCCCGGCCCGAGCCGTCGGTCGACCGTAAAGCGATAGGACTGGGCCTCACCGGTGGTCCCGTCCTCCACCTTGCTCGAGACGAAACCGAGCTCTTGCCAGCCGGCGTTCTGCTCGTACTGGACGCGGAAACCCGCATTGTTGGTTTCGCTGGCGGTCCGCCAGGTCAGCACCACAACCTCCTCACTCTGGACCGCCGTGAGGCGCGTCAAGTCGACGGGTAAGGCCGTCGCCGGGCGAATAGGAACCAACTGGTATTCCGTGCCCGACTCTCCAAGCACGCCCTCATAGGTAAACGTCCCGATGGGGATGGGCTCGCCCATGAGCTCAGTCTGATTGCTCGACTCGACGCGGTAGTTGAGGCTCGCGGTCTCGTCTCCAACCGTGTACGTCGTGTTCGCATTGAACGTCCCGCTCGTGTTTGAGAATGAGAGTCCGTCCACACGAAGGAGTTCGCTTTCGTAGTCTTCACCGCCGGACTGCAGTGTGCTCAGGGAGACCTCTTGAGGAGCCGGCAGTATCCCCTGGTCCAGAATGACGTAGTTTTCAAGGCCCGTGTTATCGATTCGAAGGAGCTCGTCGGTGTCCGAGAGCGTTCCTCGCACGTAAAGCCGAGTCCCCTTCTCGATGTTGCCGTCGGCAATGTCCTGTTGAATGTCCCCGCTCACGGGACCGACGGTCAAACCGCTTACCCCCGTAGGACCGGTGTCGTCCTGAAATCGCACGTACGAGCCATACGCTCGCGTGACGGTGCCCGTCACCGTCGCCGTGTTGCCGAATCCTTCCTGACGACCATTCTGAACCGTAAGATCGCCGACTTTCCCCTGATCGATGGTCTCAACTTCAAACACCGACCCAGAACCCGCCTCTCCGAATGTGCCCACAAAGGGCTCTCCTATCTCTTTCACACTCGGAGTAAGCCTGAAAAAAGTTCCTGGACTTTGAGAACCAGTTTTTAGCTTTACGTCTACCTGAAGAAATTCTCCACTTCCCGACACTGATCCGCTTGATACGTTTGAGACCCGTAGAGTATCCTCCTTAGAATTGTTGGCTGTAAGATTACTTGACCCAAAACTAAGTTCACGACCATCTTCAACCTCTTCTATTTCGAGTACATCATCATCAAATGCAAACTTCATGTTCGAGTATTCTTCCACACTCTTTCCGTCAAGATCCGCCTCAATGCTGAGAGTGGTAACCTGCCCCGGAGCTGGATTCACCTCAGGAACGGTCACAGAAATGCCTGACTGTGCCCATGACTGTAAAGGCGCGATCCCGGCGAGGAAGACGAGGATCAAACCCAGTGGCGCGATCAGGAATCGGTCGCTCATCGTGATCATGAAGGATGAAGGCTGAGTACAATTACAGCGATCTTGCCCCTAAGGACCAAAGGGGTTCGAGGAGATGAACTCCTCGAACCCCTTGATCATCTTAAGGAGATCCCGTCTTAGGGGAGCGCGCCGCGACTACCGGACAACCGTCATTTTCCCGGTCTCGGTGACGCGATTCTCGTCCATCTCCACCCGGGCGCGATAGAAGTACGTGCCCGAAGAGAGATCAGAGCCGCTGATTCGGACCGTACGGCCCGATCCAGCCGACATCTCGCCACGGTGCGCAGTCTGCACCTTGCGGCCCAGCAGGTCGTAGACCTCGACGGTCACATTCGCCTTCTGGGGTAGGTCCATCTCCAGCGTCGCGGTCTGCCGGAAGGGGTTCGGGTAGGCCCCCTCCAGAGCAAACTCGTCCGGAATAGACACGATGGACTTGGTCTCGAGCTTCTGGACGCCACCTTCGTTGACGGTCACGTTGCCACCCATCTCCAGGGTTGCGTCGGAATCCTCCCGCTTCAGCGTAAGGGTCGCAACCTTTCCAGCGTTGGAGATCGGCGTGGTGCCCGCCATCGAGATCTTCAGGGTCCCGTCGTCGGACACGTGGTGGACCGCCCGCCAGTCATCCGGAAGCTGGGCCGTCATGTCGTTCACGGCAACCTTGTCCGGATCAATCTTCGTGGTTACGTCGATGGCCTGCACCGACTGACTGGACTGGTTGAGAACCAGCGGCAGCTGCATCTTCTTGCTCTCAGCGCTGGTGGCCTGTTTCGGCTCGGTCACTTCGCCCCAGGCAAAGGACGTGTTTGCGTCGCCGGACGCCTTCGAGGTCGCAGCCAGCGCCTCTGTCGCTTCCTCACAGCCGGATTCGACCGGGAAGCAAGAGATGCCTCCCACCGTGCGCTGCAGGATCAGGGACGCGTCGAAGGCACTGACTTCATCGTCCCCCGAAACGTCGGCGTGCGTCTGCTGCGCCTCGATGAGGTCGGTAGATCCAACCACGAAGTCGAGAGCATCTCCTGCGTCTCCGGCGCCGATTCCAAGGTTGAGGTCAGTGTCGCCGTAGAGTGGGATGACCTCCATGGTGTCGTTTACCGCGGTGGCCGGCGGCTGTCCTTCATTGAACACCATGTTCTGCATGTCCATGACCATTTCTCCGTGGTCGGGCTGGCCAGTCGCCTCGATCGAGACGAGGACGCCCTCGCCTTCGATGTCGAAGAGAGCGGCTCCATCGTCGCCGTCGGACTCACCGCTCCCGGTGCTGCTGCTATTCAGCCCGTCGTCGGCCGCGGCGATGGTCACGACGCCCGCCTCGTTGTCGATGTTCGAAGTGAGGGTAAGGCCTTCGCTGAGCGTGCCCTCAGTCGTCACCTCTTGGACCTGCATGCGGTCGGTGTTGAAGCCCATTTCCATCTGGTAGGAGAAGACCTCCAAGTCGTCGAGGCTCTCGGCGTTCATGTCCAGCGTGAACTCTTCGTTCGGGTACACCTCCCCGTCGCCCTCAGAGTGCTCGGCGGTGACGGAGAGGGCCTCGATGACACTCAGCGTAAACGGCAGCTCCGCGGTCTCCGCGAGCGGCGCATTGGTCACGAAGCCGAGGCCGGACTGATACGTCTCCTCTTGGATGCCGGGCACGTTCGTGTCGACGGTCAGGTTGAGGGTGTCCGACTCGCTCGGCGCAATGGTCCCGGACGTCTGATCGACAGCCAACCACTCGCCTCCAGCGAACACCTGCACATCATCGACGGCCCAACCATTGATGTTGAAGGAGTCCCCCTCGAACGTCCAGGCCACGTGGAACTCGTCGGAGCCCACGTCCTCATTGGTGATTGCGAACGATTCGTCGATCGGGCCGACATCCTGGGCTGGGAATTCGGCCACCGTGGTCCAGCTCTCACCACCGTCCCCGGTCGTCTCCAGACGGACTGTGAACTCGCCCGCGCTGAAGGCATCAATGATGTGGGAGAACTGGACGAACACCTGTGCAACGTCCTCCGTGTTGATCTGAGGCGTGATCAGGCGCTGTGTGCCCTCGGTAGAGGGGGACCAGTAGAAGCACGCCTGCTGCGGATCATCGAAGTAGAAGGAGCACCCTTCACCGACCGTCGTCCAGTTCTGGCCGCCGTTGGCACCGGCGCGGAACCAGTCTCCCGGCGGGAATTCCTCACCGCCAAACCCTTCTTCGACGAGCAGCTGCTGAATCGGCGGACTCGACGGCAGGACCGAGAGGTCGTATTCCAGCGGGTTTCCACCCGTGTTGGTCACCTCCACGGCCTCGTCCTGCGTCTGGCCGACGTAGGCCTGCTTCTCGAAGCTTGTGGGCGCAAGCGCCAATTCGGGCGCCGGGGTGCCCTCTCCGGTCAAAGTGACCTCTCCCGACACCTCTTCTCCAGTGATGGACATGGTGGCCGAGAATTCCCCGACACTCTGCGGGGTGAAGGCGACGTCGAAGATCCTCGCGTCGCCCGGCTTGAGCGTGAACTCGCTCTCTCCATCGAAGAAGAAGTTCTCTGAATCAATGGACACGTCGGTAATCGTCATATCGGCTGCCCCATCGTTTCGGAGCGTAACCATTTGCGTACTCGACGTATCCTGCTCGAAGAGCTGACCGTATCCAAGCGAGTCCTTTGAGACGAACGCCACCGGTGCCGCCTCCACCGAGAGGTTTACAGGAACCGACTCACTGGGCTCACCCTGCAACTCGTCGCCGACGATGCTGATTTGGCCCTCGTAGTCGCCCTCTTCGACCTGCGTAGCATCGTACTGCGCCTCTAGCTGCAGCGTGGCGCCGGCCGGGACCGTGCCCTGCTCCAGGTTCGTCGCGAGCCACGGGATGCCCTGGCCCGGCGTAGCCATCCAGCCAAGTTCATCGTTCCCGCCTTCCGGGAAGGATCCGATCAGCGTCGTGTTGCCGGTCTCGCGGTCCACCTGGCGGAGCGTCCCATCACTACAGCCAATGAAGCTACAGTTGTGAAGGGCCGCCATGAGGACCTGGCCCGTCTCCGCATCGTAAGTCATGCTCTGGGCAAAGTTGGCATCGATGCCCGTGGGACCAACAACCTCCGTCTCGGCCGTCTCGAGATCGATACTCAGAATCTCGTCGTTGGAGATCTCGTGGGCGTAGGCGTTTCCTTCGCCGTCGATCGCAAGGGCCACAACGAGGTTTCCGCTCGCGTACTCTCCGACCAGGTCGAGCTCGGCGTTCTCCACGTCTAGCTCATAGAGCCGGTTGGTGTTGCCTTCGCCTGCGGTCACGTATGTCGTGCCGTCCGTCGGATCGGTCTCCATGTCCGACCAGGTTACATCCGATCCCTCCGGATTGAGCTCACCGATCGTTTCGACAGACCCATCCTCAAGGGCGTACGTCTTGAGGGTGTTATCCGTGTTGTCGATCCAGTACACCTCCTCATTGTTGCCGAATGTAAAGTTCCCGGCGTACGAGTCCACGCCCTCATCGACGACCGTGAACTCGCCCGGCAGCCCCGTATCGAAGGCCACGAGTTCGGGGGCAATCACCTCCGCGCCGTAGGCCGTCACGCCGGTTTCGTCCAGCACCTGGGTGCCATCCAGAAGGCGCGCTGCGGCGGAGCTCGTCGTCGCTCCATCGTCGGGCGACGGCCCCAGCGACGGCTCTGCGGGCTCCGCGTCCGAGTTCAACTGCGCGGGTGTCTGCTGCAGCTGGCGCCAGCGCCGGAGCTCCTTGTCCGCCAACTTCGGCGTGAGGTCCATGGCCCCTCCGCCCTCGAGGGCTTCAACGACCACCGAGAACGGAAGGCTCTCACTGAACTCGTTGGTGATCGTAAACGTCTGCGTCGCCGTGGAGTCGCCGGACGTCAGGTCGATCTCCTGCTCCAGTGAGCTCGGCTCAATCGAGACGAACGGCGACCCTTGACCAGTGATCGTGACCTCCTGCGTGCCGGTCGCCGAGTTCTCGAATGAAAGGGTCGTCTCGAACGAGCCGTTCTCCGTCGGCTCGAACGTGAGGGGAATGCTTCCGCTCTGTCCGGGGTTGAGGACGAATGGGGAAGCGTCCGCCACCGAGAACGGGGTATCGTCCCCGGCGAGATCGATGGAGGCCACCTGTAGGATGGCGTCGTCACTTGTGTTCGTGACGGTCAGCGTGTCCCGTCCCGTCGTGCCGGCAAAGACCTCACCGAAGCCGAGGCTCTCGTCCACGGAGATCGCCGGATTCCCCTCCACGGTTAGCGTGACCGGGACCTCCTCCACCGGCGTGCCCGGATCGTTGCTCTCGATCTGGACACTTCCGGAATACGCAAGCCCCCCGATGAGATCGTTCGCGTCTTCATCGTCCGCGACCGTCTCGAAGGTGAGCGTAATGTCCTCTCCGGGCTCCCCGGCGGCGACCTCGCCTTCGGTCGGCGCGGCCGTCAACCACTGAAAGCTCGGCCCCGGCGTGGCGAACCATCCAAGCTCGTTGGCCTCGCCTTCCGGCCCGATCGGAGCAATAAGCTCCGTGTTGCCGGTCTCCATATTCACCTCTCGGAGTTCGGCCGGGACGGACGCCGTGGAGCCCTTGTAGGCCGCCATGAGCAACTGGTCGGTCGCGTGGTCGTAGGTCATGCTCTGGGCATAGTTGGCGTCGATGCCCGTGGACCCGAGCACCTCCGTCTCTGCCGTCTGCAGATCAACCGTCAGGATGTTGTCACCACTGATGTCATGGAGGTATCCTTGCCCCTCATCGTCAACCGCGAAGGCAACAGGCAATAGGCCTCCGGAAAATTCACCGACGAGCGTCAGCTCTGCGTTCTGGGGATCGAGCTCGTAAAGCGCATCGGTGGTCGTGACGTACGTCGTTCCGGTAGAGTAATCTGTCTCTAGATCGGTCCATCCCGGATCGCTGGACTGCGGGTTCAGTTCCCCAATCGTCTCGACGGTGCCGTCGTCGAGGGCATACGTCTTCAGGTTATTGTCCGCGTTGTCGATCCAGTAGAGTTCCTCGTTATTCCCTTGAATGAAGTTTCCGGCGTACGAGTCCACGCCATCGTCCACCAGTGTGAGGTCAGAGGGAACGCCGAGATCAAAGGAGTAGATTTCGAACTCCGAGTTGAAGATGTCATTTCCGAATCCGGTCGTTCCCACCTCATCGAGAAGCTTGGCAAGAGGCCGCCCTTCGACCTCAACGGATTGCTGTTGCACAGCTCCTTGCTCGGCCTTGTAGGTGGTCTCACTCGACGAGAAGCGGTCTTGTGGCTGGTTCGCCTCCATCTGCTCGAGGCGCTCTGGAAGCGCACCGGTCAAGCTGCGAAGCTGCGTTGGCTCGCCGATCGGATCGGCGATGTCAGATCCACCCGTGCCGGCCTGTAGGGCGAACGAAAGTGTGTCCTCTCCGACGTTTGAAATCGCAAAGTTGTCAGAGCCGGACTCGCCTGTGCTGAGCGTCTGGGACACCGACTCCGGATTCACAGCAATCGCCGGCGCATTCTCGGTGGTCGCGGACGTCACGTTGGACAGGTCGGACGTGTTGCCGAACGTGTCCGACGACTTGATTGCGAAGAAGTACTCCGTACCCGGCGTTAGGCCTTCGACTGTTGCGGCGTCGGTTTCACCCGGGGCAGACGGAGACGGAGGATCGGCCACCTGCGTGGCACTCTGGAAGTCCTGATCGTTCTCGATTGGGTCGGTGGAGTAGCGAATGTCGTAGACTGTCGGCTCTCCATCCGGAACGGTCCACTGCAGATCGACATGCGCCGACGCTACGTCGTTCACCGACAGATCAGTAATCGCCGCCGGCGCGTTACCGTCGTCCTCTTGCAGCGCCTGGGCCAGGTTCAGGCGACCGGCCCCAATGTCGAGTGTCGCCCCAACGTCGTCGGCGGACTCCTCCAGGATCGACTCCACCTGATCGGGGCTACTGACATCCGAGAACTCGGACACCACTAGTGCGGCAGCACCCGAGACGTGCGGAGAGGCCATCGAGGTCCCACTCAGAAATTGGAAGTTATCCTCGACGTTTCCCTGCCCCGCGATCCAGGTGCTCAGGATCCCAGTGCCGGGCGCGGCAATGTCGACCCATTCCCCGTAGTTTGAGAACGTGGACACGTTGTCGCCTTGATCGGTGGAGGCCACCGAAACGATTGGGTCGTACGCCGCCGGGAACCAGTCCCCATTGTCGGCGTCGTTTCCGGCGGAGAACACGACAATGCCCCCATCGAGATGATCGCCCCCTCCGTTGTCGATGAAGTAGTCAATGGCATCCTGCAGAGCCTGCGGGAAGACCCCCGGACTCGTGTAACCCCAACTGTTCTGTGAGATGACCGCCCCGTTATCGGCAGCATACACGTAGGAGTCTTCTTCCCCGATTGGCGTGGTCACCATGTATCGAACACCGGTACCGCGACCGTTCGCAAACTCTCCGTTCCCCCCCGCGGTGCCCGCCACGCCGAAGGAATTGTTGGTGAGGGCAGCAACTGTTCCGGTGACGTGCGTCCCGTGGCCGTTGTTGTCAGTAAGGTCCGCCGGGTCTCCACCCCCGAAATTCTTCCCGTGAACGCTCCCGTCGCTCGGATCTCCACCGTACCAGACATTTGGCTCAAGGTCTGGATGGTTGACAGTTGTCTCGGTCCCATCGAAGCTCCCGCTGATTCCGGAGTCGTGGATGCTCACGACAACGGTGGTGTCCCCAGTTCGGGTCGACCACCCCCCTTCCGCCTCGATGTTTTGGAACCCATACTGGTCTCCGTATAGCGGATCGTCGGGCGTGCCGGGCAGGGGGTCGAGCAGCGGCGCAATCGACGCCCGCGGGTCCTCGACGACGTGCTGCTGGGTTCGGGCCTTCCCTTCGGCGACAGAGACAGCCGATGCGTTCGAGTAGGCACTCGTGGCCGCCTCCACCTCCGTGTCCGCCGACGCCTTTCCGTCGGCGAGGCGAATTTCGTACCACCGATGAAGCCCGTATTCGCGGTGGCGCTCTTCGTACTCGCCCCCAACGTCAAACAGGGGCTCAACCGAGACGGCGTCGAACTCTTGATTGAGCGCGTCAATCGATTCGACCCCAAGCATCGCAACCCCATTCTGCTTCATGGGCGTCGCCTGGTTGGCGACATCCGGGGCCACCTTAATGCGAAGCACATCATCGTGCCAGGTGCCTTCCCCCTCCTGCTCGAGAGACGTATCCGGGGGGTCGGCTCCCTGACCGAGCGCCGCCCCAGCAAAGAACGACGCAGCGACAAAAAGCATGAGGGCAGCGCCCAGGATCGATGTCCATGAGCGCGCCGCAGAACCTTTCCTTTGTACCGTTGTATCCATTGGGCTTGCAGCGGTAGCTGTGGGCGCCCCGCGTCGGCCGTCCCTTCCAAAGACCAGCCCGGCGCGGGGCTTCAGTGTGTTTTGGCAAAATGTGGTACTCAAAGGCGTGCGAAGAAGTATGCCTTTCTCGCACCAACCTTCGTGAGGCGACTTTCATTGTCTTTTTTTCGTGGCACACGAATTGTACCTATAGAAAATTTTATTGTCAAGACGAATGAAGTTGTGCATTTTCGGCCAGTCGACATGACAGCAACGATCATCCAAAAGCACAGTTATCCTGGTCTGAAGAGAAGTGTAGAATTTGCGCCTCAGCCTCACTTGCTCTGATTTCAGGCCCGCTTTTCTCCTGCGTCGGCCCGACCTTTCCTCTTATCGCCCCGCCCCTCTCAGCTGTCTTAAATACATATTCATGTTAAGCGAAAATACAGCTCTGGGCCAAGTCAGGAAAAAATGGTGCCGGTTTTAATCTTCTGGTCACTCGTGTAGGAGAGCTTTATTCCTTCCGATAATTTTTACTGTCCCCACTTCGTTGGCGAGCGACGCGATTCTCGTCCATCCTCGTGTCGGGTTAAGGAAACGTCTCAGGTTTTGCCTCCAGAACTGGGTGGGGCATGCCGTCCTACTCCTTCTTCTCCAGGTTCTTGTGATCGGGACGGCTCTCCACGAAGAGCTCTTCTTGAAGTAGCCCTACACGCAAACCATTTCCACCAGGGCACCGCGTCGGGCCTTTCCGGACAAGCTCTACAACACACACCCCACAACAGAAAACCCCTGCGGCGCCGGCGGCACCGCAGGGGAAGGAAATGCAATCAGTTGCCCAGGGTGGATTCGAACCACCAGCCTCCCGGTCCAGAGCCGGACGCTCTGCCGATTGAGCTACTGGGCAGACGGGTTCTAAGCTTTACATAAAGCAGTACACAGAATGAGTCCTCTAGCGGCCCGGTTCCGACGCGCCGGATGGACTGGAGGGTTTGACGGACGCTTCACCAGAGGACTTCTCCACGGGTTCGGCCGAGGGGTCTGGGCCATCGTCGATCCACCGGACGGCGGCGGCGTCCGTCCCGTTACGTCCGTCGACCGTGTCGAGATCGGCTCCGCGCCAGTCCGCGACCTGTCGCACGATGCGGGCCCGCACGTGCCGCTGCAGGGCCCGGGCCTGATCCGGCGAATACCCGTCGGTCTCCACCGGCTCTAGTACCCGCACGCGGATCGGCTCCGGATCGGGCTCAAACCAGATCGAATTCTTGGGCAACGCCTCGTGGGTGCCATCGATGGCAAGGGGCAGAATCGGCACCCCTTCCTCGATGGCGAGCCGGAAGGCCCCGTCGGAGAACCGGTGCACACGACCGTCGCGGGAGCGTGTGCCCTCCGGGAAGAACATGACGCTGCACTGCTTCGCAATGTAGTCACGGGCCGTCGTGAGCACCTGTGCCCGACTCTTCTTGCGCCGCCGGTCGACCGAGATGTCGCCGCTTAGGTGCAGCAGCCACCCGGCCACCGGCAGGTCAAAGAGCTGTTTCTTCGCCACCCACTTCATCTCCCAGGGCACACGGGAAATGATGGGGGGGTCGGCCTGCGAGAAGTGATTGCACACCACAACGTAGGGACGCCGCGGATTTTCCGGGAACGGCCCTTCGAGGGTGACGTCCCAAAAGGGATTTACGTAGGTAAACAGGCGCCCTACGATGCGGAGAGTATATCCTGTGTAGTAGTGCGCCGGGTCACGATCCACAACGCGCGCCACAAGCATGACGGGCACCCAGAGGACAATCAGGGTCCCGATGGCAAACCACACCCAAATGGACGTGAGCACCGAACGCATCGTACAGGCGAGATTGATAAAACGTAAGCAACGAGAGGGAGCCTATGCCGGGCCGAGGGCGTTTGGTTCAAAGCAGATCCTGCGAGCACATGGACACAACACGGACGACATTCCGCGTGCGATCTGAATGCATACAGGGGTAGAATCTCGTGAATCTGTTTCGACCGGCATCGTGCCACTCTGTTGTGCATAAAGACTAAAACCAAGCGATGCCAACAAGATAACCATCGTTCTCCTCTGGGCCGACCTTATCAACATCCTCAAATATTTCTACGAGGTGTCCGTATTTCTGAAAAACCGTCCCGCCCGGTGGGAATCCTAGCGGCGTAGCGCCGCTGTTCGATGTTGCCGGTCGGTCGTGGGGGGAAAGGCGTGTCGGCCGATGCCCTGGTCGTAGCGGAACGGACCACCGCCGTGGCAGGTAGGGCACCGCGCCGTGCCGCCGGGGTCCTGTAGTGGGTACTCGGAAGTCCCCGTGCTGTCTGTGTCCCAGGATCGACCTGCAACAGACACGGCTCGGGCTTCTTTCCCCCTTCACGATGTGGATCGGCTCGTGGCGGCGGTTTGGGGCCCCTGATGAGGAGCTCCGCCGATTCGTCCTTCCTCAGCAGGAGGCCCGTTCTGAATCCAAGTTCTATTTCGACAAATGGCAACCGACGGACTCGCCGCCCCCGATTTACACCAAGGAAGCGTTCCGCCTGTGGACGACACTGGACACGTGCCCTGGATGGAACGATGCCTGGACCTGGCCCGCAAGGGAGCGGGCGCGGTGAGCCCAAACCCCATGGTCGGCGCCGTCCTGGTGGCCCCGGACGGGACCGTACTGGGCGAAGGCGCACACCGGACCTACGGCGGGCCCCACGCCGAGGCCCGCGCCCTGCAGGCGGCCGAGCAGCAACACAGCCCCGCCGCTCTTCGGAACGCCACCCTCTACGTCAACCTCGAGCCCTGTCGCCACCACGGGAAGACGCCGCCCTGCACTGACCTAGTCGTTGAAAAGGGAGTCCCGCGCGTCGTGGTGGGAACGGTGGACCCGTTTCCGCAGGCCCAGGGCCGTGGCATTCGGCAGTTGCGGGGGCAGGGGGTGGAGGTAGAGGTAGGGGTCCACGAGCACGCCTGCCGTCGCCTCAACGAGGCCTTCTTTCACCACGTCGAGACCGGACGGCCGCTCGTCACGCTCAAGACGGCCCAGACGCTGGACGGGCGCATTGCCACCCGCACGGGCGACAGCCAGTGGATCACGAGCGAGGATGCGCGCACTCTCGTGCACGAGTGGAGGGCTGAACTGGACGGGGTTTTCGTGGGCCGCGGCACCGCTGCGAGCGACGACCCCCGCCTCACGGTGCGTCACGTGGACGGGCCCCAGCCGCTCCGGATCGTCCTCGACCGAACGGGCACGCTCTCTCCCGACCGGACCCTCTTCACCGACGCCCACGCCAGCGACACGGTCGCCGTCATGGGCGACGACCGCCCCCGCCCCGATTACGCCGACGCACTGACCGACCGTGGGGGGACGCTCTTGCACACTCCCGAGACGGACGGCGGCCACCTCAACCTCCACGCCCTCCTCCAGCGCCTTGGCACCGACGCCGGTCGCGACGCGGAGCCCCTCCAGTCGCTCCTCGTGGAAGCCGGGCCCGGCCTCGCCACCGCCCTCTTCCAACAGGACCTCGTGGACCGCTTCTTCTGCTTCGTGGCCCCGAAGGTTCTGGGCGACGGACGGCCCGTGCTCCGCGACCTTGGCATCACGGAGATGGACGAGGCCCTCACGTTCGCCGAGCAGGAGTGGCAAACCGTGGGGAGGGACATGCTTCTGCGCGGCTACCGGCGGGCCGTGTAGGTCCCTCACTTGCTCACATCCTCTGGCTCAGAGGTTATTTTTCCCAACCCCTCTCAACGAAATGTTTACCGGCATTATCGAAGACGTGGGCACCCTCGCGGCAGTCGAGTCCCTCGGCAGCGACCGCGCGGGCAAGCGGCTTACGATCGAAACCGACATCGCCCCCGAGCTGCACGTGGATCAGAGCGTGTCGATCGACGGCGCGTGCCAGACCGTCGTCGACGTTGACCCGGACGCCTCCACCTTCGCCGTCGACAGCATTGAGGAGACCCTGCGCAAGACGACCTTCAGCGACTTGGAGGCGGGCGCCCCGGTCAATCTGGAGCGGGCCCTGCAGGCCGGCGATCGGCTCGACGGCCACTTCGTGCAGGGCCACGTCGACGCCACCGGCACCATCACGAACGTGGAGCGGGAGGAGACCGACTGGCTCTACACGATTCAGTTTGACCCGCAGTACGCCGCGTACTTGATCCCGGTCGGCTCCGTCTCCGTAGACGGCATCAGCCTCACGGTGGCCCGCCTCGACGAGGACACGCTGACCGTCGCGATCATTCCGCACACCCACGAGGTCACGAACGTGGCGGAGACGTGGACGGAAGGGGCGGCGGTCAACCTAGAGTTCGATCTGATCGGAAAGTACGTGGCCCGTAGCTTTACCGCGAGCGGTGAGACGCCCGACCCGGAGGCACTGGCAAAGACGTGGATGGAAGACTAGCCTCCACGCATTTCCCTCCTCCTACACCTCCTTCTGTGTGCCGTGTCGGACACGTCCCTCGTCACCGTCGCCCGCTACGACATGCAGGGCGGCGCCCATCTCGCCAAAACCAGGTTGGAGGACGCCGACATTCCCTGCATGCTCGCGAACGCGGATCAGTCCGGCCTCTCCACCATGTTCGACGCTACCGAGGGGGGCGTTCAGGTAAAGGTGCCCGCCGATAAGGCGGACGCGGCCCGGGCTGTGCTGGGACGAGATTGACCCCGCAGCGCACCATTCCGCTCTCGCGGCGCCCCGGCCACAGTAGACCCGTAGCCTCCTTCACGACCCGTCATTCTTCACTCAGCCTGCCGGGAGGCCGCAACTCGGTAAATCGGAAACTGCATCTCGCTCACGTCCGCGCCCTCTGCGAACCACTCCGTCTCCTGAAGGCGGGAATCCGTGAAGTACAGCGCCCCGTCGGGCCCAAAGCTGAAGGTATCCGCCCACCGAATGTCCGGGTCCCGAATAAGCGTGTCGACCGCCCCGCCCGGCCGGCGATACACCACCGCGTTGTGTTCGAGGTCCGCCATGTACAGGCGTTCGTCCGGGCCGAACAGCATGCCGTCCGGCGCCGGAGTGGCCCCAAGGTCCGTCACGGCTGCACGATGGTCGCTCGGCTCCAGGCTCGGGTCGCGTAGCACCTCCGTGGGCATCCGGTATAGGTGGTAGCCCGTCAGGGCGTGGTAGTAGAGCGAGTCGGCCTCCGCGTCCAGGGCAATGCCGTCGGCGTGAATCGCCGGTGCGCTGCCGTCGGTGAACCGAAGCGGCTCGCCCCCGATCTCCAGCACTAGGTCCTCGGCCTTCGTCGACGCGTGCTCGTCGAGGACCCGGTGATGCGCCCCGGTGTCCAGGTCAATCGCCACCAGCGCGCCGAGGCCGGAGTCGGTCACGTAGGCGTACTGGTGTTCGCTGTCAATGCGAACGTCGTTCATGTAGCTTCCCTCCGGCGCCACGTCGGAATCCAGCCGGTAGATGCGCTCGACCCGGTCGGTCTCCAGGTCAATCTTGACCAGTTTGGCGCCGCTGTCTACGACCCCCGCCATTTGGGGCGAGGCTGGATCGAGCACCCACAGGGCCCCATCGGCCGCCACCACGCTTTGGACGGCCACGAACGTCGTGTCTCCTGCTCCGGCCGTCCAGCCGTTCCACGCGTCGCCGGGGTATGGCACGAACCGGCCGTCGCTCGTGACCTCCGCCACCGAGTAGGGAATGTCGCGCCAGCGCGGAAAACTCACGAAGGTCCGTTCGTCCTCCGTGACGGTGAGACCCGTGAGCTGTACCCCGTCACTGGCCGCAACAGTCTGCAGCTCCGGCTGCTCGGGGGCCGATGAAGATGGCGATGCGTCCTGCGCGCCCTCATCCACGCAGCCCATCAGGACGGCGAGTACAAGAAGCACGCTGAAGTACGAGACGAGTCGGGAGGGACGAGAAGTCATCGGCGGCGTCGATCTTTGGGGGAGAGACGAGTAGGGGCGGTGCGTTCTGGATCAGGGGGGGACGGCGAGAGAGGCGCTACGCATCGGTTTCCGAGGATTCGGACGAAGCGTCAGGGCCTTCAATCCGGGCCAACCATTGCTCGGCCAGGCCGCGGGCGGAAGAATCTACCGGGCGTTCGGTCTCAATGATGCGCATCATTTGCCCAATTCCCATCTGAAGGGCCAGCGCCTCACGGGCCAGACGCTCGGCCTCCAAATCGGAGCGAATGGTTCCGGCCTCCTGGGAATTGCGAATCAGTTCGGCGTACAGACTCAGCGTCTCCCGCTGGTGAGCATCCGCGTCCTCGCGGAGGTCGCTTGGGGACACCTCGGCTTGCGTGCCAACCTCGACGCAGGCACAGAACCCGCGGAAGTTGTGGTCGGAGAGGTCACTCCGGAGTCCTCGCAGGACCGTGCGGAATAGCGCCGGGAAATTTTTGGCGTGCCGCCGGGCGTGCTCATGTAGAAAGCGCATGTCCTCACGCCGGTAGTGGTTGAGTGCAGCCTCTGCCAGATCGTGTTTATCTCCAAAGTGGTGGTAGACCGTCTGGCGTGTCACGTTGAGCGTCTCGGCGATGTCGCCGAAATTGAGCCTCGAGTACCCTCCCTCGATTAGCTGTTTCTCAGCCTCCTTCAAAATTTGGTGTCGTGTTTCACTCATTGATGAGGCATCATTACTCGTGTGGAGAAGCACTGCACGGGGACACCGCGAGGCATCGCTTGTTTTATCGTAACGCGCAGTGCTTACATACATGTAAGTATACGCGTTCCGGAAAGACTGTGGGAAAGAGGGCGTCGGAAAGGGACGACAGGACCCGATTGGGGACGACGCGCCCGGAAGTCCCCCGTGCCTCGTCACGCAGCGCCCGCGGCACCGGCCCCACCGCCCCCCGCTGCTCCCCCGGCCCCGGCGGCCCCAGCCGCCCCGGCCGACGACGACTCGACCGCCCCCATCACCGTCACGACCGGCAAGAAGGCCGTGGCAGGAGCGCTCGCCGTCTCCTCCGGACCCACGAGGCTGACGAACCCATCCGGGAGTTCCGGCACCTCATCCGCCGCATCGAGCGCCTCTTTTGTCTTCTCAATCCAGGCCCTCGATACCTCGTCGTGAAGGAGTAGCCACGGGAGCACGTCCACGAGCCGTTCGGCGGCTTGCGCCGGGCTTGTATCCCGAAGCCGCTCAATGTTGGACTTCTCGTAGTCGAGGTATCCGCGGAGGGCCGCGGCCCGGCGCGCGCCGTCTTCGGTCCAGGTGTAACGGCGCACCGCAGCGATGACCCCCCCTAGTCCTACGCCCATTCCTGCGGAGAGGAGGTAGAGGCGGAGGGCGCTGCCACCCGTAATGACGGCGGCGAACCCGCCGAGAAGCGCCACGAGGGCCCCACCCAAAAGCAGCCCGGAACGCGTGGTATGATTCTCCATCCATCCACGCTCGAACAGCGCGTCCCGAACGTCACGCAGGACGTCGCGGCGGAATGATCTGGTGTCCGACCAGAAGTCGTCGAGGGTCTCGTATTCCCCGAGCTCGTCCACGAAGCGACGCTCGAAGTCCGAGAGGTCGTCCGGGGTGGGGTGCGTCTCCAGACGGACCACGTCAGTGGCCCCGACGAGCTTATCCTCCTGGTCGTGGCGGAGGGTGACGTGACCGCGCCGAGCAAGATCGAACAGCGTTGCGAGGAATGCCTGTCCGTCCCGATTCCCGAGTAGCGCCACGGCCGTCGGCCGGTCGAGGTCAGCGGGCGGGCGGCGGGCCGTTGCCTCCGGACGCGGGCCGCGCCAGCGCCACGAAGCTACGCCTCCTGCGGCACCGCCCACGACCACGAGAAACAGCCCGAAGAGCAGATCTGTGGCCGTCGGCAGATACTCGCCGGCCACCTGCTCGGGAAACGACATCTCGACCGATAAGTCTTCTCCTTCCCCTACAAGGTCTCGGTGGACCGACGCCACAATCCGGCCGGCCTCTCGTCGCACCGTTCCTGCGTCCGGGCTGAACGTGACGTCGTCTCGCTGCAGGTCGAAGGCCGTCGGCAGAATCACCTCTACCTCTACGTTTCGGGTGGGCACGACGGCCCCGTCGGCCATCACGTCAAGCTGGACTACGTTGCGGTCACCGCGTTCGTAGAGCGCCTTCTCCAGGACGTACTGAACATCGAACCGGGCCGGCGCAGAGCGGTCCGGGAACGACCACCAGACCTGACGCACACCCTCTGTCTCCCTCACCCGGATCGAGTCGACGGACGTCTCCGGACTGGTCACCTCCACGGCCCGCAGGGCACCCGCATCTTCCCGCACCACCGATCGGTACGCCCGCGAAAAAGATCCCTTTTGAAAGTCGTACGTGATCGACTCCTCAACCTCGTAGCCGCCATCGGGCCGCACATGGACAGTGATGTCCGTCTTCGACAATGCGTACTGCTGTTCTTGAGCCGCGGCGGGACCGGCGGCAAGAAGCAATGCGAAAACCAAAATGCGAAGAACGGAGTCGGACATGAGGGCCATGGATCTGTGAGCGAACTCTTATCTCTCTACGAACCTCTCTTCCCAGACGTTACAGCACTGCGCCCCCCTTGACAATCCGATGAGGCTTCGCGCTGTGCATTTCTCATTTGGAAACGCAGCGAGGTTCGATCGGTACCGTCAGTTGGACTTTTGGGTGTCTCCTAGGGCAGTATCTCGTCTGAGATATCCTTCCGCATCGCCTACGTACCAACCCCTTCTGCTCTCATGTCGACCATGCAAGCCGCCCGGGTTCCCAGTGCGGGCGCCGATTTCGAAATCGTTGACCTCCCTGTGCCCGATCCTGACGACCACGAGGTGCGTATTCGGGTGGAGGCGTGTGGCATCTGTCACAGCGACGCGTTCGTGAAGGAAGGCACGTTTCCCGGCCTTGAGTACCCTCGCGTGCCCGGCCACGAGGTCGCCGGGGTGGTCGACGCCGTGGGGGCGGACGTCACCCAGTGGTCGGAGGGCGACCGCGTGGGGGTCGGCTGGCACGGCGGCCACTGCTTCACCTGTGACGCCTGCCGTGAGGGCGACTTCGTCAACTGCGAAAATGGCCTCGTCACCGGCATCCATTACGACGGCGGCTACGCCGAGTACATGACTGCTCCCGCCGAGGCCGTGGCGAAGATGCCAGGGGACCTGGCCGCCGAGGACGCCGCGCCCCTGCTCTGCGCCGGCATCACCACCTTCAACGCACTCCGCAACCACGACCTCCAGCCGGGCGATCTTGTCGCCGTACAGGGCATCGGTGGACTGGGCCACCTAGGCGTGCAGTACGCCGCGGCGATGGGGCTAGAGGTGGTCGCCCTCTCCACGAGTGCCGACAAGGAGGAGCTGGCCCACGACCTCGGGGCCTCCCACTTTGTGGACGTGTCGAGCACCGATCCGGCCGAGGCACTCCAGGGTCGGGGCGGGGCCGATCTCATCCTGGCCACCGCGCCGAACGTGGACGCCATCACGTCGGTTGTCGGCGGGCTCGGCCGCGACGGGGACCTCGTGATCGTGGCCGCGACGGGAGAAGCGGTGGAGGTAGCGCCGATGGCGCTCATTCAGGGCCGCAAGTCGATCTCCGGCTGGCCCAGCGGCGACGCACAGGACTCGGAGCAGACACTCGCGTTCAGCGCGCAGGCCGGGGCGCTGCCCGAGATCGAGACCTTCTCCCTGGGGGAGGCCGGCGCTGCCTACGACCGCATGATCAACAATGAGGCCCGCTTCCGCGCGGTCCTCACGATGGACCACTAGGGACGGCACGGAGAGGGGATGCCGCCACCGCAACCGATACGAGAGGGAATACCTCTCAGCCAGCTCTCCTCACTCCGCGCCTAGGAGCCACAGCGCCGCGATTCCCACCACGAAGGCCACGCCCCCGGCCGCGTAGAAGACCGCCTCGATGCCACCAAGGGCGAGCGCGAGGCCCATCAGAAGCGGTCCCCCGGCCTGCCCGAGGCGCAGGATTGTGCCATTGAGGGACAGAATCACGCCGCGGGACGCCTCCGACGACAGCTCGGTGAGGCGCGTCTGCAGGGCCGGCTGGTTCAGGCCCTGCGCCACGCCGTAAAACAGCGAGGCCATCCCGACCCCCCACACGCCCGGCACGAGGGGCATCAGGACGAGCGCCACCCCATCGATTACGATCGATCCCTGGATGAGGCGTCGGGGCGCGATCCAGGTTGCCAGACGCCCGATCTGGGTCGCCACCAGAGCACTCGACACCGACGCCGCGGCCAGCACGACCCCCGACACGACGGACGAGGCGCCGAAGCGGGTCTCAACAAGCTCCGGCACGTAGGTGAGGAAGGCGCCGAAGATGAGGACGAAGATGCCGAGGTTCACGGCAAGCAGGCCGAAGACGCGGCGATCCCGCAGGCGCTCCCCCACCGTCCGCAGGTAGCCCCGAAAGCCCTCCGCACTCGACCGCCCGTCGACCGCCGGGGCCTCCAGCTTCCACGCCACCGCCGTTCCCACGGGAAGGGCGAGAAGCGGAAGGGCGAACGGCACGTACCACGCAATGGCCGCCAGCATTCCCCCCACGGCCGGAAAGGCCGCCGTCCCCACGTTGAGGGCCGTGGCGTTGTAGCCGACCACCGCGGCCCGCGTCGCGCCTTCGTACCGGTCGCCGATGATGGTAATGGCAAGCCCGACCAACGGGGCCGCGGCGAACCCCTGCACGGCCCGCAGGCCGAGAAGCACGGGAAACGAACGGGCCAGGGCGCATGCCCCGCCGGCAATTCCGAACACAAACAGCGTGGGCACCAGCACCCGCTTTCGCCCCAGGCGATCAGCGCCGATGCCCGCAAGGGGCGCACTCAGAAGGCCCGGAAGCGAATAGGCCGTCACGACCCAGCCCACCTGGACGCGAGAAATGTCGAGCACTTCGACCACCTGGGGGAAGGCAGGAGACACCCCGGACACGTTGCCGACACCGACTAGCGTGACGGCAAAGAGCAGCCAGATGTCGAGGTCGGCGAGGGGCGAAGAGTCCGACGACGCACTCGGGAAACGAGAGGAGCCCTCGGCGTCATCGTCGGGTGCCATAAACGATACGAATGAGACGTGAGCAAGACTTCGCGAGTCCGAGCACAGGCGCCCTGCGTTGTTGAGGTCCTCGTTTTTCGGTCATTCCGCAGTCGCCCGCCGGAGAACGCGGTAGTCGTAGGCCCCTAGGGTCATCGTCGCGCCTTCGACGGACGCCCCCGTCAGGGCATCGGTGAGGGAGGCGTCGGCGTAGCCGTCCGGCAGAGACACTTCGTGTGAAGCGTCGCGGACGTTCACCGCAAAGAGCAGGCTGTCCGCGTCTGTGGCCCGCTCGTACACCAGCACGTCCTCGGCGTCTGGGGTGTGCATCGTCAGCGTCCCGGTTCGTAGGGCCGGGCTGTCGCCGTACAGCGCAAGGTACTCTTGGTAAAAGCGTCGGACGTCGGGGGACTGCGACCAGTCGTACGGCGTGCGGGCAAAGAACGAGACCGAATCAGTCACGCCCAGTTCCTGGCCGTTGTAGACCAGCGGCGCCCCGGGCATGCTCGCCGTCAGCACGAACGCGGCCTTCGAGCCTTCCAGTCCGTCAAAGAGGGCGGGCGGGGGAGCATCCCACATCGTCTCGTCGTGGTTCGTGGTGAAGCGCAGCCGCCGGGCCGCCCCTGGCAGGCTGGCGCGTGTCGTGTCGACCTGCGTGGCAAGGGTGCGGACGGGGGCGCCCTCCTCCCACACCCGCTTCAGCGCGCCGTAGAACGGCCAGGCGTACGTCTGGTCGAAGCCTACCTCATGCATCTCCGGCTCCGCCGCCTCGGCCAGCATCAGCACCTCCTTGTGGGCCTCCACCGAGTCAATCGCGTTCTCCCAGAAGTCGAGCGGCACCGCGTGGGCCACGTCGGCCCGGTAGCCGTCAACACCGAACTCGCGGACCCAGTACTGCATGACATCGATCATCTCCTGTCGCGTCCGCGGATTTTCAAAGTTGAGTTCCACCACGTCCGTCCAGTCTGTGGTGTCGCCGTTCAGGACCGGCACCGTAAAACCGTCAATGGGCCCGTCGCTGTACATGTCCGGGTGTTCTTCCACCCACGGATGGTCCCAGGCGGTGTGGTTGGCTACGAGGTCGATGATGATGTGCATGTCTCGGGCGTGTGCCGAATCTACGAGCGCCCGGAAGTCTGCTTTCGTCCCGTAGTCCGGATTCACGTCGTAGTAGTCGCGAATCGAGTACGGGGACCCGAGCGCCCCGATGTCGCTCTTGCGCCGCTCTTTACCAATCGGATGAATGGGCATGAGCCAGAGCGTATTGACGCCCATCTCTTGAATCTCGTCGAGCCGTTCGGTAAGCCCCTGGAAGGTGCCCTCCGTGGAGGCGTCGGGGACAAACACCTCGTAGACGGTGGCGTCCTGCACCCAGGCCGGCTCGCCCACCCCGTCAATGGAGCTGGGCGCGGACTCGTCGGACGGGCCCCCACACCCGAAGAAACCGATCGTGAGTGCGGACGCGAGCACAAGCAGAACGAGACGACGGAGCATGGCGAGGGCGACGGCTGGACAAGAAACGACTGTGCCCGTCGCTCCACGGGGACACCGCGCGGCGACGGAGATACAGTATAGGAAATAGGCCGAACGTCCCCAAGTCATGCCGCCCCCTCCAGCCGTCGCCTGGTGTGCCGGGGACACCCGACAGAGGGACTCCTGCCACACGCGCCCCCCAGCCGCCAGCACAGACGATGGTGAGAATGCATAACGGGCAGCCCCCGCCGCCCGTACGTCTGCCCCACCGGTGCTTGGGAGGTCACCACGCCCTGTCACGGGCATCGAGGGTCTCGCCCGTCATGTCCCCCTCCAGACTCGTCCGGTACGCCTCCGCCACGGTCGCCGCCGGCAGGCCGTCGCTGGGATCTTCGCCCATCTCGTCCAGCGTCTCCGACACCCAGGGCGGACTCACCACGTTGACCCGAATGTCGCGCGGCACCTCCAGGGCGGCCGCCCGCACAAAACCCTCGACGCCGGCGTTGACGAGGCTGATGGCCGCACTGCCTGGCATCGGCTCCTGGCTGAGTACGCCGCTCGTGAGCGTGAACACGCCCCCATCCCGAACTGCATCGAGCCCGTGCCGGACGAGGTTTACCTGCCCCATGAGCTTGTTCGACAGGCTGAGGGAGAAGTCGTCGTTCGTCAGCTCGGTGAGCTCGCCGAAGACCGCCTCGCCCGCACACGACAGGACGGCGTCCTGCGGGCCCACAGCGTCGTAGAGCCGATCAATCGACTCGGGATCGGCCAGATCCACCTGCAGCTCGCCGCTCGTGTGTCCCACCACCGTCACGTCATGTCGGGGCAAGAGCGTGTCAACGACGGCGCTGCCGATCATTCCGGTCCCGCCGACAACAAGAACATCCATGGTGCATCGAAGAGATTTCGTGGGAAGGAGGGACGTGAAACGTTGGGCCCACCGCATTTTCGCCTTACTCCGCCCCGGGCATCAAGACGGGGAGACGGTACACAGTGGCCCGGGCCGTCACGTAAAGCGTCTGGTGCTCCGGCCCGCCGAAGGCAAGGTTGGTGGAAGGCACCGGCACGTCGATGCGGCCGAGCAACTCGCCACTGGGGGCGTGCACCCACACACCGCCCGGTTGTACAGGTTGCCGTCCGCGTCCACCGTCATGCCGTCCGTAGATCCGCTAGCCTCGGCCTCGAGCGCCGCGAACCGCCGGCCGTTTTCGATCCCCCCGTCCCCGGCCACATCGTAGGCCCAGATGACTGTGTCCTCAGAGTCATTGACGTACAGGGTCGACTCGTCGGGCGAGAGAACGATGCCGTTGGGGCGCGAAAAGCGATCCGTCAGGAGCGTCAGACCACCGTCCAGCGCCAAATGGTAGACGCCCGAAAAGTCGAGTTCGCGGTCCTCCTCGTCCACGCCGTAGGGCGGGTCGGTGAAGTAGAGCGACCCGTCGTCGGCCACGGTCAGATCGTTCGGGCTGTTGAGCCGCCGACCCTGATACGCCTGTACCAGCGACGCCACCGTCCCGTCCGCCGTGCGGCGCCCCACGTGCCCGTCGTGCTGGGCCAGCAGCAGTCGCCCCTCCGCGTCTACCGCGAGCCCATTGGCGTGTCCGGACGGCTTCAGAAGGACACTGCGCCCCTCGTCCGGGGTCCACTCATAAACCGTGTTGGCCGGGATGTCGGTGAAGACCAGCCGACCCTCGTACCAGAGCGGCCCCTCGGTGAACGCAAGGCCGCTGACAATCTCTTCGGCCGCCGCGCCATCGGGCACGGGGGAGGGCTAGGCCTGCGTCGATGCCCCGGCGCCCATGCCGCCCAGAAGACCAAAAACGAGCACGAGGATCAGTCCCCCGTTCGTTTCGCACGACGGACCGGATGAGATTCTGGGGGGTGAGTGCGGAGACGAGAATGCATCACAGCGACATGGAAAGTGTGCCTAGACGCATGCGTGTGGCGGTCCGACCATCACACAAAAGCGGATGGAAAATGAGAAGCCATCCTGCGAGCTGGACTAAGACGCGACGCCCTCGACGATCGGAGGGCCGACCCGGAGGCCCCTCCGGCCAGGCCTCACGAACGCTTCACGCCCTGAACGACGAACAGATGGGACGGACCAGCATATACAGGGGTGTATCTTTGACATTTTGACCTCGTAGCTCAGCTTGGCAGAGCAACGGACTTTTAATCCGTGAGTCGCAGGTTCAAATCCTGCCGGGGTCACCGCATACAGCAAGCGTCGAGCGGTGGAGAAGAAATGCTGAAACAAGCACCTCACGCTCGCTATTCCAGATTTGCAATTTGAAGTCGGCCTGCCCGAGTGGCGGAATTGGTAGACGCGCATGGTTGAGGGCCATGTGGCCGTTATAGGCCGTGGAGGTTCGAGTCCTCTCTCGGGCACTGCCCCCCTGGTTGCAGTCCGCAGCCAGGGGGTTTTCGTTTGGAAGGGAGTTTTCCCGGGCTCCAACGTCCGTGACGCGTACTTACAGTCCACGGCTCGCGGCCCCGCGTCTCGTTCCCCCACCCTACCCTTGCGAATGACCACTCCCGACCGTTCGCCCGTCAAAGTGGGCCTACTGACCGCCGCCTCGCTCGTGGTGGCCAACATGGTAGGCACCGGCATTTTCACCAGCGTTGGGTTTCAGGTGGAGTACCTGGACTCCCCCTTTGCGCTCCTCATGCTCTGGGCGGTAGGCGGCATCATCTCGCTCTGTGGTGCACTCACCTACGGAGAATTGGGCGCCGCCCTCCCCCGCTCCGGGGGCGAGTACCATCTCATCTCGGAGTTGTACCATCCCTCGCTCGGTTTCATCGCGGGATGGATATCGTCCACCCTCGGGTTTGCGGGGCCCACCGCGCTCGCCGCCATTGCCTTCGGGGACTACACCACCGCCGTCTTCCCGAGCCTGTCGTCCACCCACCTGGCGGCGGGCATCGTGCTCCTCTGCTCGGCCATCCACGCCACCAGCATTACATGGGGCAGCTGGTTCCAGAATGTGTTTACGGCCCTGAAAGTGCTGCTCATCCTCGTCTTCGTGGGCGCCGCCGTCCAGGCCGACCCCACGCACAGCATCACGGTTGCCCCCGACGGAAACGGCCTGAACGAACTCGTGAGCTCCGGCTTCGCCGTGTCGCTGGTGTTCGTGTCGTACGCCTACGCCGGGTGGAACGCTGCCATCTACATCGTCGGGGAAATCCGGGATCCCCAGCGCAACCTGCCGCTCTCGCTGGTGCTGGGCACCGCGCTGGTAACCGTTCTGTACGTGCTGCTCAATTTTGTCTTCCTCTACACGGTGCCCGCGCAGGAGATGGCCGGGGAGGTGGAGGTGGGCTTTCTCGCCGGCTCCGTCATCTTCGGGACTGCAGGGGGGGAGGTGATGTCGCTGTTTATCGCCCTGCTTCTGGTCTCCACCGTGAGCGCCCTCGTCTACCTGGGGCCGCGCGTCACCCAGGCCATGGGCGAGGACGCCCCCGCGCTCCGCTGGCTCGCGGTCACCAACGACCGGGGGATTCCCGTCAATTCCATTCTGTTCCAGCTGGGCCTCGCCCTCCTCTTCATCTACACGTCCACCTTCGACCAGGTGCTCGTGTACGCCGGCTTTACGCTCATCCTGTCGACGATGGTGACGGTTGCCGGGGTGTTCGTCCTCCGCTGGCGCCGGCCCGAGATTGATCGCCCGTACAAGACGTGGGGCTACCCGGTGACGCCGCTCCTCTTCCTGGCGGCGAACGCCTGGATCCTCGTGTACGTGTTTCTCGACCGCCCCACCGAGTCGCTGATCGGACTCAGCATCGTGGCCGTAGGAGCGGCCCTCTATTTCGCCAGTCAGTGGGGCGCCCCGGACGAGGCCCCAGCCTCCGAACCTCGCCCGTAGCGTTCCGCCCCACGTCTCAACAGGGAACCGTTACAGCTGGACGTTGAGGCGAGCGAAGTAGAAGGCCCCATTGAAACCTTGTTGCACCGGCGCGTAGTCAAAGACTCCGTAGTACGAGTTTTCGGGGACTTGCTCGTCGGGGTAGTTATCGAACAGGTTGTTGGCACCGACGCTGACCGTCGCGGCGTCCATCATCTGGTAGGACACCGTCGCGTCCGTCACCCACTGCGGGCTGTGCACCTGCTCGCTCCCGAACGGGAACTCGTTGCGCGTCACTTCGCCGAAGCGCACAGTCCGCAGGAAGAGCGACACCGGCCCGACGCTGTAGTCCGCCGACAGATTCAGCTTCGTCCGCGGGCTGCTCGTTTCCAAGAGTGCCCGTTCTTTGGGGCTGAAGAAGGTGTTGCGGAGCTCTTCCGCCGTGCCGTCAAAGGTGTTGCGGAGTGTCGACGGGATGTTGAGCTCGTCGTCGGCCTCCGTGCGGTTGTAGTTCCCCGCTGCCGAGAGGTCGACCGTGCCGTAGGCCGTTTGCAGCCGGTAGGTCGCCACCACGTCAAGGCCGATCGTCTCGGTGTCCACCGCGTTGGCGAAAAACTGTGCACTCGACGCTCCCGCCTCGTCCAGCAGGCCCTCTACGCCACTGGAAAACTCTCCCGTCAGTACGATCCGGTCGTCCACACGGATGCGGTAGCCATCCACCGTGAGATCGAAGTTCTCGGTAGGGCTGGCCGTGAACCCGACACTCGCGCTGCGGGAGCGCTCTTCATCAAGCCGCGGCACGCCGAGGACGCGCGCCACCTCACTGTCGTTGCTAAAGGTGCCGACGTTTACGAGGCGCCCCGCGTCGTTGAAGTCGGTGCGCACTTGGTTGAAGTAGAGCTGGTGGAGCGAGGGCGCACGGAAACCGTTGCTTACCGAGCCGCGCAGGTTAAGCTGCTCCTCAAACAGGCTCCAGCGGGCCGCCAGCTTGCCGGTAAGGGTGTTGCCGAAGTCGCTGTACTCTTCGAAGCGCCCGGCGGCCGTCACGAGAAGCTCGTCCGTCAGGTTCACCTCTGTGTCTAGGTAGGCGGCGACATTGCTACGGGTGCGGTCGACCTCATTCTCGGGCCGAAACCCAACGAAACCCTGCGCGCCCCCTGCCTTCCCGAGCGTGTCACGCGTCACCAACTGCGGCTCCGGGCCACTGTTGTCGATCATCTGTGTCCGACCGTAGTTGCGGTAGGACGCCTCCTCCCCCGCAAAGATTTGGTAGTGGTCGACGCGGTAGGCCCCACCAAAGGCCACGTTGACGCCTGCCAGCGCGTCGTCGAAGAAGCGCGACACGTCGAGCGTGGACGTGTTCTGGCTAAAGGCGTGCTTGCCCGCGTAGATGCTGCTGGGGGTGGCCTGAAGCAACGACGCGTTGGCCGTATTGTCCATCTGGTAGTCCAGGCTGTTGCGGCCAAAGCTGTTGGCCAGGTCCCAGGTCCATCCCGCAATCGTGCCCTTCACGCCTAAGGTGAGCGACTGGTCGATCACGTCGGAGTTCATTTCCGGCTGGAAGCCAAACTCAAATGCGGGGTTAGCCGCATCGGGGCGGTACGGCATATTGGCCGTTTCGTAGGGCAGACGACGAAAGGGCGCCCCCACCCCGTTCTTGTAAGAGAGGCCGCCGAACGCATAGAACGTGGCGTCGTCGTTGAGCCCGACCTCCGAGTTCAGGAAGACGGCTCCCTGCTCAATGGCCGACTGGCCCACCCGGAAGTTGAAGTCCTTGCGCTCCATTCCGAGCTGATCCAGGATAGCCTGGTCGTTCTGGCGCGCCTGCTCGGGGTTCCCGGTGAGCGGGTAGGCAAAAACGCCGGCCTCGTAGCCGCCGCTCAGGTAGCGCGACTGGTCAAAGAGCACGAGTTGATTCCCGTCAGACCGGTTGGTTCGGGCTCGGTTTCGGTACGTGCCTGTGACGTTCACGAAGCCGTCCTCGCCCAGGCCAAAGCCGTAGTTGGCCTCTACCTTCAAGAGTTCTCCGTCGCCCTCCTGGTGAATTCCACTCGTTACGTTTGCCGTCAGCCGGTCGGTGTCCTCTTTCAGCTGCACGTTAAGGACGCCGGCGATCGCGTCAGAGCCGTACTGGGCGGCAGCCCCGTTGCGGAGCACCTCAATCTGCTCGACGGCAGCCGTGGGGATAGCGTTCAGGTCAGTGCCCGCCGCACCGTTGCCCGCGGTCTGCAGGGTGTTGATGAGCGAGCTTTTGTGGCGTCGCTTGCCATTGACGAGCACGAGCACCTGATCGGGCGGAAGGCCACGCAACGAGGCCGGGTCAATAAACTCGGTGGCGTCGGCCGCCGACTGTCGATTGGCCTGAAAGGAGGGCGCCGAGTAGGTAAGCAGCCGGTTGAGATTCGTCTGCGGCGACTGGGCCGTCAGTTCATCCACCGGGAGCGCATCGACCGGGACGGCCGACTGGAGGGCCGACCGGCTCTCGCCCCGGCTGCCGACGACCACCACGTCGTCGAGCGTCGACCCGGGCGCCAGCTCAAAGTTGAGCGTGTACGTCTCACCTGCCTCCACACGCAACTGCTCGGTTCCCGCCGAGTAGCCGACGAAGCTGGCCCGCAGGCGGAGGTCTCCCGGCGCAACTCGGACGCTGTACTGCCCGTCGGTGTCGGCACTGGTGCCGCGTTGCGTGCCCAAGACCTGCACATTGGCCCCAACAAGCGGATTGCCCGTCTCAGCGTCGATCACCTGGCCTTGAACAGTGGCCGTGGACTGCGCTGCACTAGGGGTGGGCCCCAGCATCACGCAGGCCCCACACACGGCGGCCAATCCGACGAGGAGTTTTTGTAGAGGAGAGGCGAGAACCAGCGATGCGAAAGAGCGCATGGAGGGAAGTGGACTGTCGATAATTGGAATTCGAGACGCAGCTTAAGTAAGCAGCGTACCCGAGAGATGATGTGGGAATCTTGTAGAGAGTGCCCGCCTCGAAGAAAACTTCACGGCGGAAGCGCTTCCCTCGTACTTGGCGACGGGGCTCGGCGCCACGTGCTCCGTGCCGTGCCACCGGTTCGTGCCCCCTCCATCTTGAAGACCGATGCGGATCGGGTCTCGGTCGCCCCTCACCGTGCGGGCCGTTTCTCCCCTTTCTCCCGCACGTCCTCCTCACTTTTTGTTGGGACCCGCGTCACATATCTTGGGCCTGCTTCCTCATGCTACAGATTCCTATCGCCTCTGCATGCGTCGCTTCCTTACCGCCGCGCTCCTTGTCATCGCTCTGGGGCTACCCGCAAGCCCTACGGCCCATGCCCAGAACCGGCCGCTCACCCACGACGACTACGACCGGTGGGAAGAAATTGAGGCCCAGTCGATTTCAGACGACGGCAAATGGGTGCTATACCGGACGAGCCCGCCAAAGGGCGACGACACCCTGCAGGTGAAGCGCGTGGAGCCCCGGCGCACCCACACGATTCCCCGCGGCGAGCGGGCCCGGTTCACGGCGGACGCGCAATTCGTGCCCTTCATGATCGCGCCGCCGCACGACTCCACTCGACAAGCCCAGCTCGACGACGTGCCCCCGCCAAGGCGCCCGACGACCGACCTCGGCCTGCTCGACCTGGCCTCCGGCGACACGACCCGCGTCGACCGTGTGCAGTCCTATAAGTTGCCCAACGAGGGACGCACCTGGATTGTCTACCACCACGAGCCGCCGCGTCCCGACAGCAGCGATGCGGACGAGAAAAACGGCGACGAGCCGGACGGCGCGCCGCTCACGCTCCGGCGCCTGGACAGCGGCGAGACGTGGCGCTACGAGCACGTGACCGATTACGCCGTCGCCGAGGAAGGCCCCCTGCTCACCTACACGGCCGCCGATACGACTGGCGGCAGCCTCCACGCCCTTCGGCTCGACGAAGAGGCCCCCCAGGCGACGACGCTCCATTCCGGCACGCAGACATATCCCCAAATGGCAGTAGACGGTGCGGGCACGCAGGTCGCGTTCCTGAACGGCCCCGACAGCACCGACGTCCCCCACCACGACAACACCCTGTACCACTGGACGACGGGTGACGCGGCCCCCACGCCCGTCGTGCAGCCGGGCGCGGCAGCCCTCCCGAACGAGTGGCTCATCAGCGAGCAGGCCGACCTTTCGTTTTCGGCGGACGGATCCCGCGTGTTCTTTGGCACCGCCCCCCCACCGCCCGCTCCTGTCGAGACGGACAGCCTGCTGGACAAAGAGCAGGTCGAGGTCGATGTCTGGCACTGGCAGGATCCATACCTGAAGCCGATGCAGAAGGAACGGGCCGAGGGCAAGACGGAGCAGGCGTACCGGGCCGTTCACTTCTTGAAGGAGGAGCGGACCCTGCAGCTCGCCACCGAGGCGGTGCCCGCCGTCACCGTCGCGGACGAGGGCACCGCCGACGTGGCGCTCGGGGTCACCAACCGGCCGTACCGGCGGGCACTCTCGTGGGACTGGCCCCCGGCGTACGACGCCTACCTCATCGACCTGCGGAACGGGGAGCGGGAGCGCGTCCTTCGGGACCTGCAGGCTGTCCCCCAACTCTCCCCAACGGGTGCCTACCTGACCTGGTGGGACCGCGAGGCGCGCGACTGGAAGGGCCTCAATACGGGCACGGGGGAACGGATGACACTCTCTGCGTCGATCCCGCACGCCGTCCACGACCACCGACACGACGTGCCCTATCCGGCGGGGCCGTACGGCCTCGCGGGCTGGACCGAGGACGACGCGCAAGTGCTTCTCTACGACCGCCACGACGTGTGGGCCGTTGACCCCGATCGGCCCGGCGACGCACAGGCCGTGACCGACGAGGTGGGCCGTGACAACAACCTGCGTCTCCGTCACGTCTCGCTCGACGACGACCGCACTCCCGCCGCGTGGGGCGACTGGCCGAACCCCGTCAGCCCACCCACCGTGGTGTCGGACACGCTGCTTCTCTCGGCCTTCAATGTCGAGACGAAGGCCAACGGCTTCTACCACGACCGAATCGGCAGTGGGGAGCGCCCGACGGAGCTCCGCATGATGGACCGGTCGTTCTCCTCGCCCGAGACGGCCGACGACGCCGACCGGCTGCTCTACACCCGCGAGAGCGTCCGGGAATTCCCCGACCTGCGGGTGACAGACCGCTCGTTCAGCGATCCACAAAAGCTCAGCGACGTCAACCCGCAGCAGGACGAATACCGCTGGGCCACCGTCGAGCTCATGGAGTGGACCTCGGCCAACGGCGAGCAGCTGGAGGGCCTCCTCTACAAGCCGGAGGACTTCGATCCAGACAAGGAGTACCCGATGATGACGTACTTCTACGAGCAGTACAGCGACGACCTGCACGAGCACTACGCGCCGGAGGCGCACCGGTCGATCATCAACTTCACCTTCTACGCCAGCCGCGAGTACCTCGTGTTTGTCCCCGACATTCACTACGAGGAGGGCTACCCGGGCGAGAGCGCGATGCAGTCCGTGATGCCGGGCGTCACGATGCTCGCCAATCGGGACTACGTGGACGACGACCGCATCGGCGTGCAGGGACACAGCTGGGGCGGCTACCAGATCGCCCACATGGTGACGAAGACGGACCTGTTCGCGGCGGCCGAGGCCGGGGCACCCGTCTCCAACATGATCAGCGCGTACGGCGGCATTCGGTGGGGCACGGGCATGAGCCGGATGTTCCAGTACGAGGAGACCCAGAGCCGCATCGGCGGCAGCCTGTGGGACATGCCGATGCGCTACATCAACAACTCGCCCATCTTCCAGGCCGACCGCATCGACACCCCGCTGATGATGATGCACAACGACGAGGACTCGGCCGTGCCCTGGGAGCAGGGCATCGAGCTGTTCGTCGCGCTCCGGCGCCTCAACAAACCGGCGTGGCTTCTCAACTACACCGGTGAGGTGCACTGGCCCACCGATCTCGCGGAAATGCGCGACTGGACGACCCGCATGCAGCAGTTCTTCGATCACTACCTGAAGGGGGCCCCTGCGCCGGTATGGCTGAAGGAGGGCGTTCCGGCCGTCGACCAGGGGCGCTCGCTCGGCCTAGAGCCCGTAACGGGCACGTCAGAGTAGTCGGGGCGTCGCAGCCGCCTACTCCCCCCGTAGACACTCCCTCCCTCGTTCCCCGTCGCCTCCGTGCCCGCCTCGCCCACCGACTGGCCTGACCTCAACCCCGACCAGCGGGCCGCCGTGACGGCGTCGATGGACCCGCAGCTCGTGGTGGCGGGCCCAGGGACCGGCAAGACGCGCGTCCTCGTGTGCCGGGCCGCCTACCTCATCGAGCGCGAGGCCGTGACGCCGTCCCACCTCGTCCTTGTCACGTTCACGCGGCGCGCCGCCCAGCAGCTCACGAGCCGCCTCGCTACCCTCGTGGGCCCCGAGGCGCAGCACGTCCGGGCGGGCACCATTCACCACTTCTGCTACAGAACCCTCCGCGCCTATCCGGCCCCGGCGGACGTGCCCGACGACTTTATCGTGGTCGACGACACGGTGACGGACGCCTTCTGGCAGCGCTGGTACGAGGCACACGAGCGCTGGTGCGAGGCGAACGACCTCCACAGCTACCGCCAGGTCAAGACCCACGTCAGCCGCATTAAGCTCGGGATCGACACGGTATCGGGGCGGCTCACCGAGGGCCTGCGGGCCTACGGCAAGATGCTCGCGGACCGGGGCGCGCTCGACTTCGACGACCTGCTCGTAAAGACGCGCGACCTGCTGCGCAACCATCCGGACGTGCGGGCCGACCTCGTGGACGAGACGCGGGCGGTGCTCGTCGATGAGTTTCAGGACACCGACCCGGTGCAGTTCGACATCATCCGTCGCCTCGGCGAGGCGGGCGCCCACCTCTACTGCGTGGCCGACGACGACCAGTCCGTCTACCGCTTCCGCGGGGCCCGGCCCGAAAACCTCCGCCGCTACATCGACCGCTTCGACTGCAGTGCAGACCGGGGCACGCGACACGTCCTCACCACCAACTACCGCTCAAATCGCTCCATCTACGCGGTGGCCGAGGCGGTACTGGACGGGAAGGGGCGGCTCAAACAGCGCGGCGACATTCGCACGTCGGACGCCGGCACACAGCCGGTGCAGCTTGTCGCGTGCGACGATCCCGAGGCCGAGCGGACCCACGTGCTCCGGCAACTGCAGGACTGGATCGACGACGGGGCCGCCCGGAGCGACCTCGCCGTTCTTACCCGCTGGAACCGCCGCCTCGCGGCCCTGGAACGGGCGTGCCTCCGGGCCGGCCTTGCCTGTGAGACGAGCCAGAGCGAGGCGCTCTTGGACACCCCCCCGGCACAGAAGCTGCACGCCCTGCTCCGTGTCGTCGATGCTCGCCGTCGCGGGCGGCCGCTCGACGCCCCCATGGCGGAGCTGCTGTCCCATTTGCTACCGGACGACACGATGGCGCGGCTGCGCGACTTCGGCGAGCGGAGCATGCCGGACTCGGGCCTCTGGGCCGTCTTCCAGACCGTCGTCTCCAACGAGCAGGCCCGCCGGAGTGCCGGCCTCGACTCGGCCACAGACCGCCTCGACCAGGCCTACGCCACGGTCACCAATCTCTTACAGAACACGCAGGAGGACGACCTCACCATTGGGGCCTTCACCCGCACCGCCCTTCGGCAGCTCGGGGATCCGCTCCAACTGCTCCGCGGCGACACCAACACCTTGACCGATCCGGCCTCCCTCCCCTCCGTCCGTCAGGCCGGCACGGTCCTCGGGCGGTGGCGTCGGGCGCAGGCCCGCGACGCGCGCGCAATAGACCCGCCCCGCCTCCTCCTGCACCACCGCACGCCCCAGATCACGCGGCTCTGGCGCCAGCTGGTGCGGCGGGCCCTCGACCTCGAAACGGATCCCCCTGCGCCGCTGCCCGAGATGCAGGAGGCCTTGTTTGCCCGCCCCGCCGACGAGGGCGTTCCGCCGCTCGGGGCCGACGACGTGGTCCTCACGAACGACCTGGAGGCGCTCCTCCGCTGGGCCGAGCGGACCGGGGCCTTTTCGGGATCGACCGATACGCCCCAGATTCTATTACTCTCCCCCGACGGCTCCCTGCCGTCCGACCAGAAGATGCTGCTCGGCGTCGACCCGGACGACGTGCACGTCGTGGACCCCGAATCCGCCTTCCACAGTCCCTCCGTCCGGCTGGTCAAGCTCCTGCAGATGACCAGCGGCCCGTCCGCCCCCGAGCCGCTCTTTCCGGAGTACGTGATGGTCGACCTCGAGGCCACCAGCACCGACCCGCGCCACTGCCGCGTCGCCGAGATCGGGGCCCTCAAGGTCCGAGACGGGGCTGTAGTGGACCGCTTCTCCGAACTCGTGCAGTTGCCCGAGGACCTGACGCCCGACGAGCACGAGACGCTCCGCACGGTCTGCGGGCTGGACCCGGCGTCTGACTTCGGCGAGGCCCGGCCCGAGGCGGCGGTCTGGGCCGACTTCTGTGACTTTGTGGACGGGGTTCCCCTTGTCGCCCACAACGGCCAGCGCTACGACTTCCGCGTCCTGCGCCGCCTCGCCAACACCCACGCGGCCGATGCCCACTGGGCCGCGACGTACGACCTGCTGCCCGCGGCGCACGAGTTGTTTCCCGACCTCCGTCGCTACGACGCCGCGCACCTCCGCGAGACCCTCCTGAACGACGACGCGGACACCGCTCATCGCGCCCTGGCCGACTGCGAGGATCAGCAGTGCATTCTGGAGCGGATGCAGGAGGAGCGCGCGCGACAGCACCGCCTTCTGGCCCACGAGCCGCTCCTGCCACTCCTCGTGGCCGCCCTCACCTACGAATCCCCCGCCCCCGAGGCCTTATCGAACGACGCCCAGGTCTTTCTGCAGGTGGGGCACACGTGGGCCCTGCGCGACGCCTCCCCCGCCGGCGACGACCTGCGCTCGCTCTTGCCCCGCGCCCTGCCGGATCGCCTGCGCCAGCACGCCCTCTACACGCTGATCGACGAGGAGGCACTGCTCACGGTCTCTGCCGGCCTCCAACCCGGCCTTGCCCGCCGCCTAGCGGCCCTCTTCGCCCCCTACGCCGATCGGCCGCTCCGGAGCGAGGCGCTGGCGGACCTTCTCACACACCTCGCCCTCTGGGGCGAAGACACGACCCCGCAGGGCGAGGATGTGATTACCCTCTCTACCTACCACAGCGCCAAGGGGCTCGAGTTCGAGCGCGTCGTCTGCATGGACGTGCACGACAACGCTTTCCCGCCATACTTTGCACGCGACCCGGAGGAGCGCCGCGAGAGTCGCCGCCTTCTGTACGTGGGCATGACGCGGGCCGAGCGCCACCTCGTGCTCACCTATCCGAAGCGGGAGCGCGGCTACGACCGGCGGCCCACCTCCTTCCTCGACGCCGCCCCGGACGCACTTCTGCGGGCCGCAGACGCCGACTCGGACTGACGCCGGGTCTCCGGCGTTCGTTACGATTACTCAACCGGGAAACGAACGCGCACGCTCGGGTTTGCAGACAAAAACATACTTTTTCACAGCCCCCTTCCGCCGCGTGCCTCCCTCCGATTCTCCCCCCACCACACGACGCGAGGCGACCCTCCCCGGCCAGGACCTCGACCACCTGCGGAACGCCGACCCGTCGCGGGCCGAGCGTGCCTTCACCATCCTGGCCGGCATCTTCATCGGGGCGCTCGTCATCACGAACGCCGTCGCGAGCAAGTTCTTCGTCCTCTTCGGGCAGGAGCTCTCGTGCGGCATTATCGCGTACCCGGTGACGTTCTTGGCGACGGACCTCATCTCCGAAATTTACGGGCGGAAGCGCGCCAACACGGTCGTCGGGGCCGGGTTCGTGGTGAGCGTCTTCATCACGATCGTGGTATGGATCGCGAACGTGGCCCCCACCTACGAGCAGTCGCCCGTCACCGCCGAGGCGTTCAACTCGGTGTTCGGCCTCCTGCCCGGCATCGTACTGGGATCGATGGTCGCTTACCTCGCCTCCCAGTTCATCGACGTGCAGCTCTTCGAATTCTGGCGCCGGCTCACAGACGGAAAGTACATGTGGCTCCGCAACAACGGGTCCACCTTCTTCAGCCAGCTCGTCGACACGATCATGGTGGTCACCATTGCACTCGTGATCTGGCCGGAGGTGGACGGCAATGCGGCCACGACGCCCCTCGCGTTCGAGACGTGGCAGGGCATCGTCTTCGGCCAGTACGTGTTTAAACTCGGCATCGCGGCCCTCGATACGCCTCTCTTTTACGTCGCCACCCACTACCTCACGAACTGGATCCAGGCCGACCCGCGGGTGATGGAGACGGACGGCGTGATGGACTAGCACGCCCCAAACGAAACAGGCCCGTCCTGGAGAGGATGGGCCCGCGAGCGTTCAATCGTCTAATCCGTTGGGGGCTCTAGGCCGTCATCTCCGGTTCGTCCGCCGCCGGCACATCCACGGGCGTGAGCCAGCCGTGCGGGTCGTGCCCCTTTTGCACCACGTCGAAGAACGCGTCCTGAATCTCCTTCGTGATGGGCCCACGCGAGCCAGAGCCAATCGTGTAGTCGTCAACCGTGCGGATGGGCGTCACCTCGGCGGCCGTGCCGGTGAAGAAGAGCTCGTCGGCCGTGTAAAGCGCCTCCCGGGGAATTTTCTTCTCTTCCACCTCGTAGCCACGCTCCTCGGCCAGGGCAATGATGGAGGCCCGCGTGATGCCGGGCAGGATGGACAGTCCCGTCGGCGCGGTGTAAAGCGTGCCGTCCTTGACCACGAAGAGGTTCTCGCCGCTCCCCTCGGCCACGTAGCCGTCCGTGCTCAGCATAATGCCCTCCATCTTGTCGTTCTTGATGGCGTTCATCTTCACGAGGGAGGCGTTCAGATAATTCCCGCCCGCCTTCGCCATCGCCGGGAAGGTGTTGGGCGCCATGCGGTTCCAGCTGGCCACCTCCACATCCACGCCCTTTTCGAGGGCCTCTTCGCCGAGGTACTCGCCCCACTCCCAGACGGCGATGAAGGTCTCTACCGGATTGTCGAGCGGGTTCACGCCCATCGGGCCCTCGCCCCGGAGCACGACGGGCCGGATGTAGCACCCGCGCAGGCCGCTCCGTTCGATGGTGTCCACGACGGCCTCGACGAGCTCGTCGAGGTCGTAGGAAATGTCCATCCGGTACACCTTGGCCGAGTCGATCAGGCGCTGCATATGCTCTTCCAACCGGAAGACGGCCGATCCCTGGTCGGTGTCGTAGCAGCGGATCCCCTCGAAAACAGAGGACCCGTAGTGGATGACGTGGGAAAGGACGTGGATCTCGGCGTCCTCGTGGTCAATAAATTCTCCGTTGTACCAGATGTCGGGCTCCATGGCGGCTACGGGGCAGGTGGTCGGTGGATAACAAGACGAACCGAGAAAAAAAACGACGCCCTGGGGGAAAGGTTCAGTCTTCGGGTTCGGGCGTCGGGGCGGCGGTCCGAACCTGGTCGACCTGTTCTCGAAGCCGGGGCGCGCGGCGGTGTCTCGTCGCGGCCATGCGACCGATGGTCCAGAGAATCTTGGCGGAGGCCTTCACGGTGCCCGAGAGCGTGCCCGTGATTTTGGAGGGGCCGATGCCACGCCGGTACGAAACCGGAACCTCCTCGACGCGGAGCCCGGCCTCGAGGGCCCTGATCTGCATCTCGATCGTCCAGCCGAAGGTCTCGTCTTGCATGTCGAGGGCCTGCAGGGCACGGAACCGAATGGCCCGAAAAGGACCGAGGTCGGTGTAGTCCGCCCCCCAGAAGCGCGCCATGAGCGAACAGGCGAACCGGTTGCCCACCTGTGCCTGCGGGAGCAGGGCACCCGGCTCGGCGTCTCCCCGAATGCGCGAGCCCACCACGAAGTCGGCCTCGTCGGCGGCAATGGGTTCGACGAGGCGGGGCATCTCGTCCGGGTGATCGCTGTAGTCGCCATCCAGAAAAACGACGACATCCGGCTGCTTCGTCTCCGCGTACGCGATGCCGCGCAGGCAGGCGGCCCCGTAGCCCTGTCGCGGTTCGTCGACGACGGTGGCCCCGGCGGCACGAGCGTTGGCCTTCGTTGCGTCGGTCGAGGCGTTGTTGACAACCACCACTTCGTCGACCAGCCCATCGGGAATGTCACCGAGAACCGGGCCGATGGCCTGTGCTTCGTTGAACGCGGGGATGATGACGATCGTCGTCACGGAGCAGGACGTAGGCAGGCGGGGGTAGCGAAATGAGTCACAGTTCAGAGCGGGGCCGCCCCCCAGGCGTTACACCGCCGCGTCCGCCGTCGCAATTTCCTCGATGGCCTCCTCGTCCAGGCGCATGGTCGTCCAGTCATCGAGCGGCTCGGCGCCCAACTCATCGTAGAACTCGATCGCCTCCGTATTCCAGTCCAGCACAGCCCAATCGATGCGGCGGCACCCGCGCTGTTCCGCAATCTGTGCCAGGCGTCGAAACAGCGCGAGCCCAATGCCTTCCTCCCGGTACGTAGACCGCACGAATAGGTCCTCGATGTAGAGGCCCGCGTTGGTCTGGAAGGTCGAGTAGTTGTGGAAAAAGAGCGCAAAGCCCACTGCCGTATCGCGCTCGGTTTCGGCGAGGAGCGCCTCGCAGCCCGTGAGCGCCTCCGCCGACAGGTGCTCCTCCAGGAGTTCGACGCTCGGCTCGGCCTCATCGAGCAGGTTCTCGTAGGTGGCCAGCTCCAGAATAAGGTCCACGAGCGTTTTCGCGTCGTCGGGCGTGGCCTTACGAATTGACACGTGCGGTGAGCTTTCCATCGGGGGCGGCGGAGTGGGGTGGGGAATCGACAGGCGATTTTGCCTCGACGCTACCGGTACCGGCTCAGCGGGTCGTCGCTGTCGTCGTCATCGTCGTCGAAGTCGCTCTCGTCGAAGTCGTCGTCCGGCATCCCACCGTCGCCGATGGAAGAGAGCATCGAGCCCATGATGTCGTCGTAGGTCTGCCCGCCGTCGCTGATCTCCTTGCCCACGAGCGAGTGCTGGTGGAGCGACTCGACGACGAACTCCATGCCCGCGTGGGTCTCACCGGTCGTGTCCGGCGAGAGGTACTCCTCCGTGAGCGCCTGCAGGCCGTCGACCTCTCCGAGCGTCTTCGCGTAGGCGTCGTCGCTCATGTCCTGGTCGAGGTCGACGGTGTTGCCCTGGGAGAACCAGTTCAGCACGTCCTTGTACTTGGGGCGCCCGTCTTCCTTGTCGCTCGGGTCCGGGAAGTGCTGTTCGAAGAGCGCCCGGACGGCCCGACCGATGAGCGTGAGGGCCACCTCTTCAGCCCCCTCCTGCTCGCCCTCGTAGACGAGCTCCACCTTGCCGGTGATGGCCGGGGCCACGTGCATCAGGTCGCTGACGCGGACGGTCGTCTCGTCCTCGCCGTTCAGGAGCGCCCGCCGCTCGGCCGCGGAGATGAGCGCCTCTAGCGCCGCCCGCGTCACGCGGACCGAGACGCCGGAGGTCTGGTCGATGTATTCGCTCTCACGAGCCTCGAACGCCACCTGCTCGACAATTTCGCGGAAGAAGCGCGGGATGTGCACGTCCACCGCCGCCTCCCCGTCGGCGCGGTCCTGCCACGCCTCCTGCTCGGTGATGCTCATGCCCGTCTCGATCGTCTTCGGGTAGTGGGTCGTGATCTGGCTGTCGATGCGGTCCTTGAGCGGCGTTACGAGGTTGCCGCGACTCGTGTAATCCTCCGGGTTGGCGGAGAAGACCATCATCACGTCGAGCGGAAACCGCACGTTGAAGCCACGGATCTGGATGTCCTGCTCCTCCATGATGTTGAAGAGGCCCACCTGGATGCGCGGCTGGAGGTCCGGCAGCTCGTTGATGGCGAAGATGCCGCGGTTGGTACGCGGGACGATGCCGAAGTGGATGACCTCTTCGTCGGCGTACGTGAGACGCTCGTTGGCCGCCTTGATGGGGTCGATGTCGCCGATGAGGTCGGCGATCGTGGTGTCCGGAGTCGCCAGCTTCTCGCCGTAGCGCGCCTCTCGGGGGAGCCATTCGATCGGCGTGTCGTCGCCCCGCTCCTCCACGAGTTCGCGCCCCTGCTTGGTGATCGGGTTGAAGGGATCCTCATTGAGAGGCGTGTCCTCAATCACGGGAATGCAGTCGTCCAGGAGCCGCGGCAGCATCCGGATGAGACGGCTCTTGGCCTGTCCGCGCAGCCCGAGCAGGATGAGGTCGTGCTTGGCGAGGATCGCGTTTTGAATCCGCGGGATGACGGTCTCGTCGTACCCGAGGATGCCAGGAAAGACCTCCTCGCCGGCGCGGAGCTTCTGCGTCAGATTGGCCCGCAGTTCGTCCTTCACGGAGCGGACCTGGTAGTCGGCCTCTTTGAGTTCGCCAAGCGTCGTAAGGTCGGTGAGGGCCATGGAGAGACGGCGGTTTGTAGGGAGGAGCAGCGACCGAGTTAAGGCGAGAATGGCACCGCAACAGCCCCTCCGCTGTTCCTCTCACGGGCCGGGCAACACGCGAATTCCTCCCCGATCCTGTAACGAGTGGACGGCGGCCTGTGGCCCGATCACACACGCCCGGACGCGATGGTCAATACGAGCGAGAGAGCCAATCGCCACGGCCTGACGTCAGTCCGTCGGGATTGCCGATGACGCGTCCCTTTCGCCTCTGACTACGTCCCGAAGGGAAGTGTGACCCCTAACCAGGGAAATCCGACGAAGCCATCCGCACCCGTCAGGGGACGCACCAGACCAAAGTCAACCGCAAAATTTTGGGGGGCCCATCGGATTCCCAGCGAGATGAGATTCGCGTCATCGATCCCCGGGAAGAAGTAGTTTTCGGAGATGAGGTAGGTCTTCTGTCCCAGGCGCGTCATGCCACTGACATTGATCGCGGGCCGACTCGCAAGTCCACCGTCCGCGTATCCGTATCCAAGCCCCACCGTAACATTGTGGTTCCGGTTGCCCACCGTAGCGGATCCGTAAAGGAGACCGGCTCCCTCACTGTCACCCGCCCCCAGAACACCCCCGAATACAGCCCCACCGGCAAGGTGCAGATTGTCCTGGGGCGTTGAGATGGACACCTTGGGCAGCACCCAGATCGGGAGCGCCTCCGCCCCAAACAAGAAGACCGGCACCGTCCCGGCCCCGATGGAGAAATTCTCGGTGGCCCCGTAGTTCACGCTGTTGAGGAAAACCCAGGTGTTTTAGTAGTAGCCCTGTCCCTGCGGAATCCCAATGGCATTTGGGGCAAAGAAGTACCGCGTGGACTGTGGATTCTGGAACCAGTATTCCCCATTCCGGAAGCGCTCCGGCGGAATTTCCTCCATGCGTTCGATGTTTTGGCGCTGGATGGTCACCTCCCCCAACTCCCGCGTATCAAGGACCACTTCCTGCTCACGTTCGGATACGAGCGTGCCAATTACGACCTCCCCACCGGTCGTCTCCACGCGATGCTTCGGTTCTTGAGGCTCTGTCTCCTGTGCGTGGAGGACTCCGGGCAGGCCGAGCGACACACCCCCGAGTATTAGGAGCAGGACAATGCCCGCCCGCCGGGCGGACCGACCGGGCCAGAAGCAAGCGTCGGATTGCGTCGTGTCTGGGAAGAGAGATCGAGGCATGGCGTTCATGTATGATGTCGTGGGAAAACGGCGGTGTGGTACTGCGTTTATTTGGGCGCGACCAACTTTTTGGCCGCGACCAATCGCACTGTCGTCACAATCACGCAGCGACGGGTCCACACAGACGCCGTCCTGTGCCCCAAAACCGGCCATCCAGTCGGGCAGCCGAACACGACCCTGTACGATCTGCCGGATGCCGATCAGGTTTTCCACACGAGCCCGCAGTTCGGACGGGGCGAACGGCTTCGACGCGCACGCGTCACGCCCCACCTCCAGGGAGTTGCCGGGGCGTTCCCCATCCGGCCCGGCCGTCAGCAGAAGGATCGGCAGGTGACGCAGATCCTCATCCTCACGGATGGCCCGGCAGAGCTTCCTCCCGCCCCCGGCTGGCCGCGAAGGACTTGCGTACCCTCTGGCGAATGAACCTTCGGACGAGACGGCCCACCCCGCGGATCCTTTTCGCCGAAACCGGCGTGCTTTCCAGTAGTCATTTTTACCCCCTCGGGCGCGAACGACGAAAAGGAGTCAACGCCCTCGCCTCTGCTTTACGCTCGTCTCATTGACCACACATCCTCGCATGCGCTCGCTCCCCCGTACGATTCTCACCGCCCTGCTCGTTGGACTGTGCATGGGCGCACTGCCGGCCCAGGCCCAGCGGACCTCCGGGGCCGCCGGGCTTGGGGTGCAGGCTGGCGAGCCGTCGGGCGTTACACTCAAGGTGTACAACGCCGACGCCCCCTCCTACGACTTTCTCGCCGCCTGGAGCTTCGACGACTTTCTTTTCCTGAACGCCCACGCTCTCTTCGAGCACCGCCTCTCGACCCAGAACGTCGAGCAACCGGTCCACTGGTTCATTGGCCCGGGCGCCTACGTGGGCATTTACGACAATGCTCAGTCAGAGGCGGGCCTGGGCGTCAGCGGCACGATCGGCCTCGACATTCTCATAGACGAGCGGTTTGAGCTCTACATCCAAGCCACTCCCCGCTTCGAGCTCGTCCGCGAGACGGAACCCAATATCGGCGGCGGACTCGGGCTCCGCTACTACTTCTGAGACAGGTCGAACGGACGAGTCGCCACACGGACGTGCCCGGCCCCGCCGTTCTCGCCCCATTGGTCCTGCCTAGCGCGGACGCCACTCCAGGACCTTCAGGCGGGGCTCCGGCGACCGCATCGTGACGGCGAAGACGTAGCCGTCCTCGGTGCGGCGCGCGTCGAGGTCGAGCGGGTAGAAGTTGGGGTTGGTCTCGTCGTTCCGTCCCACGAGGCGACGCTGCAGGCGCCCACGCCGGTCGTAGGCGTCGATCTGGATCCAGCCGGGGCGCAGGTTGAGCACGAAGAGCGTGTCGCCAACCGGTGCCGCGGCGGGACTCAGGAGTGGGGCCTCCGTCACGTCGCCCTGCCCGAAGGCGTAGCGGCGCTCCAGCATCGGCGAGTCGAAGCCCACCAGCGCGAGGCTGTCGGGCGGCGTTTCATCTCGGAAGTCGCGCGGGAGCACATCCACCACGGGTCGGAAGCCCGACAGGCTCACCAGCGTGTCGCCCCAGGCTCGGAGAAATCCGGCGTAGCGCCAGTGCGGCCCCTGTAGCGGCGCCCGGCTCCGGGGCTGGGCGTCGGCCTCAAGCCGGGCCACGAACGAGTCCGTATTCTGCCCGACGACCTTCGCGTACATTGTCGTGTCGGTCGCCAGCATGTAGACGAGCGTCTCCGGGGCGGGGCGCTCGTACGAAACGGCGGGGCCAACCCGCCGGCCGTCGACCAGCCGGTCGATTCGGTTGGATTCGGCGTTGAAGACCATCAGCGTGTCCCCACGCGTCCCGATTAGGTACGGCGTGCGGAAGCCGGCGTCCCCCACCTCGCGCACCAGTCGCCCGTCGGCCTCGAAGCGAAATACGCTATTGCGCTCCACGTCGCTCACAGCCAGCCCGCCCCCCTCCACGAATCGAACTGTCCGCGGATGAATGAGGGCACGGGCCTCCGGCCCCGTCGTCTGCCAGCGCCGGCGGAGGGTGTCCGTGGGGGTGTCCTCCGCCACCTGGCGGGAGAGGGAGTCGCTCGGATAGAGGGCCTCATTGGGCTGCGGCTGACAGCTGTACGGCAGACAGCCGGGCAACCAGAGGCCGACGCAAAGAAACACTACGAGTCTCCGGCCGAGGGCCGAGGTGTCCATGAAGGGATCCGGGGCTGTGGGCAGTCAACGCAGACGCTCGCGGATGGGACGGGTGGGGCCGCACAATCCGGTCCCCGTTGAACGGACGCGCCGACGTACGTTTCGCCGACATGTACGCCGCACAGAGGGTTCAGTCCACTCTTGCGCATGCGATCGGGGCCCGGCCGGCCATGCGACTCGTGCGGGTGGCGTGCGATTCGTCTGCAGGGCGGCCCATACCGTGCGAACCGCGGCGCACAGGTGCACTTCGTAGAACGAGCCGAACCCTGCAGTCCCGGCTCCTCATCGCACATACTGCATCGCTTGCCCAAACTGCCCACGGACCCACCCTGTCGCCCACCATGCACACGACTCACTTCGGGGCTTTTTTCGGGCCCCGGCCCGTCGGAACGATTGGGGCAGCACTCCTCGCACTCTTCTTGGGGAGTCTTTCGCCGTCTCCGGTTCTCGCCCAAGATGGCCCGACCGGCGTTCTCACTGGTCAGGTGGTGGACGCGGAGTCGGACGCCCCCTTGCAGGACGCAACCGTCGCGCTCTGGACGAACACCGAGGGCGACTCGACGCTCGTTCGGGGGACCGTCACAGGGTCAGAGGGCCGGTTCACGATCAAGGACGTGCCCCTTGATTCGTACACCCTCCGCATCAGCTTCGTCGGGTACACCACGCAACGCTTCCCCAGCACGCAGCCGGCCCCGTCCCCCGACGCGGCCGACCTCGGCACGGTCTCGTTGGCCCGCAAGACCACCCAACAGCAGGAGGTGGAGGTCACGGCCGACCGCCCTGCGGCCCGGATTGAGACGGACCGGAACGTCTACAACACCTCCGAGCGCGCCCTGAGCGCTGGGGGCTCGGCCCGGACGGTACTCGAGGACCTGCCGTCCATCCGGATCGACATAGACGGGAGCATCAGCTACCGCGGCAACGAGAGCGTCTCGCTCCAGATTAACGGCGAGCCGGCCTCGCTACAGGGCCAGAGCCTCGTCGGCTACCTCGAAAGCCTATCGGCAGACGCCGTGGAGCGCGTGGAGGTCATCCCGAATCCTTCGGCCAAGTACGAGCCAGAGGGCATGTCGGGCATCATCAACATCGTACTGAGCCGCGATTTGGAGGCGAAGTGGAACGGAGGAATCACGCTCGGGGGCGAGCGCGACGCCAACGACCGGTACGGTGGCAACGGCTCGGCGAACGTGGGCTTTCAGGCCGGCGGCTGGCGCGTCGTGGGCACCTACTCTCACCGTCGCGACAACGAAGAGGATACCGATGCCCGCCTCGTTGAACAGTTCAACGAGGGTAGTTCCAACACATGGGTGGACCAGACCGGGCGCGAAGAGGAGCAGGACCGCTCGCACTCCTTCCGGACCGAGGTTGACTACAACCTTGCCGAAAGCACGTCCCTCGGCTTGGAAACGAGCGTCAGCCTTCGCCGCGACGACGAGAGCGGGCGCTCGGAGTATTGGGAGTACGCCGGGGACACCCCCACCAGGGCCAACGCGACGGACCGGTACGTCCGTCTCCTGGACAACAGTTCCTCCGATGAGAGCGTCGACGGGCGCCTCGACTTCAGCCACGACTTCTCCCAGGACCACAGCCTGAGCGCGCAGGTGCGATACGACCGCGACCTGGAGGGCGAAGACGGCACGTACGACGTGTACGGCATCGTGGACGGAGCGCGCCGGGACGCACGCCGGAACCGCGAGCTCGACGTGGTCAACGAGGACGAGCAGGACGGCTCCCTGGAGATCGACTACTCACGGCCGCTCGGCGCCTTCGCATTGGAGACTGGCTACAAGGGCACCCTGCGCCGGCTCGACAGCGACCAGACCTACGAGGACCGAACGACCGTCTTCACGTTCGACGAGTTCATCCATGCGGCGTACGGCACGCTAAGCCGAGGGATCGGGGACTTTCAGCTGGAGGCCGGGCTCCGCGCCGAGACGGTGAATACGACCTTCGACCTTTCCAGCGAGAACGAAGTGACGAACAGCTCCTACGTGAGCCTCTACCCCAGCGCCTTCCTCACCTATAAGCCGAGCCCGAAGCGGCAGGCCCGCCTCTCCTACAGCAAGCGCGTGGACCGGCCCGGCCTCTGGGACATCAACCCGATTGAGGACAATGAGAACCCGACCTTCCAGGAGCGGGGCAACCCTGGACTCGATCCTGAATACATTCACTCCTTCGAGCTGAGCCTAACCCAGCGGTGGGGCATCGGGTCCGTCTCCGTGACCCCGTATCTTCGGCACACCGTCAATGAGATTGAGGAAGTGCGGTTTGAGGAAAACATCAACGGGCGTTCGGTTATCGTCCGTCAGGCCCAGAACCTGTCCACCAGCACGTCCTATGGCACAGAGCTGGTGACGACGTTCAACGTTGGCGATCGTCTGGAGGGCACCCTCAGCGGCAACCTCTACCGCTCGGTCACGGACGGCTCCAACGTGACCACCGACCTCAGCCAGGACGCGATCCTGTTCTCGGGCCGGGGCAGCGTCCAGGCAAGACTGCGGGACGGCCTGCAGCTGGAGCTCAGCCAGTTCTACCGGCCGGCCCGCGACATTCCCCCGCAGGGACGCATCGATCGGTTTACCAGCACCGAGCTGGCCCTCCAGCAGAAGCTGCTCGGGGGCGACGGCAATCTGACCCTCCGGGTCGACGACCTTCTCAACGACACGGATGTGAACACGTGGTATCGGGACCAAGACCTTTATCAGGAATCGACGTCCCAGTGGGGCGCCCGCGAGGTATCGCTCTCGTTCCAGTACAACTTCGGGTCTGGTTCCAACGACGACCGCGGGCGGCGCGATCGGGACTACCGATGATCCCCCTCCATCCCCCATTACACAACGGACACCGGAGGCGCGGAGATGCCGTTCCCGTCTCTCCATTTTGCCCTGCCGGAAACAGTGCCCGCCCACCGTCTATCGGGTAACTTCGTAGCACTCTTTTGATCGTCCCTCCCCCACGAATCCTCTTCTTCCATGAGTGACCGGTCGGTCTTCCATTCTCCGAGCCGGGTCGAGTGGGGCCTCATCGCCGCGTTCTGGGCGACCGTGGCCTTCCTCTCGGTCGGCCAAACCCTTCTCGGAGACGCCTCCAGCGAGGTGCACTGGGGACGCACGGTGGCGGGACTGGTCGAATATACCCTCTGGGGCCTCCTCACCCCGATCATCTTTTGGCTCGCGAAGACCCTTCCGGTCGTGGAACCGACCGACACGAAGCAGGCAACGGTGGTCCGGAATGTGGGGCTGCATGTGGCCGTCGTCCTCGCCACGTCCATCGCGGTCGACTTGAGCGAAGATGCCGTCGAGGCGGGATTGGGGGAGCGCCCCCTCGCTTTCGTTCAGTCGCTGAGTCAATTCTGGTTCACCGACGAGTTGATCTTCTACCTCGTCATCCTGATGGCCGGCTTCGCGCGGAGCTACTATTTTCAGAAGAAAGCGCAACAGGAAGAGGCCGAGCGTCTGGAGGAGCGCGCCGAGGCCCTTGAGGCTCAGCTGACGGAGGCGCGGCTGGAGGCCCTCCGCATGCAACTCAACCCGCATTTCTTGTTTAACACCTTGCACGCGGTGAGCACGCTCGTCGACCGGGACCCTGCCGGCGTGCGCCGCATGATTGCGCGCCTTAGCGAGCTGCTGCGGCATGTGCTGGACGAGGAGGCCCCCCAGGAGGTCCCTCTCTCTCAGGAGCTCGAGTTCCTCGACGACTACTTCGAGATTCAGTCGATCCGCTTTCAGGGTCGTCTGGACACGGACGTTGACATCCCGTCCGACTTGTATGACGCGCAGGTGCCCAACCTCATCCTGCAACCCATTGTTGAGAATGCCATCAAGCACGGGGCCAGCCAGGTGCGCGGCGTCGGGCGCATCGAGGTGCGCGGCCGCCGCGAAGCGGACAGGCTCGTGCTAACGGTGGTGGACAATGGGCCGGGCCTGCCCGAGTCCCAAAAGGACGGGCTGGGCCTCCGCAACGTCCGGGCCCGGCTCGAAGGGCTCTACGGCGATGACCAGGCCCTCCACATGGAAACGGTGCCGGACGCGGGCACGCGGGCCGTGCTCGAACTGCCCCACCACACGAGCGCGTCGTTGTACACTGCGTCGGGGACCTCTGCCCTCACCGCGAACGAAATGGATCTCGACTGACTGCTCGCCCCCGCCATGGCTCCTGACGCCGCCCCCATTCGCGCCCTCATCGTGGACGACGAGCCGCTGGCCCGCGAGCGCCTGCACGAACTTCTGACGGATGCCTCGGCGGTCACCGTGGCCGATACGGCCGAAGACGGTTTCGAGGCCGTCGATGCCATCCACGAACAGGCCCCCGACCTTGTCTTCCTGGACGTGCAGATGCCCGGGATGAACGGCATCGACGTGATTGAGGAGATTGGAACGGGGGACATGCCCGTCACCGTGTTCGTGACCGCCTACGACCAGTACGCCATCAAGGCGTTCGACCTCGCCGCGGTGGACTATTTGCTGAAGCCGTTCGACGACGAGCGGTTCGAGGAGGCCCTGCGGCGCGCCCGCGAGCAGATTGCCAACCGGGAGGGCGAGGCCGTTTCCGATCGGCTCCTGCGGCTTCTGCAGGAACGAGACCCGTCCCTTCTGGAGGAGGAGAGTCCCCGCAACGAGCCATACCTGGAACGAATCGCCGTGCAGGGGCGCGGCAAGGCCCGCATCGTGCCCGTCGACGATCTGACCCACATCACCGCCGACGGCTCCTACGCGGAGCTGCACACGGACGAGGACACCTATGTCATCCGCGAGCGCATGAAGACCCTCGCGTCCCGCCTCGACCCCGATACATTCGTCCGGGTGCACCGGTCGGCCATTGTCCGGCTTGACGAGATTGAACTGGTCCTGCGTGGGGGCGGTGGCAACTACGCCGTGCGCCTCAAAAACGGCACGCGGGTCAGCGTGAGTCGCAGCCGGGTCGACGAGTTGCAGGACCGCCTCGGCGTAGACGTGCTTCAGCGCGACGACACGGACGGTTCGTAGCACACGACCCCGGCCGTCTTCTCCGTCACCGGGCCACTGTCCTCTGGTCTCGTCCAATGCTTGGCGTGGGGCCCGCGGGCCGAAGGGCCCCGCCGCTGTCGCTCTCCAAGCCCCGGCCCGCCGGCACCCGCAAACCTCTCGACTCGACGACGGCCCGCTGCGGCACTACCCCTGTACCGGGGCCGACTTCAGTCGCGGAATGACCTCGCGCCCAATCCGCTGCACCTCCTCCAGCATTGGGCTGCACTGAAGCAGCACGAGGTCGAGCCCCACGTCGGCGTACGCATTCAGCTTTTCCACGATCTGATCCGGTGTCCCCACCAGGTCGGGCCGCAGGCCACGGTTCGAGACCGAATAGTCTTTGAGGTCGACCTCCGAGTCGAGCTCGGAGTGCTCCACGAAGTCGTCGTAGCTGTCGAAGCCCTCGGCCTCGTAGTCGACCGAGGTGATGCGGTCGAGCTCCTCGCGGGCCTCCTGCTCACTGTCGCGGCAGATCATGTACGCCGCCATACCGAACTTCATCGCGTCGGGGTCGTGGCCCTTCTCGGCGCGGCGCTCGCGTAGGTCCTCAATGTCGCCGGCAATCTTGTCGACCGTGCCGCCGTGCATGAGGTAGTGGTCGCAGTGGGTGGCAATCATGTTGCGTCCCTCCTCGGAGCCGCCGCCCGCGTAGACGGGCACACCGCCGGGCTGGACGGGCTTGGGCTGCAGGATCGTGTCCTCGATGGTATAGAAATCGCCGTCGAATGAGAAGCGCTCCTGCGACCAGAGCCCCTTCAGGATCTGCACAAACTCGGTGGAGCGGTCGTAGCGATCGCTGTGGTCGAGCCAGTCACCGACGTACATTTTCATCTCCTCCTCCCACCAGGCCGATACGAGGTTGATCTCGAACCGCCCGTCGGAGATGTGATCGATGTTGGAGGCCATCTTGGCGGTCACGGCCGGCTCGCGGAAGCCGGGGCGGATGGCGGCCATGATGCGGATGTCGTCCGTCACCGGGGCGAGGGCCGAGGCCGTGGTCCAGCATTCCAGGGCCGGGTGCGACGGGCCGTTGATGTCGTTCAGGTTGAGCTCGGCGATGAGCATCGTCGAGAAGCCGGCGTCGTCGGCGGCCTGTGCCACCTTCCGGTTGTACTCGAACGTGGGCGGCATGCCCTCGTCGTCCACGTTGCGGAGCCAGCCGCCAAAGATGGGAAGCCAGATGCCAAGGTCGATCATCAGAGATGTTGGGCGTCGGGGAGAAGAAGGGTGAGGGATGGAAAGCAGAGTCAGGAGGGAATGCCCTCGCCAGTGGCCGCTGCCTCGAGTTCCCGCTTCAGGAGGTCGGCAACGGCGGCCATGCCGCTCAGGTCGTGCTCGTCTTCGACCTCGGGCGAGTAGTTGGTGGTGCCGTTGATGTCGTAGGTCCAGATTTGCCCATCGGTGTCTTCAATAAACTCGATGCCCGCAACGTCGATCTGCTCACGGTCGAGAAAGGCCTTGTAGCGGTCGATGAGGGCCGCGGGCACGTCCTCGCGGAGGGCAAAGAGCGAGTCGTCCCCGTCTACGGCACAGCGGTCCTCGTCGGTGCGGCAGGCGTCGGCCGGGCAGAGCTCGAAGCCGTCGCTGGTATCGGACGTGATGGCGTACAGGAACTCGCCGTCCACGAACTCGCAGCGCGTGATGAACGGCTCCGCCGCCTCCACGAACTGCTGCAGGAGGGTGATGTGGGCCGGCGGCGTGGGAATGTCGCCGGCGTGCACCGCTTCCTCGAACGCTTCGTGGGTGCGGAAGAGCTGCACCCCGAGCCCTTTCCCGCCGCGGTTGTGCTTCGTCACAAACGGGGTGGGCACGTCCTGCGCGGCCTCCAACAGCGCCTCCGGCCCGCCCGCAACGGCCCGCGTGGCCGGGGTCCGCAGCCCGGACTGCTCCAGGGCGGCGTGCTGCTGCACCTTGCTGATTTCCAGTTCGAAGGCGCGGGAGCCATTGACGACGCGCCGCCCGTGTCGCTCCAGCCAGGCGATCAGCTGGCGCGTGTGCTCGACGGCCGGGCCATGGCCACGCGTGTGGGAGGACGCGCTCATGCGGTTCAGGAAGACGCCCTCGGGCGGCGTGCCCGTGACGTCGAAGTGCCCATCGTTCACGAACCACTCTTCGTAGGGCACGTCCGCCGCGTCGAGCGCCGACCGGAGGGGCGGCATCCAGTCTTCATTCTCGTAGATGATGTAGGCATTCATGACGTGGGCGATGGCTCGTCGAAGGGAGGGAAACTAAAAAAGCCCCCGGCGGAACCGGTGGGCGGAGGCAGTAGGGCCGGCCGTTCACCACGCGGTTCATGCACGAGTGCACGGACAGCAACAACAGTATGTGTGCGAGGGAGCAGTCATCGTGAGGACTTCATCATTCATAAGCTGTTTCCGGTATCTTTCGGGTCCGTTTGGGTTCCTCCTGTTACACGGACTTCAGCTTCTCGCCCCCCGGCGAGGCGCCGGTTTTCAGCGGAGCCGTCTTTCTCAACCATGGCTCAGGCCCGGCTGCCGTGCTGCTCCAGCACGGTGTCGGCCTGTGCCTGGACCTCGGGGCGTTGCCGACACTCGTGAATGGTGTCCTGGGCGTGGTGGTACGCGTCGTTGTGGTCCACCACGCGCTCGGGGTAGTCCTCTCCAATCACGCAGCCGGCGGCGCGCTGCTCGATGGGGGACATGCGCCAGGGCTCGTGGACGTACGCGGTCGTGTCGAGGTGCGACAGTTCGGGGACCCACCGCCGGATGTACGTGCCGTCGGGATCCTGCTCCTTGCCCTGCTTTATCGGATTGTAGATGCGAACGCGGTTGATGCCGGTCGTGCCGGACTGCATCTGCACCTGCGGGTAATGGATGCCGGGCACGTAGTCGGCCATGAGGCCGCCGTAGGTGGGCGCGAACCGGCGCCAGTCGAGCCAGCAGTCGTAGGCCGCAAACGAGCAGAGCATCGCCCGCATCCGAAAGTTGAGCCAGCCGGTGGCTCGTAGGTGCCGCATGCACGCGTCGACCATGGGAAAGCCGGTCCGGCCGTAGAGCCATGCGTCGTAGAGAGACGGGTCCCAATCGTCGGCACGGAGATCATCGAAGGCGGGGATGTAGCTCTCTGTTTCAATGCGGGGCGCGTCCTCCAGCTTCTGCGTAAAGTGGCTGTGCCAGTGCAGGCGGCTGTCGAAGCTGCTCAGCGCCTTGCGGCGGGCCGCGGCGTCCGGGCCGCTCTTCCCCCGAAGCTCTTCCTGTCGCCGTCGCAGCTCGTAGACCACCCGCCGCAGACTGATCGTGCCGTAGGCTAGGTGCACCGATATCCGCGAGCATTCCGTCTGCGCAGGGGCGGGTCGCGACATGGCCCGGCGGTAGGTGCGCCCCCGTTCGCGGAAGAACGAGTCGAGGGTCCGGTGGGCCTCCGCCTCTCCAATTTGCTGAAGGGCGGCGGTCGACGGCCGGAGGCCCAGGTCGGCGTGGGATGGCATCGGCCCGGGTTCTACGGCTTCGACCGGTTGGAGCGCGTCGGGGGGATGCACGAGCGGCCGGTCCATGAACGCCTCCCACTGGTCCGCCCATTCATCGCGGTCGTGCGGCCCGCGCACGACCCCTCGGCTCGGCACCTCCGTAAACGGGATCTCGTGGGCGCGGGCCCAGTCGCGGACGCGCTGGTCCCGCTCGAGCATGCGCTGGTTGCCGGTTTGTTCGTGGGCCCAAAGACGGAGCGGACCGGCGGTTGCCCGCAACGAGTCGAGGATCCCCCGCATTTCGCCGCAGCGCACGACCAGAGGCTGTCCCCGCTTTGCGAGGCGGGCCCGCAGTTCAATGAGCGCCTCCCGAATCAGCGTCCAGTGGCGCGGATGATAGTCTGCCCCCGCCGCAATGGACGGCTCCGCCACGTAGAGGGGCAGCACCGGCCCTCGGTCGGCGGCCTCGGCGAGAGGGCGATGATCGCCGACCCGCAGGTCCCGCTTGTACCAGACGATCTGCGTGCGTGACGGCATGGACAGGGCGAAAAGACTGGGCTGAACGCAATTAATGTACTGCTCTCGCCCCCCTCCGATTCCCCGAAACTCTTTCCATTCTGCAAGATCTGCCGGCGGTCTCCCGAGAACATCATGCGGAGAACGGATTCCTACTCAGGACGGCAGAGGTGCGTGTCAGATCTACAGCCATGCTCTGTCGGGGCGACAGAGCCGCCTGTCGGGTTTTCGGACTGTCCCGGGCGCTCGGCGGGATGGCACGCACGTTGATTGTGCACTTGGGTGGATTTGTTGACGACGCGGGCACGGCCAGTGCCCGCCCCTGAGACTTGTTCATACCGCTGCGAACCTGTTCGCCAAACTGTTGAACAAGACGGTTGCACAAGGTGATACTTATGACACGGTTGACGCGCCAAACGCCGAACCGTACCCTTCGCACCCTGCAGCGCGAGGTGGACGGCCTCTTCGACCAGTTCTTCGGCCGCACCGACGGCGGGGACCGCGACACGTCCGCGGTGTGGTCGCCGAGCACCGACCTGACGGAGACGGACGACGACTACCGCCTGCGCCTAGACGTGCCGGGCATGAGCGCAGACGACATCAGCATCAACCTCCAAAATCGCACGCTCACGGTGAGCGGCGAGCGCACCAGCGAGCGGACAGAAGAGGGGGAAGACGCCGTCCGCGTGGAGCGTGCTTTTGGCACCTTCCACCGCACGTTCACGCTCCCGAACGCCGTGGACGCCGATAACATTGAGGCGACCTACGACGGCGGCGTGCTGACGATCCATGTTCCGAAGACGAAAGAGAGCACGCGTCGCCAGATTGAGATCCAGTAGCCAAGTGGCACCACGCGTCCGATCCCTGCGGGCTTCTCGGAGCGCTTGGGGCCCGCATCAGCGGCGAGTTGTGATCGGGTGCGGCTCCGTCCCCCGGTCGGACTCTCTTAGTCCGGCCGGGGGCTTTCTATTTGGCGAAATTCCTCCCTGACACCTCCCTCGGCCTCTCGTGGACCGTCCGTCCGCGTTCTCGGGCCTCTCGTCCCCCAGGTCACCCAGCGCTCTGGCGCGCGACGGAGGCGGTGTACAGCCCCCAGAGCCCAGCGTCGCGGTGTGCCGTGATGCGGAGCCGCGTTCCCGCAAGCATTGGCCACAGCCGCCGGTTGAAGTCCGAGACAAGCACTCGGGCTACCGGATTGAGGACTCGACGGGGCAGCGAGGGCGACGTGTCCGGCGGTAGAAATTTGTCGTAGATCGAGATGCGTCCGCCTGGGGCTAGTACGCGCGCCGCCTCGGCCAGGAGCATCTCCGGATCCGGGAGCACCGACAGAAGCAGATGGAGCAGAACAACGTCGAACGAATCGTCCTCGAAGGGGAGCGCATGGGCGTCCCCGACGTGGGCGTCGATCGCCAGTCCGAGCGTCCGTGCCCGTGCCTTCGCACGGCGCACCATCGCCGGCACCGCGTCGAGGGCCGTGATCTGCGTCTCGGAGGGGAGATACTTCAGGTCCAGCCCAGTGCCGCACCCCGAAAGCAAAATTCGGGCGTCCGGGGCCGGGTCGAGCCACCGGAGAGTGCGCTGCCGCCCACGCTCCATCGGCCACGCAAGCGTGTCGTAGACCGGCGCATAGAGCCGATACCGGGTCCGATTCCACCAGCGTGCCCACGTTTGGGGCGGCGGGGGAGAGGCCGTGGGGTCAGTGGGCATGTTGCGGAGCGCGTCGTGCTAGCTTGGTCGAACTCATCCGGGCACTTTCAATTCAAGGTGAATCGATTGTTCACCGTATCGTCCGACCACACTTCTTCCAAGACGCATTTCCCTCGTGCTCGATGATCTGGTCGTCCTGGAACTTGCCTCCGTCCTCGCCGGCCCCAGCGTCGGCCAGTTTTTCGCCGAGCTCGGGGCGACGGTGCTCAAGGTCGAAAATCCCCGGACGAACGGCGACGTGACCCGCCAGTGGCACGCGCCGGATGTCGACGGCGACGGGCACGAGGACCGGTCGGCCTACTTTTGCTGCTGCAACCATGGGAAGCAGTCAATCGCCCTCAACCTGTCCACGGAGGCGGGACAGGCGCTCCTGCACGAGCTGGCGGAGGACGCCGACGTGGTGCTCGCCAGCTACCGTCCCGGCACGGCGGAGGCACTGGGCGCCGACTACGAGACGCTGTCCGCCGTCAACCCCGACCTGATCTACGGACACGTCACCGGCTACGGCCCCGACCGCGAGCGGGCGGGCTATGACGCCGTCATCCAGGCAGAGAGCGGCTTCATGCACATGAACGGCCCCGCGGACGGCCCGCCGACGAAATTACCGGTGGCCCTGATGGACGTGCTGGCGGCGCACCAGCTGAAAGAGGGACTTCTCGTGGCCCTGCTGCGACGGGGGCAGGGCAGCGGCGGAGCGTACGTCCCCGTCTCCCTGCTCCAGTCGGCCGTGAGCGGCCTCGCCAACCAGGCGACCAACTGGCTCGTGGCCGGTCACAGCCCGCAGCGCATGGGCTCGGCCCATCCCAACATCGCCCCGTACGGCACCCCCTACTCCACGGCCGACGACCAGTCGATCGTCCTTGCTGTGGGCACCGACCCCCAGTTCGCGGCCCTCTGTGACGTGCTGGGGCGGCCCGGCCTGGCCGACGATCCACGGTTCGCCACGAACGCCGAGCGCGTGGCCCACCGCGACGTGCTACACGCCGTTCTGGCGGACCGGATTCGACAGTTCGACCACGATGCCCTGCTGGCGGACCTCCACGAACACGGTGTGCCAGTCGGGACCGTGCGCGACGTCCCCACCGTCTTCGAACAGCCCGCGGTGGAGAAGACGATTCTGGATTGGGCAGACGCGCCGGCAGGGATCCGGCAGACGGCCTTCCCGCACCCGGAAGAGGCTGCCCGGGCGCTCCGCCCCCCGCCGCGATACGCCGAGCACACGGCCGCGATTCTGCACGAACGCCTCGGGTGCTCGCCCGACCGGGTGGATGTGCTGGCGCAGGACGACGTGATTATCCGGTAGCCTCTGCGGGCTTCCCCTTCCCGTCCTACGCCGACGCCTCCCAGTTGGCCGTCTGATCGAAGATGTAGGTGGCCAGCTGGTCGATGGCGACGCGGTCCTGCTCCATCGTGTCGCGGTCGCGGACCGTCACCGTCTGGTCGTCGAGCGTATCGAAGTCGACGGTGATGCAGAAGGGCGTGCCTGCCTCGTCCTGCCGGCGGTAGCGCTTGCCCATCGAGCCGCGGTCGTCGTAGCGGACGTTGAAGTGCTGATTCAGGTCGTCCTCAATCTCGCGGGCAATGTCCGGCAGGCCCTCTTTGTCCGTGAGCGGGAAGATGCCGGCGCGGACGGGTGCCACCTCGGGGTCAAACCGAAGCACCGAGCGTGTGTCCCCCTTCACCTCTTCCTCGTAGTACGCGTCGCAGAGCACCATGAAGAGCGTCCGGTCGAGGCCCGTGGAGGTCTCCACGACGTACGGCGTGTAGCGCTCCTCCTCCCACGGGTCGTAGTACGACATCTTCTTGCCGGAGTACTCTTCGTGCCGGCTCAGGTCATAGTCGGTCCGGGAGTGGATGCCCTCCAGCTCCTTCCAGCCGATTGGGAAGTTGTACTGGATGTCGACCGCCGCGTTGGCGTAGTGCGAAAGCTGGTCGTGCTCGTGGAAGCGGAGGTTCGACGGGTCGATGCCGAGGCTCTCGTGCCACGCCATTCGGCGCTCCTTCCATTGCTCGTACCAGTCGAGCTCGGTGCCCGGCTTCACGAAGTACTGCATCTCCATCTGCTCAAACTCCCGCGTGCGGAAGACGAACTGCCGGGCCACGATCTCATTGCGGAACGCCTTGCCAATCTGTGCCACGCCGAATGGCACGTGCAGACGGGCCGGCTCCCGGGCGTTGTGGAAATTGACGAAGATGCCCTGGGCCGTCTCGGGCCGCAGAAACACCTTTTGCCCATCCACCGGCCCCATCTGCGTCTCGAACATGAGATTGAACTGGCGCACGTCCGTCCAGTCGAACGCGCCGGACTCCGGCGCCGGAATCTCCTCGTCCATGATGATCGCGTGGAGCGCATCGTTCATGTCGTCGCCCGCGTTCAGCGCCTCCACCAGCCGTTCGTGGACCTCCTCGGCGTGCTCCTCCGCTCCGTCCTCTTGGAGGTCGCGGATGTAGTCCTCGATCAGTTCGTCGGCCCGGTAACGATTCCCGGAGGCCTTGTCGTCGATGAGGGGGTCGTTGAACGCCTCCGTGTGCCCCGACGCGTCCCACGTCTTCGGGTGCATCATGATGGAGGCGTCCAGCCCCACGATGTCGTCGTTCTGGTACACCATCGACTGCCACCACTTCTCCTTCACGTTGCGCTTCAGCTCCACCCCCATCGGGCCGTAGTCGTAGGTGGCGCTCAGGCCGCCGTAGATCTCGGACGACTGGACGATGAAGCCGCGCTGCTTGGACAGGGAGACAATGGTGTCGAACAGGTCGTCGCTCATGGACGCTGGGAACCGTAGTGAAGAAGGATTGCGGACGCAATACTAGAGTGTATCAAGCGCGTGTGCTGGATGCAACGGGAAGTCCCTATTGTTCATTGAGCATTGGCAAGCTTCTTCCACCGGCCTCCACCTTCCCCCTCCGCCATATGAGCGGACTGGGAGAGAACCGCGCAAAGCTGGCCCGTCTCGTCAGTGAGCTCGTGGAGCCGCTCGGCGGAGTGCGGGTCGTCCCTGCGAGTGATGCGGAGCCACGTCTTGGTTTCGCGCAGCTCTTTCAGACTGATGCTCAACTCAGTGAGCAACGTCGCGTTGGCTCTCCGCGGCACAGGTCTCCAGGTAGTTCAGCGCCGGCGACGGACCGCTGCACAGGATCTGATTGGCAATGTGCTGTCCCAAGGGGTCCTCCGGCGGCGCATCCACGACGCCTCCGACCCGCATCGCAAAGTCAATCAGGCGATCCTCCCGTTCTTCCAGAGACATTTTTCACTGGTTCATTTTCTCACTTTGGCACTCAAGGTGCCGAAATAAAAAATGCCAAAATGAGAGACCGAAGTCAGTCAATCACGCCGCGCTCGGCCAGGGACGTGTGCTCGGTACCGGCAATGATAAGGTGGTCGTGCACCGGGATGCCCATCGTGCCACCGGCGTCGACGAGCTGCCGGGTGATCCGAACGTCCTCGCGGCTGGGCTCGGGGTTGCCGGAGGGATGGTTGTGGAGACAGAGGACCGCGGCTGCGTCGTCGAGAATGGCCTGCTCGAAGACAGCGCGCGGCTCCACGACGCTCGATGAGAGGCCGCCCTCACTCACGGTGTAGTCACCAATGATGACGTTGGCCGTGTTGAGGTGCACGACCTTGAACACCTCTTTGTCGAGGTCGCGCAGGAGCGGGCCGTAGACGTCCGCCACGTCGGCGGGGCACGTGACCTGCACACGCTCGTCCTGCTGCCGCTGCGACTCGACGCGACGACCGGCCTCAAACGCGGCGGCGAGCTTGGTGGCCTTCGCCGGCCCTACGCCCCGCATACGCGTCAGCTCCTTGGGTTTGCGCTGCGAGACCTCGTGCAACGAGCCGTACGACTGAAGCAGGGAGCGGCCGAGCTCGACGGCGGAGACGGGGCCGTCGCTGGTGCGGGTGCCGGACCCGAGCAGGAGCGCCAGCACTTCCGCGTCGGAGAGAACGGTGGGGCCGTGCGCCAGCAGCTTCTCGCGCGGCTGATCAGATTCGTCCCACTCGTGGATCGGAACGCGATACAGCAGGGCAGGCTCTTCCGATCCCTCGGGTGACGACGGGTCTTCGGCGGAGGCGTCGGGCGCAGAATCAGGAGGCATTACGGAGAGGGAGAGCAGGGAGAGAGTCCGTACACTCCCCAGACACGTTTTCCCCGGCACTTATAACATAACATGTTTTGCCCCCGCCGGCGGACCGGCCCTGTTCTTGGCCCGCCCGCAGTCCTCCCGCCTACTCGGGAACGAGCTCGTTCAGCAGGTGCGCGTTGGACGGGCTGTTGCGCAGGTGCCGAAGCAGGGCCTGCATCGCCTCGATTGGGGCCCGCGAGTTGAGCGCCCGGAACAGCTGGTTGTGCTTCTTGCGCCGCACCTCGCCGAGGAGGCGCTCCTCATTCCGGGTTCCACTCTCGCGGAGGTTGACGGCCGGGAAGATGCGCTTGTCGGCCATCTCACGGTCGAGCACGATCTCGGAGTTTCCTGTGCCCTTGAACTCCTCGAAGATGACCTCGTCCATCCGGCTTCCGGTGTCGACCAGCGCAGTGGCGATGATCGTCAGCGAGCCGCCGCCCTCGATGTTGCGCGCCGACCCGAAGATCTGGCGCGGCACCTTCAGCGCCTCCGCGTCCAGGCCGCCGGACAGCGTCCGGCCGCTGCCGTCGACCCACAGGTTGAAGGTCCGTCCGAGACGGGTAAGGGAGTCGAGCAGAACCACAACGTCCTTTCCCGTCTCCACGAGCCGCTTGGCGTGCTCCATCGCCAGGGTTGAGACCCGGACGTGGTTGTCCTCACCGCGGTCGTTGGAGGAGGCAAACACCTGCGCCTCGGTCGTCCGACGGAAGTCGGTCACCTCTTCGGGACGTTCGTCGACGAGCAACGAGACGAGCTCAACCTCCGGGTGGTTTTCCGTGACGCCCGCGGCGATGTCCTTCAGCAGAACCGTCTTGCCGGCTCGGGGCGGGGACACGATCAGGGCACGCTGTCCCTTCCCCAGTGGCGCAACGAGGTCAAGCACCCGCATCGACTCGTCGTCGGTCCCGGTAATCAGGTCCAGCTTCTCGTCCGGGTACACACTTGCCCCCTGGTCAAAGTCCTTGAGCTGCGCCCACTCTTTGGGGGGAAGCCCCATCACGGAGTCGATCCAGCCCACCTGCATCCCGCCTTTGCGGCCCGGCTTCAGGTCGCCTTCGATGATGACCCCGTCGCGGAGATTGAACTTGCCAATGAGCGGTGGCGGCATGAAAGGATCATCCTCGTCTTTCGGCAGGTCCGGCCGCAGCTCGCGCATGAAGCCGTACTTCTTTTCGCCGATAAGCTCAAGGAGTCTCCGAAATGATTCGTTATCGTTTTCTGACATAGTCGATTCTTCGATGAGTGATGAAGCCGACAAGCCCCGCTCCGACGGAGCGTGCCTGCCAATACGCAATGCGGAGGCGGCAGTATGCCGCCCCTGAACACCAGGCACCCTACAAACTCGGTAGGCCTTCTCTACTCGGGGCGTACGAGGCAGCAGTTCAACCTCGGAACGCCCTACTCTGCCACGGGGCCAAACGCTAGTTCAGCACACGGGCACGCGCCTCGCAAACGGACTGGGTGAGAACCTCCAGGGAGGAGGATGCTCGAAGCCGTCCCGCTGAGTTGCAAGGTTAGAAGTCAGCAGTGGGACCAACATCGAAACGGATGCTCCCTGTCCACGACAGTTTTCCCGCGGAGCCCGTACGGTCGATAACGCGTCGTCAGCCTGCAGAATTGGGGGCGAACCGTCTTCTGCTCCTCGGTGCTCTTCTCAGACTGATACGATGCACACAGGGGCCAACGGCCGTCGGCGTTTGTGAATCGACGTGAGGACGTAGCGCATCTCCACGCTGGTGAGAACCATTCCCGCTGCCTTCGGTCCGTGAGTGGACCAGGCACGGGAGGAGACTTGGCGGGAAGCCAGGAAGACAAGGTGGCATTCAGAAGCCGGAACGCCGCCATATACAGATGGTTTCCCGGAGGACTGCCTCGCGGTTCTCTTCATGCGACGTTCGGCGTTTTTGTGACGGATTCCAATTTGAACGTCGAGGTTCGGGGGCACCCCGAAAATCCCTCTGTTCTTCTGTTGCACGGCTGGGGCCGCAGCCTGGAGGACCTACGTCCCCTGACTCGAGACCTCTCCGACGCCTATTGGACGCACGCCGTGGACCTGCCCGGGCACGGCGCCTCGCCCCCGCCCCCGGAGCCTTGGGGAGTCCCCGAACACGCACGTCTGCTCCACGACTACATCCGAACGGAGATTCAATCAAGCGTCACGGTGGTGGGGCACTCGAATGGAGGACGCATCGCGCTGTACATGGCCGGCACGTCGGCACACGCGTCCGCTACCAATCGGCTCGCGCTCATCAGTCCCTCCGGGGTTGCGCCCGAGCGGTCGTGGGCTTACCACATGCGGTCGGGACTGGCCACGGCCCTGAAGGCCCCCGTACAGGCCCTTCCATCGCCCCTCCAGGCCCCCGCCGAGGATTGGCTTCGCCATTCGCTCGTCTGGCGCCTGCTCGGCTCCGCCGACTACAATGCCCAGGAAGGGGTCATGCGCGAGACGTTCGTCAAGACCGTGAACGACCACCTCGACGACGAGCTGCAGCGCATTCAGGTCCCGACGCTTTTGTTCTGGGGGACCGAGGACGACGCGGTCTCACGGCGGCAGATGGGGGTGATGACGACGAAGATCGACGACTGCGGGCTCGTGGAGCTCGACGGCGCCGGCCACTTTGGACACCTCGACCAGCCGGAAACGGTCCGGGCCGGGCTCCGTCATTTCCTGGAAAACTCGTAGGCCCGTCGCCAGAGCGCCTTGCACGGACGCACCATGCACCTCATGTTGCACTCAAGTCCCCGACGCTTCCGCGGGGCCAACCGTTCTTCCCACTCGTTCTCGGCAGCATGACGAGCGCGCTCATTTTTTTCGGCGTCGTCGCCACCCTGTTCGCCGGGTGGCGGGCTGGGCGCCGCGTCCGGTTTTTCCTCCACATCTTCCAGCTGGAGACGTATAAGTTTAGCCGGTACGGGCGCTGGTTGGCCGACCGCGTGTCGTCGCTGGTTGTCCGTCCTTCCCATGGCGTGGGGGCCGCCGCACTCGCGGGAGGCGGGCTCGCCCCGCCCATCATCGATGCGGGTTGGGGCGTGCTCGTCGTCCTCCTGGTGTGGCCGATGGCGTTCATTTCGTCACGCCGCTACCGGAGCGACCGGGAGAAGAAGCCCCTTGCGTTCACGGACCGCATGGTGCGCCTCATCACCCCCACGGCCCTCTTGGCCCTCCTCCCCGTCGCCTGCGGCGGGCTGTACGGATGGACGCTCGGTTCTCCGCCGGGCGTGCTGTGGTACCTGGGCGGTCTCCTCGTGGCCGACCTGGGGGCGCCCTTGTGGGTGGCCCTGGGGGCTGCCCTGATGCACCCCGTCGAAACGGCCATCCAGAAGGGCTTCAAACGGCAGGCCCGACGCCGGCTCCAGGCGCGCTCAGACCTCTCCGTGGTCGGCATTACGGGCTCGTACGGCAAGACGAGCACGAAATTTATCGTCGCCGAGCTCCTTCGACAGAAGTACAGCGTGTACGCCACGCCGAGCTCCTACAACACCCCCATGGGGCTCTGTCTCGCCGTCAACGAGCACCTGAAGCCTCAGCATCAGGTGCTGGTGCTGGAGTACGGCATTCGCTACCCCGGCGATATGGACGAGCTCTGCGACATTGCCGAGCCGGACGCGTCGGTCGTGACCACCATAGGGGTGGCTCATCTCGAAACGATGGGCACCCAGGACAATATCGCGGCGGAGAAAAGCGTGCTCGTGGAGCAGACGGCGCCGGACGGCCCCGTGGTCCTTAATGTAGATGACGAGCGCGTGGCCGCCATGGCCGAGCGGGCCTCCGGACCGGTCTGGCGGATCTCGACCGAGGGGCACCCCGACGCCGATATTACCGCCGGCAGCATTCAGTACGACACCACCGGCACCGCCTTCGAGGTGACGGACGACACGGGCACCACCGTAGCATTCGAGACCCAGCTGCTGGGCCGGCACAATGTGCTCAACGTGCTCCTGGCCGTGGCGGTGGGCCGCTCAATGGGACTGCGGCTCCGCCAAATGGCCCACGCGGCCCGGCGGGTGGAGCCCGTCGAGCACCGGCTTCAGCTCCGCACCCGGGGCGACGTCACGATCATCGACGACGCCTTCAATTCCAACCCCGTCGGGGCGCGAAACGCCGTCGAGATTCTGAGCAAGATGGGCGACGGGCAGCGTGCAATCGTGACGCCGGGAATGGTGGAGCTCGGCGACCGGCAGTGGCGCGAGAACAAGGAGTTCGGCACCGTTCTCGCCGGGCACGACCTCGACCTTGTGGTGCTCGTTGGGGCCGACCAGACGGCCCCCATTCAGGAAGGGCTCTCGGAGGCCGACTTTCCGCAGGAGCGCGTCCACGTCGTCCCGTCGCTCAGCGAGGCGCAGGCGTTTCTCAAGCGACAGCTGAAGCCGGGCGACGTGGTGCTCTACGAGAACGACCTCCCCGACCAGTACGAAGTGTGACGGTCGCCCGTCGGCTACGACGCCCGCTTAAAGAACTGGAAGCGCCGTTCGTCGACGACGTAGCGACTGCGGTCCGGGGCCACAAACCCGGCGCCGTCCGCCCAGTAGGGCACCGTCCGGTCCCGCATCGAGCGCTCGCTGTAGAAGTGTCGCGTCTCGATCGAAAACGGGCGGTAGGCCGGCGCTGCGTGCCGCACGTAGCGTGCCACCCACAGGGCCTGCCGCCAGCGCGGCAGCGGGGCCTCCGGGCGCAGCCGGCGGTAAAACGAACGCTTTTCGGTCCCGGGGTTGAAGGCGCTAAACTGGTAGGGGTCCAGCACCACCTCCCGGTAGGACCGGCGGCCGCGGTAGGCAGTTTCCACGCGGTTGCGCACGACCCAGGCGACCAGTTCCTGCTCGTGGGGCAATTTCGTTTCGGAGTAGATGGCCCGGGCCAGCCACACGGTCGGCTCCTCCAGGTCGGTCGGGGGAGCGACCCGGGCGGTGTCGGTCGTCCCCATCGCTCTCGGTGCGTACGCGGCACTCAGGCGGGCGGCGGGGGCCGGCGCCGTGCGGGAAAGGTCTCGCTGTACGGCACAAGGGGCGGACGCAGACGCTCCTCGGCTCGGCGGTGCCTCCCCGGCGTTGGCTCCCCCTGGCTCCGGAGCAGGCGCGGGGGCGAGCAAAAGAACGCCGATGGAAGCGCTGAGGAGCATCCTGCGCGCATTCATGCCGGGCGCGGTGCCTTGGCCAGAGAACGGGCGGCCCCTGGGCGGGCACAAGTGCCGGCATTCTCCCAGTTCGTCTCTTTTGTAGACACGTAGACACAAAAGACGTAACGCCCCGACGTGCTCTTTCACACCACCTGGACGAAAGCAAGCGGCTCAGCCCCGGGACAGGATTCTACGCAGGCCCGGTGATCGCCTCCTGCTGGATTTTGGGCCAACTGGCCTCAAAACGCACTGCATCGTGGGGGCACCGGACCTTGTCGGTAGAACGGTGGGGCCCAGTAGGCCGCCCGCAAAGAGATGATGGCGCGCACGAGGACACGTCGGTGTGAAGGGGCACACTCCCAGAACGCTAGACCGTGATCTCGACTCGGTTCCCATCTGGGTCGAGTACGACGCTCTCGTAATAGCCGTCCCCGGTTCGCCGGGGTTCCCCCACCACCTCGTATCCGGCGCGCCGCAATGTACTCGTCCGCCGGTCTACCTCGGCCTCCGAGCCGACGGACAGGGCGATGTGGTCGTATCCCTCCAGCTCAGCCCCTTCGGACGCGGAGGCCTCCTCCAGGTCTGAGGTGTGCATGAGTTCAAGGCGAGCCCCCGAGTCGAACGAGAGGAAATACGAGGTGAAGTCCTTCTGCTCGTTCCGGTACCTCGCCCCGGCCTCGGCGTCGAAATAGGTCTCGTAAAATTCGCGGGCTCGGTCGAGATCGGAGGTCCAGAGGGCAGCGTGTTCGATCTGTGCCATCGTGAAGAGAAGTACTGAGGAAAAACACGCCCGCTTCGCACGGACTTCCGTCGCCTCAGTGCCTCAAAAAGTAGTTAAGTCCAATCTCGGGAATCTCCACCGTGACCGCACCGGGACCGGGTATCTGTTCTTCGGAACGACGCATGCTCTCCAGTTCTGACAGGCCGAGGGACTTCTCCAAAGCAGTCCCTGCCCACTCCGCGCGTCAATACGCCTTACCGGCTAAGAACGAATCGGCACGATTCGCGCCTGGGCCGACCTTGCGGGCCACATCGCGTCATATCTGCGGCGCAGCCTTGCGGGGTAACATCGTACGTTCGAAGGGCGACCCCCTAAAACTTCACGAAAGGTTTGTGCTTGGTTACACTTAGGCCTTGACACCCCGGGGACTGATTTTGCTATGTTAGTGGGTAGAGTATTGAAAGAAAGTTTGCCCACCGCAGCGCTACCCTCCCCCGCCCTCCGCGCTGACGGTGGGCTTTTTTTGTCTGCACGGTACGCCGACGGCACGCGCACCTCAAGGCCCTGGAGATTTTCCCCTCCATCTCTCTCCCTAACGCAGAGGCCTGAACCGCGTCTGTCGGCAATGAGGCGGCGAGACTCCCCCGCCGCTTTCCGCAGAACTCGTCTCTCCCAGGCCCGGGGCCGAGAGGCTTCTTCGGAGAGCCCCCTGATTTGTGTCGCTCCGTGCTTCCGGAGCTAAACCCAAACGGCTCGCCCATTTCGTCCCCGTCGTAGATGTTGGGCGCCCAAAACCCGCACACACGGTCTCGTAGCAGCGCGTCACGGGGCCTCGCGGAGGAAAGAGCCCGCTACGCGTAGTTCCAGCACGACGCCACCTGCTCCAGGGCCTGCTCGCTCGTGCGGCGGTTGCGGTCCTCGATCGAAGACCGCCGCTCTACGTTGAAGTCGCGGTCGGGATCGTGGAGGGTGGGCGTGAGCGGATCGTCGAGACGCGCCTGCCACCGCTCACACCATGCGTCGGGCAGCGTCTCCGGCAATTCACGGTCCATCATGGTCAGCGCGAGGAGGGCCCAGATGCGGGAGACCGCGTCGAGCCGGTATCCGCCGCCGAGGGTGCAGAGAAGCCGCCCCTCCGCGTGGTCGTCGGACAGGGCCAGGAGGCGGCGAAAGATCGTTTCGTAGGCCTGCGTGGTGAGAAGGAGGTCGGCCAGCGGGTCCTCGAAGTGGGCATCGGCCCCGCACTGCGCTACGATCACGTCCGGCTGGAAATGCTGCAGGGCGTAGGGCACCACGTGCTCGAAGGCGTCCAGGTAGCTGTCCGTCTCGGTATACGGGGCCAGCGGGACGTTCAGCGAGAAGCCCCGGCCGGCCCCCTCGCCAATCTCTTCAACGTGTCCGGTGCCCGGGAAAAGAGACCGGCCCGTTTCGTGGAGGCTAACCGTGAGCACCCCGGGGTCTTCGTCGTGCAGATGCTGGACGCCATCCCCGTGGTGCACGTCCACGTCCACGTAGGCAACGCGAAGCCCCTGCTCGCGCAGCGCGTCGATGGCCACCGACAGGTCGTTGTATACGCAAAACCCGGAGGCCCGGGCCCGGTGGGCGTGGTGAAGGCCGCCGCCAAACTGGAGCACGCGGGTCGCGTCCCCCTCGGCGATCAGCCGGCCTGCATGGAGCGTCCCGCCCACCAGGCCACGGGCCGCGGCGTCCATGTTTTCGAAGACCGGCACGTCGCCCGTGTTCAGGCCAAAGGACCGCGCCTGTGGGGGGGGCGTGCCGTCCGACGCGGCCTCGACCTTCTCCACGAACCGCTCGCCGTGGACCCGCCGCACCTCTTCGCGGGTCGCTACCGGGGGGGCCACCGGGTCCAAGGGGACCCCGAGCGTCTCCAAGAGGTCCATCGTCATCTCCTGTCGGACGGGGCTGAAAGGGTGCTGGGGCCCGAAATGGTAGTCGAGGTAGCGGTCGTGGAAGAGGAACGTGGCCATGTTCGGAGCGCAACGGTGGGACGGGGAGTCGTGGGGTTCAGCCTCGAAGGCAAAGCCGTGGGGCTACCAAAAGGTAGACACCACCGGGCCAGTCCGTCAATGGACCGCCCGCCGGTCTGGTCATTGGAGTCGGCTGCGACTCGACCGGCCCCACCGACCCGGAAGACGCACCGCCGCCGCGGCCCCTCACGGCCACCGAGCAGAATGTCGTCGACACCGACAACGCATTCGGGCTCACGCTTCTCCGGTCCACTGTGGATGCGGAGGACCCATCGAAGAACGTATTCCTCTCTCTCCTCAGCGTGTCGATGGTTCTCGGCATGACCCTGAACGGAGCGCGCGGCGAGACCCGTGCGGCCATGGAGACGGCGCTGGAGAAGCAGGACCTGTCGCCCGCCGAGCTCAACGACGCCTACCGCGGGCTTATCGACCTGCTGAAAGGGCTCGATCCGGACGTGGACGTCGCGCTTGCCAACTCGATCTGGTACTGCGAGGGCCTCCCGGTGGAGGAGGCCTTCATCGACACGAACCGGACCCACTTCGACGCCGAGGTGGCCGCACTCGACTTTGCCGCCCCCTCCGCCGCCGACCGGATTAACGGATGGGTGAACGACGAGACGCGCGGAAACATCCCGAAAATCGTTCTCGATCCCATCCCGCCCGAAATCGTGATGTATCTCATCAACGCCACGTACTTCGAGGGCCCGTGGCGTGACCAATTTGATCCGTCGAACACCGAGCCGGGCGCCTTTCGTCGGACCGACGGCTCCACTGTGACGGTGCCGATGATGGAGAAAATGGAGGAGGTGGTACACCCTACGTACACGGCCGATCAGTTTCGGGCCTTAGACATCGCGTACGGCGACAGCCTCTACAGCATGACAATCCTGCTCCCCCGCGACGACGCCTCGGTCGAAGGGGTCGTCAACAGCCTCGATACAGAGACATGGGCCCAGGTGACCGAGGGGCTGTCTCCACGGTCACTCCGTCGGCTAGAGATGCCGACGTTCACGCTCCGCTACGAGAAGGCCCTCAATGATGTCCTCACCGATCTTGGCATGGGCGTCGCCTTTACAAACGCGGCCAACTTCCGCGACATCGCCGACACGGCACTCGCAATCAGCGAGGTGAAGCACAAGACGTTTCTCCGCGTCGACGAGGCGGGCACGGAGGCGAGCGCGGCCACGTCGGTCGGGATCGAGGTTACGTCCGCTCCGCCCTCGTTCGTCGTAGACCGGCCCTTCGTAGTTGCCATTCGAGAAAACCACTCCGGTACAATTCTCTTCCTCGGCACTGTTATGGATCCGACCGCGGAGTGAGCGACAGACGCCCGTAGTGCCCGCAATCTCCGGGGCTAGTCCTCAAGGAGCGGTGCAAAGGCGTCCCGGACCGCCGCCGGAGCGCGAACGGGCTCCCCTGCTTCCGCGTCCGTGAAGCAGAGCGTGGTGTGCCCGGTCACGAGTGCGTCGTCCTCTCCATCGCGATGCACCGTGTAGCCGATGGGGACGCGCACGGTGGGCATCTGTTCGAAGTGGGCCTCTATGATGAGCTGGTCGTCGTAGTGGGCCGGGCCGTGGTAGTCAACCTCCACGTGCACAACCGGCATGATGATGCCGTCGGCCTCGAGGTCCCGGTAGCGGATCCCCGCGTGGCGGAGGGCCTCCGTCCGGGCGACCTCAAAGTAGTCGAGGTAGTGCGTATGGTACACCACCCCCATCGGGTCACACTCTCGGTACCGGACGCGGTGGGCATGCGAGTACGTATAGGCCATGCCGGATCGGAAACACTAGAAGACTACGCGGAGGCGGTCATGGGCTCGGCCGACTCGTAGGCGCCCAGGGCGTCGAATTTTTCGAGCCGCTGGTCGAGCAGCGCCTGCGGATCGAGGTCTTCGAGTTCATCAAGGGCGTCAGCGACGGCCGCCCCGACGGCCTGGTAGGTCTTCGCCGGGTCGCGGTGCGCCCCGCCGACGGGCTCAGGGACAATCTCATCGACGATGTCCACCTCCGTCAGGTCCGTGGCCGTGAGCTTGAGGGCCTGTGCCGCATCCTCCTTGTGGTCCCACGAGCGCCACAGGATTTGCGAGCAGCTCTCCGGCGCGATCACCGAGTACCAGGCGTTTTCGAGCATCAAGGTGCGGTCGCCCAGCCCGACGCCCAGGGCGCCCCCGGAGGCCCCCTCCCCGATGACGACGACCACTACCGGCGTCTCCAGGCGCGCCATCTCAAAGAGATTGTGCGCGATGGCCTCGGCCTGTCCGCGCTCTTCGGCCCCCATGCCCGGGTATGCGCCGGGCGTGTCGAGGAGCACGACGACCGGTTTCCCAAACTTGGCGGCCATTTTCATCAGCCGCTCCGCCTTGCGGTAGCCCTCCGGGTTGGGCATGCCGAAGCGGCGGTACTTCCGTTCTTTGGTGTCCCGCCCCTTCTGGTGCCCCATGATCATCACGGTGCGGTCGCGGTAGCCAAAACGCCCCCCCGCAAACTGCGCCAGCCCCCCAACGATCGATCGGTCGTCACCAAACTTCCGATCCCCGCGCAGCTCCGTGAAGTCGTCCGTCAGCGCCTCGATGTGATCCAACGTGTAGGGGCGCTGCGGATGGCGAGCAATCTGCACCCGCTGCCACCGCGTCAGGTTGCGGTAGATGGAGGTCCGGAGCTGCTCCACCCGTTCTTCCAACGCCTCGATCTCGTTGGAAAGATCGTCCTGCGTCTCCGCGTTAAGCTCCCGCATCTCGGTAAGCTTGTCCTCGAGCTCGACGAGCGGCTTCTCGAAGTCGAGCAGATGTTCGTCGTCGGCCATGGCGGGGACAGGTTGGTTTGGGACACATTCTTTTAGGGTGGCATAAATAAGCCGTCTGGCGACGGGAATGGCAATACGTCGGGGAGCGACGGCGCGTGGACACACGAAGTTTTCCAGAAGGTGAAGCCGGGGACCGCGGCGCTCTCCCCCGGAACGCGCCCCCACAGTGCCCGTCCGGGTACGGCGCACCGTTCCCGAATCAGTTTTGAGCCGCCCACGTGGCCACCCTCGACGCCCTCCGCGAGTACCTCGACACGCTCGTCGATCAGCACGAGCGCCCTGCCTTTATCGACGACGACCCGATTTCTATTCCCCACGCCTTCGACGCCCCCCGTGACCAGGAGGTAATCGGGCTCTACGCGGCGTTGCTGGCCTGGGGCCGCCGCGACGTGATGCTTCGCAAGCTCGAAGAGTTGTGCGAACGGATGGGCCACGCTCCCTACCGCTTCGTGCGAACGTTTGACCCGGAGACCGACGCGGAGGCCCTCGATGGGTTCGTCCACCGCACCTTTCAACCCATCGATGCGGTCTGGTTGACCACCAACCTGAGCACCGCCCTCGACCAACACGAGACCATTGAGGGCCTGTTCGCGGCCCACCGTCCCGACGACCCGGACGAGTCACCTGTGGCGACGATGCTACAGGGCGTGAGCACCACCCTCCTCACGATCGACAACGACACCCCGCGGCGTCTCCGTAAGCACCTAGCCCGGCCCGAGGCCGGCAGCGCCTGCAAGCGGCTCAACATGTATCTCCGCTGGATGGTACGGCCGGGCCCCGTCGACCTCAACCTGTGGTCGGTGCTGGATCCGTCCGATCTGATGCTGCCGGTGGACGTGCACGTGGGGCGACAGGCTCGGGCGCTCGGGCTGCTGGAGCGGAAAAGTAACGACTGGACGGCAGTTCGGCGCCTCACGGCCATCTGCCGGCACTTCTGCGCGCCGGACCCCGCCCGATACGACTTCGCGTTCTTCGGGGTGGGGGCTCAGGACGAGTCGTTGGACGCGCGCTTCACGGGGGCCAACCGGGTCGACGGGAGCTCCTTGCCCACGCCCCGGTAGTCACTCTTGTAGTACAGCACTGCTCCCTGATCCGGACGCTCCTCCACCTCCACAACGCGCCCGACGTACAGGTAGTGGTCGCCGGCCGAGATTGAGTCGTGTGGGCGGCAGTGGAGGACGCCTGAGCCGCCTTCAAGAATCGGCGTGCCATGCGCGTCGCGCTCGTGGGGCACCGCCTCAAACTGCTCGGGGCCGCTGAGGCCGGGGATGGCAAACTGCTTCGCAAGGTGCGCCTGGTCTTCTCCGAGCATGTGCACCGCAAACCGATCACAGTGCTCCATCACCTCAAACATGCTCGAGTCGCGGCCCACGTTGAAGCTCACGAGCGGCGGGTCGAGCGCAACGCTTGAAAAGGACCCGATCGTGATGCCGCGGGCTTCTTCGGCCCCCCGGGCCGTCACCACGACAACGGGCGACGGCACCCGGCCCATCGACGCCCGAAATGTGCTTGGTTCGTCTTCGGCCATGAAACGGAATGGTGCAGAAAAGGAGTGGCGCGCGTCCCGCGGTGCATGCTCTCGGGATTCCCTGCTGGAAGAGGAATCCTCCAATGAGGCGACGGGAAGCCCGTTCGCCCCGAGCGCCGTCCGTTACGAGACTGTGTTCATCACGAGAAGACGTCAGAGACGCGGCGGAAGAACGACTTCTGGGTATCCTCCTCCGGGGGCTGGGGCTGAAAGTTGTCGTGCTCCTGGAGCTGGTCGAGGAGTTCCTTCTCTTCTTCGGTGAGATCCTGCGGTGTCCAGACGTGCACGCGGATCATCTCATCGCCCTGCCCGCTCCCTTCCAGGTCCGGCAGGCCCCGGTCTCGCATGCGGAGGATCTTGCCGGCCTGCACGCCGGACTCGACCTCCAGTCGGGCCTCGCCCTCCAGGGTGGGAACGTCCACCTCGGTGCCGAGCGCGGCCTCCGGGAAAGACAGGTGAAGGTCGTAATAGATGTCGAGCCCGTCCCGCTCGAAGTGCTCGTGGGGCTCCTCCTCAATCTCAATCCGGAGGTCGCCACTGGGTCCGCCGCGGAGGCCTGCATTGCCCGCGTCGCCCAGGGTGAGGTAGTTGCCCTCCATCACGCCCGGCGGCACATTGATCGAAATCGACTCTTCGCCCTGCACGCGCCCTTCGCCGCCGCAGTCGTCACACAGGTTGTCGATGATGCGCCCCTCCCCCTCGCACCGGGGACACGGCTGCACGTTGACGACCTGCCCGAACACGGAGCGGGAGACCTGACGGATTTCGCCGGTGCCGTCACACTTCGGGCACATCGAGAAATTCTGCCCGCCCATGCCCCCTTCGGCGCCAGTGCCATCACACGACTCACACTCCAGGTACTTCTGAAGCCGGAGGTTCTTTTCGGTGCCCTCCGCAATCTCCTCGAGAGTCAGTGAGAGCGACACGCGGAGGTCGCTGCCCGGGCGTCCTCGTCCTCGCTCCGACCGACCGCGCCCGCGGCCTCCCCCCTGGGCCCCGCCAAAGATGTCACTGAAGGCATCGAAAATGTCTTCAATGTCGTGGAAGCCGCGCCCACGGCCTCGCCGGCCGCCGCTCGCCCCACTGTCGACCCCATCATGGCCGAACTGGTCGTAGCGCTGGCGCTTCTCCGAGTCCGACAGGACCTCATACGCCTCCGATGCCTCCTTGAACTTCTGCTCGGCCTCCGGATCGTCCGGATTGCGATCCGGGTGGTACTCCATCGCCTTCTTCCGGTAGGCCTTCTTGATCTCTTTGTCGGAGGCGTCTTCGTCGACCTCGAGGATGTCGTAATAGTCGCGCGGCATGTGCAGGAGCAGTTCTCGTTCGGAAGAGTGCGGCCTTGGGCCGCTGCGTCGGCGTGCAATGACAGTGAGAACCAGCCAAGGGGGCTGGCGGGGACCTCGCTATGCGGAGTTGGCCGCACTGCTGCTTTCTGACGGCTCGGCGGCCACGACAACCCGGCTGTGACGGAGCACACGGTCCCCCATCGTGTAGCCCTTCTGCACCTCTTGCAGGACGTTGCCCGGCTCGACGTCGTCGGACGGCTGCCGCATCATCGCCTCGTGCAGCTGCTCGTCGAACGGCTGCCCCTCCGCCTCAATCGGTTCCACACCGAGGGACTGAAGCTGGTCCTGAAACTTGCGGTACACCATCTCCACCCCTCCCTTGAGCGTCTCGTAGGCCGATTCCGGATCGTCGGACACGTCAAGGTCCTGAGCTGCATCGAGGGAGCGTTCAAAGTCATCGAGCACCTCGAGCATCGATTCGAGCACCGTCTCCTTTCCGGCCACGTGGCGGCGCTTCTTCTCCCGGTCCATGCGGCGACGCACATTTTCGAGCTCCGCCGCTTTCCGGAGCAGGCGCTCGTTCAGTTCGTCGCGTTCCTCCTTCAGCCCCTCCACCTCGTCGCGGAGGGCCTCTACCTCGCCCGTGAGGGCCTCGATGTCATCGGGCGGATCGGAGGCGGGGGTCTCCTCGTCGGCAGGGTCGGCGGAGGAGGAGTCGTCGGCGTTTGGGGACGAGTCGTTCGTCATCGGACGACCGTCGTTCGGGTCTGCACTCACAGTCAACAAGAGGGTTCGTGGGACAAGACACAGGACAGACAACACGAACGGTCGCCGGCGTTCGCCAGCGACCGCTAACGGCATTCGGGCGTGGCTCCGGGGCCTGAGCGGGCTAGGACGGAACGGAAGAGTCCGTCGCCTCGTCGTCCCCAGGCCGATTTACGACGGCGGCCATGTTTTCGACGAGGGCCACGGCGCGGCCGTAGTCCATTCGTTTGGGCCCGATGACGCCGAGGGAGCCCACCGTGTCACCGAGCTGGTACGGGGACATAACGATGGAGTAGGCGTCCATCTCCTCCCGATCGGTCTCGCTCCCGATGCGGACGACAGCCTGTCCCACGGCGTCGGGATTGGCCTCAAATAGGTTCTCAATCACTTGCACAACGCGGTCCTCATCTTCAATGGTTTCGATGAGGTGCCGCATTTCATCAGGCTCCTGGAATTCGGGCTGAGACAGAATGTTCTGCGTGCCGTCAAACTGCAGGCGACCTTCATCCGGCTCACTGAAGAGGATCGACGCCTCGTCGAGAACGAGGGCGATGAGCCCTGTCTCGTCGGGCAGATCCTCAAGGCGCTCCTCGTAGGTGTCGCGGATCTCGTGCAGGGTTAGGCCGGCGAGGCGCTCGTTCAGGGTCGACACGATGCGGTCTATCTTGGCCCGCTGCAGGTCCGGCTCAAAGCTGAGGACGACTGTCTTCACGAGCCCCCCCTGCACGCTCAACACAAACATGAGGCGCGAACCGGACAGCGGGACAATGTCGAGCCGGTCCAGCATGGCGGTGGAGAGACGGGGCGTGAGGGCGATCCCGAGCAGGTTGGTGAGCTTGCTCAGCAGACGGGTGCTCTCACTCAGTAGTTCGTCGGTATCGCTGACGAGACGGGCCAATTTGACCTTGAGCACCTCCCGCTCCACTTCCGAAAGGGCCGGCGTGTCCATAAGCTCGTCGACAAACGTGCGGTACCCGAGTCGGGTGGGCACGCGGCCGGCAGAGGTGTACGGGTGGTCCAGGTAGCCCATGTCCTCCAGGTCCGCCATGGTGTTGCGGATGGAGGCGGGGCTCAGCTCTACGTTCGCGTCCTTGGCCAGCGACCGCGACCCCACAGGCCCCGCCGTGTCGACGAATTGCTCAATGACGAGGCGGAGGATGTCGCGCTCACGCTCGCTGAGGGACGGCCGGTCGTCGTTCGCGTCAACAGGGCTCACAGGGGCGTGAAGGAGTTTCTCAAACGGGTGTCCAGGCCGTTGTGCAGATTGGTCTGTCCTCCAACCCGACGTTGCTGAGGAGATTTCCCCAGCAGGATCCGCCCGTCAATGCCGACGGATCCGTAGGTGGGACACAGCCCCGGGTGGAAAGACAGGATTGATCATCTAATGTACTTCACGTCGGGGCGCGAGTTTCCCTCACGCACGGCCCCCGGCGGGGTGACGGGCCTCATCGAAACGGCAGCCCCGCCACCGAATACACGTGAATTGGTCGTGTGTCTGCTTCGCCCGACCGTCACCGATCTCCCACTCTACCCCGCCGTTCTTCATGCGCTTCTTGTCCACCCTCGCCGCCAGTGTGATCGGGACCCTCGTTGCGCTGGGGCTCATCGTCTTCTTTTTTGTCTTCTTCTTTTTTGCCGTTTCCCTCTCGGCCAACCAGACGCCGACCGTCCAGCCCGGCTCCGTCCTCACGGTGCCCCTGTCCGGCGACATCCCGGAGCGTGTGACCAACGATCCCTTTCAGAAGGCTTTCGGGAGCGGGCCGAGTTTTGACCTCCGCGCCCTTCAGACCGCGCTCCGGAAGGCCAGCACCGACTCCCGCGTCGAGGCCGTCTGGCTGCGAACACAGGGGATCAGTGCCGACTGGGCCACGCTCGAAGAGGCGCGGCAGGCCGTCGTGCACGCCCGTGAGAACGGCCTCCCGGTTCTCGCGTCCAGCGATGAGTTCGGCATGACGGAGAAGGACTACTTTCTGGCCAGCGCCGCCGATAGTGTCTTTACGGCCCCACAATCCGCATTCCAGTACAACGGCTTCGGGACGACGGTGACCTTCTTCGACGGCGCCCTGCAGCGCCTCGAGGTGGAGCCGCAACTCATCCGGGCCGGGAAATACAAGAGCGCCGGGGAGCCCTTCGTACGCTCAGACCTGTCGGAGCCGAACCGCGAGCAGCTTACCGCCCTGCTGGAAACGACGAACGAGCGGTTCATGACGGCCGTCTCAGAGGCACGGGGGCTCTCGACCGAGGCCCTCAACCGCCTCGCCGAGGAGGATGCTCTTCTCAGCTCCTCGGCCGCCCTGGATGAGAATCTCGTTGATGGGCTCCGCTACGAGGATGAAGTGCGGGACCAGCTCCGCGACCTCGTGGATGCCCCGCTGTCGGGCGACGTGCCCACCGTGTCCATCGACGATTACCAAGGGGTATCGGCCGAGAGTGCGGGACAGTCGTACACCGGAAATGGGCAGGTCGACATCGTGTACGCGGAGGGCAATATCGTCGTCGGAGACCCGGACGGCCAGTCCCCCATCGGGGGCTCCCAGGCGTTGGGCTCCACGACCCTGACGGAGGCGCTGGAGACCGCACGGACCAGCTCTCGCACGAAGGCCGTCGTGGTCCGGGTCAACTCGCCGGGCGGCAGCGCCGCGGCGTCGGAGGCAATGTGGCGCGCCGTGAAACGCACCGCCGACGAAAAGCCGGTCATCGTGTCGATGGGGGACGTGGCCGCCTCAGGGGGATACTACCTCGCTGCGGGCGCGGACTCCATCATGGCGGACCCCACCACCACGACTGGATCCATCGGGGTGTTTGGCATACTCTTCAACGCGGAGGGGCTCTTTGAGGAAAAGCTCGGCGTCACCTTCGACGGCGTGCGCACCGGCCCCTACGCCGACCTCTACTCCACCACGAAGCCCCTGAGCCCGGACGAGCGGCGGCTCGTGGGCGGCTCCATCGACCAGACGTACGACACCTTCCTCCAGCGCGTGGCCGACGCCCGAAACATGGACGTAGAGGCGGTCGATGAGGTGGCGCAGGGCCGCGTGTGGTCGGGGCGGGACGCCAAGGAGGTTGGCCTCGTCGACACGACCGGGACGCTCGCGGATGCCGTGGCGATGGCGGGCACGGCCGCGGACCTCGGGGATGGCCCCTACCGGACGCGCGCCCTCCCCCAGCCGAAAACCATCGTGCAGCGCTTCAGCGAGCAGTTCGCCGCTCAGGCGCGGCAGACGTGGCGGTCCGCCACGACGAATGTCCTCGAGCGCAAGCTCTGGCGCCAGAAGCAGATGTTCGACCGCATGGTGGGCACGCACGGTTCGATCCAGGCCCGGCTTCCGTTTGAGCCCAAAATCGAGTAGATCCGGGGAGCGGCGCGGCGCCCCGAACCGTTCTGCTACGAGGCGGCGGAGCGTTCGGAAGGCACGAGGACCTCACCGTCCATGACGTCGGGCACGTCTTCGCCGAGCAGCGCCAGGATGGTGGGCGCTACGTCGCCGAGCTTTCCGTCCCGCACCGGCCCCTCGATCCCATCTTTGAGAATGATGTGGGGAACGAGGGCGGTGGTATGCGCCGTGTGAGGGGATCCGTCCGGGTTCTTCAACTTGTCGGCGTTGCCGTGGTCCGCGATGATGCTCACCGAGTAGCCCTGATCGCGGGCGGCCTCTACTACCTGCCGGGCGCTACGATCTACGGCCTCGCAGGCCGACACGGCCGCCTCGACGTCCCCGGTGTGGCCCACCATGTCGGGATTGGCGAAGTTCAGGACGGCGAGGTTGTAGTCCTCCCCGCGGAGGGACTGCGAGACGCGATCGGCCAGTTCCGGCGCGCTCATTTCGGGCTGTTGGTCGTAGGTGTCCACCTTCGGCGACGGCACGAGGACGCGATCTTCCCCTTCAAACGGCTCCTCACGCCCGCCACTGAAGAAGTAAGTCACGTGGGCGTACTTCTCCGTCTCGGCGGCCCGCAACTGACGCCCGCCCCGCGCACTGAGCACCTCGCCGAGCGTCTCCTCTAGGTTGAGCTTCTCGAAGGCCACTGGCAGGTCAAATTCGTCGTCGTAGGGCGACATCGTCACGAACAGGAGGTCGTCGAGTTGCTCGCGCCCGAAGCCATCGAAGTCGGCCCCGGTGAAGGCCCGCGTGAGCTGCCGGGCGCGGTCCGAGCGGAAGTTGTAGTAGACCACCGCGTCGCCGTCTTCGATGCGGGTGCCGTGGTCCCCAAACGCGTCCTCGTCTTCGGCCCGAATGCGGCGGGGCTCCACAAACTCGTCGGTCACCTCGTCGTCGTAGCTCGCCTTCAACGCCGCGACGGGGTCGTCGAAGGCTGTCCCCGCCTCGTCCGTGAGGAGCCGATAGGCCCGCTCGATGCGGCCCCACCGCTTGTCGCGGTCCATCGCGTAGTAGCGCCCCACAATCGAAGCGAGACGCCCCACTCCAATCTCATCGGCCTTCTTCTGAAACTGCTCCACGTAGTCGACGCCGCCATGCGGATCGGTGTCGCGCCCGTCAGTGAACGCGTGCACGTTCACCTGTGCCGGGGCGAGCCCCTCACGCCGGGCCAACTCCAGCAGCCCGTACAGGTGCTCGAGGTGGCTGTGCACGCCCCCGTCGGAGAAGCAGCCCATCAGGTGAAGCTTCTGGTCGTTGGCGTTTGCGTGCCGGGCGGCCCGGACCAGCGCTTCGTTCTCGAAGAAAGACCCGTCCTCGATGGCCTTCGAGATGCGCAGGATCTCCTGGTACACGACCCGGCCCGCCCCCAGGTTGGTGTGCCCGACCTCCGAGTTGCCCATTTGCCCCTCGGGCAGCCCCACCTCGGGCCCCGACGCCTTCAGGACGCCGTGGGGGTATTCGTCGTAGAGGTGGTCCACGAAGGGCGTATCCGCCTGCTCGATGGCACTGACCGAGGGGTCGTCGGCCAGGCCCCAGCCGTCAAGAATGAGAAGGAGGTGGCGTTTTGAGGCGTCCATCGGGATAGGGGGGACTGGTTAGGGCCGATTGAGAAGTGTCGGGAGAAGAGATGGGCATTCGTTCACGCTCGAAGTCGAGATTGAGGGAGGTATGGCCCTCCAGGGCCGTCACCCATTTACCCGGTAATCTTTGACCTGCTTGGCCGGCTCGCCGGTCGAGGTGCGGACGACCTGCATGGAGCCACAGCGGGGACACGCGACCTGTTCGAGGTCGTAGCGATCCACGTGCGTCTCCGGGTCGTCGAAGTAGTGGTCGCTGGTGGTGCAGTAGTAGGTTCCCGCCGACGCATCCAGCCCATCGATGGGGCCCGGTAGGCGCTGGAGGCGATCGAAGTGTTTGCACTCCTCATGGATCGGACAGTCGTGGCAGTCCGGCGAGCGGGCCGTGCAGGTATAGCGGCCGTGCAGGATCAGCAGGTGATGCGCTTCGCCCCACTCCGCCTTGGGGATCACGCGCTTCAGCTGCTGCTCCACCTTTTTGGGCGTCGTGGCGTCCTCCTTGACGAGCCCGATGCGATTGGCAACACGGAAGACGTGGGTGTCTACCGGCAGCGCGTCGGCGTCGTGGGCCACCTGCGCCACGACACGAGCCGTCTTGCGGCCCACGCCCGTGAGGGTCTCCAGGTCGTCGATGGTCTCGGGCACCTGGCCGTCAAAATTGTCGACGACCTGTCGGGCCATCTTGGCCAGGTAGCCGGACTTGTTGTTGGGAAACGTGATGGACTGGATGTAGGGATGAATGTCGTCGGGCGTGGCCTTCGCGAGGGCCTCAACCGTCGGGTACGCATCGAAGAGATCGGGGGTGGCCTTGTTGACCCGCTCGTCGGTGCATTGGGCCGACAGGATGACCGCGACGAGGAGTTGATACGGGGTGTCGTATTGGAGTTCGGTCGTCGGGCGGTCGATGCGCTCGCGGAGTGCCTCGAGGACAACGTCGGCACGGTCAGATCGTCCCACAGTGAAGGGTGCGCTGGTTCAAAAATGACATCCGCGCGTTGAACCCATAGGGCGGGGGAACGTTCGAGGCGAGACCAATTTGCCCAGTGCTTCACGTCGTGCTCCATGGCCTCCTCCTTCTCCACCCGACCCCTTCTTCTGTGCGTGATCGGGATCACGCTACTACTCGGAAGTGAGGCCACTCCGCTCTCGGCCCAGCCCACCCGGCTCTCGGCAGAATCGGAGGTGTCGATGGTGACCATTCTGCCCGGCGATCCGGTATACTCCATGTTCGGGCACAGCGCCCTGCGCGTCCACGACCCAGTCCAGAACATCGACCGGCTCTACAACTACGGCACCTTCGATTTTAGCGACCCGCTTTTCATTCCCAAGTTTGCGTACGGACACCTCCGCTACTTTCTGAGTGTGGTGCCCTATCAGCGGGCGCTGCGGGCCTATGAGCAGCAGCGGCGGCCGGTCCTCGAACAGACGCTCAACCTGACCCGTGCGCAGCGAACGGCGCTCTTCCGGGGGCTGCAGGTGAACGCCCGTCCCGAGAACCGCTACTACCAGTACGTCTTCTTCTTCGACAACTGCTCCACCCGGGTGCGGGATGTGCTGGAGCAGGCCCTGGGCGACGCCGTGCAGTTTGGGGAGCAGCCCCGCCCGGACGCGACCTTCCGGCACATGCTTGACCCCTACGCGGCGAACCTGCCGCTCGTCGATCTGAGCTTCGACCTTGCCCTGGGCACGCCAGCCGACCGCCGCGCGACGCCGCGGGAGGCGCACTTCCTGCCCGACTACCTGTTCGAGGCGTTCGCCCACGCCACCGTTCAGTCGGGCGACACGACCCGCGCGCTGGTCGCCCAAACCGACACGACGCAGTGGATCGACGGCTACGAGGCAACCCCTGCGGCCTTCCCCTGGCCCCTCGCGGCGGGGTGGACGATCCTCTTCCTCACGTTGGGCTGGACCGGCTGGCAGGCCACGACCGGTCGCCGGCCCGACGGGTACGGCGACGCGCTGCTGCTCGCCGCGGTCGGCGTCACGGGACTGCTCGCGTGCTTCCTCTGGTTCGTGTCGACCTACGCGGTGACCGAGCACAATTGGAATCTGCTCTGGGCATGGCCCACGCACCTGATTGCGGCCACAGTGTTGCTGTGGCGCCCCTCGGCGACGGGGCTCCGGATGTACCTGGCCGCAACGGCCGTGAGTGCGACGGTCGTGACCCTCGGCTGGACGTGGTGGCCGCAAGACCTGCACGCAGCGGTTTTCCCCGTCGTGCTGACGGTGGGAATTCGGACGGGGTGGCGGGCGATCGGCGGGGCGGGGCCGCGTGACGCCGGAGTGCGTGAGAGGTGAGACGATTCTTGGTTGACGAAGAACGTATGCGTCGCGCCTCGTGCACCGCGACTGTCCGGAGGTAGATGCCCTCTTCTCGGAAAAGGACGGGGCCGCGCAGGACTAGTTTTGCCGGGCCTGCACCAGTTCGTAGCTCCGCGGCGGGGCCGGCGTGCCTTCCACGGCGTAGACACGGAGCGAGCCATCGTCGTCGGACATGACGACGACCGCCGACTCGTTCGGGTTGTAGGACTGGAAGCGCGTGTCGAGCCACTCCGCGGGGAGTCGCTCTTCGTGGTGCTTCAGCCATCCGCCGCTCGCAGGGCTGTACAGCAACTTGTGGGTGCCGATGCTCTCGTGGATGGGACTCGAGGCCGGATCGCGCTGCGTCACCACGACGGTGCCGATGCCGTGGCGCTTGAAGCCCAGGTACGACGCCGCGGCCACGTCCATCCAATGGTCCGTCAGGAAGTCGTGGTGGGAGTCCTCCTTCGGGTCGTTGGTCGGCTGCTCGTCCGGCGCCTTCACCGTCACGAGATGCCCGTTCTCGTCGATGAGCGTGGTGCGTCGCATCGGCAAAAGGCGTCGGTGTAGAAGGGTTGAAGTCACCGGGTCGAAGGATTCTCCGCCGGCAGAGGTTTCTCTACCACCGCCCAAAATCGTGAAACTCGTTGCAGATCCCCCCGCATTTCCCAGACACCCTGCCCTGCCAGCAAAAAACCCCTGCCCGGGATCCTCCGGACAGGGGCTTGTATTGACGACCGTTCTCTCTCGGCAAGAGACCGAGGGAGACAGTCTCTGGAACGTTCGGGGCGATTCCCCTACTGGATCTCAATCTGGCGCGGCTTCACCGCCTCGGTCTTCGGCACGCGGATTGTCAACACGCCGTTGTCGTACGTCGCGTCGATGTTGTCGGCGTCCACGGTCTGGGGCAGGGTGAAGGCGCGGCGGAAGTGCCCAAAGGAGCGCTCCACACGCACGAACTCTTCGTTCTCGTCGGTGCGGCTGCTCTCGCGCTCGCCGCTAATGACCAGCTCGTCGTTCTTGTAGCTGATCGTCAAGTCGTCCGTGCTCATGCCCGGCATGTCGAGGTGAAGGCGGTAGGCATCCTCCGTCTCAACGAGGTCCATGCGTGGGCGCCACACGGCCTGCGGGGACGTGTTCTCCTCATTCTCGTCTCGGGACGGGAAGAAGCGGTCGAACACGCGGTCGATCTCGTTCTGGAGGCCGTTCAGGTTTCGGTTTCGGGTGCGGGTCAAGCGAGTCATAGCTAAGTAAGGGGGTTCGGTTGCAAAGTCTGTGAGGACGCTCGGGGCCAGTCCTGTGGACTGACCTCTCGCGTCGAATTCCACTCACACACAGAAGCAACTCGTGTACCACCCCAGATATGCCCCGAAATGCCCTGCCACTTCGACGGGCCCGCCGGACGAGGTGGCAGCCCAGACGCAGGGACCCGCAATTGTGACAACGGTCGCGCCGGCGGCTCTGCCACGGCGGCAACCGCCCGGACTCTACCCTGCCAATTCGTCTGTGCCCTGCACGGTCCCACCTGCACAGCCCTGCGGATCACGCACAGGACGCCGGGAGCACCCGACTGTCTGCCGTGCCGAACCCGACCCGGTAGTCGTCCCCCTGCGCGTAGGCCCGCATGGTCACCCGGTCGCCGTCCTCAAGGAACGAGCGCGTTTCGTCTCCCGGCAGCGGCACCGGCTCCTCCCCGCGCCACGACAGCTCCAACATGCTGCCGTAGCTGTCCTCCGTGGGCCCGCTGATGGTGCCCGACGCCAAAAGATCTCCCGGGCGGGCATTGCAGCCGTTGACGGTGTGGTGGGCGAGCTGCTGGCGCATCGTCCAGTACAGGTGCTTGGTGTTGCTGCGGCACACCGTGTGCGGACTCGTCATCGACGGCGTTTCGAGGTCCACCTCCAGGGTCACGTCGTAGGCCGCATCGCCGTCGGACTGCAGGTAGTCGAGCGGCTCGGGGTCCTGCGTGGGGCCGGCCACCCGGAACGGCTCGAGGGCCGCCATCGGCACGACCCACGGCGAAATGGTGGTGGCGAAGCTCTTGCCCAGAAAGGGACCGAGGGGTTCGTACTCCCATCCCTGAATGTCCCGCGCGCTCCAGTCGTTGACCAGCACCATGCCAAAGATCTGGTCGTCCGCCTCGTCGATCGAGATGGGCGTGCCGAGTTCATTGCCCTCCCCCACGAAAAAGCCCGTTTCGAGCTCGAAGTCGAGCAGCTGGGTCGGTCCGTAGACCGGCGGCGCATCCGCGTCGGGCCGGGTCTGGCCACAGGGCCGCTGCACGTCGCGGCCACTCAGCAGGACGGAGCTGGCCCGTCCGTGGTAGCCCACCGGCAGGTGAACCCAGTTGTCCTTCAGCGCATTCTCGGCTCCCCGAAACATCGTCCCGACGTTGGTTGCGTGCTGTTTCGAGGAGTAGAAGTCCGTGTAGTCCCCAATGTCGACCGGCAGCCGAAGCGATACGTCGGCCTGAGGGTGGAGCACCCGGTTCCGGAGGGACGCGTCGTCGCGTAGTTCCGCCGTGTCGGCCCGGAGGAGTGCCTGCAGGCGACTCCGGACGGCCGACCAGGCGGAGGGCCCGAGGGACATGAACTCGTTCAGCGTGGACTGCGCGAAGGGACGCTCGTTCTGCAGTTCAGGGACACCGAACACCCCTTCGTTGTTGAGCGTGGCGAGGTCAAGCACCTGGTCTCCGATGGCTGCCCCCACCCGGGGCACAGTCGTCTCGGGAGGGATGAAGACGCCGTACGGAAGGTTTTGGATGGGAAACGGATGGTCGGCCGCTACCTCCAGGAAGGACGTGAGGGACGAATCGGGCATCGAGTCGGTCATGCAGCGAGGAAGAATTGAGGATGTGGAAGGCAGAAGTGAAGGGGGCGCGGGCGGATCAGAGCCACTCCAGATCGCGCAGGTGATCGACGGGCTCTTCGAAGCTACAACTGCCAAATGAGAGGGCCAGGTTCTCGCGGGCGTACTGAACGTCGTCGATCGAGACAGTCAGGTCCCGCCACGCGAAGGCGTCTTTGAGGAACCGAAAGTTGTCCGCGTTTCCCTCCGAGAGAACGGCCTGCACCTCCGGGGAGTCGAGGTTGTGCTCGGCCGCCAGGACCGCAGCGGCAAAGACATTGAGGAAGCCGTGCATGTCCGTGTCCAACCCATCGTCGTAGTGGCGCACCGGGTGGTGTAGTCCCGCGGTGGCCTTGAACGGGATCCCGGCGTCTCGACAGGCCACGATGAGGGCCGCTACGTTTTCCACCGAGGGGACGTCGGTCGGCTCTGCCCCCCCGCAGCGCACCTTCAGTCCGGCAATGGTGCGGGCCGGCACGGCCTGCTGACTATTGTGCTCGGCCACCGCGGCACACAGTGCCGGGAGGCCGGCAACGGCGTCCCGCCGCAGGGGCACTTCGAAGAACAGGTCGAGCTTGGGCGTCCCGGTCGTGACGAGGGTACGGGTGATGGACTCCAGAAACTCAATCCCCTCTTCCTGCGAGGCGCCCACCAGTGCCTCGGGGAGGGGCACCTCCATGACGTCGACCTGGGCCCGCTCCGCGATGCCGTCGCCAAAATCTTCGATGGCCTGCAGGTCCCGCTCGAACGCCTGCAGGAACGTGTCGACCGTATCGCCCCCCGTTCCCAGCACCGAGAGGTCGTACCGCGCGCCCTCCTTCAGCAGGGGACGCTTGGCCTTCAGATCGGAGAGGCGCCGCACCGGGAGCACGAAGCGCGACAACATCCAGGCCTCCTCCTCGTGCCGGTACTCCGCGTAGCTCTGGAACGCGCGATGGAGGGACAAATCCGCCGGCGGGAACAGGCCGGCGTAATCGATCACGTCGTGGAGAAAGGCCCGGAGGCTGGGCGTGATGAGGGAGTCGGACCGGTCGGGGGCTTCCATGGGAATCGGAACGGACTGGGAAAGACGGCGAAGATCAGCATCGGCGAGCTGCCGCGCTATCGCACAGCGCCGTGCCGGAGTGCCCCCACCCCGACGACCGTTCCACGAGGAACCGTCGCCGCCAGCGCATCCCTAAGAAAGGAAAGCAGACGAGCAGTTACAACGCGCCAGTTCTCCTCGATGAATCGGAAGTTCACGGCGCTGACGCCGAAACGTATTGAATGAGCTCCACATTCCTGCTATCATAGAATAGCATATGGATTCCGCTCTTCAACATTCTCTCAATCCGGCCCAGGGTTACCAGATCGCCTCGTTCGGCCGTCGGAATTCGGATGCCGCATCCTCACCTGAACTCCACTGATCACGACTTTGCCACCATGACGATCCGACAATCAGCGCTCTTTGCACTCGTCCTGGGAAGCTTCGGGCTCGTGGCCCTTTCAGGGTGCTCGGCCGGAAATCCGAACATGAGCGCCGCCGAGGACGCCATGGAGCAGGAGAGCTACGACCGGGCCCTCGCCAACGTCGACTCGGCCATTGCCCAAGACTCGGCCAACGCCCAGGCCTATGCAATGAAGGCCCGAATCCTGCGCCAGATGGCCGACAGCACGGCGCCGCCCGAGGAATACAAGCAGCGCTACCGCCAGGCCCGGGAGGCCGAAGAGAAGGCCATCGAGTTTGACCCGGGACGACGAAGCGACGTCAAGAACCAGCGTGAGCTCGCGTTCATCCAGGAGTTTCAGAAGGGCGCCGATGCCTTCAACCGGGCCCAGCAATCAAGCCAGAAGTCCGACTACCTGCGTGCGGCGGCGTACTTCGGCGCCGCGGGCGCGATTCAGCCGGACTCAACGGGGCCCATCCGGAACGAGGCGTTTGCCCGCCTGCAGGCTGCTCGTCTTGAGGGAGGGGACCAGGGCATGCAGGAAATGTCCAGCGTGATTCCCATTCTGGAGCGTTACCTTGAGAAGGAGGCGGAGCCCACGAAGGACGTGTACAACATTCTTGCCCAGTTGTACCGCCAGAATGACCAGTCAGAAAAGGCCCTCGAGGTAACCGAGCGGGCCCTCGACGACCTCTCGAATCGTCCCACTCACTTTCGGGTCCAGGGCACTCGCGGGCTGAGTTATACCGGGACCATCGAGACCGGAGGCTCCTCCCGGCAGGTGGAAGGCACCACGCCCGACCGGATTGAACTCTCGACCAGCGACGGCATGGTCTCCGGAGCCTTTCAGAAGCAGGACGGCGGCCGCAAGCAAACAAAGGGACGCCTACAGGTCGGCCTGTATACGCAGGGCACCCAGGTGGCCAACAGCCAAACCACCGCACTGGAAGAGATCACGATCTCGGAAGACCTCTCCAGCGTGACGCCCCTCGCGGAACTTCAAAACCAGCGCCTGAGTGCGCTCAATAACCTCGGAAACACCGAGGAAGCCATGCAGGCCTACCGGGAGCAAATTGAGAACAACCCGGAGAATGCGCGCTACCGGTATAATTACGGCTCCCTCCTGCTAAACTCGGACCGGTACGACGAGGCGATTGAGCAGCTCGCCGAAGCCGTGGAGCTTGACGCCGACGACCCCAAAAAGCAGTACAACCTCGGTGCCGCGTACCTGAACAAGGGCGTAGTCCTTCAGGACAGCCTGGTGTCCGTCCGCGACTCCGTGATGGCCCAGAACCGCAAGCCGACGCAAGAGGAGGCGCAGACGATCAAGAATCTGGACGAGCAGCGCCTCCAGTTCTTCCAGAACGCCATCCCGCCCCTGGAGCGGGCCCGACAACTGGCCGGCCCAAATGGCCAGTACCGACAGAACGCATGCTCGGCCCTCCTCCAGGCATACGTGCAGACCGAGCAGACGGACAAGGCCGAAGGGGTCAAGCAGTGTGCCAGTGCGGGCACAGGCGGCGGAAGCAGCACAAACTAGCGACTTCCCACGTGAGCCCCATCTCGGTTCGACGCTCGCCCCGGGTCTCTCACAGGAGGCTCGGGGCTTGCTGTTTTGCGGGCCTCTGACGGAGGCACGCCCGAGTTCCTCGGCCTAGCGCCGTACGTCTTTTTCTCCTCACAACCCATATTTTGACGGATGCCCGACTCTCCCCCGTACGATACTCTCCCCCACGACAACGCGTCCCTCGAGGCCGACGGGTTTGGGACCCGGGCCGTGCACGCCGGGCAACAGCCCGATCCCTCCACCGGCGCGGTCATGACGCCCATCTACCAGACCTCCACGTACGCACAGGCCGCCCCGGGCGAGCACAAGGGACACGAGTACTCACGAGTGTCGAATCCCACCCGCACGGCCCTAGAGGGCAACCTGGCCTCCCTGGAGGGGGCCGAGCACGGCATCGCGTTCAGCTCCGGCGTGGCCGGCATTGATGCGATTGTCAAGAGCCTGCGCCCCGGCGACCATGTCGTGGCGACGGACGACCTGTACGGCGGCACCTACCGACTGCTGCGGGAGGTCTTCGAACCCCTCAACATCCAGACCTCCTTCGTGGACATGAGCGATCCGGACGCGGTGACGAACGCGTTCACCGAGGATACGGCGCTGCTCTGGGTCGAGACGCCCACCAACCCGCTCATGCGATTGGTCGACATCGAGGCGCTTGCCGAGCGGGCCCACGCCCACGACATCACCGTGGCGGTCGACAACACCTTCGCCACCCCGTATCTCCAGCAGCCCCTCGCTCACGGCGCCGACCTTGTCCTCCACTCCGCCACAAAGTACTTGGGCGGCCACTCCGACCTTATCCTCGGGGCCGTGTGCACGGACTCGGACGAATGGGCGGAGAAACTGCGCTTTCAGATCAAGAGCACCGGCGCTTCTCCCGGGCCCATGGACTGCTTCCTGACACTCCGGGGGACCAAAACCCTTCACCTGCGCATGGAGCAGCACTGCTCCAGTGCCCGGCGGCTGGCTCAGATGCTTAATGCGCACGACAAGGTGGGGCACGTGCGGTACCCCGGCCTGCCCTCTCATCCCGGCCACGCGCTGGCACAGAAGCAGATGTCGGATTACGGCGGCATGATCTCGTTCGAGCTGGCCGACGACGAAATGAACAAGGCCCTCGCCATTCTGGACGCCGCTGAGGTTTTCACCCTCGCCGAGAGCCTCGGCGGGGTGGAAAGTCTCATCGAACACCCGGCCTCCATGACCCACGCCTCCATCCCCGCCGAGGAGCGTGAAAAGATCGGGCTCACGGACTCGCTGATCCGCTTGAGCGTAGGGGTGGAGTCGTTCGAGGACCTGCGGGACGACCTTGATCGTGCACTGTCCCGCGTGTAGCTCATGTCTGGGCGGGCTACCACCCCATCGTGCCGGGCCCGCCCTTGAAGGGCCCGACGACATCGTCGGTAATCCAGCCGCCGTAGAAGTCCCCCTCCTGGGCACGGGCCTCTTCGTCACCAACGTAGCACTCGTCTACCTTGCTGGCGTAGAACGTAACGTAGTTCTGCAGTTCGGCAAATCGGGCCGTCGGATCCGGATAGCCCCAGGCCGCACTCCGCGAGGAGCGGTCACCGACCGTAAGGGTGTAGTACACGGCGCGCCCCTTAAACTCGCACATCGTGGTCTGCTGCTCGCGCTCCAGGTGCTCGGTGGCGATGTCCTCCGGGGGCACGTAGTACACCGGGGGATGGCTCGTTTCGAGGACCCGCAGCGCGTCGGTCGTGTCGGCGATGGTGGCCTCATTGAAGACGACCCGGATGCGCCGGTCTTCCGATTCGAGAGCTGGGGGGCGTGGGTAGTCCCAAACAGATTCTTGATCGGGACCGGGCGTAGTGGGAGTCGGCATGGTGGGAGCGTACAGTGGAGAGAAACATAGTGAGAAAGGAGAAGGGTCGTGCCGCTGGAGACACCCGTCCTAGTCCCGAAAATGAGACGCCCGGAGTCGACGGGTCATCTCATCTCGATCGACCGTGCCCTTGTTCCCCTGTGACCAATTCTGGGGAGCAACCTGGATGCATCCGGCAAGCCGGTGCCCCAGACGTCCGAGGACATCCCGGATTGCCGCCTCGGAAGGCTCTTTTGAGGCGGACGGGTCGACGCAGAGGGCGACCGCAATGTCCGTCCCGGCCGGCGTAAACAGCAGGGCGTCGTGGAGGCCTGGGAACTCGCTCTTGAGGCGCGCCTCCCACGTCCCCGCCTGCACGAAGCGCCCGTTCGACAACTTGAATGCCGTATCTTTGCGTCCTTCAAAGAAGAAATCCTCCCCCTCCCGGCGGACGAGGTCGCCTGTACGGACGGTCCGGGCTGGGGCCCGTCGCTCAAGTCCCTCGTGCCGTCGCCACACGCCCACATGGGCATTCGGCCCCTCAAACAAGAGCTCGCCGTCTTCTGCCACCCGCACCTGGCATCCGAGGGGGCGTCCCAGGTAGTGAGCGGCCCACTCTCCCGGCGCCCCCAGCGCAATGCCGGGCGCGGCCTCCGTCTGCCCGTAGCCTGCACGAAGCTGCGTCTCCGCCAGGCGATCCGCGAGCGGCCCCGATACCGGGGCGCCCCCCACAATGCCCCCATGCAGGCGGCGAAGCAGTGCGGGGCCCTGGTCGGTGTCCAGCAGGCGCTGAATCGTGAGCGGCACGGCCGAGAGATGCGTGGCCCCCCAGGCTTCGCCCAGGGACGCCAGGGACGCTGGGTCGCGTCCCCCGTCCGGATCCCGGATGATCTCGGCGCCGGCCAGGAGCGCCGGCAGCAGGTCCAGCACCAGCCCGAAGACGTGCGACCAGGGGAGGACGGACAGCACCCGCGCTCGTCGCAGGGTCAGGTGTGGAAGATGACTCGCCAGCACCGACAGCACATTGCGGTCCGACAGTGCAATCCATCGGGCCAACTGCGTGGTGCCGGAGGTGCGTAGAAGAAAGCGAACGTCAGGGGTTGGAGGCGTCTCCGCCGGCCGGAGCGCATCCGGCCCGGAGGCCGGCCCCGCGTACGGATTCGCCGTCCAGCGGTACGATCCAGGCTCAGAAGCGATCGCACCGCGGGCGTCCAGGGCCGAACCAACCCCGTTGATGTCTTCGTCCGGCGGAACCACCGCAATGGTGAGGCCCTCCCACAGTGCCGCGATGAGCACCTGGATGAAGGCCGTCGACGGCGGAAGGGACACGACAAGTCGGTCTCCAGCCTGAAGCGACGCCTCGCGGAACGATTCTGTCCACCGCCGGGCGCCCGTCCACAGCGATCCTGCCGGGGTTACGGCGTCGTTTTTTACGAAGGCGGGCAGCCCCTCGTCTCGCAGATGCTCGTAGAAGAGCTCCTGCCATGGATTCTCGTCCGTGGCCATCCCGTCGGCCGGACACTGCGCGAGCGCAGCCTGCAGGTCCGCAACCACCCCGGTGGGGGCTGCTGGAGAGGGCCGCGCCGCGCTGCCCGATCGAGATGGGGGAGCTGTTGCCTGCATGAGGGATCGGGCAAGGAGAACTGTAGGACAAAACGGAACCGGTGGACAGTGACCGAGCCGTTACTCGGCCGCCCCGTCCGTCTCTTCCTCCGGCTTGACGGGCAGCTCGGGGTGGTCGCGCTCCGCGTACAACTCTTCGAGCTGATCCGCCATGTTGTCGATCATGCGGAGCGCCTTCTCGGGATTCTCGACCCCGGCCTCCGCAAGGGCCTCGTGCTGAACCGATAGGGCCTCTGCCTGCTTCCGCAGGCGCCGCACTTCGGACACGACGGCATCGGAATCTTCGACCGAAAGCACGTCGACCAGCTCGTCCCACTGTGCCTGGTACCAGGCGAGGTCGTGATCGTTGTTCATTGGACTGTTGATCTTGGACGCAAGGCTGAAACGAGTCCTCCTCCACTCGCTTCTGGAAGCAGGCGCTCCTGAGTCGGTAGGAGTCTTTCGCGCGGAAGAAGTTGAATTTGAGCCTTCGATGAGCGGTTCCTTTTCACAGGACAACGATCCCGAAAAGGATTCTCGTACTCTATGCCGCTCCAAGCGCATCAACCTGCTCTCGCAATTCCCCGCAGAAGCGGTCCGCGAGGGCCTGCGCGTCCTCTTGGGTCGGGGCCTCCGTGTAGACCCGAAGAATGGGTTCGGTGTTGGACGGCCGCATGTGCACCCAGGACTCATCGAAGTTGATTTTGAGTCCATCGAGGGTCGACTGATCCGTGCCATCGTACTTGTCGGCCAGCGCCGCGAGAAGCCGGTCGGGCGTCACGTCGGGGAGCGGCAGGTTGTCCTTCGCCATGGCGTAGTGCGGCAGGTCGTCGTGGAGCGCCCCCAGGGACCGCCCTGAGTCGGCCAGGTGCTGGAGGACGAGGGCCGTCCCGACGAGGGCATCTCGACCGTAGTGCAAGTCCGGGAGAATGACCCCGCCATTCCCCTCTCCCCCCAGCACGGCGTCGGCCTCCTTCATGCGCTGCACCACGTTGATCTCACCGACGGCAGAGCGGTAGACCGGCTGGCCGTGCTGGGCCGCCACGTCGTCGATGGCTCGGGACGAAGACAGGTTGGTCACGAAGGGCCCCTCGCGGTGCCGCCACAAGAAGTCCGCCGCCAGGACCTGCGTGAGCTCCTCAAGCATAAAGCGTCCCTGCTCGTCGACCAGGGCGAGGCGGTCGGCGTCGGGATCCACCGCCAGCCCGAGGTCGGCCCCGTGCTCGGGCACCGCCGCCGTGAGTTCAGTGAGGTGATCGGGACGGGGCTCGGCGGGGTGGGCGAACGTGCCGGTCGGCTCGCAGTGAAGGCAGTGGACGTTCTCTTCGGCCACACCCAGGCAGTGGAGAAGACGCGGCAGGGCGACCCCCCCCACGGAGTTGATGCCGTCAACGACCACGCTCAGGTTCTGCGCGGCAATCTGCTCCGGGTCGATGAGGTCAAGCGCCAGGATCTCGTCGATGTGCTCGGGGAGCGCGTTGCGCGAGCGATACTCCCCGAGATCAGCGTGGGTTGCAGGGGCGGCCTCTCCGGCCTCGGCGCGTTCAATCACGGCCTCCCCCTGTGCTGGCGTCAAAAACTCTCCCGCCTCGTTGAGCAGCTTGAGGGCATTCCACTCTTCCGGATTGTGCGAGGCGCTCATCACGATGCCGCCGGCGGCTTGCTCCTGTAGCACGGCCATCTCAACGGTGGGGGTGGAGGCCATCCCGAGGTCTACCACGTCGCATCCCATCCCGCGTAGCGTCCCGATGACGATCTGGGCGTAGGCGTCCCCGGACGGACGAGCATCGCGCCCCACGACGACACGGGACGGGCGGTCCGCGGCGTCGGCCCGTTCACGGCACCATGTGCCGAAGGCTCCGGTATACCGCACCAGAACGGAGGGGTCAAGGCCCTGCCCAACGATGCCGCGGATGCCGGAAATGGACGCGATCAGGGTATCGTTCGTAGCCATGGGGCAAGAAGGTTTTGGAACCAGAGTTGATCGTGCAGGCGAGCCAGATGGACGGCACGGGAGATGGGAAAAGGCCGAAAAGGCGTAGGAAAGACCCCACCAATGGTTCCCGTTTGCGGCCTCTTTACGGAACCGGGACGCCCCCCTCTTGGTGGGACCGTTGGGCCTAAAGATCCCGGAAAAACCTTTGTTTTTGTTTCAGTGTTGATGGCTTCCCTGCAGCCATGTCTCCTTCTCGTTCTCGTGCCTCCGACTGGACCTGGCGCCGCCGATTTTCGGCGTGCACGGTCCTCTTGACCGTCTTCCTTCTGTCCTGGGGCGGGGTGGTGACCAGTATCGGCGCCGGCATGGCGTTCCCGGACTGGCCCACGTCGCTCGGCTCCTACAACCTCATCAACCCCGTCGAGGAGTGGTGGCTGGTGCCGGCCTACCTCGCGGAGCACGGACACCGCCTCATCGCGAGTCTCGTCGGCGCCTTTACGGTGGCGCTGGCGGCCTGGACCTGGTGGGAGGACCCACGTGCCTGGATGCGGAAGCTGAGCCTCGCGGCCGTCGCGCTGGTCGTCCTTCAGGGCGTCCTCGGGGGCCTGCGAGTCCTCTGGGTCTCGCTGGATCTCGCGATGGTACACGCCTGTGTCGCCCAGCTCTTCTTCGCGACCCTCGTGGCCATGACGCTGTTCGTCACCGACACGTGGCGCCGCCGGGACGGCGTGCTGCCCCGGACCGATACCGCCCGTCATCTGCGCCGGTGGTCGTACACCGCCGCCGTGTTCGTCTACCTACAGATTGTGCTGGGGGCCCTGCTGCGGCATCCCGGTGCGGGGATGTCGGGGGGCTACACGACACTGCACGTGACCGGGTCTTTTGCGGTCGTCGGGGTCATCATCGGGGCCTTCGTGGTCGCGGAGAAGCACTTTGACTCGGTCCCGGCGGTGCGCCGCACGGCCTGGGTCCTGTTCGGAACCATGGGGCTTCAGTTTGCCCTTGGCCTCGCGTCCCTGCTCCTCACCCTGTACGAGCCAGCCGGTCAGGCCGGCGTGGTCGCGTACGTGGTGCTCACGGTGGCCCACCTCGTGGTCGGCGCCGTGCTGCTCGGGTCATCGGTTGTGATGAGCCTGCTGGCGTCGCGTCGCCCCCAACACACGACGCGTCCTGAGCCCACCAATGGCGCGGCGCGACATGCCTCCGAGCGGCCCCTCGCGAGGGCCGAGCCGTAGCTCCCGCACCGCCCGCTCCCTTCGCCGCTCTTCCTGCCTGATCACTCTCGTTCATGGAGTCCCCACCCGACGGGTCGTCAGACTCCCCCGTAGCCGTCACGGCTGCCCCCTCCACGGCCGACGCACAGGCCTCCGGGCGCTCCCTCGGGGACGTGCTCTGGGACTACCTCATACTGGCGAAGCCCGAAATTTCGTCGGTGGTCACCCTGTCGGCGTTTGCGGGTTTTTTGATCGGGTCCCCAGGCGGGCTGGATGGCGGCACGCTGCTCTGGACCATGCTCGGCACGGCCCTCTGCGCCGGGGGCGTCGGCACACTCAACCACGTTTTGGAGCGGCAGTACGACGCGCAGATGAAGCGGACGGCGCAGCGCCCCCTCCCCGCTGGGCGCGCCGACCCCGACATGGCCCGGCGCGTGGGCATCCTCTTGATCTGTCTCGCCGTTGGCCTCTTGTGTCCGCTCGTCAACGTCCTCACCGCCGTCCTGGCGGCGCTCACGGCCGTGCTGTACCTGTTTGTCTACACGCCACTCAAGCGGACGACGAAGTGGAACACACTGGTCGGGACGGTGCCGGGGGCGCTTCCGGCCCTGGGCGGCTACACGGCCGCGACTGGGCACCTCGAGGCGGGTGGATGGGCCACCTTCGGCATCCTCGCGACGTGGCAGATGCCCCACTTTTTGTCCCTGGCCTGGATGTACCGGAAGGACTATGCGCGGGGTGACTACGCCATGCTGCCGGTCGTGGAACCGGACGGCAACTCCACCGCGGCCCAGATGATCGGCTTCGCTGCGCTGCTCGTGCCCCTGAGCGTCCTGCCCGTCCTCACAGAGACCGCCGGGTGGATTTACGGCGTCGGCGTGGTGCCGCTTGGCCTGTGGTTCCTGTGGACGACGATTGTCTTCCACGGGGAGCGGACGGGCCAAAAGGCCAGGCGCGTCCTGAAAGCGTCGGTGTTTTACATTCCGGCCCTCGTGGCCCTCCTGCTCGTGGACTGGTTCCTCTGAGTCCCGACGGACGGCGTGCCGCCGTGTCCCCCAACGCCTCCCTGCTTGACCGCCCACCTACAACGCATTCATGCCCGCCCCTGCCGTCGACATTCAGAAGGTGAACCACAGCTACGGGTCACACCAAGCCCTGCGGGACGTCACCCTCCAGGTAGACCCGGGCACGCTCTACGGCCTGCTTGGTCCCAACGGCAGCGGCAAAACAACACTTTTTCGGATCCTCTCCACGCTAATGCCGCCCTCGGAGGGCCAGGCGCACGTCTTCGGGCTCGACACGGCCCGGGAGTCCGGTGCCGTGCGGCGACGAATCGGGACGGTGTTCCAGGACGAGGCCCTCGACGAGGCGTTGACCGTCCGCGAGAACCTGCGGTTTCAAGGCGCCCTTTATGGCCTGCACGGCGCGGAGCGCCGCGAGCGCACCGAAGAGCTGCTGCGGCGCCTCGGCGTGGCCGACCGGGCCACCGACCCGGTTGGCGACCTGTCGGGCGGGCTCCGGCGCCGCGTAGACCTCGCCCGCGGCCTGCTGCACCGCCCGGACCTGCTGCTGCTCGACGAACCGACCTCGGGCCTCGACCCTGCCGCCCGACGCACCTTCTGGTCGGCCGTGCAGCAACTACGGTCGGACGAGGGGACCACCCTACTGCTGGCAACCCACCTCATGGACGAGGCGGAGCGCTGTGACCGAGTCGGCATTCTCTCGGACGGCACCCTCGTGGCCGACGGCAGGCCGAACACCCTTAAGGCCGACCTGGGCGACGAAACCATCTGGCTGGAGGCCGACGCCCCCACTGCCCTGCGCGACCGAATCGAAGCGCAGTTCGGCGTGCCGACCCGAATCGTGGGCGCGACCGTGCAGGTGGCCCCGTCCGATCCACCCGCGTTCCTGTCGTCGCTCTACGAAGCCCTGAGCGACCACATCCAGAGCGCTACGATCCGGACACCTACCCTGGAGGACGTATTCATGGTCCACGCTGGCGTCTCCCCCACGAAGTCCCCTGAGCGCGTTCTTGCCCGCGGGGACGGGTCGGGCGATTAGGCGTCTTCCACTGTCTTCTGCCTTTTAGTCTTTCCCCTCTCGCAGAATGAGTGCACTGCGCACCATCGGGGCCCTCACGGCCCGCGAAGTATTGAAGTTTGTCCGCGACCGGAGCCGCGTGCTGGGCGCCCTTGCACAGCCGCTGGCCCTCTGGCTGCTGCTCGGGCTGGGGTTTCAGAACACCTTTCAGCCCCCGCAGGGCAGCGTGGGGGGAAGTTACGGGGCATTTCTCCTTCCAGGGATTCTCGCCCTGGTGCTTCTCTTCACCGCCATCTTCTCCACCATCTCCATCGTCGAGGAGCGCACGTCGGGCTTTCTTCAGGCCGTCCTGGTCGCCCCCACGCCGCGCACCGCCCTCGTCTTCGGCACCACCCTGGGCGGCACCCTGCTGGCCACGGTACAGGCCCTGCTGTTTCTAGGCGCCCTGCCGCTCATCGATCTTGCTCCCGGCGTGGCAGGGGTGAGCATGATCGTGGCCGTGTGCCTCCTCACGGGCCTGGCCTTCACCGCCCTCGGCTTCGCCATCGCGTGGCGCATGGAGACCACGCGCGGCTTCCACGCGGTCATGAACCTGTTCCTGCTCCCGCTCTGGTTTCTCTCGGGAGCCATGTTTCCGGTGGACGGGGCGGCCCCGGTGCTCCAGGTCGTGATGTGGGGCAACCCGGTCTCCTACGCCGTCAGCGGCCTGCGACACGGCTTCCACGGGTTTTCTGGCACGCCTGCCGCGCTCGCGGGGCCGGGCGTGTGCCTGGCCGTGACCGGCGCCTTCGCGGTGCTGATGACAGGGCTCGCGGTGTGGCAGGTGCGCCGGCCCTTCTTTCAGACGTAACGAGACCGGGGCGGCGCTCGCCATGTCCTCCCGAGCGCCTTAGTCCCGGAAAAGCGTGAACGACTGTCGGTGGTGGGACGTCGCGCCGTGCTCTCGGAGCGCATCGTAATGCTGTTGGGTGGGGTAGCCGACGTTCGACGCCCAGTCGTACTCGGGATGTTCTTCGTGCAGGTCGCGCATGAGGGCGTCCCGCTCGGTCTTCGCAAGAATGGACGCGGCGGCGATGGATTGGCTCTTCGCGTCCCCCTTCACAACCGTCTCGTGGGGCCACGGCGCGTCGACGAGGTTCCGGTCCCACTGGTTGCCGTCCACGAGCACGAAGTCCGGAGGGGGTCGGCAATCGGACGCGGCCCGGCGCATGGCTTCGAGGGCGGCCTGCAGGATGTTGCGGTCGTCAATCTCCGTCGGGGAGCAGCGGGCAATGGCCGCGGCCACGGCCTCTTCTTCGATCGTGGCCCGGGCGTCGAGGCGCTGCCCTTCAGAGAGCGCTTTGCTGTCCTGGATGGTCGTGATCTCGACCCGTGGCGGCATGATGACGGCGGCGGCGACGACCGGACCGGCCAGGCACCCTCGCCCGGCCTCGTCGAGCCCGGCCACACGTTCGTAGCCGTCGGCCCAGAGCCGACGTTCGTGGGAAAGCATACAGGGATCCTCCAAAAAATGAAGAGAACACGTCGCGACGACCGGGCAGGGCGCAGCCCCGACCAGCGGGCGCGTGGGCTTGCTGCGGGGCTACGCCCGACACTGGATACAGGACGGCGCCCCACATCGATCCGCCTGGCCGACTACACATTCGGGCGTGTCTTTTTGTAGGTTGACAATCGTTCCGCCCATCTCATCTTGCATACGTTTCCCCGACCGTCATGTCCGATATCGACCTGTCCCGGTACGGCATCAGTCCCGACACCATTCTCCGCAACGCGGATCCCGCGCGCCTCTATGAGGAGGCCATCCACTACGACCCCACGGCCGCCATCGCCCACAGCGGCGCCCTCACCATCCGCTCGGGCGACAAGACCGGCCGCAGTCCCGCCGACAAGCGCATCGTGCGGCACCCCGACAGCGAGGACGACATCTGGTGGGGGCCGATCAACATGGAGATCGACGACCATACCTTTGACATCAACAAGGAGCGGGCGCAGGACTACCTGAATACCCGTCAGCGCATCTACGTAATGGACGGGTTCGCCGGCTGGGACCCGACGCACCGCCTCAAGGTGCGCATCATTTGCTCCCGCCCGTATCACGCCCTTTTCATGCACAACATGCTGATCCGGCCCTCCCAGGAGGAGTTGGAGGCCTTTGGGGAGCCGGACTTCGTGATCTACAACGCGGGCGAATTTCCGGCCAACCGGCAGACCAAACACATGAGCTCGAAGACGAGCGTGGATCTGTCGTTTGAGAACCAGGAGATGGTCATCCTCGGCACCGAGTACGCCGGGGAGATGAAGAAGGGCGTCTTCACGGTGATGCACTACCTGATGCCGAAGAAGGATGTGCTCTCGATGCACTGCTCGGCGAACGAGGGCGACGAGGGGGACGTCTCGCTCTTCTTCGGCCTCAGCGGCACCGGCAAGACGACCCTGTCCGCCGACCCGAACCGTAAGCTCATCGGGGACGACGAGCACTGCTGGAGCGACGACGGCGTCTTCAACATCGAAGGGGGCTGCTACGCCAAGGCGGTGGGGCTGTCCGAAGAGGACGAGCCGGAAATTTACAATGCTATTCGCTACGGCACCGTGCTCGAAAACATGGTCTACGACGAGGACACCCGGGAGATCGACTACGACGATACCTCCGTCACCCAAAACACCCGCGCCTCCTATCCGCTCGACTACATCGACCGGGCCAAGATTCCGGGGATGGGGGGGCACCCAGACAACATCATCTTCCTCACGTACGACGCGTTCGGGGTGATGCCGCCGGTAAGCAAGCTCACGCCCGAGCAGGCCATGTACCACTTCATAAGCGGGTACACGGCGAAGGTGGCCGGCACGGAGATGGGCGTCGACGAGCCGCAGGCCACGTTCAGCGCCTGCTTTGGCGCCGCGTTCCTCGTGTGGCCGCCGGACAAGTACGCCGAAATGCTGGCCAAAAAAATCCGCACGCACGACGCCGAGGCCTGGCTCGTGAACACGGGCATCACCGGCGGACCGTACGGCGTGGGCCACCGCGTGCCGCTCAAGCACACCCGCGCTATGATCGACGCCATCCACGACGGCTCGCTGCGCGACGCCCCGAAGGAAACGGAGCCGGTCTTTGGCCTCGACGTGCCGACCGAGTGCCCCGACGTTCCCAACGATATTCTGATGCCGCGTGAGACGTGGGACGACCCGCAGGCCTACGACGAGAAGGCCGAGCACCTCGTGGGCCTTTTCCACGACCACTTTGAGAAATACGAGGACGACGCCGCCCCGGAGATTGCGAAGGCCGGCCCTCAACTGCAGGCAGCGTAGTTGCCAGAAGCGGGGGCGCTCGGCGGCCCCCACCGACGAGTTACACGCCCTGACTCGCGTCCGCGAGCACGGTGTGGGCGGCGTGCCGGCCCGCCATGCCGTGCACCCCCCCGCCGGGCGGCGTCGACGCGGAGGCCATGTACAGCTGCGCCCCGCGGGCCGTCCGGCCCGGAATGCGGTAGGGACTCCACCGAAGGGCCGGCCGTGCGATCAGTTGCCCCAGATCCAGGGCGCCCCCGTTGATGTCCCCGCCCACGAGGTTCGGATTCCAGGCCTCCAGCGCCTGCGGGCCCATGACGTGCCGCTCCAGAATGGTGTCCCGGAAGCCGGGCGCAAACCGCTCGATCTGCCGTTCAATCTGGGCCGTCGCGTCTCCGCTCGCCCCGTTGGGGACGTGGCAGTAGGCCCACGCGGTGTGCTGGTCGCCAGGGGCACGGGTCTCGTCGAAGCGACTGTGCTGGGCAAGGAGCACGTACGGGCGCTCGGGCACACGCCCCTGTGCCACGGCCCGCTCCGACGCGGCAATTTCATTCAGCGTGCCGCCTACGTGCACGGTTCCGGCTCGTCCACAGGCCTCCGCAGCCCACGGAATCGGATCGCTGAGGGCGTAGTCGACCTTAAAGGCTGCCGCGCCGTAGCGGTACTGTGTCAACTGCGCTTCGTAGCGGGCGGGCAGCCGCGGCCGGGCGACGCGCAGCACCTGCCGGGGCGTCAGGTTGAGCACTACCGTCCGGGATGTGGGCAGATCGTCGACGGAGTGCACGCGGCGGCCCGTCTCGATGGTGCCGCCCAGGTCGCGGAGGTAGTCCGCCAGCGCCTGTGTGACGGCCCCCGCGCCCCCCTTCGGAAACGGCCACCCCACCGCGTGCCCGGCCATTCCGAGGACGAGGCCGAAGGCCGTCGACCCGAGCGCCGACAGCGGCAGGTTGGAGTGGGCGGCCAGTCCCGCGAGCAGAGCCCGCGCCTCCTCCGTCCGGAAAAGGCCCTTCCCCAGAAGCTGCGCGGGCCAGATCGCCCGCAGGCCGAATTGCGCCAGGAGCAGCGGGGCGCGCGGCAGGTGAAGCACCGGCTGGAGCACTTCGTCGAGGACGTCCCGCCACCGATCCGCAATCGGTCCGTTTAGCCATCGGTAGCGCCCCGCGTCGCTTCCGAGCCCGAGGGCCGTCTTCTCCAGGGACTGGTGCATCGCCACGGCCCGCCCCCCGTCCAGCGGATGGGCGAGCGGCAGGTCCGGCTGCACCCACGATAGGCCATACTCGTCGAGGGGGAGCCGCCGAAACAGGGGCGACGCCGCGGCGAGCGGATGGATGGCGGAGCCGAGATCGTGGACGAAGCCCGGACGCGTCACTTCTTCCGATCGCGCCGCGCCGCCGACGGCATCGGCCTGTTCGATTACGTGCACGTCCCACCCGGCCCGGGCGAGCACGACGGCGGCACCGAGCCCGTTCGGGCCCGAGCCTACAACAATGGCGTCAGCGTTGGACATAGGAAATGGTTGATTGCAAGAAGCAGCATGCGCTCCCCCCTACGTTCAGTCAATCGACGAACCGGTCTACGAACTCGAACGCCGCTCCGTCGAAGAGGCCCTGGTCACTGAGCTTAAGCCGCGGAATGACGAGCAGCGCCAGGAATGAAAGCGTCATGAACGGCGCGTCCATCGAGCTGCCCAGCTCCGCTCGGACGTGGTTGTTGAGACGCGTATAGCGCCGGGCCACCACGTCGTACGGCTCATCGCTCATGAGCCCAGCGATGGGAAGCGGCAGGACCTGTGTGTCGTCCGCCGCCGCGCTGATCCCGCCCTCCACCCGCACGACCGCGTTCACGGCCTGGGCCAGGGCATCGTCACTGGCCCCCACGGCCACCACGTTGTGGGAGTCGTGGGCCACGCTGGAGGCAAGGGCGCCCCTGTCGAGCCCAAAGCCCCAGACGAAGGCGACGGCCGGTGCGCTCTCTTCCGTGTACCGATTCACCACGGCAAGCTTGAGCACGTCCCGGTCCGGGTCCGCCACGGCGCATCCGTCCTCGATCGGCGTCGCCACGACTTCCTCCCCGGTTACCAACTGGTTGTCGACGGCGGTGATCGCACGGACCTGATCGCCACCCGCTGGCACCCGAAAATCCGCCGGTGCGACCGGCCCCGCCTCGAATCGATTGGCGACATCGGACGCAACGCGCTCGATGTGCGTCTCTCCCTCCTCGGCGACGAGCGTCCCCTCAACGTACGTCCGTTGCACATGTAGCGCGTCCAGGTCGTCCACCACAATGAAGTCCGCCGGATCTCCTTCGCGCAGCAGCCCCACGTCCAGCCCGTAGTGCTCAACCGGATGCACGCAGGCGGTACGGAGCGTATCAAACCGGTCGTATCCGCGGTTGAGGGCGCGGCGGACAAGGGCGTCGATGTGGCCCTCCGCGAGGGCATCCGGGTGGCGGTCATCACTGCAAAACATGAGGCGGTCCGGCGCCTCGTCCATCAGCGGAATTAGTTCGTCGAAGTTCTTAGCGGCCGAGCCCTCCCGGATCGCGATTTTCATGCCCGCCTCCAACTTCTCGCGGGCCTCCTCAATCGAGACGCTCTCGTGGTCCGTCCCGATGCCCGCAGCCGCGTATCGGGCCACGTCGTCCCCCCGTACACCGGGCGCATGGCCGTCCACCGGCTTGTCGCGCACCTGGGCGGCCCGAATCTTCGCCAGCACGTCCGGGGCCCCATCGATGGCGCCGGGGTAGTCCATCATCTCACTGAGGTAGGGCACGTCGTCGCGGTCCAGCAGCTCCGACACCGCGTCCGGCCCGAGCTCCGCCCCGCTCGTCTCGAAGGGGGTGGCCGGCACGCACGACGGGGCGCCAAACGCAAAGTGGAACGGCACCGGGCGACCGTCCGCAATCATGTACTCAACCCCCTCCACGCCAAGCACGTTGGCAATCTCGTGCGGGTCGCTCACCGTGCCCACGGTCCCGTGCCTTACCGCCGCCCGTGCAAATTCCGACGGCGGCAGCATCGCGCTCTCGACGTGAACGTGCGCGTCGACGAACCCCGGCAGCAGATATCGCTCCGGCACCGTCTCGGTCGGCTCGATGCGCTCAATCACGCCGCCCCGGACGTGCACGGTGGCCGGCCGAATCTCGCGGGCGTGCAAGTCGACAAGGCGACCGGCGATCGAAAAAGACGAGGGCATGGTGCCAAGGGGATCCACCGAGGCAATATGGCGACGGCATCAATATACGAATCATGCGGCAGAGCATCGAAGAGCTTCGCCCCGACGAGCGCCCGCGCCGTCCTCCCGCAGAAGGGCACTGAGGGCCTCCGCCTCACTGGAACGGGTCTGCGGGCGATAGGCGCCAGTGTCAAACTACCGCACCGGGTGCCCACACCCGGTATGGGAATCGCCGGCGAGCGTAACCGTCACCGTGTGGCTAAACAGCCCCCCGTTCATCGGATCCGTGCAGTAGTGGGGTCGGGCCACGACACGCAGGGCGTCACGATCCGTATCGGCCTCGTAGAGAATGCGCTCGTCGTCCGCGTCCATGCTGAACTGCGAGGTGGTGACCTCACGCTGCCCGTAGGCCCAGGCAAACCGGAGGCTATCGTCGGTCACCTCCACGATCCATCCGGGTTCTTGCCCTATCGCCCGAAACTGCAGGCCGGGGGGATGCTCGTCTTGTCGCTCCACTTGGGGCGCAATGGTGCACGTCTCGAGGCGCCGGCCATCGATGTTGACGGTGGCGCTGCTCCCCTTGCTCCAGACCATCGCGGCGTCGCCTTCGTACTTGGCCCCGCTGGCGGCCCGTGCCGACGCAAGGTGGCGCGTGCCGCCCCCAAACGATGCGGGCACCCGCAGCACGAGCGAGTCGGGACGGACGAGCGCTCGAAACGTCACAATGTCTCCCTCTGGACGCCTGCACTGCACGGCCTGCCTCCGCGCTGGCGATCCGTTTTTTGTCCTCCGCGTCGTCTCGGAGGCCTCTCGGCCGCTCTGAGGTTCTCCCCCACACCCGCCGCCGAGCAGCAGGGCCACCCCCAGCAGCACGCCCCCCACGATGTACCGCAGACCTGCCTGTCTGCCGTTCATGTTTTTCCCTTCAGAGATGCAGCGAAGACGGTGCATCGAGCGCACGACCGGGGGAGGAACCAACGGGTGAGAATCTCTCTACGCGTGCTCCGTCGCGTCGGGCCTGCGGTTCTCGAACACCACGTCCGCCACCGCCGAGAGCGTCGGGTCCACCTCGGGGACAGGATGCGACCGTGCCATCACCTCGGCCAGTGGCTCGGGCACGTCAACCTCATGCCCCACGAGCGGCTCCACCACCTCTGGAAACTTGGCCGGATGCGCGGTGGCCACCAGGATCCACTCGCGCTCGTCGTCGGGGTCAAGGTGCTCGCGGGCCTCAACCGCAGTGGCCGTGTGGGGGTCCCACACCGTGTCCCAGGCCTCGGGCCCTTGGCGAATGTGCCGTTCGATCTGCTCGTCGGGTACGCGCTCGGCGCCGATGGCGTCGCGCAGCGCCTCGCCCCGACCGCTGCCGGAATAGTGGTAACGCAGGCGTTCCATGTTGCTGGGGTTGCCCACGTCCATCGCCGTCGCGAGGGTTTCTTTCGTCTCAAACGCCTCGTACTCACCGGTCTTCAGGTAGTGCGTGACGGGGCGGTTTTCGTTCGTCGCAAAGATAACCTCCCCGATCGGCAGTCCGCACTCGCGGGCGTAGAGGCAGGCGAGCCCGTTGCCCAGGTTGCCGGACGGCACGATCACGTTCGGACGGGTGCCGTGGGCGCGCCAGTGCCGGAGGCTGGCGTAGGCGTAGTATGTCATTTGCGGCAGCAGGCGCCCGATGTTAATGCTGTTGGCAGAGGAGAGGCGCAGGCGCTCCTGCCATGCCTCCTCCTGAAAGGCCTCCTTCACGAGCGTCTGGCAGTCGTCAAACACGCCGCGGACGGCCACGGTCTGCACGTTGTCGCTCCACCCGGTGAGCTGCTTCTCCTGCCGGGCGGACACCTTGCCCTTCGGGTAGAGGACGACGACCTCGACGTTGGGCTTCTTCCAGAAGGCCGCCGCCACGGCCGCCCCAGTATCGCCCGAGGTGGCCACGAGGATGGTGAGCGGCTGCTCGGCTCCTTTATTGAGACGAGCAAGGCTGTCGGCGAGGAAGCGCGCCCCCACGTCCTTAAACGCCGCCGTGGGGCCGTGGAAGAGTTCGAGGACGCTCGTCCCCCGGCCGATCTCACGCAGCGGCACCGGGAAACCGAACATCGCCTCACAGATCCCCGGTAGCACATCCGCCAGGTCGTCTCCCTCTGCAAACGGGCGCAAAAGCCGCTCCGCCACGTCTTCGATCGTGGCGCAGCCCTCGAACGCCCCAGGGCCGAGGTCTGGAAACCGTTCAGGGACGTACAGTCCTCCGTTCGGCGCCAGGCCGTCTTGCAGCGCCGTGGAGAGGGAAACGCGATACTCGGGTGTGCGGGTACTCAAATACTGCACGGCACGGGAGCGTGAAGGAGAAATACGGGCGACAGTTCGGTTCTTTGCCTCCCCAGAATAGGGGCGGGTCCTAATTACGGACAGCACCCGGTCAGGTCCCGATCCCCGCTTCGATGGGCCCGGATAGGTCCCAACAAGAAAGCGGCCGTTGCCGCAGGGCAAGGGCCGCTTTCCAATCGGACACAATGTACAAGAACGCTCGCCCTTGTCGGCGAGGCCCCACGAACATCGCGACTAGTTCTGCGAGTTCGGGTTTTGCTGCATCTGTGACTGCTGCTGCTTCATTTGCGCCTTCATGGCCTGCTGAATCTGCTTCTTCAGCGTGGAGTCCTGCTGCGCCGACCGCATGATGCGCCGGAACATCTGAGGGTCCATGTTCTCCTTCTGCGACTCCTGCTGCATCATCTGCATTTGCTGCTTGCGCATCCGCATCTGCTGGCGCTTCATCTCCCGCCGCGCGTTGGCTTTCTGGGTGGAGTCCATCTCTTGCGGGTTGCCGTACTTCTCCTTCATCTGCTTGCGCATCTTCATCTGCTGCGCGCGCATGGAAGACTGCACGGCCGCGGCGATGCGGGCCGCCTTGTCAACTTGCTCCTGGCTTACATCGGAGGCCGAGAGGGTGGTCGTGTCCGGCTGCTGGGGCATCTGGCCGAACGCGGGGGCGGTGAAGGCGAAGGCAAGGGCGATCAGGCCGAGGCAGGACGACTTGAACAAACGTTGTAGCATAAGAGTGGATCGTGGTGGAAAAACGTGGAGGAAAGAGGTTGAACCGGGGACACCCCCGACTAGCGAAGCCCGCGAATATACGTCCGAGAATACGAAGATCGATCAGAGTGTTTCGTGGGCCGGGAGGTTTTCTTGGCCCTGTCCCTAACCAAGCTACGCGTTGTAAACGGTCGTGCGGGTGGGATTATTCTTGAAGCCCCCGGAAAGCCCTTCAGGGATCGACGCGAAGGGCTCAGCAAAGCAAAAGCGGCCTCCACCAACCGTGAAGGCCGCTTTCGGAGGGTCGGGGCAGCCGGATTTGAACCGGCGACCTCGTCGTCCCGAACGACGCGCGCTACCGGACTGCGCCATGCCCCGAGAAAAATGTTCAAGTGTCTTATAGGGCCGATGCGGAGTCGAGATCCGGAACGACCGCCCCAGCCATCGGGGCGGACGGCCGCCTGAAGGGGAGTTCAACGGTTATCCACACAGGGCCTCCCGGTCCATGGGCCCAGAAGCGGACGCGGGGGAGCGACTGCGGAGGGCATCCCGGCGGCCGCCCGTCAGGGTTCGACACGCACTCCGTCACCGCCCGAACTCCTCGTACATCTCGTCGATGAGATCCGCGTGGCGCTCCCGGATGACGCTGCGACGGAGCTTGAGCGTAGGGGTGAGCGTCCCCTCCTCAACGGTGAACGGCTCGCCCAGGAGGCGGAAGTTGCGGATTTTCTCGTGGGCCGCCGCGTCCTGGTTGTAGGCCGTGAAGATGTCCTGGAACAGGGCCTGCGCCGCGTCGTGACGCAGCAGCTCCGCGTCGCCGCAGGTGGACTCGTCAATCCCCTCGTCCCGTGCCCGCATCCGGAGGGCGTCGAAGTCGGGCACCACCAGGGCCGCGAGAAACGGGCGCCCCTCCCCAACCACGACGATCTGGTTGATCCAGCCCTTGGTCTTGAACGTCTCCTCGATCGGGCCGGGGTAGACGTTCTTTCCGCCCTCCGTGACAATCATGTGCTTGATCCGGTCCGTGATCTTGAGATAGCCCTCCTCGAAGCGCCCCACGTCGCCGGTGTGGTACCAGCCGTTCGGGTCGAAGGCCGCCCGCGTCTCTTCGGGCTGGTTCCAGTATTCCCTCATCACGTTGGGGCCCTTCACCAGAATCTCCCCTTCGGACGTGGAGAGGGACGTGGGGTAGTCGCTGCCACTCACCGCCCCGACCGGCTCGCTCTCTTCCAACGGCTGAATGGCAACTGTCACCCCAGGCATGACGTGACCCACGGTGCCGTAGCGGGGGGCGTCCAGGGGATTGATCGTGAGGACGGGGGCCGTCTCCGTAAGGCCGTAGCCCTCAATGATGGTCACGCCCGCGGCCTGGAAGAAGGTGCCAATCTCCTCGGGCAGCGCCGCCCCTCCGGAGGCGGCGAACCGGAGGTTCCCGCCGAGCTTCTCGTGCAGCTTGGAAAAGACGAGCCGGCGGGCCACGGCCCGCTGTCCGCGAAGAAGCAGACCCGGCCCCGTGCCATTTTCCTGTTGGGCCTCGGCGTGCCGTTCCCCCACCCCCACGGCCCAGTCGAAGAGCTTTTGCTTAAGGGCGCCGCCCTCATCAGCCTGCCTCGTCACACGCGTGTACACCTTCTCGAACATGCGCGGCACCGAGATCATGAGGGTCGGCTGCACCTCCTGGAGGTTCTGGCTCACCGCCTCGATGCTCTCCGCGTAGCTGATGGTGGCCCCGGCTGCGAGCACGGCCATGTGGCCCGCCGTCCGCTCGAAGGCGTGCGAGAGAGGCAGGAACGAGAGGTGATGATCGTCTTCGCCGATGGGAATGCGCTGCAGGGCGCCCTTCACGTTCGAACAGAAGTTGCGGTGCGTCAGCACAACCCCCTTCGGCTGGCCGGTGGTGCCACTCGTGTAAATGAGGGCACTGGTGTCCTCCGGCGTGATGGACTCCGCGATGCCGGTAAGCTCATCTTCGTGCCCGGCCCAGTAATCGCGGCCCGCCGCCAGGGCATCGTCCCAGTGCGTCATGGGGACGGGCGGCTCGTCCGCCGTCTCGCTCATCACAATGACCTCTTCGAGGTCGGGGCACGCGTCCGCAACCTCCTCGATCTTCTTGCGCTGGACGGGGACGGACACAATGCACACCTTGGCCCCCGCGTCGCGGAGAATGTACGCCACTTTTGAGGGGGGAAGGGACGTGTAGATCGAGACGTTCGCCGCCCCAACGGACTGGATTCCCAGGTCACTGACGGCCCACTCCGGGCGATTTTCTGAGAGCACGGCCACCCGATCTCCCTTGCGCACCCCCTGCTGGTGCAGGTGGCCCGCTAGGCCCTGCACCCGACTCTGGAAGCCCTCCCAGGTAATCTCGTGCCACCCCTCGCCCCGGACCTTGTGCCGCAGGACCGGCCGTTCCCGCCCCCGGTACCGCTCGCAGAGGCGAAAAAACATCTCGGGGATGGTGTCGAACTCGACCTGCGCGGGCATGAGCGGGAAAAGACCAGTGCGAAGAATGCGAGCACGCAGCCCCTACCTGCGAGCCTGAGGGCTGTTTCCGGGGGCTTGTCTTCGGTCACGCGTCCACCCCCACGACATTTTCGAGGGACGCATACCCGTCGTCGCGGAGCCGCGCCACGAGGCCTTCCTTAATTCGCTGCACCAGCCCGGGCCCCTCGTAGACGAGCGCCGTGTAGATTTGCACCAGTGAGGCCCCCGCCCGGATCTTTGCGTAGGCCGACTCTGCGTCGTGCACCCCTCCAACGCCGATGATGGGAATTTCGCCGTCGGTCCCCCGGTACAGGTACTGCACGAGGCGTGTCGCCCGCGCCTCCAGGGGCGGCCCACTAAGCCCGCCCGCCCCGATCTCCTCGAGCCGGTCGTCAGACGTCCGAACGCCCTTGCGGTCCGGGGCCGTGTTCGACGCGATAAAGCCGTCCACGTCGTGGTCCATCGCCACCGCAAGAATGTCTTCCAGCCGCGTGTCGAACAGGACACGGTCGCTGAGAGGCGGGCTCAGCTTGATCACCACAGGCACCGCCAGCCCCGGCGCCTTCTGCTCCGCCATGATAACGTCAAGAAGGGCGTCGAGGGCCGCCGGATCCTCGAAGGTCCCACCGTCCGGTGTATTCGGGCACGAGACATTGAGTGTCACATAGCTCGCCTGCCCCACCAGCCGCCGAAAACTGGTCCGGAAGTCCTCCAGGGCCGCGTCCCCCATGATGTCGGGGTCATGGGTTTTGGCCAGGTTGATGCCCAGCGGGCGCGCCCGGTCCGGCCGGCCGTGCTCGAGCCGTTCCGCGACCGCTTCCGCCCCGTCGTTGTTGAGGCCGAGGCGGTTGATCAGGGCCTGGTCCTTCGGCAGCCGGAACGCACGCGGCGTCGGGTTGCCCGGGGCCGGCTGGGCGCTCACAGACCCCACCTCCACAAACCCGAACCCAATGGCCTCCCAGAACGGCACCGCCTGGGCATTTTTGTCGGCGCCCGCGGCCAGTCCCACCGGGTTGGGAAAGGTGTTGCCCCAGAGGCGCTGCTTGAGTCGCTCGTCTTCAAACTGATATTGCGACGCTACGAGTGGCAGGACCGTGCGCTGTGCTGCCTGTGCCGCCCACAAGGTTGCCGTGTGCGCCCATTCGGGATCCAACCGAAACAGCAACGGCCGAAGAAAATGGTACATGCGGACTCAGTATCGTCGGGCAAAGGGGGAAGGCGGGCTGGTTGCTCTTCCCATTGGACCCGCACCCGGGACGCTTCGTTTCTCCATAGCTTGCAACCTTTCGATCAGCTCCCGCATCGGTCTTATGCCCATCTCCCTCTATCAGGTCGACGCGTTTGCCACCACCCCGTTCGCCGGAAACCCCGCCGCCGTGTGCCTGCTCCAGGACCGCCGCGATTCCGACTGGATGCAGCAGGTGGCCGCCGAGATGAACTTGTCGGAGACGGCCTTTCTGCGCCCTCGGGATGAGGAGGCAACCTACCGGTTGCGCTGGTTCACCCCAACCGACGAGGTAGCCCTCTGCGGCCACGCGACACTCGCCAGCGCACACGCCCTCTGGGCGAACGACCATGTAGCAGTCCAGACGCCCCTTCACTTCGAGACCGCAAGTGGGCGCCTTACGGCCCGGCGCGACGACGGGTGGATCTGGATGGATTTCCCGGCCGATCCGGTGGCCCCGACCGATCCCCCCGCCCCGCTTCTCAGTGCCCTCGACGGGGCGACGCCGGAGGCGGTTGGCTGGAGTGGGCGCGACTACCTCGTTCGCCTGCAGGACGCGAACGCCGTGCGTGCCCTGCAGCCGATTCTCTCGCACCTGGGCACCCTCGATAAGGCGCGGGGAGTAATCGTGACCGCCCCGGCCGAGGCCGACGACATCGACTTTGTGTCCCGATTCTTCGCTCCGCGCGTGGGGGTTCCCGAAGATCCCGTGACCGGCTCCGCCCACTGCGCCCTCGGTCCCTACTGGGCCGCCCAGATGGGACGCACTACACTCACTGGCCGGCAGGTGTCGGCGCGGGGCGGCACCGTCCGCGTGCACCTCGACACGCCCGATGCGGACCGGGTCGCGCTTGGCGGACGGGCCGTCACCGTCATCGATGGACATCTCGACGCATAGCCGCTCGCCCTCCTACCATCCGGGCCGCAGGATGAGCCCGAAGTCCCAGTTCTTGGTGCGTTGGAACGTGCGGGCGTAGAACGCCTCCATCACGATTGCGCCCAGCACGTTCACGCGTGCCGAGATGCCGGCGCTCGTCACCGGCTGTGCCGCCACAGTGCTCTCCGTACCGCTGGTGCCCACGGGTCTGATCGCGTCGGCCCCAATCGTACTGGAGGAGAAGGAGAGCTCCGTCAGGTCCTCGCTGGTCCATGTCACGCCAGCGTCGGCGAAGGCCACCAGGTCGGTCGGCAGGTACTCGAAGGCCGCGAGACTCAGCACCTCCGGCCCGAGGAGCGGGAGGCGAAGCTCAACGCTCCCGAGCGCCATGCGCGTGCCATACAGCCGGCCGGTGTTGCAGACGCGTCGTCGCCGGCATTTCGGTTCTTCGAGAATCGAGTTGACGCTGTACCCCCGCACGAATCCCGCCTGGTAGGGACTACCGAGCGTCTCGCTGATGAAGTTATCCGTCAGTTCTCCGCTAAACTCGTTCGCCCCGTAGTTCCCACGGTGGAGTCCCCGTATCGCGAGCGTGACGGGCTCGCGGCGGAGGTACCGTCGGTAGTCGGCCAGGACCGACACGAAGTTCCGGGAGCCGAACTGCGGCGTGACCTGGAAGCGGTAGCGCCCGCCCTGCAGGGGGGAGGTCAGCCCAGAACTCGAGTAGTCGCCCACGTACGCAAGGCTCGTGCGTGCAAAGTAAATGGGCTCACGGGTCGTGCCAGCGTTGATCTCCTGAGACTGTCCAAACCGATTGAAGGCACGGACGGTCTGGCTGAATCCATAGCGCGTTCCTCCGAGCCCAAGTTCAAGTCGGTTCGTCTGGGAGAATGGGTAGCTCGTCTGTGCGCCCACCTGGGTGCGAAAGATCCGGTTGACAACTTGCACGAACTGCCCGTTCCTCGTACGCCCCACACGCCCGAAGGCCGACGGCTGGTGGGAGATGCCCACGCCGTAGTTGTATCGGTTCTCCTGGTTGGAGTAGAAGACCCCGCCTCCGATGTCCTTGATCGTCCCGTTGGCCTGCACGAAGACGCTTAGGTCCCGGTGGCCGAGGATGTCGCTGAACTTGAACCCGATGCCCCCTGCCACCTGCGTGCCCACAGGCCCTCCCACCGAGGCCCCCACTGAGGGCGGCACGATGCGGTCGAGGTAGAGCCGATTGCTGGCCTTCGTCGTTTTGGTCGAATCCATGTCCTTCAACCCCGTCGTCGGATCCTCCAGGTAGCTGCCCACGAGTCCTTCTCCCTTCGGCTGCGCCGGGGGGAGTAGGGCGGCGGTGTTGGGGTCTTCCTTCGGCGTCATCCGCTCGCCCTTCGTCTCCTCCGGCGAGAGCCCCACGATGGAGTACCCCCCGTTCGAGAAGACCGAGAACATCATCCGTCCGCTCCGCCGGGCCACCGACAGGGCTGGGGAGAGGGCCGTGATGCCGCTCACGCCGGTCTGAAGCTCCGTCACGCGATAGGTGGCCTCCTCGTCCAGGTCGTAGCGGTACACGTCCTTGAAGCCGTCCTGGTCGGCGACGAAGTAGATGCTGCGCCCGTCCGGACTGAACTGCGGGTTGTGCTGCATGCCCGTCGAGAAGGGCCGAATCGTGCGAATCTCGCCGGACTCGACGTCGATCAGGCCGATGCGCTCTTCGCCGTACTCCAGTGTCTCGAAGTTCGTCCCGTCCGGCCCGCGGTCCGTCGTAAACGCGAGGGTTTCCCCGTCGGGCGACCACGTCGGTTGCAGGGCCGCGTACCGGTCGTTGGTGAGCTGGCGCACGTTCTTCTCCTCCAGGTCGTAGACGTACAGGTCGCTCAGGCCGCCCTCCAGCCCCGAAAACGCAATGGACTGCCCGTCCGGCGACCAGGCCAGGTTGTGAATCGCCCCCACGCCCTCCACGGCCGTGCGCGTCCGGATCTCGCCCGTCTGGACGTTAAACGTGTTGATCTCGTTGCGGCCGTCCGCGAATGTGATGAATGCGAACCGCCGCCCGTCGGGCGACCACGCCCCCGCCGAGTTGATAAACCGGAGCGCGTCGAAGTGCGGATTCGACCGAGTGCCCTCCAGCTCCTGCACAATCTCCCCCGTCTCCGCGTCCGCGACGAAGAGGTTTGTGTTGAAGAGGTTGCGGCGCGAAATGAAGGCCACGTAGCGCCCGTCCGGGCTCACGGCCGGGGAGATGTTGAGCTGGTTGTCGGCCCCCGGATCCCCAATCACCGCCGTGCCCACCGAGTCCACGGGCGTCCGGTCCTTGGTGCTCGGCAGAAAGGCGTCGCGGGTGGACTGCTTCCACTCCTTCGACAGCGAATCCGCCGTGATGCCGAGGGTGTAGACGAAGGCGGAGTCGAGCCCCACCCGCCCGCTCATTTTGTAGAGGTCCGTGACGGTGGCGTCGCCGTACTTGCCGCCGATGTAGGCCATGTATGCCTGGCCGTAGCGGTAGGGAAAGTAGGACTGCTGGTCGCGCGTGAGCTGCCGAATTGTGGGCAGGTCCTCGCGCACGGCCGCATCCCGCATCCACATGGCGGTGTGTGAGTCCTGACGCCCAACCGACAGATACTCGGCCATTCCTTCAATAAACCACAGCGGCATGTTGCGCAGCGAGAACCCTTCGTTGTCTTTGCGCAGGGCGATATCGTACTGAAACGAGTGGACCAGCTCGTGGCCGAGCACGTGGTCGGTCTCCCCGTAGCTTCCCGCAAGCGGCATGATGACGCGCTCCTTGATGCTCTCCGTTACGCCCCCGGTGCCCTGTCCCAACTGCCCGCGCACGGCGTTGGTCTGCTGAAAGTCAGGGCTGTTGGCGTAGAAGATCAGCGGCTTCTTCTTCTGGAACTCTCGGAGGAAGGTGCGGGAGTGGCGGTCGTACCACCGCTCCGCCATCCGGGCCGCATCCTCAACGGCCTGCTTCTCCTCGGGATAGAAGTAGATGTCAAACTGGTCCGTCTCGAACGATTGGAAATCAAACTGCTCGTACTGGACCTTATTCTGCCCAAAGTACTGGGCCGACGCCGGCCATACGGCCCCAATCATCGAGGCGACCGAAAGCGCAAAAAGGGCGAAAGCAAGACGTACAGGAGATCGCTGCATGGCGGCCAAGGACATCAACGAGGCTTTACGAAACCTACACCCGGAGTGTGACTCTAGGTGTATTGGTTGGGGTGGGAAAGGGTTCAACTGTTACGCTCCACCAGATGGAAGCATGCTCGGAACAGAACTTGCGCTTCCTAGACATACATCCCGTTGGCAATACCCATGGTTTCGGTTGGGATGCGTGTCCAGAAAGCAGGAGACACACAGTCCGCCTTCTCCGAAAACTAAAACTTCTTGACGGGATTGAGGGTTCGCCGCGGATGGAACAAGACTGTTTGCTCTTGCGACGGTTCAGGACCCATCTTACACCCCCCGCCGTTTGGCCAACGATTTCAGACGGCAAGTTGAAGCCCCTATTGTCACTGTCCCGCACACACTTGTCGTCCCGACCGCGCCCGCATGGATGAGTATCGCACCCGCGTCCGAATCTACGCCGGGGTCGTCGTCTTCCTCTTCCTCCTCCTTGGACTTCGTCTGGTGCAACTCCAAGGCTTCAATGGCACGTCCGGGGACGGCACGCCGCCCGGAAGCGCCGTGCGGGAGCAATCGGTGGAGCCCGCGCGGGGGGCCATGTACGCCCGGGACAGCACGCTCCTGGTCGACAATCGGCCCACCTACACGATCCTGATCACGCCCCGGTACTTCGACGCGTCGAAGGCGCCGCTGCTGGCCAATCTGCTGGGCGTGGCCGACTCGACGGTGCGCCACCGGTTGCGGGAGGCACGCGAGCGGAACGCCTTCCGCCCGACGCCTTCGTTTCGGGAGATCCCATTTGATACGTTCAGCCGCGTGCAGGAGCACCTCTACGAACTTCCCGGCGTGTCGTACGACGTGGAACTGCGGCGGCGCTACCACACGGCCGCCCGAGCGGCACATGCCCTCGGCTACGTCCACGAAATTGACGAGCAAGCCCTGTCCCGCATGCCTGCGAGCTACCGGGCCGGCGACCGCATCGGCCGCACGGGCTTGGAGAACGCCTACGAGTCGATCCTTCGGGGGGACCGGGGGCGCGAAATGGTGCTCGTCAACATACACGGGACGGAGGTGCGAAAGTACCAGAACGGCGCCATGGACACCCCGCCGGTCGGCGGGCACGACCTTCACCTGACCCTCGACCACGAGGTGCAGGCCCTCGCTGAATCGCTCTTCGTGGGGAAGCGCGGCGCGGCCGTCGCCCTCGACCCCGACACCGGCGGCATCCTTTCCCTCGTCAGCACGCCGGACTTCGACCCGTCTCTGTTTGCCCGGCCGGTCACCACGTCGGCGTGGGACAGCCTCCGCTCGGACCCGAGCGATCCGCTCTACAACCGCGCCACCCAGAGCGGCTACCCCCCGGGCTCTACCTGGAAGCCGTTCATGTCCCTCGTCGCCCTCGAGACCGGGATGCTCACCGCCTCGGAACGCATGGACTGCCCGTCAAGCTACCAGATCGGGCGCCGGGCCTTCAAAAACCACGACGAGCAGGACGAGGGGCGCATCACGGTGGCGAAGGCTCTGGAGGTGTCGTGCAACACCTTTTTCTACCAGGTGATGGAGGACATGAGCCTGGCCACCTGGCACGACTGGGCCCTGGAATTCGGGTTCGGCCAGGAGGTGCCTCTCGAGGGATTTCGGCAGGGATCGGGCCTGATTCCGGACTCGTCCTACTTCGACCGCGTGTACGGCCGCTGGACGGACGGCTACACCATCAACCTCGGCATCGGACAGGGCGACATGTCCGTCACCCCCCTCCAGATGGCCCGGTACGCGGCGGCTCTGGGCAACGGCGGCCGTCTTCCCACGCCCCACCTCATCCGCAAGGCGGTCCACCCCGAGACCGATGCGGTCCAACGCCCCAAGCTGCCCCCCCCGAATCCGATCCCGGTCGATCCCTCCCACTTTGACGTCGTGCAGGAGGGCATGCACCGCGTCATGACCAACGGCACCGGCCAATGGGTCCAGATTCCCGACATTCCCAGTGCCGGCAAGACGGGCACGGCCCAGAACCCCCACGGCGAGGACCACTCGCTGTTTATCATGTTCGCGCCGTACGACGACCCCGAAATCGCCCTCGCAGTGGTCGTCGAGAATGCGGGCTACGGGGCCACCACCGCGGCCCCCATCGCGAGCCTGATGGCCGAAAAGTACCTGACGGGCTCAATTGCAGACACGTGGGAGCGGCGCTACTGGAAGCGGCGTCTCCGGGAAGAGGAGCGCAGCGCCCCGGAGGAGGAGCCCGCGCCCTCCACGTCTCCGCAGACGACGCCCGCCGTGCAGGCCACCACGCAACCCGCCGCCCCGGCGCCGCCGGACTCGTCCCGCCCCGATGGCTTGTCGCCAACCGATCGCCCATGAAGACCCCGACCCGGAAGATAGATCCCTGGACACTGCTGCTCTGGCTGGGGCTCGTGGCCGTGAGCCTCGTGGCCCTGTACAGCACCACGCACGGCCCGGCGGCCGAGTACGTCGGCCAGGGCGTCCAAAGCAACTTTGCCCGCCAGTTTCTTTGGGTCGGAGTGTCGGCCGTGGGCATTGCGGGGACCCTCCTGCTGCCCGTCCGGTTCCTGCGGTACGCGGCCTACCCGGCCTACGCCGCGACGCTCGTCCTCCTCGTGTTGTCCCTCGTGATGGGGGTGGAGGTGCATGGCACCCGCGCATGGCTCGCCCTCGGCCCGCTGCGGCTGCAGGTGTCGGAGCTGGCCAAGGTAGGGACGGTCCTCGCCGTGGCGCAGCTCCTGTCCGAGCGCCACACCCGAACAGGGCAGGACCTGAGTTTTGCTCTAAAGGCCGCGGGTCTGATCGTCGCGCCGGCCATCCTCGTCGTCCTGCAGAACGACCTGGGCACCGCCCTCGTCTTCTTCGGCCTCGTGCCCATCATGCTCTTCTGGAGCGGGCTGTCCCTCTCGGTCCTCCTGCTCATGGTCTCGCCCGCCATCGCGGGCTACCTCGCCCTGGTGTCCATTCCGGCCGCCCTCGGGTTCGCCGTCCTGTTCACCGGCGGGCTCTGGGTGTACTCCGGCCGACGCTCCGTCGCCGCCCTGGCGGCCACCTTTACCGCCGGCGTGACGGCCGTCGTCTCATTCGTGCTCCGCGAGCTCCTCCAGCCCTACCAGGTCGACCGCCTGCTCTCATTCACAAACCCGGGGGCCGAGCAATTTCGGCAGGGCGTGGGCTTCCACCTGGTGCAGTCGAAGGCAGCCCTCCATTCCGGCGGAATCTGGGGGACGGGCTTCATGCAGGGGCCCCAGACGCAGGGCGCTTACGTGCCGGAGCAGACGACCGACTTCATCTTCAGCGTCGTCGCCGAAGAGTTCGGCCTCGTGGGGTCGCTCCTCGTGCTGGGCCTATTGGCCGCCCTCCTCCTTCGGCTCATCAAGCTGGGGGCCGACGTCAAGCACCCGTTCGGCAGCATCGTCGCCGCGGGGGCCGTGGGCGTCTACCTGATCCACATCTTCATCAACATCGGCATGGTCACCGGCATGCTGCCCGTGATCGGGCTCCCCCTTCCGTTTCTTTCGTACGGCGGCTCGGCCATGCTCGCCAATACGGCCCTGCTGGCGATCGTCCTCAACACACACATGCGGCGCGAGGACCTCTCGATCTACGGGTACTGACGGCCCTGTGCGCCTCCCACACACGAACGGCCGCAGGGGCCAGGCTCCCACCGGGCCCATCCCTGCGGCCGTCGCGTTTGTCGGTCGTCGGGGACTTGCATCCCCGTCCTCAAATGGTTTTTTCTCTCCCTTTGAGAAGAACACCGTTCACTCTCTCCCAGGCAGAAGGAAATTGTGGAGGGGCCGCGCCGCTACCGGGCGACGACCTCGTCCGTCTCGGGCGCCGGGGCCTGACGGTCCCCGTCCATCGTGAACTCCGGATACGCCTCGACGTCGTGCTCCATGCGGTCGAGCCCGACCGTCTCTTTCTTGCCGTTGAGGCGAATGCCAATCGCGGCGTCAATGATCGAGAAGATGAGGTAGCTGATGGGGAAGGTCCACAGGAACGCTGCCGCCACCCCTACGAACTGCACGCCCACCTGCGACAGGCTGAAGCCGGCGGAGTTGAACAAGCCCGCGGCGATGGTCCCCCAGGCACCGGCCAGCCCGTGCACGGCGATGGCTCCTACCGGATCGTCGACGTACCATTCTAGTGCGCGGGTGCCATAGACCACCACAACACCCGCGATGGCCCCCGTGAGGATGGCGTAGGGCGGCGTGAGGGCTGCGCACCCCGCGGTGATGCCGACCAGCCCGCCCAGCACGCCGTTCAGCGTCATCGTGGCGTCCGGCGTGCCACCGTCGATCCAGGTGATGGCCATGGCCGCCACCGCCCCAGCCCCCGCCGCGACGAACGTGTTCATGGCAATCTTGGCGATCGCGGTGGACCCGGCCGTCGTGGAGCCCGCGTTGAAGCCGAACCACCCGAGCCACAGGATGAATACGCCGAGCGCCGCCAGGGGCAGACTGTGCCCCGGGATATTGCGGGGCGTGCCGTCGTCCGCGTACTTGCCCACGCGGGGCCCCACGACCAGCGCCCCGGCCAGCGCCGCCCAGCCACCAACGCTGTGCACGACCGTCGATCCGGCAAAGTCGATGAAGCCGAGCGCCTCCAACCAGCCGCTTCCGTTGAACAGGCCGCCCCACGCCCACGCTCCAAACACCGGATAGATGAGCCCCGTGATGGTGACGGAAAAGATCAGGTAGCCGCTAAACTTGATGCGCTCGGCGACCGCGCCGGAGACAATGGTGGCCGCCGTGGCCGCAAAAACCGCCTGGAAGAAGTAAAAGGCGTAGACCCAAGTCTGCGGCTGATCGCCCGTGCCGGTGAGGAAGAAGCCGTCGGTGCCAATGAGGCCGCCCCAGGAGGTGCCGAACATCAGCCCAAAGCCGACCGCGAAGAAGACCAACGCCCCGGCCGAGGCGTCCATCACGTTCTTCATGATGATGTTCACCGCGTTTTTCGCCCGCGAGAAGCCGGACTCCAGCAGCGCAAAGCCCGCCTGCATGAAGAAGACCAGCGCCGCGGCGAGGATCGTCCAGACGTAATCCAGGTTCGTCTGCGCCTGCTCCGCCGACTGCAGCGCCTCGGCGACATTCGTGGGGTCCGACGCCGGCATGGCGTCAACCCCAATGGGAACCAGCAAAAGACCAGCGACGGAAAGAAGAAAGGTGCGTATCCGCATTCCAAGAGCGACTATTTTTCGTGGTGGGAGCGACAATCACGCCACTTACTCTAGCAAAGCTCCCTGAAAACCACAAAAAGTCTAGTCGCATAGAAGCGCTCCCAATGGGGCCGGAACCGCTTCCGGCCGCTCTTTTAACATGATCACCACATTTCAGAATCTCCTGTGCAGGCGAGACCGGCGCTCCAACGTCGTCACTCTGCTGCTGGCTCCGGCTGTCCCGACGAGATGCCGTCGCCCGATTCGCCGACGGGGGCCGTCTTTTCTGCGTCGGTCTGCGCGGTTCGGGTCCGCTCCAACTCCTCCCGCAGGTAGGCCGACGTGTGCGTGTCGGCCTCGGCCAGGGCGTCGGGCCGGCCCTCGAACAGGATCTCGCCGCCCTCGCGCCCCCCCTCCGGGCCGAGGTCGATCACGTGGTCGGCCTGCTTGATGACGTCCATGTTGTGCTCGATGACCATCACGGTGTTGCCCTCGTCGACGAGCCCGTGCAGGACGTTGAGGAGGTGGCGCACGTCCTCGAAGTGCATGCCGGTGGTCGGCTCGTCGAGAATATAGAGCGTGTCGCCGGTGCCGGGGCGGGAGAGCTCCTTCGAGAGCTTCACGCGCTGCGCCTCCCCGCCACTGAGCGTGGTGGACGACTGGCCAAGGGTGAGGTACCCGAGGCCCACCGCGTCGAGCGTCTTGAGCGTGCGGACGAGGCGCGGCTGATTTTCGAAGAAGTCGACCGCCTCCGCCACGGTCATGTCCAGCACCTCGGCGATGTTCTTGCCCTTGTATTCCACCTCCAGCGTCTCGGGCCCGTAGCGCCGGCCGTCGCACGCGTCGCAGGTGACGTCCACGTCCGGAAGGAAGTTCATCTCCAGCGTGACCTTGCCGGTGCCCCCGCACTTGTCGCAGCGGCCCGGGTCCGTGTTGAAGCTGAAGCGGCTCTTGGTGTAGCCGCGGATCTCGGCCTCCGGCAGCTGGGCAAAGAGGTCGCGCAGGTAGTCCATCAGCTTTGTGTAGGTGGCCGCATTGGAGCGCGGCGTGCGGCCGATGGGCTGCTGGTCGATCTCGATGACCTTGTCGACGTGGTCGATGCCCTCGACGCGGTCGTAGGGCAGCGGCACCGTCTTGGCGTTGTGGTGGTGCCGGTGCAGGATCGGGAAGAGCGTCTGGTTGACGAGGGTCGACTTGCCGGAGCCGCTGACCCCGGTGACGCAGATCAGCTTCCCCAGCGGGACGTCCACGGTCTCCCCCTTCAGGTTGTGGCCCGTGGCCCCCTTCAGCGTGATCGCCTCGCCGGTGCCGTCGCGGCGCTCGTCGGGCAGTGGGATGACACGCTCGCCCTGCAGGTAGGCGGCGGTGAAGCTCTCGAAGTCGTAGTGGTCGCTGTCGTAGTCCGCGGCGCGCTCGGCCACCTGCTGCCGCGCCACGCCGTTGTCTTCGATCTCGTGCTCGGCCGTGCCGTTGGCCACCGTTCCATTGGCCTGCTCCACCGGATCGACCGTCAGCACAGACGGCGGGCCCGTCGTGATGACGTGCCCCCCGTGGATGCCAGCCCCCGGGCCGAGGTCGACGACGTGGTCGGCGGACTCGATCATGTCGCGGTCGTGCTCCACCACGACGACCGAGTTGCCGAGGTCGCGCAGGCTTTCGAGGCTCTCGATGAGGCGGTCGTTGTCGCGCGGGTGCAGGCCAATGGTCGGCTCGTCGAGGACATAGAGGACACCGGTCAGCTGCGTGCCCACCTGGGTGGCGAGGCGGATCCGCTGGCTCTCGCCCCCGCTGAGGGTGCGGGCCGAGCGGTCGAGCGTGAGGTAGCCCACGCCCACCCCAATCAGGAAGTCGAGCCGCTCGCGCACCTCTTTCACGATCGGCTCCCCGATGCGCGTCTGTCGCCCCGTGTCGAACGGGACGTCCGCCACGAAGTCGCGGAGCTGGGTGAGGTCCATCTGCGCCAGGTCGGCAATCGACCGGTCGCCGATGCGATAGTGGAGGCTCTCCTCCTTGAGGCGCCCGCCGCCGCACGCGGGGCAGTCCATCTCGCGCATGAACGACTCGGCCCGCCGCCGCTTCTTCGACGAACTCGTCTCCTCGTAGGTGTGCCAAATGTGGTCGTAGAGGCCATCGAAGCGGTGCTTGTACTGCACCTCGCGCCCCTTGTAGCCGTACTCGATCTCGAACTGCTCGTCGCCGGCCCCCTCCAGGATCACCGCCAGCTGCTCGTCGCTCAGGGCCTCGATCGGCGTGTCGAAGTCAAATCCGTAGGCCTCTGCGACCGCCTCCAGCTGGTTGAAGATCCAGATGTCGCGCGGCTCGCCGAGCGGGGCCAGCGCCCCCTCGTTGATCGTCTTCTCCGGGTGGGGGACGACGAGCTCCGGCGCAAGTTGCTTGGCGGTGCCCAACCCCTCGCATTCCGTACACGCGCCGTACGGCGTGTTGAACGAGAACATGTTGGGCGAGGGCTCCTCGTAGGAGAGGCCCGTCTCCGGGTCCACGAGGTCGCGGCTGAAGAGGTGGTCGCCCGCCTCCACGCCGTCGGGCCCGTCCACCACGTCCGCGATGAGGGTGCCGCCCCCCATCTCCAGCGCCGTCTCGACGGACTGGCTCACCCGCGAGCGGATGCCGTCTTTGATGGCGAGGCGGTCGATCACCACCTCCACGTCGTGCGTCTCGTAGCGCTCCAGCTTCATGCCCTCCTCGTAGGTCCGCATCTCGCCGTTCACCCGGAACCGCTCGAAGCCCTGCGCGGAGGTCTGCTCAAAAAGCTCGCGGTAGTGGCCCTTGCGCCCCCGCACCACCGGCGCCAGGATCTGGAGGCGCGTGCCCTCGGGAAAGTCGAGGAGGCCATCCACGATCTCGTCGTCGCTCTGCTGCCGCATCTTGTTGCCCGTCTCGTAGGAGTAGGCCGTGGCGGCCCGGGCATAGAGCAGGCGCAGGAAGTCGTACACCTCCGTGACGGTGCCGACCGTGGAGCGCGGGTTGCCCGAGACGGTCTTCTGCTCGATGGAAATGACGGGCGAAAGGCCGTCGACGTAGTCGATCTCGGGCCGCTCCATCATCTCCAGGAACTGGCGGGCGTAGGCGCTCAGGCTCTCCATGTAGCGCCGCTGCCCCTCGGCGAAGATCGTGTCGAACGCGAGGCTCGACTTGCCGGACCCCGACACGCCGGTCACCACGACGAGCCGGTTGCGGGGAATGTCGAGGTCGACGGCCTGGAGGTTGTTCTCGCGCGCGCCGCGGAGGGTGATGTGCTCGGGCATGCGGGACGACAGTGGTCGTGAGGGAGAGGCATGGGGCTAGCGACACCGCCAGTTCGTGTGGTGCATGGCGCTTACGTGACCCGTATCGCTTTGGCGGCGTCAATTGGCATATGAGAAGTTACACCGCCGGGACAAACGCGCGTTTCTCGTTGGAGCGGGGGTGTTACGGCAATGACACGTTGCACCGCACCGCCAAAAATGGAGAAATCGAACCGACGGACGCGGCCCGCGATCAGAGCAGGACCGCGCCGACTTGTGTCGTACGGTGGAGATGCATCCACGAGTTGCTCGTCTCAGGCACCTCATCCGAGCAGCGGAAATCCGGGAGTCTCAGTGCCTCTCCCGCCCCTGCCGGGTCGTGCAATCTTTGTGAGGACAATAATCTATAGAGGGGCGTCGTACACATTGTGCTGGGTACGAAGACGCTTTTTTCTCTTGTACGCGCCCCGCTTCCCTCCATGTCTCGACGCGTCCTGCACCGCTGCGTCGCCACGCTCATCTTCGGCGTCGCCCTGCTGCTCTACGGCACCACCGTCACCCCAACCACCGCCTTCTGGGACACCGGCGAGTTTATCGCCAGCGCGCACACCCTTCAGGTCAACCACCCACCCGGGGCGCCCCTCTACCTGCTCATCGGACACCTCGCCTCGCTACTGGTGCCGGCCGAGTACGTCGCACTCGCCGTCAACTCGGTGTCGGTGGTGTGTAGTGCCCTCACGGTGACGCTGACCCACCTCATCATCGTCCGGCTGACGGAGCGGTGGTCCTCCCCCGAGACGGGGCCGTCAGACCGGGCCCGCGATCTGCCCACCCTCGGCGGCGGGGGGGTAGGCGCCTTCACGCTCGCCGCGGCGGATTCGTTCTGGTTCAACGCCGTCGAGGCCGAGGTGTACGCCCTGGCCGCGTTCCTGACCGCCCTGGCGTGTTGGCTGGCGCTTCGGTGGAGTGCTCGCGTAGACGAGGATGCGCTTCAGGACCACGGCGCCTGGGCCGCCCTTTCGGCCCACCGCTACCTGATCCTCATCGGGCTCGTCTTTGGCCTGGCGATCGGCGTGCATCTGCTCAGCCTGCTCGCCTTCGTGTTCGTGGGCGTGGTGGTGTACGGCACCGCGGTGGAACGGGACGCGTGGGACTCTCGGACGCGCTGGCTTGGTCGCGCCGGGGCGGCAGGGGCCATCGGGGCGGGATTCCTCGTTCTCTACCCCGGCATCGTGCAGGGAGTGCCTCAGCTAATCGACGCGAGCGGGGCGCCCCTCCTCGTCCTCGTGGGGCTGTCCGGCGCCATCGGCACCGTTCTCTACGTAACGCGACGCCGCGGATGGGCTCGCACCCACCTGGCGATCCTGTGCGTGGCGGCCGTCCTTGTGGGATACTCCGTCTACGCCCTCGTGCCACTCCGCAGTGCCACCGACCCGCCCATCGACATCAACGACCCGGAGACGACGGAGGCACTGGTGTCGTACCTCAACCGCGCGCAGTACGGGTCGACGCCGCTCTTTTCGGGCCCCAGCTTCAACGACCAGACCGGGCGCGTCTCTCAGCGCGGCGAGACGCGCCTCTTCCCCCGCCGCCACTCCCCGGACCCACAGCACTGGCGGATCTACGAGCAGTACGCGTCCGACTGGTCGTACTTCTGGGAGTACCAGGTGGGGCACATGTACCTCCGCTACCTGGGCTGGAACTTCGCGGGCAAGAGCAGCGACACGCAGAACGCCCCGGTCTGGACGGGAATCCCGACGGTCGATGCGTCGGTTCAGCCGGCCAACGGGGCCCTCCGCACCCCAAGCGAGAGGGAGAGCCGAAACGCGTACTACGCCTTTCCCCTTCTGCTCGGGCTCTTCGGGGCGGTGTACCACTTCGCGTGGGACGAACAACGGGCCCTGGCGGTCCTCGCCCTGTTTCTGACGACCGGGCTCGGCATCGTCGTGTATCTCAACCAAACCCCGATGCAGCCGCGCCCACGAGACTACTCGTTCGTCGGGAATTTCTTTGCGTTCAGCCTCTGGGTGGGGCTCGGGGCCTCGGGCCTTCTCGCGTCACTTCGGCAGGGCTTGAATCGACTTCGGATCCGAGGCCCGTCCGTCCAGGCCGCCTGCGGAACCGGGATGGTCCTGCTCCTCCTCGTCGTGCCCGGGCAGATGCTGCGCGAGAACTACGGAGACCACGACCGCTCCGGCCGGCAGGCCGCCCGAGACTTCGCCCGCAACATGCTGACGAGCGTGGAGAAGGACTCGATTCTCTTCACGTACGGGGACAACGACACGTACCCCCTCTGGTATCTACAGAACGTGGAGGGGGTGCGGCCCGATGTGCGGGTGGTCAACCTGTCCCTGCTCGGCACGCCCTGGTACATCAAGCAGCTCAAGCGTCGGGAAAACGCGTCCGCCCCCGTCCCGCTCTCCTTCTCGCGGGACGAGATCGAGCAGCTCCGGTACATGCGTTGGTCGCCGAAGACGGTCCAGATTCCGGTCCAGAAAGACGCACTGCTGTCCAACCAGCCCGCCCTTACCAAGGCTCTCGGCACGTCGCAGTCGGTCGAGCAGCCGATGATGTCGTGGCGGATCCAGGGGCGCCCGGGCGGCCAGGACCGACGGATGCTCAGCGTGGCGGACCAGGTGGTCTACGACATCCTCCGGGCCAACGCAAACCAAGGTTGGGAGCGGCCGGTCTACTTCGCGGTCACGACGCCGCGAAGCAGTCGTCTCAACCTGGAGTCGCACCTCCACCTCGAAGGGCTCGCGCACCGGGTCGCCCCCATCCGTCACGATCAGTCCCAGAGCCGCGTCGTGCCGGGCTTCTCCGACGCCCCCTTCGATGATTTTCGTCTCACAAACCTCGCCGATCCGTCGGTGCACTATGGGGGAACGGCCCGAGGCACAATCGGCCTGCACTATCGGATCTGGCCCTCCCTCACGGCACGGCGTCTCGCCGAGAAGGGGCACAAAAAGCGGGCGCGGCGCCTTCTGAACCGGTTCACGGACAAGGTCCCCTTCGACGTGATTCCTGCCGACACGTCGTGGCGGCTCCAGATTGCGCATGCCTACCGGGCGGCCGACGCCCCCGACCGGGCGTGCGCCACGGCCTCGTCGACCGAGCCCCTGGTCCTGGATGACCTCCGCACTGCCACCGGCAAGCGAGCACTGAACCAGGCCCTGCGCCAGGCCGGACGCCTCCGGGGGCTGTATCGCACCGCCGGGGCCCAACCTGCCCTTAACCAGTTCGACGAGAGACTGAGCCCGGTGCTCGATGGTCTTCCGGTCTCGCTTCCGCAGAACGTCCGTCGCCGACTCGGATTGCCGTCCTCCCCCTCCTAATCGAAGCCCAAGCCGTCCTCAGTCGTGGAGACAGGCGACGCCTCCCAGCGCCCTTCGCATTCTTCCGCGGGACGACGAGCACAGGGACAACTCAACGACCCCGTGCCGCCTGCGCGACCTCCTCCCGCACCACCGCTTTGCCGATGGGCGAGAGGGTCAGGCCCGCGATCTTGACGTGCTGGATGCCGAACGGGATGCCGATGATCGTCACGATGAGGGCCGCGGCCGTAACGAGGTGCCCCAGCGCGAGCCACCAGCCGCAGAGCACAAACCAGAGCACGTTGCCGAATGTCCCAAGCGGGCTCGTCCCGACGTCGCCTTCGCCCGTGAGCAGGTCGCGCCGCACCGCCTCACGGCCGAACGGCAGAAAGGTGAACGTGCCGATCTCGAAGCAGGACCGCCCGAACGGGATGCCCACGATGGAGACGTACATCAGCAGCCCGGCCAGCCACCAGCCGAGACCCATGTAGATGCCGCCGAGCAGAAGCCAGAGGAGGTTGCCGAGGGTGCGCATGACGTTGCCGCAATGCAAGAGAAACGGAATTCTTTTTCCTCATAACAAATGCAACGCGGTCCGGGTTCTCCCATCGTACGGCCTGTCACTCTCCCATTCACGAGTGTCCCTCTCCACCCATGACGCGGCTCCAGAAAACGAACCACGTCCTCTTCCTCGCTCTCGCCAGTGTCGGTCTCCTCCTCGGTACAGCCGTTCTGGTCAACTGGGCCGAGCGGGCCTACAACCGATGGACTGCGCCCTCAGGAAACGAGATTGTATCGACAAATCGCGCGGAGGACCTCGCGGGGCAAAACAAACGCCTGAACGTCGTGTCCACCTCTCACGCAAAACTTCTCGACCCGTCGCGCTCGCTCTACCTCGTACCCATTTCTCAGAAGCAACTTCGCGAGCCGGAGAGCATCCGTCGGGCAGAAACCGTCAACATGACACAAGTTCGGCGTCCTCGGCGCAGAGACGCCTCTTCTCCGAAATGGCAATCCTACCGGGTCGCCGGGGGAGCCGGCCCGTTCAACAACCTCGTTCTCTACCGGGGCAGGACGGGCAAGACGACCGTGCTTTTCGACGAGCGCACTGGAGTCACTCGGTACCTCGTCGTGGACGACCCCACCTCGTACTCGCTGTTCGTCCTCCTCGCCCCTTCCGACACGAATGGCGACGGCGTGCTGTTGCCCGACGACCGTCGCATCCTCGTCGAGTACCGCTTCGAAACGGGGACGCGGCGGGTCCTCACCGATAGCAGTCGGCACATTCGCGATCTCAGCTACCGAGCTCGGGACCAGGCGTTGTTCGTCACGGTCGGGATCGACCACGACGGCAACGGGACCTTCGAGGGACAGACCGAGCCTACGCGCCTCTATCGCGTCGACCGGGACGCTTCGGCGCTCACGCCCGTCGTGGCCGACAGCACCCGGCGGCACCTGCAATCCATTCTCGACGCTCGCCCCTGAGACCTCCCTACATCTCTTCGGCGGGCGTCCGTTGGCGGATGGGTTTGTGATCGGGATACACCGCCTGAACGAACTCTCGGAAGGTATGGAAAAGGGGCGACGGATCGAACCGGACCAGGTGAGCTGGGCAGTCACAGTCCGACGCCCCGAAGCCGTCGAGCGGGACGGTGGCCCCGGGACGTGCTCGGAGGACTTCCGCCCAGGTGCACTCGCGGCGCTCCGGATCGTGGGTGTACCAGACCGCCTCGAGGGTCGTGACGGCGCGCAGGTAGTCGACGTGCCAGTGCAGCGCCCCGTCGCCCCGGGCGTGCCGCGCCACCCGCGCCTGAAGGCCGCCGGGCCCGAAGGCACTCCCCACGTAGACGTATGCGCTGGGGCGCACCTCCATCTTCCCGAGTGCCCCCACCTCAATCTCGCTGGCCTCGTCGGCCCGCAGGAGAAGCGCGTACGTTCCGGGCGCGTCCGTCATCGGGCGGAGGTGGTGGTCTTCTCCACCTTCCAGAACGCAATGCCCCCGGCTTGGGGCCCGACCTCCACCGAGGCGACCCGCTCGTTCGTGCCAAGGTCCACCACGTCCACGGCGCCCGGGTCGTCGCCCCGCCCTTCCGCCGAGACGAACGCGTAGCGGCTGTCCGGCGCAACGACCACACCGTGCGTGACGGACTGCGTATTCGACAAACGGGCCGCACGCTCGCCCGTCTCCAGGTTCCAGATGCCGGTCTCGCCAGTGCCTTTGTAGGACACCACGAGCGTCGACCCGTCCGGCGCCACCTCTAGGTTGTACGGCGCGGTCCCCTCGCCCGTCCGCAGCCGCTGCGTGACCGTCCAGTCGTCCCGGTCGACCACGGCCACCTCGTCGGCCCCGTTGTGGGCCACGTACACGAACGGCTCAGACGGATGCGGATCGGCCCAGGTCGGCTTCGGGGTGCCCTCGCCAGTCGTGAGGGTGCGCGTCACCTGACCCGTCAGCGCGTCGATTTCGTGGAGCGTGCCGTCCATCATGCTCACCGAGTAGTGCGTGCGCCCGTCCGGCGCGAAGCGGGAGCCATGCGGCATGATGCCCGTCTCGATCTGGTCCACCTCCGTCATCGCCTCGGGGTCGACGGCGGAGACGGTGCCCGGCTCCGGCTCGCCGTGGAGGTTGAAGTTCGCGACGTAAAGCAGGCCCGTCACGGAGGAGATCTCCATCGTGGCCGGAAACATGCCGACGTGGGCGGTGTCGACCTTTGCGTTCGTCCCCGTCTCGTACTTGGCAACGCGGCCGTAGGGCTTGCCGTGGGCGATGGAGACGAACCAGTGCTCCCCGTTCGGCGCCACCGTCATGCCGTGCGCCCCCTCCGTCTCGGGCGCGATGTAGCCGACGGCGACGGTTTCCTCAACGGTCGCCGATTCGGTCTCCGCATTGAACCGCACCAGGGCCACCTCGTCGGCCGACTCAGACGCGACGTAGGCGTAGTAGTCCTGGCCGAAGGCCGGCGCCTGGACCAGCCCGAGAAGACAGAACGCGAGTAGGACAGCTAGGACAGCCCGGAGCGTGCGCATAGCAGGAGGTACGTTGCAGGGGAAAACGCTGACGGTTGTGGGGACCGAGAGGACCCGAAATCCGCGGGTCTCCCTCCACGCCTTACTCTCCACTCGTCAACTCGACGGCCCAGAGGCCCGAATTCCAGTCGGAGAAGAAGACATGGCCCTTGTACGGCTGCGGCCCCCACGCCATCGTGGCGTTGGGGATGCGGCCCTCGGGGTCGGGGGACTTGAGGTGCGCAATCTCGCGGCCCTGCTCGTAGAGGTTCCCCTTCAGGTCCCCGGACAGGTCCACCACGCGCAGTCCGGCGTTGTAGTAGGCGACGTACAGGGTGTCGCCGTCCACCCAGTAGTTGTGCGAGCCGGCCTCGGGCACGCGGTACCGCGCCTCCTCAGACGGATTGTCGGGGTTGGTGACGTCGACGAAGTGGAGCCAGCCGGCCGGAATGGTGGGCTCGTTCTCGGTGTTCAGGCCGTTGGGGAAGGCCTCGTCGCCCGCGACGACCCAGTCCTTGCCCGTCTCCCCATCGTCGTACGGAAACGCGGCGTGGTTCCAGCCGCTCGGGTAGGCGTAGCGCCCGATCTCCACCGGGTTCGAGGGCGAGCCGCCCCTCACGCCGTTGCCCACGTCCACCATCACGACCCCGTCGTCCCAGTTCGACGAGTAGGCAATGCCGTCCTCCACCCACACGTCGTGAATGGAATGGCCGGGCGTCTCGAGCTCGAAGTCGGTCACCCGGGTCGGATTCGCCCGATCCTCGATGTTGATAATTTCGTAGCGGCGGCCGTTGCTAAGGGCGTAGACGTGGTCCTCGTAGATGAACAGGTTGTGGACGCCGCCGGTGAGGCGGTTCGTGTACTCGGTGACGATCGACACGTCGGTCGGGTCCGAACAGTCGAGAACAACCATGCCGTTCTTTCGGTCAGACGCCCCCTCGCGGCTGATGATACAGGTGCGCCCGTCGTCGCTCACCTTCACGTCGTTGACCGTGCGGGCGTCCACGGTGACCGTGTCGACAGGGGTGATGTTGGAGGGCTCCGTGACGTCCCAAAAATAGGCCTCCCCGTCACCGCCCCACGTGCCGGTGATGGCGTAGTCGCGGCCGTCGGGGGCCTCCCACACCCAGAGGTCCGAGGTGTGCACGTTGGAGACGCGCCCCCGGCCCACGACCTCAATCGAGCCCTCCAGGTCGCGGGGCGTCACGGAGACGGTGTGCGTGGCGGTGTGCGCCCCGCTCGTGGCCACGACGGTGTACTGCCCAGCGTCCTCCGCCACGAAGCGCCCATCGGATCCAATCTCGGCGGTGGCGCCCGGCGCAATCTCTTCGGTGTGGTCGGTGCGGACGGCGTAGTGGATCGGCGCGTCGCCCACGGCCGTGCCCGCCGCCGTGCGGGCCGTCGCCCCAAAGTCAAGCACGTCGCCGGTGCGGGCCGAGTCGGCCCCGCCGCTCAGGTCGAGAGACGCGACCGGGTTCTCAACGACCTCGACGGTCGTAGTGGCCGTCTGTCCCTCGGCCCGGGCCGTCAGCGTGACGGTGCCGGGCGAGGCGCCGTGGACGCGGTGCAGACGGTCCACCGTGGCCACCTCCGGATTCTGGCTCTCCACCTCGACCGTCACATCATCGCGGGCCTGTCCGTTCGTCGCCCGCGCCTCCACGGAGAGGGGCACATTCGTGCCCGCGTAGATTCGCGCCGGCGCCTCGGCGAACGCCACCTCGCCGACCGGGGGCTGGGCGACCGTCACCGATACGCGCTGTACGATGCGGTCTTGGGTGTCGGTGCCGGGGCGCAGGGCGATGATCTCGTGGGTGCCGGGGGCCTCCGCGGTCACTCGTCCGTCGCGAGACGTGAGCGCGCCGTCGCCCCGGGCGTAGAAGGCGACGGTCGTATCGCGCGTGCGCTCCCCATCAGCGCTTACGTAATAGGCCTCCAACTGCTGGTTCTGGCCGACCTGGAGGGTGGGACGGGCCGGCTCAACAACCAGCGACTGGCCGTGGGCGGGCGGGACAAGGAGGAGCGTAGACGCGACGGCGACAAGTCCCGTCGCGAGCACGAGGCGAATAGACATGGGCGTGCAGGGACGAAGTGGAAAACGGGGACGTAGAGAGGCACTCTTTCACACGTCCTTTCCACCAGCCGTCTCTCTCGAGGTTTCTTTTGCCGGCGCGCCCTCGTCGGCTCCACGCCATTCCAGCCCCATCCCTTCGCGTCCCCACACTACACGATCTCGTCCGGTCCGTACTTGAGCACGGGCCCGCGGTAGCCAAAGACCGTTTGGAGTACCTTTGTGACGGTGGACGACTGCTTCTGCACGTACCACTGGTCGGCCACGCGGCGCACTCCTTCGCCGTAGGCCGGGTACGGATGGATCGTGTCGCCGATGTTGCGGAGCGTGACGCCGTTGCGCATGGCGATGGTGAACGCCGTGATGAGCTCGCCCGCCCGCTCGCCGAGTACGCTCGCGCCCAAAATTTTCCCGGTGAGCGACTTGGCGTGCACCTTGATCTGGCCGGTCGTTTCGCTTTCGGTAATGGCGCGGTCGAGCTGGTCGTAGGGAAAGCGGTAGGTCTCGTACGAGACGCCCTGGTCGTCAAGGTCGGCGGCGTGGGCGCCCACGTGTGCCAGCTCCGGCTCCGTGTAGGTGACCCACGGCACATGGTCGCTGTCGATCGTGGACGGCACCTTCAGGAGCGCGTTCGTGACCGCCACCTTGGCCATGTGGTTGCTCATGTGCGTAAACTGGTAGCGGCCCGTCACGTCGCCCACGGCGTAGACGTGCCCTTGACTGGTGCGGCACCGGTCGTCGACGGTGATGCCCTGGCGGGTGTAGTCGATGCCCGCGGCGTCGAGGCGGAGGCCGTCGACGTTGGCCGTGCGGCCCGTGGCGAGGAGGAGCGCATCGGCCTCCACCGCGCCCTGGGCCCCCGCCGAAATCGTGATCGTGCCGTCGTCCTGAGAGACCTGGTCTACCTGTGCGTCCAACACGTACTCCACGCCCTCCCCCGCCAGCGTCTCGCGTAGCGTGGCGGCCAGCTCGGCGTCGTCGTTCGAGAGGATGCGGTTGGCCCTGTCGAGCACGACGACCTCCGTGCCAAGGCGCGCGAAGGCCTGCGCCATCTCGGTCCCAATGGGCCCGGCCCCCACGATCGCGAGCCGCTCCGGCTGCGTCTCCAGCTCGAACAGCGTCTCGTTCGTCAGGTAATCGACCGCCTGCAGGCCGTCGATGGGAGGAACGAGCGGGTTGGCCCCCGCGGCCACGATCACGTGGCGGCCCGTCACCTGCTCGGTACGCCCGTCCCCCCGCTTCACCGCCACGGTGTGGCTGTCGATGAAGTGCGCATCGCCCTGCCGCACGTCGATGTCCAGGTCCTCGAAGATTTCCGGCGCGTCGGCCTCCTCGTACACGTCCTGCCGCACCTGACGGACGTGGTCCATGACGCCCGCGAAGTCGACGTCGACGGGCTGGTCGGTGAGGCCGTATCGGCTGGCCGTCCGGGCCTGGTGGACCACCTTGGCCGCCTTGAGGAGCGTCTTGCTCGGCACGCAGCCGGTCCAGGTGCAGTCGCCACCAAGGGCGTCGCGCTCGATCATGGTGGTCTTGGCGCCGAGGTTGGTGGCGATGCCGGCCGCGGAGAGGCCGCCGGCGCCGCCGCCAATCACAAGGACATCGCAGTCGGTCGTCATGGGCTCGAGGCGGAGAAAGCAGAATGGTAGGTGGGTATACACAGTCATCGTACGGATCGGGCCCTCGGTCGTTACGACGAATCAATCCGATGCGGATCAAGGGATCGCTCTCACGCTGGGCCGGGCTTACCGGCGGTGAGCCAGTTCAGGGGCTCAGTTTCGAAAAACATAATTTGGCTTCATGCCCTCGACGGTCGATTATTGGGGACGAGGTATTCCCCCTGCTCGTCAACTGGTGTTCTCTCCGCTCCCACCAGCGGTGCGCGCTGGCGAGCCTCCCTTCGGCTTGTCTTTTCTCCCCCATTGCTCGATGACTCGACCAGTTTTTTTCTTCCTACTCGGCGCGTGCCTGCTTGGTGCCCCCACCTCTGCCCTCTCAGGCCCCGTGCCGCTCGATAGCCTCCAGGTGGGCCTAACCCCGATGATTTCGGCCATGCTGGCGGACGGGAACGGGGACGGCAAGCCGGACCAACTCGGCGACACCCTGGCCGTTGGGGGGCGCGTGACCGCGTCTCCGGCTCACCTGTCGCACAGCCGGCTCAACGTGGCGGCTCTCCAGGACGACACCCACGGGATTCACGTTCGCCTCTCTGAGAACGGGTCGGTCGAGCGGGGCGACAGCCTCATTGTTCGGGGACGCCTTCTGGAGGAGAACGGCCTAACGGCAATCGACGTGGCGCAGTACCGCGTTGTCCCGGCGCCCACCCGGGTGCCCAAACCCGTCCCCCTCACCGTATCCACCGCCACTGAGGGACACTACGAGGGCTGGCTCGCGCGGACACGAGGGCGAGTCGTCGACAGGCGACGCACGTCTGCCGGACGGGCCCTCGTGCTCGAAAGCCCGGATGGGTCCTCCTCCGCCCGGTTGCCCCTCTTTATCGCGGATCGGCACCAGGACCGGTTCCGGACGGATCGATTCGAGACGGGAGACATCGTCGAGGCCACCGGGATCGTAAGCCAGCATGGGTCCCAGTACCGGATCGAACCCAGAGACAGCGGCGACCTCGTGCAGACCGGCCTGACCTGGGAGTACATCCGTATTGCCCTAATTATTCTCGGGGGCCTGGCGGTAGTGGCGGTGATTTGGGGGATTGTGCTGCAGGGAGCCGTGGACCGTCGCACGCGCCAACTGGAAGAAGCCAAGCGCCAGAGCGAGCGGATGCGGAAGCTGTTCGAATCCGTTTTCGAACATGCCCCCGTGATGATCATGCTCCTCGACGCAGAGCACCAGTTCGAGCGCATCAACGAGCAGTTTGAGGATGTCCTGGGGTGGAGTGAGGACGAGCTTCGGGCGCGGGACGATGCGTGGACGCTCCTGTACCCGGACGACGACAATCGGCACAAGATCTTGGGGATGATCGATGGGGCGTCGAGGCAGCACTTTGAGTCTCGCCCGCGAACCCGAGACGGAGACCGGGTTGTGACGGAGTGGTGGAGAACCGAGCTTGAGGACGGGCGTCGGCTGTGCCTGGGCGTAGACGTGACCGAGCGGAAGGAGCGGGAGCGGGACCTCCGGCGGGCCAAGCAACAGGCCGAGGCGGCCCGCCAGGAGGCCGAGGACGCCAACCGGCTGAAGTCGGTATTTCTTGCAAACATGAGCCACGAGATTCGAACGCCCCTCACGTCCATCATCGGGTTCGCCGAGACCATCGGCGACGAGGCCGGGGCAGAATCAGAGGGAAATGTCGCGCAGTTTGCGAGCCTCATCAAGGACAGTGGGCACCGACTCCTCAACACGCTCAACGCGGTACTGAACCTGTCGAAGCTGGAGACGGGGGAGATGGACCTCTCGTTCGAACCGGTCGACCTGACCCAGGAGGCCCGGAGCAGTGCACGACAATTTCACCGAAAGGCCGAGGCGAGTGGCGTCGATCTCCGCGTGGACACCCCCGACCGACCGGTCCTCTCGAACGCGGACGAGGGAGGGGTTCAGGTCATACTGCGCAACCTCATCTCGAATGCCATCAAGTACAGCGCGCAGGGAGCGCCCGTCTGGGTGCGCGTCCACGAGGAAGCGGACGCGGCGGTCTTGGAGGTGGAGGACAAGGGCGTGGGCATGAACCCCGACAAGGTGGACGACCTCTTCCAGGCGTTTCGGCAAGCCTCCGAAGGACGCGCCCGAACCTACGAAGGCACGGGGATCGGCCTCGCCGTAACGAAGAAGGCCACCGATGCCATGAACGGAACGGTTTCCGTCGAGACCGAGAAGGGGGTCGGCAGTCGATTCGTCGTTCGGCTCCTACGCGCCGAGAAGGCCGAGGTCCAACGAGCCAGCAGGCCGTGAGGGAGACCGAACCAAACGAGCCCGGGACGTACTCGTCGGTCATCCGTCGCCCGCCACTAGCACCCGACCGGCTCGGCTGCGCGGGATCCGGCCGGGTGCTCGTTTTCAGGCTCCCCGTTCGCCCTGTCTGGCGACCACTCGGCCCACCGGCGTAGGGCCAGGGCTCCGTCCATGTCCTCGACGAGGGCCGTGCAGTGCTCCACCCAGTCGCCAGTGTTGGCGTAGGCCACCCCCTGGACCCGACGCAGCGCGGGAACATGGATGTGCCCACACACAACCCCGTCTATCCCTCGGTCGCGGGCCTGCGTGGCGAGGGCTTCCTCAAAGTCCGCGACGTACTGAACCGCCCGCTTGCTCTTCTTCTTGGCCGCGGCGGCGAGGGACCAGTATGGAAGATCCATCCACCAGCGCACACGGTTGACGTAGCGGCTGAGCGTGAGGAGCCGCTCGTAGGCCCATCCGCCCAACTTAGAAGCCCACTGGGCGTGGCGCACCACGCCGTCAAACTCGTCTCCGTGCAGCACGAGCAGCCGACGTCCGTCGGCGGTGGTGTGCACGACCTCCGTCTCAATCGTAATGCCTCCGAGGCAAAGCCCCCGAAACTGCCGGGCGGCCTCGTCGTGGTTGCCGGGCACATAAACGACGTCCGCCCGCCGGGCCCGCTCGAGCAGGGCCCGCAGGACCGCGTTGTGGGACGCGGGCCAGTACCAAGACCGTCGCAGGACCCACCCGTCTACGATGTCCCCAACAAGTTAGTACCGCTCTGCCTCGTGCCGGTCCAGAAATTCCAAGAGCGCCTCCGCCCTGGCCCCATGCATTCCCAGATGCAGATCCGAAATCCAGATGGTGCGGTACTGGTGCGGCATAATCGAGAAGGAAGAAACCGGGTAGGGCTACGATAAGTCCGGACGTCCCCGTCGACGGTAGGCTTCGGCGCGGAGGCCTCACTGTCCCCGCCCGCGCTTACCAGGGGGTGCCGGGGGACGCGGTTGGGGCCACACTCACCAGGTACGCATACCGCCGCGCTACGGGCCGCACGGTACAGGCAAGCCTGCCCCGATCATCGAGGGCATGAAGCTTGGGGACGAGCGAACACCGCGGGGACACATCAAACAGGGAGAGCCACCCCTGCACGATCCGCGCCACCCAGCCCGGAAGGCCCGCCTGATCCCAAAAGTCCACGACGTAGAGCCGCCCCCCGGGCCTGAGGTGCGTGAGCGCCGTCCGCAGCGCCGTGGGCCACGCGGGAATCATCGACAGGGCGTAGGAGAAGAAGATCACGTCGAAGGCCGTCCCTCCAAACGGGTCGTCCGGACGCCAGGACTCAGCCCGCCCGAGGCGGAGCGTGACCGCCCGAGCACACCCCATCCGGCGGAGGGCTCGACGCGCCGTGGCGAGCATGGCCCGGGAAACGTCCAGGCCATAAAGGGAGTGGCGGGGCGCCTGGTGGTGGAGGCGTCGTAGGTTCCGGGCCGTTCCACAACCGACCTCGAGCACGCGTCCCGCGGGCCGGTCCGCAATCCGGCTCAACAGCTGATCCCGACCCAGAAGGTAGTAGCGGCGCGTCAGGTCGTAGACATGGCGGGTCCACCGGTACATCTGGTCCATCTTCTGCCCGGGCGACTCCTGCACGGGCGAGACCGGCGCTGCGGACGCGAATCCGTCGGGGTCGGACATGGTTACGGGGCAGGACTAACCAGTGAGCACGTACAGGTGAAACATGCCGTAGACGGCCGACCGGTCTTGGGCGTGCAGCTCTTCGGAGCGGGCCCGTTTGTAGGAGAACCGGGCCCGGAGGCCGTCGGGCAGGGTCGACTCGACGACGGAGCCCGGCCCCGCCGTCCGGAAGATAATGCGGGCCCCCAACTCCCCCACACGCGCCAGCTCGGCCCACAACGCCGCGATCGCCTCCGGGTCCATCCAGTCCATCGCGTCCAGCAACACGAAGCTGTCGAAGCTGCCGTCCGGCTGGTCTTGAAGAACCTCGACTACGGACGCGAGACGAGCCTCCACGCGGCCTGCGTGGTGCCGGAGCCCCTCAAAGTGCCGGGCCCGCAGGTACGGGGGCAGGGCCTCCCGGTGGTCGGTGTCGTACTGTTGGCCGAAGGCCTGCCAGGCGAAATAATTGTCCGACAGCGGAAATGTACAGACGAGGCGTTCAAGCCGCTCCCGGTACAGATCAACGATCGACCCGTCGGCCGTGGCCGAGAGGCTTCGATACTGGGCCGGGGGGATGCCAAAGCTGTAGAGCGCAGTGGGGTGCCGCGCCAGGCGGCGGACGACGGGGTGATCGAAGAAGGGAGCGACGCAGTCTTCAAAGAACTGCCGCTGCTCCGCTAGGGTCTCAGCCTCAAGAAGGGCCGCGGGCCGGTGTCCCTGCACCACCCGAGCGATCGTGCCCGCAAGGGCGCGGAAGCGGGCGAACAAACCGCTTTCGTAGAAGCCGTCCTCGAAGGCCCGGATGCGCGGACGCCCCACCCCGCACAGCCGCCGTGCCTCCCAGAAGTCCCGGGTGGCATCACGGAGAGAGGGCCGAATATGACGCCGGTAGGCATCGAGGTTCGTCCGCCCAGCCCCTACCCCGAAGAACTGAAAAAACGCTTCGTGGGACGGCAGGTGAACCAGGGCTGCATATCGAAGCCGCGTCAAGGCCATGTGAGACCGGTTGAGGTCCACGGCCAGGATGCGTTGAGGCGTATGGGTCAGGTAATTGAGCACGTTGCACCCCGCCGACGAGATGGTGAGGACCCGGCTCGTATCGTCGAGCCGTAGGGCCCTGGCGTCGACCCGGGGGTCCTCCCAAATCTGCGTGTAGACGAGCCGTCGAAACCACAGTGCGAAGAGGCGATCCATCAGCGCCCCTCGCGATGTCTCCCGGTCACGAAACACGGCGCGTTTGAGACGCGAAGCGGCAGAGCCAACCACGGAGGTAGGAGGCGACGGAAAGACAGCTGTTGGACTACAAGAACATAGATGTGAACTGTTATTCGACAATTACCCCGGCTTTACTCTTAGATCAAGGCTACGCCCCCCTTGGGGACGATGGGCCTGCCCCGCCTTCATGCAAAGACGGCAGCTACCGGTTGAGGAGCACCGGATTCTTTCGGGGGACCGGTGCCGGAACGCAGTCCTAACCCCACGTCGCTTTCGTCCTGGTTCCCCCCAGCGGACTCGGTGTCCCGTGATGGGTGACGCAGCGGACGACCCGACGGAAGAACGTCTTCTCGGTCCGGTAGGCATATCCCTTTTAACGACCGGCCACTCGGACGCGATATAAGAAGGGAAACGAGTCCTTTGAAGACGACCCAGTAGGCGACGAGCCGCCCATAATGAGGGCGACCGGGCGGACTGGTCGTTTGATTTGACGTGCACGGAAGAAAGCCATATCGTACACGCACATTCCAATCGGCATAACATTAGTATTGATATTGCCTCTTTATGCGGATCGCCTCGGCACAATGTAATATGGCGCAATCGATCGGTACTAAATGTTTTATGCGCTCATCAAAGGTACTTTTTCCTCCTCTTACGTAAAGCCAATGAGCCCAATGCATGAGGAGCTGTTTTCTCGGTTTACGGAGGAGTCCAAGTCCTCGATTGAGGATCCTGACATCCATCTAAGCTACACGGATCGACAGCGGATCAAGGGGGGCGAATACGCCGAAATCGCAGAGGAGAAGCTGCCCACGCTTAAGCGTAGAATCTATTGGACAAAGGTGAACGCGGGGGTTGCAGCAGCGCTCCTGATCTTCGGGGCCCTGCTGACGGGTGTTTCCGGGGTTGGAATTGAGCTGGACTGGACCCTCGAAGAGTTCTTCTTTCCGCTCTTCTTTGCTTTCTGCATGGGAATTGCAGCCCTGGGTGGAATGTGGAGGGGGATAAAGTTGGAGAAGCAGCGGCTGCTCTGTGAACTGGTGGTCGCCTACAATGAAGAGGAAGCAAGTCAGGAGAAGGAACGGGATGTCGCATGACACCTGACGTAGCTGACGAAAGGCTCGGACCGTTTTGCCTTTTCAGATCAGTTTTTACGTTTGAAACAGCAGTCGTACCGCGACTTTTCGCGAGCTGATCTACGCCGTTATACACACGGTTGTCATACCGACATAATACAACGAAACCGCGAGATGGATGCGCTGTCTTGGAAGGATGCCGCGACGGAGTGGCTGACGTCCCTTTCTTTTGCACTGCTGGTCGTGATGGGAGTCCACGTCTTTCTCTTCCAGCCCTTCGTCGTCCCCACGTCGTCGATGGCGAAGACCATCAAGCCAGGGGACTACATTCTGGCGTCGAAACTCCACTACGGGCCCCGAACGCCGCACTCGGTCGGCCTCCCGTTTTGGGATCTGTACATTCCGGGCGTGCGCCTCCCGTCAGCCCGCCTCCCCGGATTTAGCGAGCCAGAACGCGGCAACATTGCGGTTTTTCACTATCCTCCCGAGAACAAGCCAATCGACCAAAAAACCGCGTATGTAAAGCGGCTCGTCGGACTCCCCGGCGACACCGTCGAGGTACAGAATGGCCGAGCCGTGGTCAACGGGGAGCCCCTCACGGCCGTCCCGACGGTCCAGCAGCAGTGGGACGTGCATCTGGAGGACCCACGCATGCGATTATCGCCCAGTCACCTCCGCCCGTTGGGCATCCAGACCGCACGGCCGACGTCGGATCCCAATCGGCGTCTCGTTACTGCTACCTCGGAGGCCGCCGACGCACTGGAGTCGTACTCTTTTGTGCAAAACGTGGAGCTGAAAGCATCGGCCTCCCCTGAGCGCCGACCGTCCTTCCCGGAAGACAGCGACTTTACCCGTGACGACTACGGCCCTGTTCCTGTCCCTGAGAAAAACCAAACCGTTCAACTCACAGACTCGACTTGGTCACTCTTCAAAACGGTAATCCAAGAATATGAGGAGCACAGGGCGGAGCGTGTTGGAACCGGTGTTTTTCGAATCGACGGTCAGCGGAAGCGCCGATACACGTTCGAACAGGACTACTTCTTCGTACTGGGAGACAACCGCGACAATTCGCTAGACAGTCGGTTCTGGGGGTACGTCCCGAAAGATCATCTGAATGGGGAAGCAGTGTTGACCCTCTTCTCATGGGATAGTGAGAAGAACTTTTTCAGGCTACGCCGGACCTTTCAGGGCCTTGATTAGCTTAGAGCGATCCAGTGAAGGCCCGAGCTTTGAAGTGGGTATACCCTCTATCGCAGCCGGCGGTGGGCTGCTTTTATTTCCGAACGTCGGTACCTCCTCGTCCTTGTTCACATCCTACGCAGCCCGTCGCGGCTGAACGATCACGCCGCGTAGACCAAATACCCTCTTGAGATGGAGCCTGACACATGACCAGCGAGAGCGACCCCTCAGAACGTAGCGAAGGAGACACTCGGTCGGACGAGTCATTTTCGCAGTGGCTTGCCGAGCCGCAGACGATGATTGGCCTGTCGGCGGTGCTTCTCAGTCTATGTGGGCTGTTTGTCTCGATCTACGAGACCAGATTGATGCGGCAAGAGCAGTGGGCGTCAGTGTGGCCTCGGGTTTCCGTTGGTCCTTCGCTGAATACACGGAGTGACACTGTCGAGATCAAAGTTCGAAACAGCGGGATCGGTCCGGCTCGCATTCGCGCAGCCCGGATCGAGCACGAAGGGAAGCAGAAAGCCAATTGGCAAGATCTGCTCGAGAGCGTCGGCCAACCCGGGGCCTCGCGAAATTTCGGTTTGATCAATAGACAAGTGCTGTCCCCCGGTGAGGACGAAGTCATTTTCACGGCGGTGTCGGACAGCAGTGAGCGAAACCCAAAGGGACTCCCGCCTTTGGCGCAGGAGATTTTGGATGGAGACGTCGATCTTGTGCTGTGCTACTGCTCGGCATACGACGAATGCTGGATTACAACGATGCAGAGGCACTTGGGAATCATGCCGATCATGGCGGCTCAGAGTTCTTCCTCCTCAGACGAAAGAACGCAAGAGGAGGTCTACGAGAAGACTGAAAGCTGCCAGGGCGTAAAACCCAGCGGAATTTGATGTTTGAGTGTGAGTCTGGAGAAGTCCGTTCGATTCTGCCCCTTCGCAACAGTTAGGGGCGCGCTGTAATTCGGGAGACCAGGGACCACGACGTCCCGGCTCCGCACGCTCACCAACATCCCCTTTTTCCCGACCAACGACATGCCTCGGCTTCTCGTGCTCGCCGTTGCCACCGCGGCCCTCGGCCTCACCGCACACGCCAATTTCGCTGCGGACGCCCACACCGCGCCGGGCTCGGCCGAGGCGACGGCCATCCTCCTCCCTTGTCTGGCGGACGCGGACAGGCCTCACCCCCTCGTATCGTTCGGCCCCGTCTCCCCTCCAACGCCCAAAATGCTCTTCAACTTCGACGGTGCCGACACGGCCCCGTGGCGCGTCGAAAACGACGGCGTGATGGGCGGGCGCTCAGAAGGCTTCGTCGAAGTCGCCGACGGCACGCTTACGTTCACCGGAGAGGTGGTCACGGAGGGCGGCGGATTCACATCAGTCCGTGCGGCATCGCAGGCGGACCTGTCGGGCTACGACGGGATCGAGCTTCGTGTCCGCGGCGGGGGGCGCACGTTCGAACTCGACGTCGACGACGGAACCCGGAGCCAGGGGCGGGAGGTGAGCGCATACGGTGAGCCCGTGCGCGTCGACCCGCTCGACCTCTCGGCCGTGCAGTCGATCGGGATCTACATCATCGACGGACAGGACGGCCCGTTTCGGCTCGAAGTGGACTGGATCCGGGCGTACCGCGAGGCAGAGTAGGCGGCCCGGATCGGGCCCGCGAATGGCCGATGCACCGCTCTGCGGGTCTCGAGCCTCAGTCGTCCGCAAGCCGCCGCACGCGCCGCGGCAGCCACCACGCCAGGATGCCCGTCGCGATCGTGAGGACCACGGGGATGCCGAGGGTGAGTGCCCGTCCACCCCCGGAAAGCGTGTTCGTGGCCGACATGGCGACCTGGTACGTGCTCCACTGCGCGGCCGAAAACAAGACCAGCATCGCCGTGGCCGTTCCGTACAGAAAGGCCTGCACATGCCGCGCAATCGCACGCTGGTTTGCCGGACTGAGAGCATCGTACCGCTGCTGATTCGGCATGTTGACGGCAGAGGGCGTCGTGCCCACCCACCACGCGGCGCCGTAGATGCCCACCACGACGATGATCGCAATGGCCGGAAGGGCCATCCAGTGGAGGAGCGTCGCGTCCCAGTAGGCGTCCGCCGTGCCGCTAAGGCCAAAGTGGCGCGGCACCTGGGCGGGGAGCCTCGGAAACATCCACAGGCTTCCCCCAACGAGGAGCACCGAAAGGGTCGCGTTAAGACCGTGGAGTAGGCGACTCATCGCGGTGTGAACAGGTCAGCGCAAAGGAATCGAGAGGCGCTGCACCGTTTCCCTTCCAGGACACAGAAGGAAGGTCAGTTTTTGAAACGACACGTGGGGGAAAGAGCGGGGACGACTACGGTTCGGGCTCCGGGGTCGCCCCACTCGGCACTTCGGCGGGGGTTGACTGACTCTCCAGGACGACGGCCGGTTCGAGGGGGCGGACAGCCACCGTCTCGCCGGGCTCGTAGAACCGTCGATTGTCGGTGTGGACGAGGTACTCACTGCCCCCGCAACACACCCGGTACGTGATGTCGTGCCCCTTGAATGCCCGGCCCACGACGGTCCCCACCGTGCCGTCCGAGGTCTCCGGCGCCTCCAGTGCGAGGTGCTCCGGCCGCATCGACACGAGCACCGTGCCCTCCGCCGCCTCGTTGAGCCCCACGCGGCCCAGCGGCGTGTCCGCCTCGGTGCCGGCGGCCTGCGAGAGCAGCAGGTTGGTGCGGCCCAGAAACTGGGCGACGAAGAGCGTGCGGGGCTGGTAGTACACGTCCTCCGGCGTGCCGATCTGGTCGAGCTGCCCGCCCCGCATCACGGCTAGGCGGTCGGCAAACGAGAGGGCCTCCTCCTGATTGTGCGTGACGAAGACGGCGCTCATGCCCTTGGTCTTCAGAAGCTCCCGCACCTCCTGGCGCGTCTCCTGTCGCAGCAGGGCATCGAGGTTAGAAAAAGGCTCGTCGAGCAGAATGAGGTCCGGCTCCGGGGCGAGGGTGCGCGCGAGGGCTACCCGCTGCTGCTGCCCCCCCGAGAGGTGCTGGGGCCGCCGGTCCTCGAAGCCGTCGAGCCCCACCATCTCCAGCGCCTCCTGCGCACGGGCGGACCGCCCCGCCCCCGACGCCTCGTTGAGCCCAAACGCCACGTTCTCGCGCACCGTGAGGTGCGGAAAGAGGGCGTAGTTCTGGAAGACAATGCCCACGTCCCGTGCGTCCGGCGACATGTGCACGTCGGGCCCCGAGAGGGTCTGGCCCCGCACCGCGATCGTGCCCGCCGAGGCCTCCTCGAAGCCCGCCACGCAGCGAAGCGTCGTCGTCTTGCCGCAGCCGCTCGGGCCCAGGATCGAAAAAATTTCGCCGTCCGCCACCTCGAACGACACCTCGTGGACGACGGGCGGGGCCTCGGGCCCAAACCGCTTGGTCAGGTTTTGAACGGAGAGAATCGGGGTGCTCATGACAGAAAATGGCACCCATCGTCGGCCGGGGTCGTTCCCCACGGGTCGCCCGGCGACGGCACAATTGAACGGGTCTACGTGCGCTCCGCGGCGGCGGGGCGCTCGGTTGCCTGCTCGCGGAGCAGCAGCGCGCCCACGAAGAGCGCCGAGACGAACATGATGGTGAGCGCGTAGGGGGCGGCCTGCCCGAACATCGCCTCCTCCGCGTAGCTCCACGTGTTGAGGGCGAGCGTCTCGAACCCGATCGGCGCCAGGAGGAAGGTGAGGGGCAGCTCCTTCATGGCCGAGAGGAAGACGAACGCCATGCTCACCAGCAGGCCGCGCCGCACGAGCGGGAGGGTGACACTCACGAACGCCCCGAGGGGCGAGCGGCCCAGCGACTGGGCGGCCTCCTCCAGGTGCGGCGGCGCCTGGTAGAGCGCGCTCCGCACGGGCCCGACGGCCTCCGCCATGAAGTGGAGCGCGTAGGCCGTCACGAGTAGGGCCAGCGTCTGGTACGCGAATGGCACGGCCCCGAGCGAAAACACGATGAGCGCGAGCGCGAAGGCCAGCGGCGGCGTGGCGTAGCCCAGGTAGGCGACACGCTCGATGACGCGCGTCCAGGGGGACGGATGCCGCACGCCCAGGTACGCCACCGGCAGCGCCAGCAGGGCCGCCAGCACGGCGGCCGGGGCGGAGGCCGACACCGAGTTCCAGAGGGCCGCCCCCAGACCGGCCCAGGGCACCCCGCCCGCCGCCGCGTCGGTCATCCAGTACCCCACCGTGCCCGCCGGAAGAACCACCGATAGCCCCGCCACGCCCAGCGCGAAGGCGTACCCGGCCCAGCGCCAGCGCCCCAACCTATGCCGGGCGGCCGTGCGGCTCGTCCCGCTCTCCGTCTGGTGAAACAGAAGCCCCTTCAGCAACCGCGCTTCCAACAGCAGGATCGCGCCCGTCAGGATCAGCAGCATGAGGGCGAGGCAGGCCGCGTAGATGCGGTCGTAGGAGGCCGCGTACTGGATGTAGAGCGCGTAGCTGAACGTGTCGTACCGCATCAGCGATACGACCCCGAAGTCGCCCAGCACGTGGAGGGCCACCAGGAGCCCGCCCGACAGAAAGGCCGGGCGCAACTGTGGCAGCACCACCTGCACAAAGACCCGCCATCGGCCGCGCCCCAGTGCCTGGGCCGACTCCTCCAGGCACGGATCCAGCCCCAAAAAGGCGGTCCGGAGGTTCAGAAAGAGATACGGGAACGTCGAGAGGCTGAGCGCAAGCCAGGCCCCGGTGTAGCCACTCAGTCGGGGCACCACGAGGCCGAGCGTCTGCGCGAGCGTGCCGTATTCGCCCGTCGTGGCCAGCAGGGCGTACGCCATCACGTAGCCGGGCACCGCGAGCGGCAACACGCCCAGCAACGTAAGCGCCTTTCGGCCCGGGAGGGCCGTGCGGGTAGTCAGCCAGGCCAGCGGGAGCGCCAGCACGCTCGTGCCCACGAGCACCCCCACGGTGAGCCCCACCGTGTTCCACAGAAGCCGAAGGGTACGCCCCCGCACCACCAGGTCCCACAGCGTCTCCGGGTCCGCCTGAAAGGCGCGGAGCAGCAGGTACACGAGCGGGATGAGTACTCCCCCTACGACGACCGCCACGGGGATCGTCACGTACCAACGGCGGCGGATCGTATCCAGCACGCGAAAAGGGGATCGGTTCTGCGAGTGAGGATGAATGGGCCGGTGCGTGGGCGCATTCAGGATGCCGCTCCCGGTTCCCCGCACGCTCATGCGCCATCACAACGCCCATGTGCCATTACATCAGGGCACTAGAGCGCCCCGGCGTCGCGGAGCAGTTCGAGGGTGGGGTCCATCTCCTGCAGCCGCTGCAGCTCAAACTGCGGGCTCAGCTTGAGGGCCTCGTCCGCCGACATCATGTACTCCGGCACCGGCGTGCCCGACACCACGGGATACTCGTTCACGCGGTTTGCGGCAAAGGACTGCGCCTTCTCCGAAAGCAGGAACCGCAGAAACCGGTTCGCCGCGTCAGACTGGTTGCTCGTCTGCAGCACTCCAGCCCCCGTTACGAGGGCGAGGTTGCCAAGGTCCCCGTCGGCAAACTGGTACATCTCGACCGGCGCGGAGGCGCGGGGCGCAGACTCCTCCTCTTCCTCCTCTTCGTGTTCTTCGCCCTCTTCCTCCTCCCCTTCGTACTCGCCCTCGGCCCCGCCGTGCTTGAGGCGCAGGACGTAGTAGTGATTCGTCAGCGCCACGTCAATCTCACCGGCCTCCAGTGCCCGCACCATCGGCGTGTTGGAGGTGTAGCTGTTCGGGCTCAGCGCCTGCATGTCCGACAGCCATGTGCGGGCCGTCTCCTCCCCCTCCGTGACGCGGAGTGCGGTCACGAAGTCCTGGAAGCTCGAGTAGGCGGGCGTCCATCCGATGCGGCCTTCAAACTCTTCGTACTCCGGCAGGTCGAGCACCGAGTCGGGAAGGTCCTCCGGACTCACCGCGTCGCTATTGTAGGCCAGTACGCGGAAACGGGTCGTGACCGGGGTCCACCGCTGGTTCGACGGGGTGAAGCGGGCCGCGCGAGTCGCCAACGAGTCGGGCAGCTCGGTAAGCAGGTCGTTGTTCACGGCGTTGCCGAGGGCGCCGGTCGTGTTTGCCCAGAACACGTCGGCCGGAGACTGGTCGCCCTCCTCCTGGAGCGCGGCCAAGAGCTGCGAGTCGGTGCCGTACCGCACGCGAACCGGCACGTCCACCTGCTGTCGGTACTGCTGAACGAGGGAGTCAACGAGGGCCTTGCTCCGCCCCGAATAGATGACGAGCTCGTCCTGCTCCTCCCCCCCGCAGCCGAGCAGGGACAGGACCAGGGCGAAGACGAGGCTGAGGCTGAGAAGTCGCTTCATGGGATGTGCGCGTGGGTCCGAGTAAACTGGGTTTGTTTAGATTGATTTTAAAGAAGGCGGGTGAAAGATGACACGGGGCGTACCGGGGCACACACTTAAATCGCAGAAACTCCACACGAATTGGAAGCCCGTTGGCCTCATCTGCACCCCTCCCTCGCCGCCGCTCTGCGGGTCCGGCCCTGCAGGCCGGGCTTGATTGCCTTCCCGGCCTGGGTCTCTTTTCTTCGTGGATACCCAGTTCGTCCCTTCACGCAACGTCTTCGCTCCCCCGATGGCCCGCCGAGTCGTTCTCGCCCTGCTTTTTGCATTCGCCCTTTCCCTTCCCGCCCACGCCCAGGACCCCCCTTTCTCCCGCATGGACGTGTTTGACCTGGAGTGGGTGGCCAACCCACAGGTCTCCCCCGACGGCGACCAGATCGTATACCAGCGGCGGGGCATGGACGTGATGGAGGACCGGCGGACCTCCGCGCTCTGGACCCTCGACGCGGACGGCACCAGGCATACCAAGCTGACCAATCGGACGGCCGACGAATCGTCTCCTCGCTGGTCCCCGGACGGCTCGAAGATCGCGTTCACCAGCTCGGACGAGGAGCACGGCACCGAGATTTACGTCCACTGGGTGGGGCAGAACAAGACCGCCCGCATCACGCAGCTGCCGAACGCCCCGAGTGGCCTGTCGTGGTCGCCGGACGGAACGCACCTCGCCTTTTCCATGCACGTGTCGGCCCCCGAGCCGACGCTGGCGTCGCCCCCGGAGGCCCCCGAGGGTGCCGACTGGGCAGAGCCGCCCCGTGTGGAGACCCGTCTCAACCACGAATCGGACGGCACGGGCGTCCTGGACTACGGGCACGACCACCTGTTCGTGGTGCGCGCCGAGGGCGGCCGCGCCCGGCAGGTCACCTCGGGCGACTATCCCCATTCCAGCCGCCCGGTCTGGACGCCCGACGGCGAGGCGCTCCTCTACTCGGCCAACCGGCACGACAACTGGGAGCGGGAGCGGCGCAACACGGAGCTCTATTCGGTGCCGGTGGACGAGGGCGAGAGCACGCCCCTGACGGACCGCTTCGGCCCCGACCACACCCCCCGCGTATCGCCGGACGGCGAGACCGTCGCCTACCTGGGCTACGACGACGAGGTCCAGACCTACCAGGTAACGCGGCTCTACGTGATGGACCGGGACGGCTCCGACCGGCGGGCCGTGGACCTGGGCCTGGACCGCTCGATCGACGACATCGCCTGGGACGAGGACGGCGAGGGCCTGTATTTCCAGTACGAGGACGAGGGCACCACGAAGCTGGGCCACACGACCCTCGGCGGCTCGACCTCGGTCGTCGCGGAAAATCTGGGCGGCACGGCGATCGGGCGGCCGTACGGCGGGGGCGACTTCTCCGTCTCCCAAACGGGGCGCCTCGCCTTCAACCAGACCTCGCCCGCCCATCCCGCCGAGCTGGCGGTGACGCAGCGAGACCGCGACATGCCCCGTCGGCTCACGGACCTGAACGGCGACCTTCTCGACGACCGCGCCCTGGGCCGCGTGGAGGAGATTCGCTATACGTCCTCGAAGGACGGGCGTGAGCTACACGGGTGGGTCGTTACCCCGCCCAACTTTGATCCGGACCGGGCCCATCCGCTCATGGTAGAGATCCACGGCGGCCCGATTTCCAACTACGGCGACCGGTTCTCAGCGGAGATTCAGCTCTATGCGGCGGCCGGGTACGTCGTCTTCTACCCGAACGCGCGGGGCAGTACCAGCTACGGGGAGGAGTTCGGCAACCTGCTCTACAACGACTTTTCGGGCGGGGAATACCAGGACATCATGGACGGCGTGAACCGGCTCGTCGACCGGGACTACGTGGCGGACGACAGCCTGTACGTCACGGGCGGGAGCGCGGGCGGCACGTCCGCCGCCTGGATCACGGGCAAGACCGACCGGTTTCGGGCCGCGGCCGTGCAGAAGCCGGTCACCAACTGGATCAGCAAGACGCTGGCGGCGGACAATTACTACGGCTACGCCGAGTACCGGTACCCCGGCCAGCCGTGGGAGAACCCGATGGAGTACTGGGACGTGTCTCCAGTCTCGCTCCTCGGCTCCATGAGTACGCCGACGGTCGTCATCGTCGGGGGCGACGACCTCCGCACACCGCCCTGGCAGGCGAAGCAGCTCTACAACGGGCTGAAGCTGCGCGGCGTGGAGGCGGCCTACGTCGAGATTCCGGGGGCCTCCCACGGCATCGCGTACCGGCCCAGCCAACTCATCACGAAGGCCGACCACGTGCTCGCCTGGTTCGACCGGTACCGACAATAACCCCCGAGGCACCGAGCAGACGCCCACTCAGCCCGCGTGCTTCGCCGCTAGCCGTTCGATGGCCTCAAACAGCCGCGCAGGCTGCTGGGCGCGCTTCCGCTCGCGCACCCCTTCCGTGAGCCGCCCGGCCCAGTCCTCCCGAAAAAAGCGGGTGATGGCGGTGGCGAGGGCCGGCGGGGCCTCGGGCGGGACGACGAACCCGGCCTCCTCGTGCGGAATCGACTCCGCGAGGCCACCCACGTCGGTCACCACCATGGGGCGCTCGAAATGGGTGGCAATCTGGGCGACCCCGCTCTGCGTGGCCGACACGTAGGGCTGCACCACGAGGTCGGCGGCGCCGAAGTAGGTGGGCACGTCGCCGGACGGGATGTACTCGTCGTGCCAGTGGACGCGATCGGCCAGGCCGTGCTCGCGGATGAGGCGGCGGTAGCGCTCCGGGTCGTCGTACGGCTCCCCCGCAACGACGAGGTGCAGGTCGGGGTGCTCGTCGAGCACATCCGGCATCGCCTCCAGGAGGACGTGCAGGCCCTTGTACTCGCGCACGAAGCCGAAGAAGAGGCACACCGGCGCGTCGTCCGGCAGGTCGAGGGCCGTACGGGCCTCGGCGTTCGGGACGGGCTCCCCGAAGCGCTCGTAGACCGGGTGGGCAATCTGCTCGCGTTGCACCCCGGGCCCGGTCAGCCGACGGGTGTCGGCGGCCACCGCATCGGACATCACGACATGCCCGGCGCAGGCATCCAGAAAGAAGCGGCTGAGGAGCGCGTCGCCGAGGTGCCGCTCGTGGGGCAGGGCGTTGTGGACAACGGCAAACGACGGGATGCCGTAGTGCCGCCGAAGCCCCCGCGCCACGACGCCGTAGGCGGGCGCGAAGAACGGCATCCAGTACTGGAAGACCACGGCGTCGGGGGCCGCATCCCGCAGGTGAAACCCCGTCCGAAACCACGAGACCGGGTTGATGGAATCGAGCGGGCGTGGGGCCCCCCGCACGGACGGGGGCGCGTCGTCGTCCGGCTCGTACTGCGTCTCGCCGGGGAAGAGGAGTTCGGGGTACTGCCGTGAGAAGGTCACCGGCCGCACGTCATGCCCACGCTCAGCCAGCCCCGTGACCGTCATCTCCGTGAAGTGCGCGATGCCGCCCCGGTACGGGTGCATCGGGCCCACCACCCCGATCCGCCACGTTTCATTGCCCGATTGACTCATGCCCTGCACTCAGCGTCTCGTGTGGTCACGACGAATCAGCTCTCCGCCCCTCGGTCGAGCATCTACCCGTTGACGGTGCTCATGTCCGGGTAGCGGTCGCCCGCCGCCACGCCCTGGGGCGCGATCTCATCGATGCGGTCAAGCTCGTCCTGGGAAAGAGAAACGTCGAGCGCCGCGATGTTTTCGTCGAGGTGATCCGGATCGGTCGTGCCCGGGATCGGAACGATGTCGTCGCCCTGGTGCAGTACCCAGGCAAGGGCGAGCTGCGCGGGCGTCACGTCCTTCTCGTCGGCCAGCCGATTCACCTCCGCCACGAGGTCCAGGTTCTTCTGGAAGTTCTCGCCCTGGAAGCGCGGGTTGTGGCGGCGCCAGTCGTCCTCCGGCAGGTCCTCCGGCGACTGGAAGCGGCCGGTGAGGAAGCCACGCCCGAGTGGGCTGTACGGCACAAAGCCGATGCCCAGCTCACGACACGTCGGCAGAATTTCGTCCTCCGGGTCGCGGCTCCAGAGTGAATACTCCGTCTGGAGCGCCGTGATGGAGTGCTCCTCGTTCGCGCGGCGGAGCGTATCGGCGGCGGCCTCCGACAGGCCCAGGTGCCGCACCTTTCCCTCTTCCACGAGCCGGCCCATGGCCCCCACCGTGTGCTCGATGGGCACCTCCGGGTCGACCCGGTGGAGGTAGTACAGATCGAGGGTGTCGACGCCGAGGCGCTGCAGGGAGTCCTCGCAGGCCGTCTTCACGTAGCTCGGGCGGCCGTTAATACCGTGCATCTCTCCAGCCTCGTCCCGCACGATGCCGAACTTAGTGGCAATCGTGACCCGGTGCCGGTGTGCGTCCAGCACGCGGCCCAGAAGCTTCTCGTTGGTGAAGGGGCCGTATATGTCAGCACTATCGAAGAAGGTGAGGCCGCGGTCCAGGGCCCGCTGGAGCGTCTTAATGGCCCGGTTCTCGTCGGGCGTGCCGTAGAAATCGGACATGCCCATACAGCCAAGGCCGACCGAGGAGACCGTGAGATTGCTGGTTCCGAGCGTGCGTTGCTTCACAGTGCGAGTGGGGTCGGGAAACAGAATTGCGTGGTCGAAAGAGAGGCTACGCGATCCAACGCCTCCCCTTGTTCGCTGTTGCGCGGCTCGGCGACGCCTTTCCCCGCGCACGCCGAACGAGGCCGAATGGGGAGCGGGCCGCGACACGCGACGGTCGATTCGCGGTGTCCTCCCTCCCCGGTGGTGCTCACACCGCCTCCACGGCCTGCCGCAGCCGCTCGGCGATCTTGTCATGCCCTTCCCCGGTGGCCTGCTCGGCGGCCGTCTGGCCCTGCTCGTTTGTCATCGTGGGATTGGCCCCACGCTCCAACAACAGGTCCACGAGCGCCGACTCTCCGTACGTGGCCGCGTACATGAGCGCCGTCGCGTCGTTGGCGCCGGTCGCGTTTACGTCGGCGCCCGCCTCGATGAGAACCTCGGCCACCTCGGCAAAGCCCTTGAAGCAGCAGCCCATGAGGGGCGTGCTGCCGCTGGGATCCGACAGGTTCGGATCGGCCCCGTGCTGGATCAGCAGATCCACCATCTCGGGCTGGTCGCTGTAGGCGGCAATCATGAGGAGGCTGTGGCCGTGCTCGTTCGTGTGGTCGGGATCCACTCCCTGCTCCAGGAGCCCCTCCATGGCCTCGGTGTCGCCTCGGCGAGCAACATCGTGGGCGTCAACGGCCCCGGGATCGATGTCGTGATCGTCGCCGGAGGCAGAGGTCGGGCCGTGGGACTTGGGAGAATCAGAATTGGACATGCGGTCGTGGGGGTCGTGCGAAAAGTGTGCGAGTGCCAAACACGAAGGAGGGACGAACGCGGGGTTCGCCCCTCCTCGGGCTGTCGATCCGTGAGCGAGGTTACAGAAACCATCGCTCGGGCAGAAGACGGGCTCCTACTCGAGATCGAACCGGTCGAGGTTCATCACCTTCGTCCAGGCGTCCACAAAGTCGTCGACGAACTTTTCTTCCGCGTCACTGGACCCGTAGACCTGCGACAGCGCCCGGAACCGGGAGTTGGACCCGAAGATCAGGTCCACGCGGGTGGCCTTCCACTTGACCTCGCCGGTGTCCCGGTCTCGGACCTCGAAGTGCTCCTTGTCCTCCGAAACCGGCTCCCAGTCGTAGTCCATGTCGAGCAGGTTCACGAAGTAGTCGTTGTTCAGCGTCTCCGGACGGTCGGTGAAGACGCCGTACCCGTCAACCTGCTCGTGGGTGGCGTCCAGCGCACGCATCCCACCGACGAGGACCGTCGTCTCGGCGGGCGTCAGGTTCAGCAGATCGGCCTTGTCCACCAGAAATTCTTCCGGGGTCCAGTCCTGCCACGGGTCGTCGGCGATGTAGTTGCGGAAGCCGTCCGCCTTCGGCTCAAGGTATTCAAACGCCTCCACGTCGGTCTGCTCCTGCGTGGCGTCGGTGCGACCGGGGGTAAAGGGCACCTCCACATCGTGGCCCGCGTCCGCCGCGGCCTTTTCGATGGCGGCGCTGCCGCCCAGGACAATCAGGTCGGCCAGCGATACCCGCACGTCGTCGGACCGCGAGTCGTTGAAGTTTTTCTGGATGCCCTTCAGGACCTCCAGAGCGTGGGCCAGCTGGTGCGGCTCGTTCGCCTCCCAGTTCCGGTGCGGCTCGAGGCGAATGCGGGCCCCGTTCGCTCCTCCGCGCTTGTCGCTGTCCCGGTAGGTCGACGCCGAGGCCCAGGCGGTTTTGACCAGGCGAGAGACGGACAGATCGGTCTTCAGGATCGACTCCTTCAGCTCGGCGATCTCTTCGTCTCCAATCAGATCGTGGTCGGCATCGGGCACGGGGTCCTGCCAGATCAGGTCCTCTTCGGGGACTTCCGGACCGAGGTATCGCTCCTTCGGGCCCATGTCGCGGTGAAGCAACTTGAACCAGGCCCGTGCGAACGCGTCCTCGAACCCCTCCGGGTTTTCGCGGAAGTCCTCGATGATTTCCCGGTAGTCCGGGTCCCGCTTCAGGGCAACGTCTGTCGTGAGCATCATGGGATCCACCGTCTCCGACGCGTCGTGGGCGTCCGGCACAACTCCCTTCAGCTCGTCGCTCTTGGGGCGCCACTGCCACGCTCCGCCGGGGCCCTTGTGGACCTCCCACTCGTAGTCGAGCAGAAAGTCGAGGTAGCCCATGTCCCACTCGGTCGGTGCGTCGGTCCAGGGACCCTCAATGCCACTGGTGATGGTGTCGCTCCCCTTGCCGGAGCCGTGCTCGTTTTTCCAGCCGAGGCCCTGCTGCTCAATGGAAGCGGCCTCGGGCTCGGCCTGGAGGTGCTCGTCGCTGTCGGCGCCGTGGACCTTCCCGAACGTGTGCCCGCCGGCGATGAGGGCGGCCGTCTCCCGGTCGTTCATCGCCATCCGGCCGAAGGACGTGCGGATCCGCTGGGCCGACCACTCCGGGTCCGGGGTGCTCTCCGGCCCCTCCGGATTCACGTAGATGAGGCCCATCACGGTTGCCCCGAGCGGATTGTCGAGCTCGTCCTCCTCGTTGAACCGCCCCCAGGTCTCCATCTCGTCTTCGGGCCCCCAGTCGATGGATGCGTCGGGCTTAAAGTCGTCCTCACGACCGCCGCCGAAGCCAAACGTCTCGAAGCCCATCGATTCCATGGCGACGTTGCCAGCCAGCACCAGCAGGTCCGCCCAGGAGATCTTGCGCCCGTACTTCTGCTTGACGGGCCAGAGCAGCCGCCGCGCCTTGTCGAGGTTCGCGTTGTCGGGCCAGCTGTTGAGGGGGGCCAGACGCTGTCGGCCGCCGGACGAGCCCCCGCGCCCGTCGGTGGTGCGGTACGTGCCCGCGGCGTGCCACGACATCCGAATGAAGAGCGGCCCATAGTGTCCGTAGTCGGCCGGCCACCAGTCCTGCGAGGTCGTCATTACCTCTTCGATGTCCTCCTTCAAGGCCTCGTAATCGATCTGCTCGAAGGCCTCCGCGTAGTCAAAGTCTCCGTTCCAGGGCCCGACGTCCTGTGCGTTCTGGTCGAGAATCTCAACGTCTAGGCTAGTGGGCCACCACTCGCGGCTCGTCTCCGGCGTGCTGTCACGCTGCTTCACCGACCCGTTGGACCCGTTGTGCATCACCGGGCACCCGTTGGTCCCGTTCGTGCTGTCCGTAGCATATTCTTCTGACATAGATCGAAATGGGGGCGTTGCTGGGGAAATAGCGCATCGTTACCGAAGGTACGCATCCGGAGTTGATTATTCAAATCGATCACCTCTATATTCTCGATAGCTTTCTCCTATCATAGAGCCGGTTCCTCGATGACGCTTGCGCAGCTTCAGTATCTCGTGGCCCTCGATACGCACCGCCACTTTGGCGAGGCGGCCACGGCGTGCGACGTCACCCAACCCACCCTCAGCGGGCAACTACAGCGGCTGGAGGAGGAGTTGGGGGTGCAGTTGATCGACCGAAGCCATCAGCCGGTGGTCCCCACGGCCGCCGGGGAGCCCATTGTAGAGGAAGCCCGGGAGGTGCTCGCCGCCCGGGATCGGCTCACGACCACCGCCACGGAGGTGAAGGACCGCGTCACAGGCACCCTCCGTCTCGGCATGCTCCCCACGCTGTCGCCCTACCTGCTTCCCGTTCTTCTGCCGGCCCTGGAGACGGCCTTCCCCGACGTCTCCCTCGTTCTCCGCGAGTGGCCCACGACCGAAATCCTCGACGCCCTCCGCACCGATGCGCTCGACGCCGCCCTGATTGCCACGGACCAGGCGGGCCCGGACCTGCACGACCGGGTGCTCTTCACAGAGCCCTTCGTCGGCTACGTCGCCCCCTCCCACCGCCTCGCCGACCGCGACGCACTGGCGCCCACGGCCCTCTCCATCGAAGACCTGTGGCTGCTGAGCGAGGGGCACTGCTTTCGCGACCAGGTGCTTCAGGTGTGCGGCCGCGCTCCGTCCGCCCCCCAGGCCGCTACCCAGTTCGAGAGCGGTTCCCTGGAGACACTGGTTCGTCTGGTCCGCAACAGCGGCGGGATGACGCTCCTGCCCCGGCTCGCCACGCATCAGATGCCCGAGGCAGAGCGGTCCAGGTTCGTCGTTCCCTTCGCCGACCCGGCGCCCACCCGCAACGTGCGGCTCGTCACCCGGCGCCGGCACAAGCAGCGCCTCGTGGACGCCGTCGTAAACACGCTCTACGACGCACTGCCGGATACCGTCAAGCACTCCTAGCAGTCTCCCCTCAACTCTCCAGCACCTCGGCGGTCTCGTCAGCGAGGCCCGTCGCCTCCGCCACCTCGTACGTCGACGGGTCCTTCATCCGCGGCCGGATGATCATCTCGCCCAGCAGGCCCGTGGTGAACATCTGCGACCCGAACAGGATGAGCAGCACCCCAAACAGCAGCAGGGGGCGGTCCCCGATGGGGTCCCCGAGCACAAGCTTCTCGAACGACAGCCACAGGCTTACCAGAAAGCCGAGCGCAAACGCCACGGTGCCCATCGACCCGAAGAAGTGCATGGGCCGTACGGCGTAGCGGGTGAGAAAGACAACCGTGATGAGGTCGAGAAACCCCTGGATGAAGCGTTCGACCCCAAACTTGGTGGTGCCGTACTTGCGGGGGTGGTGCTGCACCTCTTTCTCGGCGATTCGGTCGTAGCCCTCCCACTTGGCGAGGAGCGGAATGTAGCGGTGCAGCTCGCCGTAGACGTCGATGCTCTTCACGACCTGGCGGCGGTAGACCTTCAGGCCGCAGTTGAAGTCGTGCAGCGGCAGGCCGGAGGAGAAGCGCGTGACCCAGTTAAAGAAGTGGCTGGGCAGGGTTTTGCGAAGCGGATCCTTGCGATTTTTCTTCCACCCGCTGACGAGGTCGTAGTCCCCCTCCTCCAGCACGTCGATCAGGGCCGGAATTTCGTCCGGGTCGTCCTGCAGGTCCGCGTCCATGGTCGCGACGTAGCGCCCCTGTGCCCGATCGAATCCCACGGCCAGCGCCGCGGACTTGCCGTAGTTGCGCCGGAAGCGGAGACCCGCAACTTGGGGGGCGTCTTCGCAGAGCTCCTGCACGACTTCCCACGTCTCGTCCCGCGACCCATCGTCGATGATCCACAGCCGGAACGAGAGCCCGGCCTCCTCACACGCCGCCCGCACGCCCTCGGCCAGTTCGGGGAGGGATTTCGCCTCCTCGTAGGCCGGAACCACGACCGACAGGTCGGGCGCCTGAGGGGCGGAGGGAGAATATTCGCTTGTGGAAGCCTCCACGGGAACGGGACACTGTCCAGATGGCTGCGCAGTTCGGGCCGCGGACCTCGCGTGAGCGGACCTCGGCGACGAGCATCCCCCACGCTGCGCGGTGCGCCCTCCCTACGCATCGATCGTCGCGTACTTGGCGTTGCGCTCGATAAACTCGCGCCGGGGCTCCACCGAATCCCCCATGAGGGTGGAAAAGAGCCGGTCGGCCGCGGCGGCGTCCTGAATGGTCACCTGCTGGATCTTGCGCGTCTCCGGATTCATGGTGGTGGTCCAGAGCTGCTCCGGGTTCATCTCGCCGAGCCCCTTGTAGCGCTGCATGCTGGGGCTGTTGCCGTCGGCCCGCAGCTCCGCCATCCGCGTCTGCATCTCCTCGTCGGACCAGCAGTAGATCTCCTGGCTGCCGTTCTGGATTCGGTAGAGCGGCGGCAGGGCGATGTAGATGTTGCCCTTCTCGATGAGGGGCCGCAGCTGTCGGTAGAAGAAGGTGAGGAGCAACGACCGGATGTGCGCCCCGTCCACGTCCGCGTCGGTCATCATCACAATCTTGTGGTACCGCATTTCATTCATGTTGAACTCCTCCTCCGTGGACGTGAGGCCCGTCCCGAGCGCCGTGACGATGTTCTGGATCTGGTCGTGCTCCAGGATGCGGTCGAGGCGGGCCTTCTCCACGTTCAGGATCTTGCCACGCAGGGGCAAAATGGCCTGGAAATGGCGGTCCCGCGCCTGCTTGGCCGAGCCGCCCGCCGAGTCGCCCTCCACGAGATAGAGCTCTCCCTCTTCCGGGTCGCGCGAGGAGCAATCCGCCAGCTTGCCGGGCAGACTGCCCCCCGAGAACGCGTCCTTGCGCTGCACCAGCTCGCGGGCCTTCCGGGCCGCCGCCCGCGCCTCCGCCGCCTGGATGACCTTCTCGATAATGCGCTCCGCCTGGTCGGGGTGGTCCTCCAGCCAGCGGCCCAGCTCGGTGTTAATGAGCGACTCGACGATGCCCTGCACCTCCGAATTGCCGAGCTTCGTCTTCGTCTGGCCCTCGAACTGCGGCTCCGACACCTTCACCGAGAGCACCGCCGTGAGCCCCTCCCGGAAGTCGTCGCCCGACAGGTCAAACTTGAGGTCGCTCAGCATGTCGTTTTTCTGGGCGTAGCGCTTCAGCGTCCGCGTCAGGGCGCGCCGGAAGCCTGTGACGTGCGTGCCGCCCTCGTGCGTGTTGATGTTGTTGACAAAGGAGAGGACGTTCTTGTTGTACTCGTCGTTGTACTGCATGGCCAGCTCCACCGGCACCTCCCCGTCCGTCTCAGCGATGTAGATCGTCTCGTCGAGAATGGAATCCCGTGCCTCATCGAGGTAGTCCACAAACCCGATGATGCCCTCCTCCGAGTGGTACGTCTCTCGGGCCAAGTCCTCGTCCTCCTCGCGGTGATCCTCGACGCGAATGCGCACCCCTGCGTTGAGGAAGGCCAGCTCGCGCAGGCGATCCGAAAGCGTCTCGAACCGGAACTCCGTCGTCTTAAAGATGTCCCCGTCCGGCCAAAACCGGATGCGCGTCCCGGTCTCCTCCCCCGCCTCCATCGGGCGCACCATGCGCACCGGGTCCTCCGGCACCCCGCACAGGTAGTTCTGCTCCCAGACCGAGCCGTCGCGCCAGACGGTCACATCGAAGCGCGACGCCAGTGCGTTCACGACCGACACGCCCACGCCGTGCAGCCCGCCGGACACCTGGTAGCTGTCCTTGTCGAACTTGCCCCCAGCATGAAGCACAGTCATGACCACCTCCAGGGCCGACCGGTCTTCCGCCGGGTGCTGGTCGACGGGAATGCCGCGCCCGTTGTCCTCGATCGACACCGAGCCGTCCTCGTAGATCTCGACCCCAACCTCGTCGCAGTGGCCGGCCATCGCCTCGTCGATCGAGTTGTCGAGGACCTCGTAGACGAGGTGGTGCAGGCCCCGCAGGCCCACGTCGCCGATGTACATGGAGGGGCGCTTGCGCACGGCCTCCAGGCCCTCTAGCACCTGGATGTTGGACGCCGCGTAGTCGCTGATTGCGCGATCCGGAAGGTCGGTGGTCTCGCTCATGAAAAACAGACAGCCAGTCGAAAGGGGGTGAAGGCGCTGGTAGGGCTTTTTTCGGCCATTCAGTCAGCCCAAATGCAACGGAACGATTGATTGATGGTTCGGGCCGCGCGCCGCGCCGGTGTACCCCACTGCCGGGCACGGGCTCGTCGCATGGAGTCGTCCTCAATTCGTTCGGGACTGGTGGACACCGCTCGGGCAGTTCCCTACGTTATGCGTCGTCGTGGTCGTTTCGAATGAGAGACGTCCCCCGTGCTCTTTCCACAAACGAGCTCTGCCTCATGCGACGCATCCTCGCCGCCGTACTGCTCCTTCTCGCCTGCCCCGCCCTCGTTCTGGCACAGGCGCCCGAGATCGACCGCATCGATCCGCCCTTCTGGTGGGTCGACATGGAACGGTCGACCGTGGAGCTGATGGTCTACGGCGAGAATCTCGCCGAAACCCGGGTGGGGCTCGGGCGTCACCCCGGCGTGACGCTGGACCGGGTCACGGAGGTCGAAAATCCCGACTACCTCTTCGTTCGCCTCCGCATCGCCGACGCGGCCACGCCCGGCACGGTGCCGCTCCGCTTCCGACACGACACAGGGACGCTCACCCGCGACTTTGAGCTCCGCCCGCGGCGCACCGACACCTACGCCCAGGGCTTCTCCAGCGAGGACGTGATCTACCTCCTCATGCCGGACCGGTTCGCGAACGGCAATCCCGAAAACGATTCGATTCCTGGCTTCCTGGAGGGGGTAGACCGCTCCGACCCTGACGCGCGCCACGGCGGGGACTTCGCTGGCATCCGCGAGCACCTCGACTACATCGACGACCTGGGCATGACGGCGCTCTGGATGACGCCCATCTTCGAGAACGACATGCCCCCCGAGTACGGCGCCTATCATGGCTACGCCGCCACCGATATGTATCGGGTGGACCCGCGGTTCGGAAGCAACGACACGTTCCGGCGGCTCGTGGCGAGCGCCCACGAACGGGACATGAAGGTGATCATGGACATGATCCACAACCACATCGGCGACCAGCACGAGTGGATGGACGACCCGCCGACCGACGACTGGGTCCACGACTTCGACGCGCACGGCACCACCAACTATGAGGGCGCCGCCGCCATCGACCCGTACGCCGCCGAGCACGACCGGGAGCAGCTGACGGACGCCTGGTTCGTCCCCTCGATGCCCGACCTCAACCAGGACAACGAGCTCTTGGCCACCTATCTCATTCAGAACACGCTCTGGTGGATCGAGTCGACCGGCATCGACGGCATCCGGATGGACACCTACTTCTACGCCGATAAGGACTACATGACGCGCTGGACGTCGGCCGTGCGTGCGGAGTACCCTGACTTCAATATCGTGGGCGAGAGCTGGGTGCCGACCGTGCCCCACGAGGCCTACTGGCAGGACGACTTTCAGGCCCACCCCGACGACTACGACTCGGACCTGCCGAGCGTCACCGACTTCCCGCTAAGCTTCGCAATGCAGGAGGCTTTCTCCCCCGACGGCGGGAGCGTCTACGATCTCTACCAGACGCTCGCCCAGGACCACGTCTATCCCGCGCCCAACAAGCTCGTGACCTTCCTCGACAACCACGACCTCAGCCGGTTTTTCTCCGTCGTGGACGAGGACGAGGCCGCCTTCAAGCTGGCGTATACGTTCCTCATGACGACGCGCGGCATTCCGCAGGTCTACTACGCCACGGAATTAATGCAGCCGATGTTGGACGTGGAGGGCGACGGCGCCAAGCGGGCCGACATGCCCGGCGGCTGGCCGAACGACACGCGGAGTGTGTTCACCGAAGGGGGCCGCACGGCCCGCGAGAACCGGGCACACGACTTCGTGACCGCCCTGACGACGTGGCGTGAGGACGCCGAGGTGGTTCACCACGGCAGCCTTACCCACTACATCCCGCAGGACGACACCTACGTTTACTTCCGGTACGACGCCGATGATGCAGTAATGGTCGTCCTCAACGACGCGGAGGAATCGCGCACCCTAGACCTCGATCGCTTCGAGGAGCGCATCCAGGATCACACGACGGGCCGCGACGTGATCAGCGGAACGACCGTGCCCCTCGGCGACTCCCTCACGGTGCCCGCACGGACCCCGATGGTGCTCGAGCTTCAGAAGTGACGGGCTCCCCCGGCGCATCACACTTCGTGCCGGACCCACACGATGAGACTCATGCCCCGCTCCAGCACGTCCGACAGGTGCGGGCCCTCGTCGGCATCCTCGGCCGGGGCGTCGGCCAGGAACTGCTCGATCTCATCGTGCGTCCGGCGCGCCTCCTCCACCAGTTCCTCCGAGACCGCCGGGTAAAGGCTAAGCAGGTGCTGGTGCATGGCCTGCGTGAGGCGCTCGGCACGGCGCATCTTCATGAGGAGGTCGAAGTGGCGCACGGCGTGCGGCAGCGGCTCCTCCTCACGCTGTTCCAGCGGCACGCGGCTCAGGGCCATCTGCATGAGCAGGTCCATGAGCGTCTGCCCCGTGTTCTGGAGGCGGGCAGTAGCCTGGTCGGCCGGCTCCTGCGCCGAGGGGTCGCGGCCCGCCCGGCGCTGGGCCACCGACTCACGGAGCGTCGCGGCGGTTGACAGGGTGGCCAGTAGCGTCATGGACTCAAGCACCGCGGCGGATTCGGGCGGGCCTTCGGAGGTGGTCTCGTCGCTCATAGAGACGGGCTTGGACGGAAGAGAGTCAGGGCACAGCAGACGTTCGAGGAGTGACGGACGTGGGAGGGATGCCCGTCACGCATTGCGAGTCGCGCACCTCAGCCTATACCTCCAGGTACCGCACGAACTCATCGACCAATTCCTCCAGCTCTTCGCCCTCTTCTCCGAAGGCCGCCACAACGTGGTAGTCGTTGTGCTCAAGGACGTGACGGACGCGGGAGGTGTCCTTCACGTTAAGCTTGAGCGTGACTCGGATGTCGTCCGTCGAGGTCTCCGGCAGCTCCGAGGCCACGGCCAGCACCTTCGCCTCGTTCTGCTCGATCACGTGGATGAGCTTGGAAAGGGCGTAGTCGCGCCGGTCGACCTCCAGGGCCAGGATGGCTCCTCGTTCGCGAGTCGACAGCATCTGGGCAAACTGGTCGAAGATGTCATGCCGGCGGAGAAGCCCGAGGTACTGGTCCTCCGAATCGGCCACCGGCACGGTGCTGAGGTCGTGCTCAACCATCATGCGTGCCGCGTCAAAAATGTGCGCGTCCGGCAGCACGCTCACGGGCCGCCCGATGAGCAGCGACCCGATTGAGGCCTCGGGCCCATCGGCGTCCATCAGGCGCTTCTCGGCGATCACGCCGGCCAGTCGTCCGTCCTCGTTCACGACCGGCAGGTGACGCACGTGGTGCTCCATGAGCAGCCCCAGGGCCTTTTCCACCGGGTCGGAGCTCTGGAGAGCAGGCGTGGCGGAGTGGATAGCCTCTCGTACTTTCATGGCGTAGGGGGCTTGAGAAAAAGGGCGCGCAGCGAAGGGCGTGGACGCGGGATCGTCGTCGGTGTGACTTCCCACAAGCGCCGTGCCGGGAACGGCTCCTGCCAAAATCGCAGGGCGCGCAAGGGGGGCATCTCGGCCGGTTAGGCGTCCAGAACCGGCTCTTCATTCTCGGCCGGCCGGAGGGCTCCCAGGGGATCCAGCGCCTCCCGGAGACGGGCATCATTGCGTGGGGCGGCCCGGAAATGGATCCGGGCCACGGCCTGGGCGCCTTCCACCTCCCCGTTTAACGATTCCAATCCTCCATTTTCGGCAAACTCGTAGCTCTCCTCCACAACGTCGCCGAGGCGATGCACCTGCGCGATGACCTCCGGCTCACTCACCGGAATGTACGCCACCCGCTCCACGTAGTCCTGCTCGATGAGACCAAGGAGGTCCTCCCTTAGCGTTTCCAGACCAATGCCGCGGAGGGCCGACGCAAACACCGCGTCCGGGTGGTTGCGTCGCAGGCGGCGGAGCAGGGTCCGATCCTCCATCGCGTCGATCTTGTTGAACACCAGGAGGGTCGGCTTGTCGCGGGCCTCCAGCTCGCCCAGGGTCTCGGACACCACCCGCATCTGCTCCTCATAGTTTGGATGCGTCACGTCCACCACGTGGATGAGCACATCGCTCTCGCGCACCTCGTCGAGGGTGCTTCTGAAGCTCTCGATGAGGCGGTGGGGCAGCTTCCGGATGAACCCGACCGTGTCGGACATCAGGACCTCCTTGTTCGAGTCCAGCTCCACAGTGCGGGTCGTCGCGTCGAGCGTAGCGAAGAGACGATCTTCGGCCTCAAGATCCTCGTCGGCCAGGGCGTTGAGAAGGGTGGACTTGCCCGCGTTCGTGTAGCCGACGAGGGAGGCGGTGGCGTATCCTTCGCGTCCCTTGCGCTGGGTCGTGCGCTGCTGATCGATCTCGTCAAGCTTCTCGCGCAGCTTTGCCATGCGCTTGTCGATGATGCGACGGTCCATCTCGATCTGCTTCTCGCCGGGTCCCTTCGTCCCGATTCCCCCTTCCTGCCGCGAGAGGTGGGTCCAGCGTCGTGTAAGCCGGGAGCGAAGGTAGCCGAGCTGTGCAAGCTCTACCTGCGTCTTCGCCGCCCGCGTCTGCGCCCGACTGGCAAAAATATCGAGGATGAGCCCCGTCCGGTCGAGCAGCTTGCAGTCAATCTTCTTCTCGATGTTTTTGACCTGAACGGGCGACAGCTCATCATCGAAAATGACCAGGTCCGAGTCCCGCTCTTTCGTGAGGCGCGCCAGCTCCTTCACCTTTCCGGAGCCGATGAAGGTGGCCGGGCTGGGGCTGTTCAGCGACTGCGTCAGACGGTCCGTCACGTCGGCCCCGGCCGTGCGGGCGAGGTGTTCGAGCTCGTTGAGGTGGTCGCGCACTTCCCAGCGCGACTCTTGGGGCGTAATGACCCCGGCGATGATGGCCGTTTCAGCGTCTTCGGTCTTGTGCTCAGGGGTAAACAATGCGGCGGAAGCGGCTTTTTCGAGGGAAGAATGCGCGAGTGGAGTTTGCGGAAGCGATATGTACTAGCCCTTGGTTCAATCAAATTCCACACAGTGGTACCTGTCTTTGCGTCCGGTTGTTGCACGCAGCCCGCAGGGAGAACACAATTTTCTCGACCCTCCGTCCCCACAAGGGTGCAGGGCGAGGGGGACCGTGGCCGGTACGCCAAAGCCAGGATCACGACGTCGTCTCGGGGGCCCACTGGCTGGCGACGAGCATCTCCGCCGCGAGAAAGGCTAGTGCCAGAAGCAAAAACACGTTCCAGAGCTCCGTGCCCGCCCGCCGGGTGCGGAGGGTCTCTTCGAGGTCGTCGGGGGCTGCCGCGGCCACCGCCCGCACCGATGTCCCCGTCGCGGTTCCCAGCCGTTCCGAGGCGTCCTCCGGAGTCGCTGCCTGGAGGTTCGATTCGGACGGGTTGACGTTCACGGCCACCCGCCGGACCCGCGTCGAGCCAGCCTGCACGTCGTAGAGGCCCGGCGCGGTCAGGGTACCCCCTACCTGCACGAGCGTCGCCCCGAAGAGGGTGCGCTGGTCGGGCGTCACTTCGATGCCATCGGGCCCTTGAAGGCGAACCGATGCCTCGGGGGGAACGCCTGTCACCCGCAGTTCGGCCGGCCGGCCGGCCACCAGTTGCTCCCCCGCCACAGAGGTGGTGGCGGAGAGGTAATACACCGACCGGTAGAGAAGCGGCACGAAGAGCCCGCGGACGGGCAGGTCGCTCCACGCCCGGGTGGGCGCCACAGCCGTCAGCAGCAGTCGCCCGCTTCCGTGGCGCACCTCGTGCAGAAATGGACGGCCGTTGGACAACTCAATGAGGGTCTGCCCCGCCTGCCCCGACGGACGAAAGTTCATGACGTAGTGGAGGTCCGGCCGCTCCACAGACGCCTCCTCCCGGCGCTGCTCCTGAAAGATACCCTCAAAAAGCGGATGCCGCAGGTCCACCCGTTCGAACGAGGCCACGGTCTGCTCCTCCGACAAGGCCCCGCTGAATCCCCGAAACGACCCGGCATTGAGCCCCCCAAGCAGAGCGTTGTAGTCTTCGGGGCGGGCCTGGGCGTTAGGAAAGAAGAGCAGGCCGCCCCCGCGATCAACGAAGCGGGTAAGGGCGTCGACCTCTCCGCTCGACAGGGACCGGGGCCCCGCGAGGAGCACCGTATCGTAGCGGCCGAGCTCCGCCGAGGCCAACTCGCCCTCGTCAATTGCGGTGGTGCGGAAGGCAATCTGGTCTGCCACCATCTCGGACGAAAGGGCGAGGTCGAGGTAGCGTGTGTCTTGTCCTTCCCCCCGCACCAGCAGTACGCGCCGCTCCTCCGGCACGTGTAGAGAGAAGTGGTGCCGGTCGTCGACCGGGAAATCGTCGTCCTCCGTCGCCACCGCCCCGTCCAGCCAGCCCCGCGTTTGGGGCGTGACCGTAAACGAGACCGTCTTTTCCAGGCCCGGCTCTAGCGTCGTCGTGGCCTGGGCCACCCGGTCGCCCGCGAGGTAGACGCTCGCCACATAGTCGGTAAGCGGGTCCGACCCGTGGTTGGTGAGCGTCGCCTCCAGTTGTACCGGCTGGCCCACCTCGGCGATGCGGCTGGTGACGGTGACGTCCGTGACGCCGACGTTGGCCTGCGCCCGCGTCTCGACGGGAATCAGCTGTGCCTGAACACCGTCGGGGACATTCGTCGCGACCGAGTCGCCGAGGGTGCTGGCCTGCAGGTCGCTCACCACGTGGACGACCGCCCGCGGCGCGTCCGCCTGGCCCACCGCCTCGGCCGCCCGCCCCACCGCCTGTGCGAGCGACCGCGCCCCGGCCTGCGGCTCCAGTTCCGCGAGCGACTGCCGCGCCACGCCCGTGTTCGCCGTCGGCTCCGGCGGCCGCGCGTCGCTCCGGGCCGTCGGCCAGAGGAGCACCTCGTCGTCCTCCCCTACGGTCCCCAGCACGCCCTGGGCCTTCTGGACCGCCTGGTCGAAGTACGCCCCGCCGGGCCCGTCCGTCGCCATCGAGAGCGAGTTGTCGACGACGACCGCGTGGGCGGTGGGGGCCGACGCCCCCATGCTCCCAATCGTGCTCGTGAGCGTGGGCTGGGCAAACGCCATCACGAGGGAGGCAATGGCCAGCATGCGGAGGGCCAGCAACAGCCACTCCTTGATGCGGACCCGCTGCACCGCCGACTCCTTCAGTTCCTTCACGAACGCCAGCGAGCTAAACTCCACGGTGCGCGGCTGGCGCAGGTTGAAGAAGTGTAGGAACAGCGGCACCGCCACCGCCGCCATCGCCAGGAGCGCAAGGGGGTTGAGGAACGACACAGTAGGGACACTCGAGAGCGGACGAGAACGAGACCGGATCCGCTGCTACCACGTGAGCGGGGGCTGCGTTCCTCTCTCCTGCTGAGTTGCCGCTAGGCCGCTCAAAAAGAAAAGTCTCCCCCGCTGAGGAGGGCGAGGGAGACGCTCATGCTTTTCGAGATGGAGAAAGAAGCAAGGGAATCAAGGCATCAGGACGGTCTCAATCCCATGAATGACCCCGTTTTCCACTTTTGCGTCCGGAAGCGTGACCGGATTGCCGTCCACAGTCACAGAATCCGGAGCACTGTCCTGCTCAAGTCGCTGGACAGTGACATTCGATCCCTCCAGGGTGGGCACATCTGTGGCCGAGGTGGGCACGTCGTCGACGAAGAAAACATCGTCGAGAACATGGTACTGCAGAATGTCTGCCGCATTGCTGGGAATCTCGCCGTCATCAACGCGTCCGTTGTCGTTTTGATCGAGTGCCCCCAGAAGCGCCTCATTCGTAGGAGCAAAGAGCGTCAACCCATCACTGGAGCTCGGTCCCATCCCCCGGAGCGTACTCGCAAGCTCGGCCCGATCAACCAACTTCTTGAGGATGCGGAACTGGGATGTCAATTCGGCCCGGTCCACGGCGTCGGCCGTCTCCAAAAGTAAACCCTCCGTCACGTGCACCACGCCGTTGGAAGCATCCGCATCGGCGTTCGAGACCGCGACTCCATTGACCGTTACACTGCTTTCGGTGACCCGCACGGTAACACTGTCGCCCTCTAGGGTTTCGTAGGTTCTGGTGGCTCCCGCACCGAGGGCATTCTCCCCCTCTCGGACCTTAATCTCCTGCGGAACGACGTGGTAGGTGAGCACCTCAGTCAGCAAGTCGTCGTTCCCATCAGCCAAGAGGTCGGCCGTGTCAATCGGGCCGAACGCGTCGTCCGTTGGCGCAAAAACCGTTACTCCATCATTTTCCAGTGTGCCGGTAAGTCCCGCCTCCGTCACGGCCGTCTCAAGGGTGCCAAAAACGCGCACCTCCTGAATGTACTCCGCAATCGTGGGCGACTGGGGATTCGAGTCGCCTAGATCCTGATCCGTGAAGGCGTCACACCCCGTCAGGATGAAGGTGAACACGAGTAGTCCAACGCCGACAAAGCGTCCGCGACGAAGAAGAGAGGCGAAGTCGATCATCGCTAGGGCAGAAGGTTCATTCGAAGTCAGTGGGGAAACAGACCGTCCAGGTTGGAGGGCAGAAGAGGCCCCTGCCCCCCTTGAGCTTGCTATAGAGAAACCGTGAGCCGACTGTACACGAAGCGGCCGTTGAAGCCGAACGGTGAGTTCCGCGGGTAGGGGAGAATCACGTCAAACGGATCGTTGACTGTCGACACGCGGTCCGGATAGACATCGAAGAGGTTGTCTACCCCCACGGCGAGGTTGACCTGGTCGTTCTGAAAGGGACTGTACCCGACCTCCGCCCCAAAGATGTACTCTGGCCCCATCGTGTATTCGTCACTCGGCGTATCGTCCGCGACGAGCTGCTCGCCGTACCGATTTCCGCGAAGCGAAACGCTAAAGGACTCGGTCGCAAGCCGGGCCGTAAGCTTCGTCGTGGTGTTGGGGACGCTTCCCTCCGTCAGCGCACGCTGGTTCTCCGGCGGAAGAATCTCCTCGCCGAACTCTTGTCCTAGTTCTCTCGGGGTTCGGGGCCCTCCCGTAATCTCGGTGTCCGTCCAGTTGAATCCGCCACGGAGTTGAAGCTGAATCCCGTCGGCAAGCAACATGGCGTACTTGGTCGTGAGGTCGATGCCTTGCGTCTCCGTGTCAATGGAATTGGAGAAGAAGCTCGCCGTGGCTGCCCCCGTGTTCTGCTTCCTGAGAATCTCGACGACTTTATCCGCCCCGAGATCGTCGGACAGAATGATTCGGTCGTCAATCTGGATGTTGAAGTAGTCGGCAGAGATCTGGAGCCGCTCGATGGGCTCCAGAATGATTCCCCCACTGAGGTTGAACGACGTCTCCTCCTTGAGATCGGGGATGCCGAGCGCATTCCCGACGTTGCTATTCACCGGAAAAATACCGGTCTGGAAGGGCTGATTATTGATGAAGGTCGTAGAGACCTTGGAGAAAAACTTCTGTGCTTGATTCGGGGCGCGGAAGCCCGTCTGGGCCGTCCCTCGGAGCGACAGCCAGTCGGTCGCGTCGAGCCGAGAGGCCACCTTCCAGTCAAACGTCGATCCGAAGTCGCTGTAGTTTTCGAAACGTCCAGCCACATTGATCAGGAGCGGCTCCAGCACGTTGGCCTCCAGATCCACGTACGCACCGATGTTGGTTCGCGTCTCGCCGACCTCCTGTGAGGGCCGGAAGCCCGGAAAAACCTGAGCGCCGGCGGGCGGGGCCGATCCGTTCTGGTTGATCTCCCACGGAGCATCCTCAAACCCGGCGTATGAGGCTTCCTCTCCGGATTCAATCTGGTAGGTGTCCCCCCGGAAGACGGCCCCGGCAGCGACGTTCAAGGGCGAGTCAAACCCGACCTCGTACCCACGGTCCACGTCCAACTGCACATGAGACTGTGCCAGGCTCACTGCTCCGGCGTAAAAGTCGGTCTGGTTGCCCGACTGGCGGGGCCCGTAGCTCGCGTTAATCGAGTTGGTAATGTTATATTGAAAGTCGTTGAGGCCGCGCTGGACATTCAGGTCGTAGTTCCATCCACTCAACACACCGCGCACGCCCACCGATACCGAGTAGTCGTTGATCGGATTCTCGAAGTTGGGCAGAAACCCATCCGGGTGAATTTGCTGCCAGTTGCCGTTGTCCAAATCATGACGGTAAAAGCCCTGGCCTTTCCCCTTCCGGTAGCTGTACCCGCCCGTTGCGTAGACCTCCGTGGGCTGCTCAGCATTGAGGTTAGCCACCGGGTAGGCACCGTTAACCCAAAGGAGATAGTTTTCGGAGCGCCCGTCGCCCCAGTGGAAGTTGGGCTGCCCGACCGTTCGGTTCTTCTGCGTGACCTCGTAGAAGCCGTCGTCGTCGGTGTCGGCCACCTCGTCCGTCGCCCCAGAGGTGGGCCACGGGAAGCTGAAGTCCGGATTGGTCCCCGACGGACCGGCGCGGTTCGTCGGGGTCCGTAGCCGGTACTCGCCGAAGAAGTTAAGGTACCCGCCCTCGTCGCCGAGCGCCACACCGAAGGACGGACGCACGCTGTACATCGTCCCGTCGTTCGGATACGGATCGGTGACGTATCCGCCAAGGCGAGTCTCGACCGTCGGATCCAGCGGTTCGTTCTTCAGCCGGATGTTGACCACACCTGCGATCGCGTCGGAGCCATACTGCGAGGAGGCCCCGTCTCGCAGAACCTCCATTCGCTTGATGGCGTTCGCCGGAATAGCATTGATGTCAATTGGACTGGAGCCCCCCGCCACCCCACCCCCAAGACGGTTCACGAGCGCCGACTTATGACGACGCTTCCCGTTGATCAAGACGAGCGTCTGATCGGGACTCAGACCGCGCATCGTAAACGACCGAAGCGCATCCATCCCGTCGGAAAGGGTGTTCTGCGGAAAGCTGACGGACGGCGCAATCTGCTTTAGAATGCGGCCCGTCTCAAAGGCACCCGCAAGCTGAATTTCCTCCGTCCCGTAGACATCTACCGGCACCGCCATGTCCTCCGCGGCCATGTCGCGGGCCCGGGACCCCACGGTGACGGTTACGCCCTCGCCCTGCAAGGGAGCGCGCTCCAGTGTAAACCGGCTCCGCGTCCGCGTGCCGGCGTTCAAAGTGAGACCACGCTCGACCGCCTGGTAGCCAATGAACGTAACACGGACAGTGTACGTCCCCGGCTCGATGTCCGTGATCGTGTACTCTCCGGTCGCACCGGTGGCCGTCCCGTAGTCGCTGTCGAGGAGCACAACGTTGGCGCCCGGCAGGGGCGCCCCGTTCGCGTCTTCGACGCTCCCGGTGAGCGTAGCGGCCTGCTGGGCCTGCGCCGGCCCCACCGCGACGAGTCCCCACGCGAGGCATGCAAGGAAAAGGGTTGAAACGTAGCGTAGCGTCATGGGTGGAGGAGATGGCTTCGAAAAGACAAACGGGAGAGCCCCTGGCGAGCCGTAGCGGGAAGCCAGGCTTGGTGGGGGGTCGCCAACGAGGATCCCATTATATAATCTCAGAAGCTACCACTGTCAATGTCTTGGAAACGCTTCGACGGCGATGTAAACGCGCTCTCATCCGAAAGTGTGTGAAGTTACAGGAAAGGCACGTTCCAACTCTCTCCGGCCGCGTGCTCAGCAAGATGTCTTCACTGCCTATCGTCGACCATGCATGCGCCTGCCTCTGATGGCCCACTCCGTGCCGCCGCCCACGCTGAGGGAAAGCCGCCCACGGCGGTACTTGCCCGCCTGCTGCTCGGCCCTTTCTCCGATCCGAGTCGGCCTGGCACCCGCCACACCCTTCTGGCCGTGTGCCCCAGTTCAAAGGCCGTGACCCGGGCCGCTCTGCTCGCCGCACAAGAGGCCCACACGCCGCTCCTTTACGCCGCCACCCTCAACCAAGTGGACCGTGATGGGGGCTACACTGGCTGGACGCCCGGTTCGCTCAGGGACTTCGTGGGGGACGAGGCCGATCGGCTCGGCGTTGAGGTTCCGGTGTTTCTCGGTCTCGACCACGGCGGGCCCTGGGCCAAGGACGCCCACGCCAACGCGGAACTGTCGCCCGACGCGGCGATGACGGAGGCCAAACGCTCCGTGACGGCGTGCATCAAGGCCGGGTACGACCTGCTTCACCTCGACCCCGCCGCGGGCCCACCCGGTGCCCCCAGCGACTCGCTCCCGCTCGACACGCTCGTGGACCGGACGACGACCCTGCTCCGGCACGCCGAGGCCACGCGGCGGGAGAGCGACCGACCGCCCCTCGCCTACGAGGTAGGCACCGATGAGGCCCGAGGGGGACTGCAGTCCGCTGACCGGGTGCGGACCTTCCTCCGCCGCCTCCACATGGCGCTTGATGCCCACGGCCTGCCGTCTCCTACTTTTGTCGTGGGCAACCTCGGCACGCGGCTCGACTCCGACGATCTTGATGCGGACCGGGCGCGGCGCTTCGTGGCGGCCGCCGAGGAAAGCGGCACGCTCGTGAAGGGCCACTACACCGACGACGTAGCCCCGCTCTCCGACTATCCTTTGAGCGGGGTGGGCGGGGCCAACGTGGGCCCGGGCCTCTCGGCTGTCGAGGCGAAGGCGGTCCGGGCGCTCGCTGGGTTGGAGTCGAGGCTGGGCCATGACTCTCGCATGGTCGACACGCTCCGAGCGGCCGTCGTCGAGAGCGGACGCTGGACGAAGTGGCTCCGGACGGACGAGCAGGGGACCGCCTTTACGGACCTCTCCCCGGACCGGCAGCGCTGGCTCGTGAATACGGGCAGTCGTTACGTGTGGACCGACCCGGACGTGCGGGCCGCCCGCACCGCCCTCTACGAACACGTGGCGCCGTACCGCGACGCGGACACGTTTGTGCTGTGGCGGCTCAAGACGGCCCTCCTCCGCTACATGCACGCCTTCAACCTCGTCGGCCTTGCCGATCAACTGGCAGAGGCCCTCCCCGAAGATCCGTCCTGATGCCCCTGCGGTATACCGTCTTCCCCTGGCGCTGGCCGCCACACGGGCACTCGGGGGTGGGGAAGACGCCGATTCTCGCCGTGCCCGCTGCAGGCAGTCACCGCTTCATCGCCAGGGTCACACCGTCGGCCAGTGGGAGCATGCTCAGGTCCACGCGCTCGTCATCGTGTATCTTCTCGTTGAGGCGCTGAATGGCCCGTACGCTCTCGTCCTCCACATCGGGGTCGGTGACCCGTCCGCTGCGAAACACATTGTCGAGCGCAACGACCCCGCCGGGCCGCAGCAGCTTTAGCGATTGCTCGTAGTAGGTGTCGTAGCCCTTCTTGTCCGCGTCGATGAACGCGAAGTCGAAGGTCCCGTCCTGCCCATCGTCGATCAGCGCCGCAAGCGTCTCCTCGGCGGGGGCGATGCGCAGGTCAATGCGATCGGCCACGCCGGCCTCCCCCCAGTACCGACGCGCCACCTCCGTGTACTCTTCGCTCACGTCGCAGGCAACGAGGGTGCCCGTCGGGGGCAGGGTCGACGCTACGGCAAGCGCGCTGTAGCCGGTAAAGACGCCGACTTCGATCGTGCGACGGGCCCCAATCAACTGGACGAGGAACTGCAAGAACTGCCCCTGCTCTGGGGCAATCTGCATGTTTGACTGGGGATGATCGGCCGTCTCCGCCCGGAGACGCTGCATCACCTCGGGCTCACGCAGGGATGCGGACAGGAGATACTCGTGCAGCTCGTCCGACAGGCCGATCGACTGAGTGGACATTATGGAGGTGGGTGGCAGTGAGCATAATCGCGTAGACGGCATGGCTTGCCGAGGGCAACGTTCCCCATTCCATCTCGTCGGGGGCCAGTGCAGGCGTCCTTACACCCCACACCGCCACGACAGAACCCGCTCCGGCTCGCCACGGTCAACCGCGTGGATCCGCTTGCCCGCCCCCTCGAAATACGATGTTGCCGTGACCACTTCCATCGTGCCGTCCCCGTTCGCGTCGAGCACCGCCGCTACGCGGTAAGTGGACGGGGCACACTCCCCGAGACACGCCTCTTGGTAGTACTCTTCCTCCACCGCACGCTGCCGCACCTCCCCATCGACGATCGTTCGCAGGAGCACGAGGCCGTAGTCGTCGGCCCGCGCGGATGTCGCCGAGCCCCGGGCCCGATGGGACACAATCAAGGCTTCCATCGCCCCCTCTCCGTCCAAATCCACACGGAGGACCTGGTTGAGGGACACCGCCGCGGCCGCAATCTCGATCCCCTGTCCGCGAAGATGCTCCGCCACCGCTGTCTTGTAGACGACCTGTGTGGAATCCTGCACCCGAGGGGTTTGAGGGAGCAAGGGCCAGGACCCCGCGACGGCAATCACGTCCCGAGGACGCTCCGGGCGGGGCTGGATCCGCACCGTTGGGTTGTCGCAGGTTTCCGTCGCCGGGCCGGGCGATGAGCCTGTCCCCAAACCCAGTGTGTCGGTCAGCCGGACCCGCCGATACCGTTGGCCCGCCTCTACCGACTCAACGGCTTTCTCGGCCGAGATCCATTCGCCGCCCCGGCTTGCGCCGAACAACTGTCCCGTTTCCACATCCACGATCGGGGCGACCGGAGACCCGCGCGCAGTCCCCGAGGCCTCGTCGCCCGGTGGGGCCCCCGGCCGACACTCGGCCCCAAGGACAAGGAGCAAGACGAAGAGCCCCGCACATCCCCTACGAACTCGGCGAGGCGGAATACGAATCACGACTCGTTGCGGAATTGGTCAAGCCAGGCGTCGGTTTCGGGATGCTGGGCAAACGTGGTCACGGCGCTTTCGATGGTCGTTCGGCTCGCCCGCCCGGTCAACTCGTCCGTTATGGTGGCGTAGAGGGCCTCAAGAAGTTGGAGCGGCGTCTTCTCCGTCTCGTCCGCTACGCCCCGAAATCCCCGTCCTGCTGCCTCGTCGAGGAGGTCGTCCCAGGCACGATCGAGGATCCGGTGCAGTGCGGCGCCGGAGGTCATCTCGTCACGGTCTGCAATCCCGAGTTCGCGGAGCAGCGCCCGGGAGGTGCCGTTGGTTTCCGGCCCCGTAAGTCCGTCCACCGTTACGGGCCGACCGAATAGGTGGGTCAGTGCCATCTGCCAGTACAGGACCCGCGACTCGTGCCCCGGGACAAACCCGGGCTCTCCTCGCCCGGAGACGTGGAAGTGATCCTGATGGGCGGCGTCAAATTTGTAGTTGAGCACGGTTCCGAGGTGCTTTCGGAGCACCGATTCGACGGCCAGGTAGAAAGACGGACCACTCGGGTACTGATTCGTAATGAAGGTCCTGTCGGCCCAGAAGATGCCGTCGATGTCGAACGCCCGCCCCACGCCGTGCAGTCCGCTCTTGTCCACGTAGGCCCCGGCCGAGGTGATGACCTCCGCCGGCCCGAGCGGGCAGACGGCCCAAAGCTCCTCGAACGCCGCGTGCAGGGTTTCCTCGAACGGCTCGGTGCAGTGGAAGGTGTAGGGGATGCCGCGGGTGCCGTACCCGGCGTTGGGAGCACGGTCGTAGTGGACGGGCACGCCCGCGAGCTCTCGAAATGTGTTCTCCGGTTTGGGCATGGCGACGGACGGGACACTCGTGAACGGACCGGCGACTGGCTGCGGGGTTGGAAAGACACGGAGGGCCGCCCCGTCATAACGTTAGGGCTTCTTTCTCATCGCCTCCCGGCGTTCCCGCTAGTGACACCACGTTCTTGCGGGAAGACGGAACGAATCCGGCAGAGCGGGCCCTCTCGGATTAGGGGCTCTGTGTCCCGAACGCGACGTGAAGACCCGGGTACAAGAAATTTGCACCTGTTGCGGGTCTCCAGTGCACGCCGACATCCTTCCTGCCCGGCCCCCTTCGGTCGGGGCTCGACACTTGCCCCTCGCCCCCATGAGCAGTCCACAAATTCTCTGGGTCGACGACGAGATCGACCTCCTCCGCTCGCATGTGATGTTTTTGGAGGAGAAGGACTATGAGGTCTCCACCGTGGCGAACGGGGCCGACGCGGTCGACCTGGTGGAGCAGCGCCCCTTCGACGTGGTGCTACTTGACGAGCAGATGCCGGGCATGGAGGGGCTGGAGACCCTTGACGCCATCAAAGACGAGCGGCCCAACCTGCCGGTGGTGCTCGTGACGAAGAGTGAGGAGGAGGACCTGATGGAGGCGGCCCTCGGCAACCAGATCAGCGACTACCTCACCAAGCCCGTCAACCCCAGCCAGATCCTCCTCACCTGCAAGCGGCTGCTGGAGCAGTCTCAGATTCGGAAGGAGGCCCTCTCCCAGCAGTACCTGCAGTCGTTCAACCAGATCTCCCAGCAGCTCCGCGGCTCCCTCTCTCCCCACGAGTGGATCGACCTCTACCAAACCCTGGTGGAGTACGACCTGGAGTTGACGGACGACGAGGGCGCCCGGCAGGTCTTTCAGGATCAGTTCGAGGAGGCAAACCGCGAGTTCGGGGTGTTCGTTGAGGAGCACTACCCGGACTGGATGGCGCGCGTCGACGAGGCGCCCGGCCCAACCCGACCCGTCCTGTCCCACGAGGTGGTGCCCGAGTTCGTGCTGCCGGAAACGGGCGACGAGCCGGTCGTTTTTTTCGTGATCGACTGCCTGCGGTACGACCAGTGGCTCGAAATTGCCGAGTTGCTCCGGCCGCACTACACCGTCGACACGGACTTCTACATGAGCATCCTGCCCACGGCCACCCCCTACTCCCGCAACGCCATCTTCGGCGGCATGCTGCCGATCGATCTCGTCGATCGCTTCCCGAAGGCGTGGCAGACCGGAGAGGAGAGCGAGCACAGCCGCAACCAGTACGAGGACGCCCTGCTCCGCCACCAGCTCGATCAGCACCACCGCGACGACCTAAGCATCCGCTACGACAAGCTCATCACGAGCGAGGACGGACAGCAGTTGGCCCAGGACGCGGCCAACCTCACGCAGCACGACCTCAGCGCCGTCGTCGTCAACTTCATCGACATTCTCGCTCACAGCCGCTCCGAGTCGGACGTCCTGAAGGAGCTCGCCCCCGACGAAGAGGCCTACCGGGCCCTCACGCGCACCTGGTTCGAGCACTCCTGGCTTCTCGACATGCTGCGGGCTCTGTCCAACACAGACTGCACGGTCGTCCTCACCAGCGACCACGGCGCCGTTCGCAGCCTGCAGTCGACGAAGGTGATCGGCGACCGCGAGACCTCCACGGCCCTCCGCTACAAGTATGGGAGCAACCTGAAGTGCGACGAGGACGACGCCATCTTCGTCCGGGAGCCGGAGCAGTTCGGGCTGCCCAGCTATGGGATGAACACGACCTACCTCCTGGCCAAGGAAGACTACTACTTCGTGTATCCCACCAACTTTCACCACTACGAGAACCTCTACCGGGACACCCTGCAGCACGGCGGGGCCTCCATGCAGGAGATGATCCTGCCGGTCGCGACACTTAGGCCGAAGGAATAGGCCTGAATCGGTCCAAAGAATCCATACTCGATGATTCCGTGATGTGTGAAACGCGAGGGCCACCACACCGGCCTCTCTTCACGCATCGCGCTTCACGCCCCACGCCCATGCCCGACACGACAAGCAGCACAGTCCAGGACCTCTTTCCCCGAACGACCGACTCGGTGGCGGACACCATGGCACTTGGGGCCCGCACCGCGAAGACGCTTTCCTCGGGTGCCGTCGTCGCGCTGTACGGCGACCTGGGCTCGGGCAAGACCCACTTCGTGAAAGGCGTCGCGCAGGGGCTCGGGCTGCCCCCCGCCGAGGTCCGCAGTCCGACCTTTACGATTCTTTCCGTCCACGACAGCGGCGGGGGCCCGCTTTACCACTTCGACGCCTACCGCGTGCAGACCCCCGACGAGTTCGTAGAGCTCGGCTTCGAGACGTACGTGCACGGCGACGGCCTGACGTGCATCGAGTGGGCCGACCGGGTCGGCACCCTCCTCTCGTCCGACACTGTCCACCTCCAGTTCCATCACGTGGCCCCGTCGAAACGGCGCGTCACGCTCGGCGCCCCGGACGATGCCCCGTCGGAAAACGCCCACTGACCCCAGCGAAACGCCCTGACGGGAGCACTCCCACACCGCTCTGCCCCCTACGCTTCCCCTCACTCCGGATGTCCGACGCCCTCGACCTTCTTTTGGACCGCCCCCAGTACGCCAACGTCGCCGACGACGCGTTCGCCCCCGGCCTGGACCGGATGCGGGCACTGGTTGACGAGATGGGCACCCCGCACGAGGCGCTCCGGGCCGTGCACGTGGCCGGGACGAACGGAAAGGGCTCGACCGCCGCGATGACCGCCGCCATCGCCACCGCGGCGGGCCTGCGCACGGGCCTCCACACCTCCCCCCACCTCACGCACGTCGCCCAGCGGATGCGGGTGGACGGCACGCCCGCCCCCACAGACTGGCTTGCCGATGCACTCGATGCGCACCGCGCCCTCATCGCAGAGGTTCAGCCCAGCTTCTTCGAGCTCGCCGTCGCCCTCACCTTCCGGTACTTTGCCGAGCAGGGCGTGGACCTCGCGGCCATCGAGGTGGGCCTGGGCGGGCGGCTCGACTCGACGAACGTGCTCTCCCCAGCCCTGTCGGTTCTCACCCACGTCGGCCTCGACCACACCGACATGCTCGGGGAGACCCTTGGCGCCATCGCCCGCGAGAAGGCGGGCATCATCAAGCCCGAGACCCCTGCTCTCAGCGCCGTAACCGAGGACGAGGCGCAGGCCGCCATCGCCGAGGTCGCCGCCGAGCAGAACGCGCCGCTCCACCGGCTCGACGACGAGGCGACCTGGACGACGCACCGGTCGGACCTGACCGGGAGCGTGTTCACGCTCGACACCCCGGCACGCCACTACGACCGGCTGCCGCTGTCGCTCGCCGGCCCTCACCAGCAGCGCAACGCCGCCCTGGCCGTCCGGGCCGCGGAGCTCACCGTCCTCGCCGACGCAGACGACGCAACAGCGGACGCCGCGGTGCGCAACGGGCTCGGCGACGTGCGGGGACACACCGGCTTCCACGGCCGGCTCGATGTCCTCCGGGAAGCGCCTCTCCTCGTGGTCGACGTGGGCCACAACCCGCCGGCCATCGCCGCGACCCTCGACACCGTGGCCCCCGTCGTGGCCGACCGCGGCGGCACGCTGCACGTGTGCCTCAACGCGGTGCGCGGCAAGCAGCTCGACGAGACGGCCCGGCTGCTCGCCACCCACGACGCCGTCGTGACCCCCATCCCCATCGACACGAAGCGCGCCCTCCCGCCCGACGAGATCGCCGAGCGCCTCCGTGCCCAGGGCGTGACCGTCAACGCCCCACAGCCCCTCGCCGACGCGCTCGACGCGTTTGAGCAGGGCGCCGCCCCCGCGGACGGGCTGCTGCTCACTGGCTCGCACAAGCTCGTGGACGTGCTCCCGCCCAGGCTCCGCGACTGACCGTCGTTCTCCGCCCTTCATTGCCAGGTGCCCCGCCCATGCTCTTCCCCGCCGGCGACGACGACGTTCCCTTCGACGACGCCCCCCGCGTCCTTCTGTTCACGGGGAAGGGCGGCACCGGCAAGACCACCTGTGCCGCCGCCACGGCCCAGCACGCGGCCCGGCAGGGCCACAAGACACTTGTCCTCTCTTCGGACCCCGCCCACAGCCTCGCCGACGCGCTCGACCAGGAGCTCGGCCCCGAGGCCCAGGAAGTCCGCGACCGCCTCTTCGCCCAGGAGGTGGACCTCTACTACTCGATGAAGAAGCACTGGGGCAACATGCGGGAGCTGATGCTTACCGTCTTCCGCTGGCAGGGGGTCGACCAGATTGCCGCCGAGGAGCTCGCCGCGCTGCCGGGCATGAACGAGGGATCGGTGCTGCTGTGGCTCGAAGAGGCCCTCCGCGAGGCCGACTACGACCTCATCGTCGTGGACAGTGCGCCCACCGGCGAGACGCTCACCCTGCTCACCCTGCCACAGGTCACCCAGTGGTGGCTCGCGAAGGCGTTCCCTTTCCAGAAGATGGCGGTCAAGTCGCTCGGCTTCGGCGTCCGCAAGGCCACCGGCATTCCGCTGGACAAGGGCTATGAGGAGCTGGAGGTCATCTTCGAGAAGCTGGAGCGCGTCCAGCAGGTGCTCGCCACGCCATCGACCACCTCGATCCGGCTCGTGACGAACCCCGAGAAGATGGTGATTGAGGAAGCGCGGCGGGCGTTTACGTACTTGCAGCTGTACGGCTACGGCGTAGACAGTGTCATCGTGAACCGTGTGCTTCCGGAAGACGAGGTGCCACCCAACTCGTTCTTCGAGGGCTACGTGGAGAGCCAGCGCAAATATCTCGAGGAGATCGAGCAGAGCTTCCGTCCCCTTCCCATCCTGCAGGTGCCGCATCTAGGGGAAGAGGTGTTTGGGGCCGAGCGACTGGGCCGCATCGGGGACGCAATGTACTCGGAACGGGAACCGACGGACGTGTTCTACGACGAACCCACGTTCACGGTGCAGGAGGACGGAGACGCCTACGTTCTGAGCCTCCGCCTCGCGTTCGCCACGGAGGACGACGTCGACGTGCGTCAGCTCGGGGATCAGCTCGTCGTACAGGTCGCCAACCAGCGGTCCAACGTGATCCTCCCCAACTTCCTCAACTACTACCAAATGACGAGCGCAACCCTGGAGGAGGAATGGCTCCGCGTCCGCTTCCGTCCGGATGCCGAGTCTCCGTCCGGGTGAGTCGGCACCAAAACTGTCCCCGATTTCGACTTCTTTCGCTCACCCCCCACCCCCACGCCTCTTCCACGAACCCGTCCGGGACCTCTCCGTTGGGGGCGGTGTCTCGTTTGCCCGAGCCGCTCTCGTCCGACCTCTCAACCTCTCATGTCTGTGCCCGACGCCCTTCTGAAGCAGCTCTACACGTTTGGCAGCCTCGAGAATACCGATCGGGGCGTCGAGTTTGCGCTCAAGAACCGCCTGAAGGACGCCACACTCACCGGGCTCCCCGACATGAAAATCGACGGCGACACGGTGCCGCCGGAGCAGGTGCATCTCTTTATGGGGGAGGGCGAGACCCATGCGGCCCACGAGATTTCCGACGAGGATGCACTCGACTTTCCCCTCCGCCGCACCCTTCATGTGCGGGCCGACCGGCCGGCGCTGGAGCCCGGCACGCACACCCTCGAGCTGACCTTCCGGGCCGACCCGTTCGGCACGCTCACCTTTTCCGTCGAGGACTCGATCTCCGAGCAGGACGAGGCCCTGGCGCGCATTCCCCGCGACCCGGACGACAACTGCAGTCAGGCCGTCATCGACGAGCGGCAGCGGTTTATCGAGGACTACAGCGACACCTCGCTCGACCACGTGCCCCACTACTCGTTCGACCCGGAGGTCACGGAGGGCAACGTTGAGAACTTCACCGGCGTCGCCCAGATTCCGCTCGGCGTTGCCGGGCCGCTCACGGTGGACGGCGAGCACGCGCAGGACGACGTGCTGATCCCCCTCGCCACGTCCGAGGGCACGCTCGTGGCCTCCTACAACCGCGGCATCAAGGTGTGCAACTTGAGCGGCGGCGTAGAGGCCACCGTGTCCCGCGACTGCATGCAGCGCGCCCCGGTCTTCATCTTCGACAACGCCCGGGGGGCCCGCGACTTTACCCACTGGGTGGACGACCACATGGACGCGATCCGACAGGAGGCGGAGTCGACCTCCAGCGTCGCGGAGCTGCTCTGCGTCGACCACTACTTGTCGAACCACTTCGCGTACCTGCGCTTCAACTACCGCACCGGCGACGCGGCGGGGCAGAACATGGTGGGGCGCGCCACCTTCGCCGCCTGCGGCTGGATCATGGACCAGTACCCGGGCCCCATCGATCACTTTTACCTGGAGTCAAACTTCGCCACGGACAAGAAGGCCTCGCAGGTGAACGTGATGCAGACGCGCGGCAAGCGCGTGACGGCCGAGGCCACCATCGACCAGGATACGCTTGCCCAGCACATGCGGGTGGAGCCTGAGGCCCTGCACCGCCACTGGAGCGTGTCGACCGTGGGGGCCTTTCTCTCCGGCGCCAACAACAACGGGGCGCACTCCCCCAACGCCATCACGGCGCTCTTCATCGCCACCGGGCAGGACGTGGCCAACGTCTCCGAGTCGTCGGCGGGCGTCCTCTACACCGACATCACCGACGACGGCGACCTCTACATCTCGCTCACCATTCCGTCCCTCATCGTCGCCACGTACGGCGGGGGCACAGGCCTTCCTACGCAGCGCGAGTGCCTCGAGATGATGGGGTGCTACGGCAAAGGCAAGGTCCACAGGTTTGCCGAGATCGTGGCGGCGGCCACCCTCGCCGGCGAGCTGTCACTGGGCGCCGCCATCTCCTCCTCCGACTGGGTCTCGAGCCACGAGACCTACGGACGCAACCGGTGATCGGACACGGGAGCGTGGGGGCACGGGAGGAAGAAAGCGAGTACGCGTCCTCCCTCACCAGGGCCCACCGTTCAATCTTCAACGTTTCAACGCTCGACGCGAATGATTGCAGCCCTTGAGGTCGCCGTTCCGGCACTCTACGCGGTCGCCATCGTGGCCCTTACAGCCTACGGCGGCAACCTGCTGTGGCTCGCCCTCGTCCACGCCACCGCCGAAGGCCTGCGCGACGGCCCCGTGCCGGACCCCGACGACCTGCCGGTCCCCGACGACGACTGGCCCGTCGTGACCGTGCAGCTTCCCCTCTACAACGAGGCCGAAGTGGCCCAGCGCCTCATCGACGCCTGCGTGAACCTCGACTATCCCCGCTCCAAGCTCGAAATCCAGGTCCTCGACGACTCGACCGACGAGACGACCGAGCGGGTGGCCCAGCGCGTCGACCACTGGCAGGCCGAGGGCGTCAACATCACGCACGTCCACCGCGACGACCGCACCGGCTACAAGGCCGGCGCCCTCGCCAACGGACTGGAGGATGCCCGCGGGGCCCTCATCGCGATTTTTGACGCCGACTTTGTGCCGCGCTCGTCGTTCCTCCGTCGCCTCGTTCCGCGCTTTTTCGACGCCCCCGACCTGGGCATGGTCCAGGCCCGCTGGGGCCATCTCAACCGGGACGATTCGTTGCTGACGAGGGTGCAGGCCTTCGGGCTGGACGCCCACTTTGCGATCGAGCAGCGGGTGCGCGAGTTGGCGGGCTGCTTTCTGAACTTCAACGGCACTGCCGGCGTCTGGCGTCGCGCCTGCATCGAAGACGCCGGCGGCTGGGCCCACGACACGCTCACCGAAGACCTCGACCTCAGCTACCGCGCACAGCTCCGGGGCTGGGCCCTCACGTACGTTTCCACCGCGGAGGCCCCGGCCGAGCTGCCGCCCGACATGAACGCGCTCCGCACCCAGCAATTTCGGTGGGCGAAGGGCGGCGCCGAAACGGCCCTCAAGCTGACGGGCCGCCTCTGGCGCTCGGCCCAGCCGTGGCGGGTGAAACTGGAAGGGACGTTCCACCTCACTGCCCACTTCGCCTTCCCCTTTATCTTGCTCGCCGCCCTGACCCATGCCCCCCTTCTTCTGCTGAAGGGCATCGGGCACGGGCCTGGGGAGGTCTATTTCGCCATCATGGGGTTCGGCCTGTTCGGGTTCGCCGGATTCTTCCTCGCCCAGCTCTTTGCGCAGCGGGCCCTGCATCCCGACTGGCGACGACGCCTCCGCCTCTTCGTGCCGTTCATGGCCGGCACCATGGGCCTCTCGCTCAGCAACACGAGCGCCGTGTGGCAGGCCCTCCGGGGCACCGACACGGCGTTCATCCGCACGCCAAAGTTCGGCGCCACCAGCGGCGACGGCTGGTGGGAGAGCCGCTACGCCATCCGCGAGGTACCGCGAGTCGTGTGGGGCGAGCTGGCCCTGGCCCTCTACTCGACGGTGGGCCTCGGCGTCGTGGTCGGCCTCGGCGAGTGGGCCGCCGTCCCGTTCCAGGCGCTGTTCGCCCTCGGGTTTGCGCTGGTAACCGCGTCGAGCCTGCGGCAGGCCCTGACGGCCCAGCAGAGCCCGACGGCCTCCGCCCCGGCCTCGTCGCCGGCCGCCTGACCTTCGCCTGTCCCGACAGCACGAGCATACCTGCCAGACGGGCCGCCGGGAACCCCCGTGGGCGCCCCTCATTGCCTCTCCCCTCTTTCTCGCCCCGAGCGCACTTTCTCCGCCCGTCATGTCTGTGCCCGACCTTCAGGAGCCCCTCGCCTTGCTCGAGCAGAAGGACTACGACGCCGCCATCGCGATGCTCAGCGACAAGGTGGCGGCTCTGCCGGCCCATCCGGGGGCGCACGTGCTGCTGGCCCACGCGTACGAGACCCAGAAGCGCTGGGAGGAGGCCCTGCAGGCGTGGGCGGAGGCGCGCTTCCTAATGCCGAACAGCCCCATCGCCGAGGCGGGCGCACAGCGGGTCCTCCGCCGCCTGGAGGACCACAACGAAACCTCGTTCACCTTTGCCTTTCCGCCGTCCCTCAGGTCCCCCTCCAACGCCGACGCGGACACCGACGCCGGCGACGTCACGTCCCCGACCGACGAGCCGGAGGACACGCCGGACGACGAGGACGCCGGCCTCGCCCAATTGCGGCGCCAGGCCGAACGGGAGGCCCGGCAGGGCGGCGCCCGCCCCGGCCTGTCCGACGCGCCCCCGTCGTCCGATCTTCCGTCCTCCCCGGACGAGGACCCGCCGACGCCCGAAGAGCAGGTCGAAGAGCTCGAGGACGAGGGCGACGCCGGCGACCTCGACCATCTCATCAACGAACTGCAATCAGCCCGCATCGAGCCGGAGGCGGAGCCCGAAGCCGAAGCCCCGCCCCCGGAGGCGGACGACGAGGCGGAAATGGCGGCCGAGGACGACGACACGGAGGACATCGTCTCGGAAACGCTGGCCCGCATTCATGAGGGACAGGACGACTACCGAGAGGCCGCCCGCATCTACGCCACGCTGGCCGAGCAGGAGCCCGACCGGGCCGACGAGTTTCAGGAAAAAGCCGACGAGATGCGTCTGAAGGCCGACGAGTCCGACGAAGAGGCCTGAAGTGCGGAAGCCCTGCTCGTGGCGCGTGGAGGCCCAATGCCATCGCCCCCGCTTTCTCATTACCCATCGTCGTCCCGAATGGACGCCCTTCTCAACCTCCACCGCCAGTCGCCCCGCACGGTCGTCGGACTCATGTCCGGCACCTCGCTCGACGGGGTGGACGCCGCCCTCGTGCAGCTGGACGGCAGCGGCCCGGACCTGACGATGGAGTCCAAGGCGTTCGTGCACGCCCCCTATCCCACAGCCCTCCGGGACCTCATTCGCACAAACACGGATCCGGCCTCGTCGTCGATCCAGGACGTGACGCGCCTCGATGCCCGTATCGCGGAGGCGTACGCGGTGGCCGTCGATCGCGTGCTGGCGGAGGCCGACATGGACCGCGGGGCGCTCGATCTCGTGGGGGCCCACGGCCAGACCGTGTGCCACCGTCCTGAGCCGGCGGACTGTGCCGGCGAAGACGTGCGGGCCACGCTCCAGCTCGGCAATCCGGCGACCCTCGCGACACGGCTGGGCGTGCCGGTCGTCGGAAATTTCCGCGCGGCGGACCTCGCCCTGGGCGGACAGGGCGCCCCGCTCGTCCCGTACTTCGACCATGTGGCCTTCACCGACCCCGATGAGGCCCGCGGGCTGCTCAACCTCGGCGGCATCGCTAACCTTACGGTGCTGCCCGCCGGCGGGACGCCGGACGCGGTCCGTGCCTTCGATACCGGCCCGGCCAACATGGTGATCGATGCCCTCGCCACCCGCCTCTTCGGCGCTCCCCACGACCCGGATGGCCGGCACGCCGACGCCGGCACACCCGACCACGACCTGCTCGCCGACCTGCTGGAGGGCGACTTCTTCCGCCGGGAGCCCCCCAAATCCACGGGCCGTGACGACTTTGGGCCCGGCTACGTGGACCGCCTGCTCGGTGCCGCCCAGTCCCGCGACCTCTCCCCCGAGGACACAATGGCCACGGCGACCCTTCTCACCGCCGCGTCCGTCTACCAGGCCTACGCGCAGTACATACGCTCCGACCAGGCGATCGATACCCTCATCGTCAGCGGCGGCGGCGTGCACAACGACACGCTCCTGCGGATGCTGGAGGAGGCCTTCACCCCGATCCCGGTTCGTCCCACATCGGACTACGGCGTGGATCCGGACGCGAAAGAGGCCCTCTGCTTCGCCGTCCTCGCCCACGAGGCCGTCAACGGGACGCCCACCAACCTGCCGTCGGTGACGGGGGCGTCGGCGCGCACTCGACTCGGCTCCCTCAGTGTGCCGGGCTCGTAGGGCCCTGACTGGGGGGCCGAGGACCCACTGCCTTGGCAAAAAGCCGACGAAAGGCCCACCTCTCCCGTCCGGAACACAAACACGCCCCTGCCGCCGGAATATAGAACAGCTGGCAGTCATCGCCTTTCCTAAACCCAAAACCCCCATGGAATCCCAGGAGCAGTCCGATCAGACGGCCCTCGCTGAAATTGGTGAGTTTGGCCTCATTGCCCTCCTGCGCGACACGCTCGGCGAGCCCACCGACGACACCATCGTGTCGGGCATCGCCGACGACGCGGCCGTGTATCGCACGGACGACGATCGCGTACACGTCATGACCACCGACACCCTTATTGAAGGGGTCCATTTCGACCGTGCCTTCATGCCGATGGAGCACCTCGGCTTCAAGGCCCTTTCGGTCAACGTGAGCGACGTGGTCGCGATGAACGCGTCGCCGCGCTACGCGACTGTCTCGATCGGCGTTCCGCAGAACGTGTCCGTCGAGATGATTACCACGATCTACGAGGGCCTGAAGCAGGCCTGCGACGCCTACGACATGCACATTGTGGGGGGCGATACGAACGCGTCCCATGGCCTATCCCTCTCGGTCTCGGTCGTGGGGGCGGCGGCGGAAGACGACGTGGTCTACCGTACGGGGGCCCAAGTGGGCGACAAGATCTGCGTCACGGGCGACGTCGGCTCCTCATACGCGGGCCTGAAGGTGTTGCTGCGCAACCGGGAGCGCCTTCAGGAGCAGGAGGAGGACTTTGAGCCGGACCTCGACCCGTACTCCTACGTCATCCGACGGCACTTGGCCCCGCCGGCCCAGCTCAAGACCGTTCGTGGGTGGGGCGACGCTGGGGTCCAGCCCCACGCCCTCATCGACATTTCGGACGGCCTCTCCGCCGAGGTGCATCACATCTGCGAGGCCGGGGACATTGGCGCGCAGCTCTACGAGCCGGCCCTGCCCATCGACCCGGAGACCCGAAACACGGCCACCGACTTCGGGGAGGACGTGACGATCTACGCCTTGTTCGGCGGCGAGGACTACGAATTGGTGTTCACGATTCCGGAAGACGAACTCGACGCCCTCGATCCACAAACGTATACGGTGGTGGGCGAGATCGTGGAGCCGGACGACCCCGAGCATCCGATCAAGCTTCAGCGCGCCCACGGCGAAAATGTCCCCCTTCAGCCCGGGGGCTTCGACCACTTCGACGGCCCGTCCGCAACCGCCCCGCCGGCGTAGCCTCTCAGGACCTGCTTTTGTTCTGGGCCGGGAGGCGAAAGCAGAACCGAATGGGGGCGCAAATCGAACCCGGAACGGGGCCTGTCGTGAACCTCTCAGCCGATTGAGGGCCGACACACGCCCGATCAGGGCGGCACGGAGCCCAGGACAGTCAAGATCGACCTTCAGTCTACCCTTCCAGTGGCCTCCTGACACGCCCTCTTGAGGGCGCGAAGCTCATCCTTGAGGCGATCAATTTCGGCCTCTAGCGTACCCAGGGCGGCCTCGGCGCCCGTGAAGTCCTCCGCGTGACCCATCTCTTCGAGCGCCTGGGCCGCCTCGCTGGACGGAGAGGCCCGAAGGCTGCCCGCAGCCCCCTTGAGGCCGTGGGCCTCCCGTTCCAGCGCCTCGGCGTCTTCGTTCTCAACCGCGTTCCGGATGGCGTTCATGTAGTCCGAACAGTCATTCAGGAACGAGTCGATGAGAGTCACGATGACGCTTGGGTTCCCGTCTAGAAGTTCGACGAGGGCGTCTCGGTCAACAGCAGGCGTAGCCATGGGGCTCCAGTCGTCTAGGTCGATCCAGTGGTTGCCTCGGCGTCTCACGTGCCCGGCGCGGCAGGGGACGGGGTTGCTCCCGTCCATGGCCCGACGGAAAGGGCGTATCTTCCCATCGGCGCGGACCAAAGCGGAGAATCTTCCCTCATGCCGCCGAGCCCCCGCGTGCACGAGTGCTCCGAGGGGGGGCGCTCGCACGGCCATTGTGCGCGCAAAAAACATGCAAGAAATGGAGAGCCCCTTCTACGGCCTCTGCCGCGAACAGACCGACGGGGTCCACTGATCGAGCCAGGCCTGTCGCTGGGCATGGCGCCGATGATACCCTGGGGCCTGCCCGATGGGGGATCCGGGCGGTGCGTCCACGGTGGCCGGGGGGGACGCTGCGTCGTGGGACCGGTCGAAGTACCGGTCGATCGACGCCCGGATGGCGGTCCGGTGGGCCTCTGCTTCTGCCCCCTCGCCCGGATGACCCGCGAGCCAGTCGCGGAGCGTGCGCAGGTGCTGTTCGAGGCGGGCCTGTACCGCCGGCGCCCCGTCCTCCGCGCCAGCGCGGTCGAGCAACACGTCCGTCCACACCTGCTGCACCGTTCGCTGCACCTCGGCCCGGTACCCGTCGGCGGGCGGGTCGGCCTTCCAGACGGCATCGGTAATGGTTGCAAGGGTGCCCTGCAGGCCCGGAAGATTGGGGTTGGCATCCCGCTGCTCGATGAGGCGCAGGGCTCGTTCCGGCACAGTGAGGGCGTCGAGCACCATGGTGGCCGCCACCTCGGCCGGGGCGTAGGGGTCGAACGTCGGGTCCGTACGTCCCTCGAACAGCTCACGGTTGTCCGGGTGACCGGGCGGGCGCGGCGGAATGCGGTCCCGGGCGGCCGCCGGCAGCGCCAGCGCCGAGGGCGTGATCGTGGCCAGCAAGGCGTCGAGGGCGGCCGCCTGGCGCTGGGCCGGCACGCGCTCAGACCTTCGCGCCTCCGATTCTCCACGCATGGCGTACTCGTACGTCTCTCCCCCGATCAGCTTTGCCGTGGCCCCGACCTGGTACCGGTGGCGCAGGTAGAGCGGCACGAGCGCCTCTTCCATCTGAGCCAGCGGCTCCCCGCGCTTCACGACCGCCTCGCCGAAGCGGTCGAGGGCCACGTCCCGCACCCGCATCTCCCGGTCGAGGGCGTCGACCATGTTGCGTCCATTGTCCCAGAGGTTGCCCTTCGGGTGGGCGGCGCCGGCCGGACGGGCGTCGGCGTCGGTCACGTACCGGAGCCCTTCCTGCTCCGCCGCCCGCACGAGGCTGTCGAGCAACGCGGCCTCGGTCTGATCAGGGCCCGGACGGGCGTAGGCGTATTGGATGGCCTTCTTGTCCCACCGCTCCACACCGGTGTCGTAAGCACCCTCCAGGGACACGGAATCGCCTTCCACGCGGGCCAACGGGGCGGGATAGTCCATCACCGAGGCGCGGTCGTTCACCGACGCGGCAAAGTTATGGGCGAGGCCCAGCGTGTGCCCCACCTCGTGCGCCGACAGTTGCCGGATGCGGGCGAGCGCCATCTCCAGCATCGGATCGTCCGCGGCCGGGATGCCGCCGGCGTGCGGGCCCTGGTACGGCGCCAGGAGGCCCTCGGCCAGCAGGTAGTCCTGCCGCACGCGCTGGGACCCGAGCGTGACATGCCCCTTCAGGATTTCGCCGGTCCGCGGGTCGGTCACGGAGGCGCCGTAGCTCCAGCCGCGCGTGCGGCGATGCACCCACTGAATGACATTGTAGCGCACGTCCATCGCGTCGGCACTGTCCGGCAGCACCTCGACCCGGTAGGCGTCCTCGAAGCCCGCGGCCTTGAAAGCCTCCGTCCACCACCGGGCGCCGTTGAGCAGGGCGCTGCGCACCGGCTCGGGGGTGCCAGGGTCGAGGTAGTAGACGATGGGCTCCTCCGGCGAGCACAGCCCGTCCGCGCCGGGGGCCTCCGCGCAGGTGAGCCGGTGCCGGTTGACGAGCCGCTTCGTCATGGACTCCCCGATGGGCGTCGCGAAGTCCATGTAGTCCGCGTAGAAGAGCCCGGAGCGCGGATCGAAGCGGCGCGGCGTATATCCGGCCGTGTCGGGCAATTCGACGAGCGAGTGGCGCACGTGGAGCGTGATGGCGCGGGGCGCGGCCGCCGTCCGCTCTACGTACGCCCCCGGATCGCCATCCGTGGTGAAGGTAAGTCGGGCCTCCAGCTCTGTGTTTTCCGGGAAGGCTTTCACGTGTTCAAGAACAGGCGCACTGCGCTCCTCCGCGAGCGCGTACGCTCCCTGCCCGCTGTTTTTGAGGCGACGGACCACCCCGTGGGCGTCGCGCACCACGAAATCGGTCGCGTCGACGAGCACACGGCCATCGGGGCTCTCGGCCGACACCGTGAAGCCGTGCAGGACGCCCGGCGCGAACGCCTCCCGCACCGCGTCCTGCTCGTACCCGTTGTCGGAGTTGGCGCGGTAGTCCAGGTTGGGCGCCACGAGCAGCACCTTCGGCCCCGTCCGCTCGAAGCGGACGACCCGCTGCGTGCCGAGCTGGCCGCGGTCAAGGCCCACGGGGTTTGACCCGAGCCCGGTGGGGAGCGAGCTGACGTAAAGCATCTCGGTACCGAGCTGAGAAATCTCCAACCACAGCGTGCCCGTCGTCTCGTCCCAGTAGACCGGAACGTGCCCATCCATCTTCGTCATCCCCTCGGTCTTCTCAGCGATGGTGGGGAAGGATGGATCTTCCGTGTCTTGCGCGAGGAGGGGGAGGGGGGTGAGTCCCATCGCCCCGAACAGAAAGAGCACAAGACACAGGAGACGCGGCGAGGCGTGCGAGGATCCAAAACGCATGGGTGCAGAACCGGATTGATGTAGGGATGGAACGCGACACCGTCCGGAACCTACGAAATCAAGCAACGAAAACCGAAATGCATACCGACACAAAATTCCTGGATTCTTTGCGGCGCGACCGTGGAATTCTCATCCGTCGCATAGGCATTTTCCGTCGGTGCCTGTTACGTTTTCGAGTGCGATCACCCCACAATTGGCCCGATATCCTTCGGCGGAGCGTCGCCGTTTTCTACAGCGTCTGGCCCCTCTTCTCATCGAATAACTGACCCTGTCTCATGGAAGTAGGAAGCAACGAAGTCAAGGGCAAAATTGTCGAGGTGCTCGGTCCGGTCGTCGACGCCGAGTTCCCGCGCGATGGCGTGCCCGACATTCTGGACGCCCTCCGGATTGACCAGGATGACGGCCGCGACCTGATCTTGGAGGTGCAGCAGCACCTTGGCGAGCGGCGCGTCCGGGCCATCGCGATGGACTCGACCGACGGACTGCAGCGCGGACAGGCCATCGCGGCGACGAACCAGCCCATCAGTGTGCCCATCGGCGAAGAGATCCGGGGGCGCCTCTTCAATGTCGTCGGCCAACCGATCGACGGCCTGCCGGAGCCGGACGTCGACGAGCGCCGGGCCATTCACCAGGACCCGCCCGAGTACAACGAGTTGACCGGGTCGCAGGAGGTACTGGAGACCGGCATCAAGGTGATGGACCTGATCCAGCCCGTGCCAAAGGGCGGCAAGGTCGGCCTCTTCGGGGGGGCCGGTGTCGGCAAGACGGTTCTCATCATGGAGCTCATCAACAACATCGCCAAGGCCCACGAGGGCCTCTCGGTCTTCTCCGGCGTTGGGGAGCGCACCCGCGAGGGCAACGACCTGCTCCGCGAGATGATTGAGGCCGGCGTGATGACCTACGGCGAGGAGTTTCGCGAGTCGATGGAGTCCGGCGGCTGGGACCTCGACAAGGTCGACTTCGACGCGATGAACAGCGAGAGCAACATCTCGCTCGTCTTTGGCCAGATGAACGAGCCCCCGGGCGCTCGCGCCCGCGTGGGCCTGACTGGGCTCACAATCGCGGAGTACTTCCGCGACCTCGGGGGGCGCGATGTGCTCTTCTTCCTCGACAACATCTTCCGCTTTGTACAGGCGGGGCAGGAGATGTCCGCCCTCATGGGACGCATGCCGAGCGCCGTTGGCTACCAGCCGACGCTCGCCAGCGAGATGGGCGACCTCCAGGAGCGCATTACCTCGACGCAGGAGGGCTCCATTACTTCCTTTCAGGCCGTGTACGTCCCCGCGGACGACCTGACGGACCCCGCGCCGGCCACCACATTTGCTCACCTCGACTGCACGACCGTCCTCTCGCGCCAGCTGTCCACGCAGGGCATCTACCCGGCCATCGACCCGCTCGACTCCTCGAGCCAGATGCTCAACGAGCGGGCCCTCGGCTCCGAGCACTACGAGACCGCACAGGACGTGAAGGAGATCCTCCAGCGGTACGAGGAGCTTCAGGACATCATTGCAATTCTCGGAATGGACGAGCTGAGCGACGAGGACAAGCAGGCCGTCAACCGCGCCCGGCGCGTGCAGCGGTTCCTCAGCCAGCCCTTCTTCGTCGCCGAGCAGTTTACCGGCCAGCCCGGCAAGTACGTGCCCATCGAGGAGACCATCCGCGGCTTCCGCATGATTCTCGACGGCGAGCTCGACCACCTGCCCGAGCGGGCCTTCCTGCTCAAGGGCCCAATCGACGAGGTCATCGAGGCCGGCGAGGAGATGGCCGAGGAAGCATAACCCACGTTCGAATCGCGGACGGCAGGGGTCCACCGACCGTGCCCTCGTCGCGCATTCGAGCTTCGCACCCCGAAATCCGACTTTGACGCCCCATGGCCGACGAACTGACCGTTGACATCGTGACGCCGGACGAGCGCTCGTTTCAGGGCCCGGCCAGTGGCGTCCGCGCCCCCGGCATTGAAGGCTCGTTCGAGGTCCGCAAGGACCACGCCCCCATGATTTCCGCGTTCGGCATCGGGCCCCTCATCGTGAAGACGCAGGCGGCCCACGAGTACGCCGACATGCACAACGACCGCATTATCTTCGCCACGAGCGGTGGCTTTCTGGAGATCATCGACAACAAGGTCACCGTGCTGGCCGAGACGGTGGAGCCGGCCTCGGAAATTGACGTGGAGCGGGCCGAGAGCGCACAGGAGCGCGCCAAGCGGCGCCTGGAGGAAGGTGTACAGGAAGAGGAGCGTGAGACCCACGAGGCTGCCCGCGACCGGGCCCGGAATCGTCTGCGGGTCGCCATGGGCAAGGTCGGCACGCGACAGTCGTAGATCGCATCGTGCGCCGGAAACTTCTGTGCCCCTTGCTCCGAGTGTCTTTGTGACGTAATCGGGACGCCGTTCCCACTTCTCCGGCGTCCTTTGCCCGGGTTGCCCCCCAGTCGATCTACTCTTGGGCCCTCCCGAGAGGTCTTCCCAGCACTTCCGTTGGGAAGCACCTCCCCCGCGGCGGCACCAGCAATGGATCGCGGAGACCCGACCGTCGGGCAGTGCGCATGAAGCCATGCGAGGACTCAGCAGGAAGGGTGCGAACACGCGCCGTGTCGTTCGCTTTTGCTCCTTCCTATCCCTTTCGGCTGCCCCGCCCCCCCATGAGAACTTGGCTTGTACTCCCTCTCGTTTGCCTGTGGAGCCTCACGGGCGTGGCCGCCCAGCCGATGCTTGAGCGTCCGTCCGACGACCTGCTGACGCGCCCTGCGCTGCAGGCGGTCGTGGAGGCACAGGTCGATCGGAACGGCACCCTGCTGCGCAAAAAGATCGGGGCCGACGACGCCGACGTGCGGGGCCGGTCCGCCCTCGCCCTCGCCTCCGTCCAGGACACCAGTGCCATTCCCGGGCTCCTCGACCTGCTGCGCGACAGCGTCCCCCTCGTCCGCACCGACGCCGCGTTCGCCCTCGGCCAGATGCCGTCGGGGGTGCCAGACGCCCCGCTGCTCCGGGCGCTGAGCGTCGAGCGCGATCCCTCGGTGCAGCGACGGCTCATTGAGGCGCTCGGCACGACGGGTGACGCTCAGTCTCTGCGCAGCCTCATCCAGCTTCGCCCCCCGCCGGCTCGCCACTCCGACCTGGCACTGACGATCGCTCGCTACGGCATGCGCGGCGTGACCGACTCGACCGCCACGACCTGGCTTCTGGACCACCTACGGTCCGACGACCCGTGGACGCGCCGCAACGCGGCGTACGCACTGGGGCGGGTGGAAGCCCTCGCCGCCGGCCGCGCCGATACAATCCGTGCCGTGCTCAACGACACGGCCCCCGACGACCCGGCCGCCATGCACTTGCTTCGGGCAGTGGGCACAACGGGCGACTCCTCCGATGCCCCTCGCCTGGCAGATTGGCTCCGGACGGCCCCTGACTGGCGCACGCGGGTGGAGGCTGCCCGGGGGCTCTCTTCGGGCTCCCCCACCGACGAACCACGAAGCGCCCTCGTCGGTGCCCTCAACGACGGCCATCCCCTCGTGGCACGCACCGCCGCCGAAACGCTGGCCGGGCTCGACTGGTCGCCCGACCGGAATGCCGCAATTGGGGCCTGGCTCGATGCGCATCCGAACGAATGGCGCGTGGTGGCGCCCCTCCTCCGCGGCCTCGCCCGCAACGAGCGCCCGGAGCGCGTCCTCGACACCGTCACTCGCTGGCGCACGGAACGGTCGCCGGTCGCCTACGCCGCGGCCCTGCCCGCCCTCGCCCCGCTCGATGCGCCCCGGGCCGACTCGCTGATCGGGGCCGCCCTCCGCAGCGACGACGTGCGCGTGGCCGCCGCGGGGGTGCAGGCCGTCGTGTCTCGCTGGGAGCGCACCCGACCGGACGGCGCGGACATCACCTTCGAGCGCCTGGCCGCTGCCGTGCGCCGGGGCGACCCGGCCCTCCTCTACCACGGCGCCCCCGCCCTCGCCGACTCCGCTTTTGCCTCCGTGGGCGCGGCCGACACGCTCGCGGCCACCTACCGCACCCTCGCCACGCCCGACGACCTGGAAGGCATGGCGGCCACGCTGGAGGCCCTTGGCAGTCTCGGCGGCACGACGGCCGAATCGGTCCTCCGCGACGCCCTCGACCACCCACACCATGCCGTCCGCCGGGCTGCCGCGCAGGGGCTTTCCGAAGCGACGGACACGACGGTGACGGCCGCCCCGAAGCCCCTGCCCGATACGCCCCCAATCGACTGGGAATTCCTTCAGGAGCTCGGCCCGCACCCGCGTCTCGTATTGGAGACCGACCGGGGCACGGTCACGGTCGAGCTTGACGCCGAACAGGCGCCGCAGACGACGCAGGCCATCACGCAGTTTGCCCGAGAGGGCCGCTACAACGGCGTGCCGTTCCACCGCGTGGTGCCCAACTTCGTGGTGCAGGGGGGCGACTTTGCACGGCGCGACGGCTTCGGCGGGCCCGGATTCTTCCTCCGTACCGAGGCCACGCGCATCGGCCACCGCCGCGGCACGATCGGCATGGCCAGTGCCGGCAAAGACACGGAGGGCAGCCAGTTCTTCGTCTCGCACAGCATGCAGCCCCACCTGGACGGCGGCTACACGGCGTTCGGACGTGTGACGGACGGGATGGACGTGGTGGATCAACTCCGCGCCTACGACCGGATTGAATCAGCCCAGGTAGAGGCGACAAACGAATAGGGCTGAGCGATGCGCTCTCGGTGCGCCCGGCGCTCCGCCAGCATCACTCCGACGCCTGGCTCCGGAACGCCTCGAAGCTCTGCTCTTCGTAGGCCCCGGACCCGAAGTACCGGAGCATCTGCAGGAAGATGGGGCGTTTGATATAACCCGGCTGTCGCCCGATCGGGGTGCCGTCCGGCGTCATAAAGACGGTGGTGGGCACGCCCCGGGCCCCAAGGGCCAGTCCCAATTGTTTGGACGACAGCGTGCGGCCCTCAAACTGATGAGCCCCCGCCGTGGTGTCGCGGTTGAGGCGGGCGTAGGTGAACTGGCGCTCCAGCGTTGCGCGCACCGTCGAGTCGGCGTAGACCGTTTCCTGCATTTTCTGGCAGTAAGGACACCACGGCGCATAGATGTCCAGCAAGATGGGCGTCTCCTGCGCCTCGGCCTGTTCGATCACCGCGCCAAGCGATTGGGGCGGCATCTCCATCTGGGCGTGGGCGCGTCCCCCACCCATTGCGAGAACAAGGACCGCCGCGAAAACGAACGATCGGACCGTAGGAGGCAGACGCATTGTGACGAAGCGGCGGTGGGCATGGAAAGGCTCTTGTCCGATGGGATTGAGGAACGGAAGGTTCCTCTCTTAACGCCTGTGTCTCCCCACCAATCGCTGCCTTCCACGGTCGCTCCTTCATTCCCCCCAGCGTTCTTCCATGACTCTAACGGACCTCTCCACCCCGTCCCTCCTCGTCGAGCAGTCGCGCCTGCAGGACAACCTGGCATCGATGCAGGGCCTCGCGGATACGAACGACGTCACGCTCCGTCCCCACGTGAAGACGCACAAGTCCGTAGCCCTCGCCCGGCAACAACAGCAGCACGGCGCCGAAGGCCTCACCGTAGCCACCGTGCGGGAGGCCGAAACGTTCGTGGAGGCGGGCTTCGACGACGTGCGCGTGGCCTACCCCGTCACCGGACGCGATAAGCATAAGCGGCTGCAAACGCTCCGCGGCGACGCGACGGTTTCGTTTACGGTGGACACCGTGGCGGGCGCCGAGCAGGCGTCGGCCGTGTATGAGGCCGCGGATGACCCTGTCGACGTGCTGATGGAGGTGGACGTGGGCCACGGGCGCTGCGGCGTACACTGGTCGGCCCCGGAGGCCGCCGTCACGCTGGGGCACCGGATCGCGTCGCTGCCGGGCCTCCGGCTCACGGGCCTCCTCACGCACGCCGGGCAGGCGTACAGCGGCCCGTCCGACGACGAGACAGAGGAGAAGGCCCTGCATCGCGCAGCGCGGCACGAACGGGACCGGATGCTGTCCGTGGCCTCTGCCCTGAGCGAGGCGGGCGTCTCGGGCGTCACGCCGAACACGTTCGAGGTGAGCGTCGGCTCGACGCCTTCGATGGCCGCCTTCGAGAACACCGAGCGCGACGGGTTTCGCGTGACCGAGATTCGGCCCGGCAACTACGTGATGCACGACGCGATGCAGGTCGCCCTCGGGGCAGCCTCACTCGACGACTGCGCGCTCACCGTGCTCACGACCGTCATCAGCACCCAGACAAAGCCCGGCGACGCAGCCCGCGCGTTCGTGGACGCGGGGAAGAAGGTGTTCACGACGGACACCGGCCACGGCACGGACGGATACGGGATCGCGCTGGCCGACGCCGCGGCGATGCGTCCGCACCCGGGCCTGCATGTCGACCACCTCTCCGAAGAGCACGGGTGGCTGACCATGGCCGGCGACGCCGACCTCACGGTGGGCGACCGGCTCCGTATCGTTCCGAACCACGCCTGCGTCACCGTCGCCAGCCAGGACACCCTCCACGTCGTTGACGGCCCCTCCGTCGTCGATGCGTGGTCGGTCAACGCCCGAGGGTGGTAATTCTGCTTCTCGTTTCTTCTTCGGGGCCATCTCATCTGGGCCCGGGTGCTTTTCTCTCGTCCCACCGGGGCCCAGGCACTCGTCGTCTCTTCTTTTTCAAACGTGCTCGCGCTTAATACGCCGACAATCATGGCGATAACAAAGGATCCAGTCGGCTCCTCCGTCTAAGAACGTGCCGACTTCGCTGTCCGGGTCTCTTGAAACTTTTAGCGCGATGCTGAAAACGAAATCATTTCCGAGTGTCTTCGAAACCAACGCAACCGAGTTGGTCGACGTGGCCGATGGCCTTCTCGAGGGCCTGAAGGTCCAGGTCGACGATGAGCAGTACGTCGTCGGGGACCTTGCCCTCCGTGAGGGGACGGCCCCTCACAAGGGCATCAACAACGGTCCTTCCGACCTCGACTACCGGCTGTTGCTGCGAGCTGGGCTTTTGATCGCCCAGGCCGGCGGGGCCAATACGCCCCTGACGCTGACGACCGGCTTCCCCTACTCGTCGTACCGGGTCCACCGCCGGAGCGCGGGCAACCTGATTGAGGGCGAGCAGGAAATTGAGTTCGACGGGCGCCCGTTTGGACAGGGCGAGCACTCGGTCGTGGGCGTGGACATTACGAACGTCGAGGTTCTTCCGGAAATCGAGGGCCACGTGACGGCGACCCGCGAGGGGGACCTCGAAGAGAACGACCCGTTCTTTGCCGTCTCGTTGGGGTACGGAACGTTCGAGTCTGTCTTGAGCCTCCCCTCCGGCCCCGTCCAGCGAACGGCGACGAGCGGACACGGGCTCCGCTACGCCACGTCGATGATGGCCGAGCGGCTTCGGGAGAAGCACTACCTGAACATGCCCACGGAGCACCAGATCGACATGGCGATGCGCCGGGGCACCGTCGTGGCCGGCCGCCAGCAGTACGACCTGTCGGAGCTTCGGCAAAAGGTGCTCCGCATCTACTACGACGACATCATTTCCCCGTCCCTCAAGAAGGCCTTCGACGACAGCGACTTCGGACAGACGCACAAAATGTACCTCGCCGGGGGCGGCGCACTCTACACAGAACTCGTGGACGCCTTCGAGGATGAGTTCGGGGAAGTCCTTTCCCTGGAGGTGGTGCCGGACCCGGCCACGCATGTGAGCCGAGGGTTCGCGCTCCACTCCGCCGGCGTGAACGGCAAGAGCCCGGACCATGCCGTCGGGCTCGATCTGGGCAACGCCAATACCTCCGTCACGCTGTTCGACCAAGAACCCGCGTAGCCCGGATGCCAATCGCCTGTTCCGTTCGAACAATTTCCGGCTTCTATGTTCGACTTCTTTCAACGCTCGACCGACGATGATGACGCCTCCGGCCCCTCGTCGGCCCTCTCGGTTCTCGGAGAGGACACGACCGCACGAGGAACGTTTAACCTGAAGGAGGACGACCTCCGGGTCGACGGGGTGCTCGACGGGGATGTGACCACCGAGGGGCACGTACACGTGTCTAAGGAAGGCACCATTCACGGAGAAATTCAGGCCGGCTCCATTCGGATCGCCGGCGACGCAGAGGGCGTTCTGCATGCGCAGACGGACCTTGTCGTGATGGAAACCGCATCGGTGCACGGCATCCTGTGCGCCGAGGCGCTCACGATTGAGGACGAGGCCAACTTCGAAGGGGGCCTGTGCGATACCGCGGATCGGATTCCGGCCTTGAAGGAGGCCTTCTTCTCGACCGAGACGTACGCAATTCCTGCCCTTTCGTCCTCCCCCGACGAGCCCCCGGCCGACTCGTCGGGCCAACCCTCCGAGGCCGCCGATCGGTCCGTCACGCTCGATATTGAGCCGTCGTCTTCCCCCGAGAACACCACGGACGGGAACACCACGAAGGGCACCGCACCCGTCCGCCCCCTTCAGGAAGGAGACGGCCTTCCAGAGTCGCCCTCGTCGTCGGCCGCACCGGACGCGGAGCAGTCCGCCCCCGAGCCTGACGGCCAGGACGCCGAGGACACCGACGACGTGGACACCCTCTCCACGATTGAGTGGTGATTTTCCTGTCGTACCGTGGGCGGTCGGTGGGCACAATGGCCTGCGTGCTTCCGCCCTGACCACCCGATCTCCCAAATTGCCGGCGAAAAGCCACCCGTCCACCGAACGAACCAGGGCCCTGTGCCGTCCATACACACTGCGAAATTGGTGTTCAACACGTCCCGACGGCATGACGGAGGCCTCCTCGTACGCTGACATCCACACCCTGTCCGACCGGCTGCGGGACGTTCCCTACGAGTCGATCCTACGCACAATCGGGCGCGTGGCCGAGCAAGAGGACATTGAGGCATACGCCGTAGGTGGGATGGTGCGCGATGTCCTCCTGGGCCGCTCCACCACGGACCTCGACTTCGTGACCGTCGGGCCCGAGACCGGCATCGCGTTGGCCGAGGCGGTAGGCGACGAGCTGGGCGGCCACACCGCGCACGTCTACCCCAAGTTCGGCACCGCCGCGATCCGCATCCCCGCCGAGGACGCGCTCCCCGACGACCACCCGGACGACGCGCTCGTGCTGGAGTTCGTGGCCGCGCGGAAGGAGAGCTATCGCTCCGACTCTCGGAAGCCGGAGGTGGAGGCCGGCACGCTGGAGGACGACCAGTACCGCCGCGACTTTACGGTCAACGCAATGGCCATCCACCTCACGCCGGACCGCTTCGGCGAACTCATCGATCCATTCGACGGCCGGCGCGACCTGGAACGGACGACCATCGAGACCCCCCTCGACCCGGAGGATACATTCGAGGACGACCCCCTCCGCATGATCCGGGCCGCCCGGTTTGCCACGCAGCTCGAATTTCGGGTGTCCGACCGTGTGTTCGACGCGATGGGGACACAGGCCCACCGCGTCGAGATCCTGAGTCAGGAGCGCATCACCGAGGAGCTCCACAAGATGCTGGAGGCCGGGACGCCGTCCATCGGCTTCAAGATTCTGGAGGCCTCCGGCGTGCTGTCGCACTTCATGCCCGAGATTCAGCGCCTCAAGGGCGTCGACGTCGTAAACGGGCGCGACCACAAGGACAATTTCTACCACACGCTCGAGGTGCTCGACAATGTCGCCGAGCGAACGTCGGACCGGCCCGGAACGGAGACGCGCTGGCTCCGGTGGGCCGCCCTCCTTCACGACATCGCCAAGCCCAAGACCAAGCGGTTCGACGCGGAGGACGGCTGGACCTTCCATGGCCACGAGGACGTGGGCGCCCGCATGATTCCGGACCTCTTCCGCAAGTGGCGCCTGCCGACCGACGAGCGGCAGGACTACGTGCAGACCCTCGTGCGCCTGCACCTCCGCCCCATCGCGCTGGCGGACGAGAAGGTAACCGACTCCGCTGTGCGCCGCCTGCTCTACGAGGCCGGGGACGATGTGGACGACCTCATGACACTGGTGCGGTCGGACGTAACCTCGAACAACCCGGACCGGCGCCGCCGCTACCAGCGGGCCTTCGACCGCGTGGAGAAGAAGATGCGGGCTGTAGAAGAGAAGGACCGCCTCCGCAACTTTGAGCCGCCGGTGGACGGGTACGAAATCATGGAGACACTGGGGATCGAGGAGGGGGTGGCCGTGGGCATCGCCAAAACCTGGATTCGCGAGGCCATCCTCGACGGCGAGATTCCCAACGAGCACGACGCGGCCTACGACTACCTCATGGCGGTCAAGGACGAGGCCCTCCGCCGCGGCGCCCTCTTCGAAGCGATGCAGGACCGGCTCGAAGGGCCGGAGAACCGGGCGCTGGGGGCGATCAAGGAGGTCGTCTTCGAGGACCCAGACCTGCCGGACGACCGTGAGGCTGCACTGGCACGCCTCAACACCGTAAAAGAGGAGGCACTGTCAGACGGGTCCTCCCCCGAAGGGGAGACGTAGACGCACCCGTTGACGCACGGATCGATCGGCCTGTGCAACAGCGGGGGGTCACGGGGGGGAGCATCCTGTTTCCGGCGGGCCGTGCCCTCGCCCTACTCCTGTCGCCGGGCGAGCCCGTGGACAGAAGTGTTATTCCTGGCCGGAGACATCTGCATCGGTGGGTCCCTGGCCGTCGTAGGCCGCCACGAACTCGTCGAGCCGATCGGGATCGTCGGCGCCGGGCAGCGGGCGGGTCGCCGTCTCGCACGCGGCGTCCACGCCGAGCTCGCTGCAGACGTGATCGGACACGGCCTCGGCCATCTGCCGATAGGTCGTCAGTTTGCCGCCGACAATGCTGGCGAAGTTGTCCACCCCATCGGCGGCGTGGTCCACGGTGGTAAAGCCCCGCGAGATGCCGCGCCGATTGCTCGCCTGCTCGTCGGGGGCGTACAATGGCCGCACGCCCCACCACGTGCGGACCGTCGGGGCGTCGGCCACCGGGGGCAGCATGGCGGCACACTCCCGAACGGACGTCTCGACCTCCCACTCAGCCTCCTCGTAGTCGTCCGGGTCCGTCACCGGCACGCTCGTGGTCCCCAGTACCACCTCGTCGTCGTGCGGCACAACAATGTCCCCGTCGTCCGGGTCGCGGCAGCGGTTGAGCGCCGGGCCGAGGCCCTCATACTCCACCGAGATCATCACGCCCCGCGAGGGGGCCATCCCCAGGTTGACGTCCGCCATCGATGCCACCGTCCCCGCCCAAGCCCCCGTCGCGTTCACGACGTACGTGGGCTCAACCGCCGCGTCGACCGCCCCCCCGATCATTGCTCTCACGACTTGTCCCTCCTCCACCACTAGGTCTTCGAGGGGAGCGTGGGGCTGAACAAGCGCGCCATGGGCCTCCGCGTCGGCGGCGTTTGCGGCACTGAGGCGCGATGGATATACCACCCCATCGGGAACCCACATCGCCTGCTCCACCTCGCCCGAAAGGTCCGGGACATGGGCCTGGGCCTCCGCCGCACTAAGCACGTCCGTCTCGATGCCAATCTCGTCACAGGCGGCCCGCTTCTCCTCAAAGTACTCCGGGTCGTCGTCGGCCAACTGGACAAACAGGCCACCGGTATCACGGATGCAGGCCCCGGCGATGGACCGGAGCACGCGGTTTTCTTCGATGCACTCCTCCGCCCCTACTCGGTTGGCCTCAGCGTAGCGGGCCCCACTGTGCAGCAGTCCGTGGGAACGACTGGAGGCCCCACTGGAAAGCCCATCCCGTTCCACGAGAAGGACCTCAACGCCGCGCAATGCAAGGTCCCGGGCAATGCCCGTGCCCGTAGCACCACCGCCAATCACAAGTACCGCGGGAGAGTCGCTCATCGAGGGCAGAAGTGCGTATAAAGGTTTGAAGTGTCCGTATCCTTCACGAGAGATGGAAAACCTCACAGGGTGTAGTTTTCCGGACATTGGCGATATGAGACATGTCTTTTACAACCTCATGCCCGCTACTGCTACCACAGGAGAGTCGGGACTTCAAGGAAGCGGTGCGCCGAGTGCGATCTGGCCCCCCGAGATAACACACCCGTAAGGTTAGATCCCAGAGTCGTCACGTTTGGGCCGGTATTGGGGGCACCTTCCTGAAGCGGAGCAGATAAAAGCTGCATTCAGACAGCACATGCCTTTTTCGGCGGTACCTCGTTATCCACTAGACTTGGTCGCACCGTACCGGCCGACCAAATGGCCGCTTGCTTGCGTATCACTCCCCCGGTAGGGCATTTTTCGAGCCAGTAGCGGGTGCGGCGGGGATGGGAAAAGCGGAGACTGCGTGGACACTCACTTGCCCTCCGACCCGACAGAATCCATCCGGCCCGTCTTTTCTACCCGTGTGCCCCTCCCGCCTACGTGCCCTCGCTGACCCCGCGGGCTGACACTCCCTCCAGCCGACTTTCTCACGTCCCCCTCCTCCAATGAAAGACGAACCCACGATTCCCAACTCCAGCGTCGAAGATGTGCTCAAGGCGAAGGGCGCACTTCACGACCCGACCAGCGTACTCACCGCCGCGCCTCAAGACAGCGTCTACGACTGCATCGACCGGATGGCCGAGATTGGGGTCGGCTCCATTGTAGTAACGGCCGACGGCGACATCGCGGGCATCTTTACGGAGCGCGACCACATGCGCAAGATGTCGCTGAAGGGACGCGCCCCCAAGGACACCGCGGTACGAACCGTCATGACAGAGGACGTGGCAACCGTCACGCCGGCCCAGTCGCTAGAGGATGCCCTCGATCAGATGCGCGACCTGCAGTGTCGCCACCTCCCGGTGGTCGACACGGATGGGCAGCTCAGCGGCATCATTTCGATGCGCGACTGCATGCGGCAGCTCTCGGAGGCGGCCAAGTCCAAGGCCCTTCAGTTGATCGAGCACATGGAGGAAGAGTACGTCGTGCGCCAGTACGGATAGCTCGAGACAGTACTCGATTGGTGGGGCCGCGGCACGACGCCTCCAGGGAAAACCACACTGGCCGACACGGAGGCTACGACGCTTCGGTTGTGGTCGACTCGGACGCGACGTTGGTCAATGGCGCGTCCATGCCCAGCATCTCCGCACTCCGGTGCCACAAGCGCTCGGCGGCCGCCTGATCTTGGGCCGCGGTCGCCGGCGTAGCAGGAGACTGTCCCGAGAAGTACCGCCCCGAGGCATCGGCCGTGTTGGGGGATACGGCTACGTGCAGGATCTCGGCGGCCCCGTCGGCCACCGACGAGGTGCCCGGCACCACGCCCAGCATCCGGAACAGGCCCGAGAGCGGACCGGGCAGGAACCGCCCGAACTGGCTTCCGGGGACGAACCCGGGATGGAGGCTGTTCGACACGACGGAACGGCCCGTGGCGTCCAGGCGTCGGGCCAGCTCCGACGCGAACAGCACGTTTGCGAGCTTCGAGTGGGCGTAGGCCCCCATTCCAGAGTACCCGTCGACGGTGCGCACGCGGTCTAGGTCAAGCTGGGCCCCGCGGTGAGCATCGGAGGCCGTCGTGACGACGCGAGCGTCCTCGCGCAGATGGTCAAGCAGGTCGGCGGTCAGCAGGTACGGGGCGAGATGGTTCACGTAGAACGTGCGCTCGATGCCCTCCACGAGTCGTCCCTCCCGAAACAGCCCACCAGCGTTGTTGAGCAGGAGGTCGAGCCCGTCTGTGCGTGCCCGGACCGTCTCTGCCAGCCCCCGCACCGCAGCGGCGTCCGTGAAGTCCGCCGCGACAAAGGTCGCTTCGCCTCCCTCTTCACGGATGCCCTCAACGACCGCCTCCCCCGCCTCGCGGTCGCGGCCGTGTACGATTACCTCCGCCCCGAGGCGGCCGAGCGCATGCGCCGCCACACGGCCAATGCCGCTGGTGGAGCCGGTGACGAGGGCCGTACGTCCGGTGCAGTCGATATCCGTAACGGTGGCGAGCGATTCAGGGCGTGTACTCATTGGACGGCTGGGGATGGAGAATCAGAATAGAAAGCGGGGCAGTGGTCCCTACGCGCCGGCGTCGCGGTAGCGTAGGGAATGGCGGTTGTACTCGGCGGCCCGGTTCGGGTCCTCCGCCATCTCTTGCAGCACGTCCACGGCGCGACGGATCTGTTTTGGGGTGGCGTGTGCGTAGAAGGGCGGCGTCACCTCGGTGTCCCACTTCGCGCCCACCGCTACGTCGTACGCGATGCGCTTGAAGCAGTGGTCGAACCGCACCGGATAGTCGCCCGACGCGGCTTTTTCCGGAAGTATGGTTTCCGCGAGGTGCTTCATCGTCCGCACGAGTTCCGAAGGCTTCTCGTCGGGCGACGCGAACAGGCGGGTCTGATGGGGCATGGACGTGTTGGGCTACCGGAAGAGCATCGGTGGAGCGCGTGCGGCCGCAGGGGCGTGAACGGTCGCGGCCTCACGGCCGAATCTTGCGCGCGAGCCGGCCAAACGTCTCAGTATCGGGACAGTGGAAGTGCCGCCCTCGGTACTGGAGACGAACCCGCTGATGGCGATCCCGCGTGCTCTCCCAGTAGTTTGACGGGGGGCAGTTGTCGAACCAATAAAGGGTGCAGTCCCGAGAGTGCTCTACAATCTCGTCGGTTCCGTCCCAGTCGGTAAAGTAGAGGACCACACGCCCCCCCAGGCCCCACGAAGAGCCCCGGTCGTCGCTGACGAACCGCATCGGACCCGGATCAAAGTGGGCGTCAATGCGCCCGTTGGGACACAGGAAGATGTCGATGTCGTCGCGGAGAAGGGCGCCGGTGGCAACCTTCGAGTAAAACACCGCCTCGTCGCGGCAGGAGGGCGAGGTATCGACCAGCAGAGCCAGCCGGCGCTTCGTGTAGTCCATCTTGCAGTGCTGAAGGGGCCGACGGTCGATTTGCCGCCGCATGATTTTGCGCGGGTCCCAGAACTCATCCCCGGGGACCTGCTGGTAGCTCATGTCTTCGGCTACCTTACTCACGAGGCGGGCAAACATCGACGCAATTCGGTGGTCCTCCCGGTCCGAAGGCGTCCACTCGGTGTCGGCGGTGCCCTTGTTGATTTCGTAGGCGAACTCTTGAAGCTCCTCCTCCACCTGCTCGGCTCCATGCGCGCGGCGGTTTTCATCGGTAAAGAACTCCTCTTCGTCCTCCTGTTCTTCACCGAGGGGAGGGACCTCAGGGGGATCTTGGGCCTGGTCGATCCACGACCCGTCGTCGGAGTCGTCTGTCAGGGCCTCGTCGTTGACTTGGCGAGCGGCCTCTCTCTCTTCGTCGGAGGGCGCCTGCGGCGGGAGTGTGTCCTCTGGCCCATCTAAATCAGCAGGGGCGGGCGGTGAATCGGATGGGTTGCCCTCTAGATCGCTGACGTCGGGGGGACTTGCGTCGGGCGCGCCCATGTCAGAGGGCATAGCCTCTCCAGCGCTCTCGCTTCCGGACCGGGACGGCTCATCCGGCACGGCGTTGCCCCCGGCCGGGGGCGCGGACTCGTCGGCCGGAGAGGGGCTCTCTGCTCCCGTGTGCCCCGGAGGTGCCGATCCGCCCTGACCCTGGTCGGGCTCAGGGGGGCGGTCCGCAGACGGGTCGGGGGCCCCCTCGTCCTGATCGCCCTGCCCCGGCCCCTCGTCGCCGGGGGGGGCATCGGGGGGCGACTCAGGGGCATCGGTCGGTACGTCCCCCTCCGGTGAGGTGGGCGTGCGGAACGGCGCGTCGGCTACGGGTCGCCAGCGGCGCTCTACCGCGGGGGACGGCTCCTCGTCCCCTGCAGCTTCGGGGTTCGGAGGCTCATTGTCGGAGACCGAGTCAGGCATGGCAGGGGAAGGGGTGCAGTGCGGAGCGGTGCGCTACCCGGTAAACTCGTTGAGCGTCTGGTCGATGTTGCCAATGAGGAGCTCTGCGCGGTGGGCCGTGATCTGCCGACCCGACATCTGAGTGCCCACGGTGAGGTGCCCGTCGCGGTAAATGCTCCTGATTCCATCCTGGACGCGCACGAGCTTCTTGCCCGGACTCGGGCGGTCGTCGGAGGGGCGGACCACGCCGAATCCGTGGTCCTGCACCAGCGTCTTGGCGGGAACCTGAACAGCCGCCTTCCGACGCAGGGAAAGCTTGGCGTTGGGCAGCCAGTACTGGAGGTACGACTCGAGCGCAGGGTCGAACGGCCCGGTCACCGACACGACCAGGTAGTCGTTCTCCTCCCCGACGAGGCCGATCAGCAGCCCGTCGAAGAGGGCGTAAACGGCGTCGCCCTCCAGAATCAGCGGGTCGGCGTGCGACTCTGCGTAGTCCATGAAGGAATCGTACCCCGAGACCTCGGCGGTCTCGACGGTGTCCTGCTCACTCTGGGTCCAGTAGTCAAAGACGCCGGCGAAATACGGGTCCGCCACGGGCTCGTCGGCATGCCGCGCCTCCACGACACCCGCCTGTTGCGTCCCCAGGCGGGCGAGTACGGGTGTGGGCAGGTCGGCAGGCCCCGCGATCTCGGCCTCGTTCAGCCAGGTGCCCCGAAACAGGTCGTCGAACGCGTCCCGCCGGGCGGTGGGCGCGATGACTTCGGCACCCATGTCCGGTGTCCAGCGGAGGTGTAGCCCGTCGCAGCGCCCGATGATTTCATCGTCGGCGTAGGAGATGAACTCCAGTCCCCGCTCCTGCTGGAGCAGGCGCAGATCTGCACGGGTGGCAGTCTCTTCCACAAACACGACCTCCCCCGGGTGCCCCCACAGTTCGGCCGCGTACCCGTCGTGCTCCATAAGCGGCACTGGGGCGTCGAAGGTGATGGTGTCCCCTTGCACCTGCACGCGCCCGAAGCGGTCTGGCGTCTCGGCCGGGGACTCCTGACGGGTGAGGGCATCGTAGACGGAGTCGCTTCCCTCCAGCGCGGCGAACGCGGTGGCGAGGTCCGGGGCCTCGTCGTTTTGGGGGGGCGTGTATCCCTTCACGTCCGCCATGGGGGGCAGGCGGGCCTCTTCATCCCCCTCACCGTTGGGCGCCGGCGCCTGGTCCGGAAGGTCGACCGGGGCGTATGCGGACGGGTCCAGCGGGTCTGTCTCGGCCCCCTCCGTCCATCCCGCGTCCTCCCAGTCGGACGTATCCACGTCCTCGGCCTTCTTCAGGAGCCGATGGTTGTCCCGGTCCTTCGTCACGTAGTCGAGCACGAGCTGGTCCCAGTCAGCGTCGTCGGGGCCGAGGATGCTGATCGCGTCGAGCAGCTGCTGCAACTCTTGGATCGTGCAGCTTTTCTCCATCATCGACAGCTCACACCGCACGTAGAGGTTAACAGCGGCCTCCAGATAAGGGTGACCGCCGTGCGACCGGCGCAGCGCCTCGCGCACGAGCGAGGGGTGTAGCGGCTCGAAGTGCAGGTACGGCATCCGCCGGTGGGCCGGCCCGGACAGGTCACGCTCGTCGTTGAGCGTGATGCAGACGTAGAGATTGTCCATGTTCGCCTGCACCTGAATGTCGCCGTAGTTGACCCGCCCGTTCTGCAGGAAGTCGAGGAGGAAGGCGTCAGCGGTGGGGCGCGTCTTGTCCCATTCGTCGAGGATCAGGAGCGTATTGCCTTCATGGCTGGCGCGGACGGCCTTCGGCAGCTCGCCCCACTGCTTCTTGATCCCACTCTCCGCATCCTCGTCGGGGAGCAGATCGAGGATCAGGTCCTCCTCCCGACTGCCGGGGCTCACCTGCTTGAAGAAGGTGTCCATGTTCAGGATGTCTCCCAGCACCTCCAGAAGCCATGTCTTGCCGGTGCCGGGCGGTCCGAACGCAAAGAAGCCCCCGAGGGGATCGGTCATGAGGGCGGCCAGCACGCTCCGCGCCCGCTCACGGGAGCAGATGTACCCCGCATCGTTCAGGGCCGTGTGGAGCGCGTCGACGGTAAGGGCCTCGACCGGGTCGTCCGGAGCATCGGACGGCCGAGTGTCAGGAGTGGATTCGGCCATCGGAGCCATACAAACAAAGACTACAGAAGAGTGCGTCGCGACGGGTGCCTAGTCGCGGCTGAGCGGCGTTCCCAAGAACTCCCGAAAGAGGTTGATCACAACGTCGATTCCAAGGGAGACGCCTGTACTTCGGAGGGCACGGCCGGGCGTCCACCTCCCCCGCTCCCAGCGCGCCTGGGCAAGGGCGCCGCCGTAGGTCGCGGCAATATTCGGGACGTTCGGCACGCGAGCGTCGGTGGGGGTCCGGGCGATAAACGGAGATAGCACCGCGTGCCGAAGCCGAGCGCCCAGGCCGCTGTGGCGGCGTAGGCACGGACGAATGTCAAGGTCCAGGGCGGCGGCCAGCCCGTGCATCGTGCCGGTCTGGAGCAACGACTCGCCTGTGCTGGACCCGACACGGGCCGCATACCCGCCGATGTTTTCTCCCCAGGCGCCCGGATCATCGTCAAGGTGGGATCCGGTGGCAGACCCGACGCTCCGAAAGAAAAACCCGGGGCTCAGAACGTCACTCCGGAATGCCGCCCAGTGTGCGTCGGCCCCCAGCGGGTCGGGGCCAGACGTCTGGGCGACAGCGGTCTGGGGCAGCGCCACGGCACTGCCTAGCAGCAGGATTCCCAACGCGGCGGCGAGTGGGCCCGTCCGGAAGCGAGGCATCAGGGGGGTTACTCCAGGTGGTGATAGTCGAGCTCATGGTCTTCGTCGACGGCCTGCTGAACGCGGCGAGAGGGCCGTCCGGCCGCCTCCATGCCAATTTCCATTCCACCATCGCCCGTGGGAAGGCTCCGAATGTTCTTCCGCAGGTCGGGGTCTTTCGCCTCGTAGTCGGTGCGGGCGTGGGCACCCCGCGACTCTTTGCGCTCCAGTGCCCCCCGCAGGATCGTCTCCGCCGTGGTGAACATGAAGCGCAGGTTTTGTGCCCGCTCGTAGCGGAAGCTCGTACGGTCGGCCTGAACCTGCAGGTCCTCGGCGTCGGCGCGGAGCCGCTGCAGCTTCCCGAGGCCGTTCAGGAGACCGTCCTCGTCACGGAGGATGCCCGCGTGCTGCCACATCAGATCGCGGAGCCGATCCATGATCTCGGCGGGCGTGTGACCTCCCTCAGCCGCTGCGAGCGTGTCCTGGGTGGCGACATGGTCCCGCACTGCCGCGTCGGAGAGCGACGGGCTCGTGCGTGTCCCCAACGTTTCGGCAATGTGGTTTCCGGCCACCTGACCAAAGACGACGGTCTCGATGAGCGAGTTGCCGCCCAGCCGGTTGGCTCCGTGCACGCCGGCCGTGCATTCGCCGACGGCGTACAGGCCATCGACCTGCGTCTGGGCCGTCTCGAAGTCGACCTCGATGCCGCCCATTGCGTAGTGGGCCGTCGGAGCCACCTCCATCGGCTCCTCAGTAATGTCAATCCCGTGCTCTGCAAACTCCTCCACCATGCGCGGAAGCCGGTCGTGAATGTAGTCGTCGTCGCGGTGGGAAATGTCGAGCAGCACAGCATCGTCCTCCGTCCCCCGGCCCTCACGGATCTCCTGCTCGTTGGCACGGGCCACGACGTCGCGGGCGTCCAGCTCCATCTGCGTCGGCGAGTAGCGCTCCATGAAGCGCTCTCCCTCCGTGTTGTAAAGCCGCCCGCCCTCTCCACGGACCGCCTCGGTGACAAGGTGCCCGGCCTCCGCTTCCGGCTTCACTTTGCCAGTGGGGTGGAACTGAACAAACTCCATGTCGCGCAGCGGCACACCGGCGTTGAACGCCAGGGCCTGCGCATCGCCCGTGTTCTCGTCGGTGCGCGAAGAGCTGCGGCGGTACAACGAGGTATGGCCGCCCGCCGCGATCACGACGGCGTCCGCGTCGAAGGCCACAGGCTGTCCCCCATCCATGTCGAACCCGACGGCCCCCGCAGCCTGTCCGTCCTCCACCATCAAATCGGTGATGTACAGGTTCTCGCGGTACGGAATCTCCAGGTCCATCGCCTTCTGGACGAGTGTATCCATGAGGGCCTGCCCGGTGCGGTCCCCCACGAAGCAGGTGCGGCGGAACGACTGGGCGCCGAAGTAGCGCTGGTTGATCTTGCCCTCGTCGGTCCGGTCGAAGTCCATGCCCCACTCGGCGAGCTCTCGGATGCGGTCCGGCGCCCGCTTGCAGAGCGTTTCGACGGCCGTGGGGTCGTTTACGAAGTGTCCCTCATCGAGGGTGTCGGCGGCGTGAATCTCCCACCGGTCTTCGGGGTCGAGGCTGCCGAGGGAGGCGTTGATGCCCCCTGCGGCCCAAATGGTGTGGGCGTCTCCGTGGGCGCGCTTGCCCAGCACGAGGCAGTCGACTCCCTGCTTCGCTAATTCGATGCTGGTGCGGAGCCCGGCCCCGCCGGCCCCGATAATGAGAACACTCGTGGATACGGTTTCAGGATTGGAAGGGGTACTCATAGGGCGTGCTCTGGTCGTGCATTTGCTTACTAACACTGCCACAACGGACGAGGGGGGTGCCGATATTCTTCATTTTCTGCTACAAATGAAGAATAGAAAGAACGTAACAGCCGTGGTGACATCATTTGCCGGAACGGTGGCACGGCAGAGCGCTGCCCAGTTCTACTCCCGTCTCCGCCTCCCCCCCGGAGATTCCCGCGGGGACCTACACCTCGACGACCAAGTCGGACTGGAAGCCGGGATTCTCGTCGCCGTGCCCCTGCGGATTGGACAGCACCCGCGTGTCGCCGAGCCGATAGTCAAAGGAGGCATGGACGTGTCCGTGGACCCAGAGCGCTGCGCCGGAGGCTTCGACGAGCGGCCCCTCACGGGCCACAAAAGCGGCACTGGTGAGGCTGTCGGCGTACCGCGGATCCACGGATCGGGGCGACGGGGGGTGGTGGGTGAGCACGACTGTCTTGCACACGCCGGAAGGCGCTTCCCCGAAGCGGTCTCGCAGCCACCGGACCGACGTCTGATGAGTGCGCGCCGTATCCCGAGGCCGGAGTGCACGGCGTGCACGGAGCAGGTGGATGCGCCGGTAGTCGTCCACATTGGCCCGGCAGGCACGCATCGCACGGGCCCGCTGGCCCTCAAACAGGGCAAAGTCGGTCCAGAAGGTACACCCCAAGATCCGGAGGTCCCCGAGGACGATCTCGTTCCGCTCGAGGAAATACACCCCGTTCGGATCTGCTCCTCTACCGGCCGCGGCGGACGGGGCGTCCGTGGCCTGTCGAAGCGTGTGAAGCGTAGAGTCGAGACAGCCGTCGTAGTGCTCGTGGTTTCCGGCCACACACACGACCGGGCGCTCTGGAAATGCAGACCGCATCCATCGAATGGCGTCCGGTCCCCGGTGGGTGTCGCCCGCAATGAGAATGGCGTCGGCGGGTGGGGCGGCACGGCGACACAGGTCGGGCGGGCCGTGATCCCGGATGTGAACGTCACTGAGGATGCGAAGCCGCATTGGCAAGGGACGCGCCTGGGCGCAAATCTCAACAGGGGCGTATGGTGGAAAGCACGCCGAAGAGAGTGAGCTCTCTCCACTGCATACTGACGAATCCTGAGGGCAGAAGTGCCCAGCGGGCCGACACCGAAAACCTCGGCAGGGCCTGTGCAGTTGCTTTCGCCTGAGACGCATTTCTCTTTCCGTAGAAAGCCCCCATCCTGTAGAGGAGCGCAGGCGACCGGACGCCCGTTTAGGAAATTTATGAGCGGGACTGCGTCGTCAGCGTCGCCGCTTGAAGTGTATTCGCTCGTCGGTTTCTAGCTTGGTCTGCCACAGGCCCAGTCCCTTCTTTATCTTCCCCCGCACCGACGCCTGATCCTCGATTCGCAATCGGAAGTTGGTCCCCTTCCGATGGGACCACGTCTCGAATGCAGTGATGCTTCGAATTGGAATCTCTTCGCGGAAGGGGCCGCCCCACGCCCAACCCGAGATCACGATTTTCTCGTCGTAGAGCTCAATTTCGCCAAACCATGAGGTGCGTCCTCTCAGACTGAGGGGGGAGGAAAGCGTGGCCTCAGACATCACGGACCGATAGGTGAAGCGATAGAGGGTCTGGGGGGTGGAAAAAAGCATTTGCCACGAACGGCGTTGGTTCCGGGACACCAACAGTTCTCCCCCAACAGTTCTCCCCCCGGGCCAGCGTGTCCGCCGGTTCGTGGCAGCGCAGATTGAGTCTGAACAGCTTTCAACTGCGTAGCGGCCTCCCTCCCAACCCAACAAGGACACGCCTGCCCCTCTCATCATGATTTGGAATCGCGTGCCGACGGTCGCGGTCTTGAGCGTGCAGGGCCAGTGGTTCCTTCTTCGTGGTGCCAATGCTGCGGATCCGAGTCGTGCACTGGGTGACCCCGGGCCCCCTCTGTGCTGGGGACCGCTGCGGCTGCACAGTCACGCCAAGGCACATTCAGCGCCCGGCGAGCGTTCCTGCTTTTGTAGAATGCGCGTACCGTTACCCCTGAGCCTCCAGAATCGACTTTGTCCGGGGCCATGTTGACCGAACTTGGTATTGCTGCGGGCCTGCTCGTGGCCATCGGTGTCGTCTTCATTGTCCTGCGGGGCAGCTCGTCCCTCAATTCCGTCGGACGCAGACGCACGACGCAACACGGTCGAGAGCGAAGAGACCGGGCCGCCGAAGCCGACTCCAGCGAAGACGACGGGGGCCCGCCCGCCAGTGAGACGATCTCACAGTGGTCCGACTCACTCTAGTCTGCTATTGGGCTCGTCGATGTACCCATCCTGCGCCCCATCCCGCCTTCGATGAGACAGGCGCGCCGTCACCGGGGTTGGCCTGCACGTGTGCGAAGTGCGACTCGACCTGGTAGGCAAAACGTCCGACGCCACCAGGGTCGAGATTCTCGACGAGAAGCAGCACGGCTTCACCGCGAAGAAAAAACCCCTGTGTGTCAACTCAACGCGTGACATTGGCGCCCCATCGCGCTGGGGGCCCAGTTGGTATCAGGACCCGAATCCGTAGGCCGACCAGCCGATCTGAGCCAATGCTCCAACGGGGATTCTTCCGAAGAGCACCTGATCAGTGGGCGCTCTTGAGCTGCAGCTTCTCTTGAACTTATGGACCGGTCCTGTCATGCGTTTTTTCGGGTCGGGCACAGATGCTCTTCACGCAGGTGCCCTCGTCTCCACGATACGTCTCTCCCTGCTTCTGGCCGTCGGCCTGGCGCTTCTGGCGGCAGGTCCGCACGCGGCTTTCGCTCAGCCCCAGGATACGGTTCGGGTGGCCGAAACTGTACTCGCCCCTAGCGATTCGGCGGCGGCACGGCAGCTTCTTCGGGCGGATCTCGGACCGACCTCTCACCGCTGGACGCGGCTCCAGGACTCCACCCAACGCTTCGTGGCGGCCAAGACCGTCTTTCAGATTGCCCGCGTGGCCTACCCCCGCGCCTGGTCCGACTCGGTGCTGACGTTTCTCCGAGAGGCAGGGACCCGGCACCCGGACCCGGCGGTGCGGGCGGAGTTTCTCTTCGGGGGGCTTCAGGTCGCCTCCTCCGCCGAGCGGGATCGGGGCCAGGAGCAATTCTACGAGCGTCTCACCAGCGAACACGGGGGGTCCCGTTACGCCAAACAGGCCCGGCGCCTTTTTGCCCCCGGCAGTCAAGTCCAGGCCGGCAAGCCGCTTCCAGGATTTGAGATTCCGAAGCTCTCAGACTCGACGGACACCTATACGAAGAGCGACTTCGAGGGCCAAGTCTTCCTGATTGACGTCTGGGGCACATGGTGCGGGCCCTGCATCCGAGCAATGCCGCACCTCCACGAGGTCTACCGCGAGTACGGCGGGGAGGACTTCACCATCCTCAGCGTCGCGATGCGGGACACCCGGGAGGCCGTAAAGCGATTCCGGGCCCACAAGTGGGACATGCCCTGGAGCCACGCCTTTGTGCCAAAGGGAAGCAACCTGCAGGAGAAGATACGGGGCCGGTTTGACATCAGGGGGCTCCCGGCAACCATCTTGGTCGGTCCCGACGGGCAGATTCTGCGCGTTCATCGGGGGGTCGGAAGCGGGAAGGAAATGGCCCAGGCAGTCTCGGAGGTGCTCCCCCAAGAACCCAACCCGGAAGAAGCCCCTCTGGAAGACACCGGTTCAGGAGCCCCCCATGCACAGGGGTCTAGCCCATCCCTGTAAAGGCCACTCTTTCGGAAGACCCTAAAGGCGTTCCCGAGAAAGATGTGACGATAACATATGCTCGTAGTGTCCTCGGAGGTCTCTCTCACCCGTTTCTGCGTCGGTAGCCTCGCCAAACGCCCGTCACTCGTTTCACCCTTATCCCCAACTCGCCATGAGCCAACTGCTTCCCCGATGTATTCTCACACTCTTCTCCGTGGTTCTCTTTTCCGCGGCGACGGCCGCCCCAACGGCGGCCCAAGAGCCGGACGGGCCGTCGAGCGACACGAGCGGATTTGAGGAAATTGACGGCACGAGACTGGCGCCCGCAACGCTCTCCTACGACGCCACGATGAAAATGGGCGGCCGGTCCCGGGACCTCTCCTCGACGCAGACCTATGCCCGGACCTCCACCGGCGGGGCCAACACCTGGACACTCGTGAACAAAATTGAGACGCCTGGGGGGATCCGTACCGACTCCCTGATCGTGGATCGCTCGTCGCTGCTTCCCATCTCGCGGCACCTCCGCGGGCGAGTTGAAATGGACCTCACCTACACCGGCCCGTCCGCAGCCGGCGGGATGGAGGTATCCGGCACCATGAAGAGACGGGGCCAGTCGAGGCCGGTTAGCAAGAGCCTGAACGGCTCAACCCTTGCGGGAGGCGTTCACGACGTCGTTGCCTTCGGCGCGATGCCGCTGGGGCCGGACTTCCGGGCGGCCCTTCGGGTCTTTTCCCCTCAAGACCAGTCGGTAAAACGAGCCGAGTTTGAAGTGACCGGCACAGAGACAGTCGAAACGCCCGCCGGGTCGTTTGAAACCTACGTGGTCGACCTGAACGTCGGCGAGGGCCAGATCACCGGCACCGTTCACCTGCGCAAGGAGGCACCTCGCTACTACGTGAAGTGGCAGACGGAGGTGTCCGCGGGACGGGGCACCCGCACGATCAGTCAAACCCTGTCGTCGATGGAGTTAAAAGCGTCGACGGATGCACAATAGCGTGGTCTCTGGGGCAAGCCCGGCAGCGTGATCCTGCTGACTTACTGTCCCCGATTCGGCCGGAAGGCCTCCGCCTCCGCCGCATCATCCGGCCCCACTGTACCGCGGGCCGTCTCGCGGAGGGCCGACGCCCGGTGCAAGTCGCCACGCGCCATCACCCACTCGACATTTCGGGCATTCCGGATGTCCTCCAGCGGGTTGCCCCGCACGACGAACAGGTCCGCCCACTTGCCGACCTCAATTGTGCCGAGCCGGTCGCCCTGCCCCATGGCGCGGGCGCCGTTGATGGTGGCGATGCGGAGCGCCACTGCCTCCGGGATGCCCGCCCGCACAAGGGCCTGCAGCTCCCGGTGCACGCCAAAGGGCGCCAGGTACTCCCCCCAGCTCGGGTGGTCGGTGCCCAGCGTGATGAGGTCTCCGCCCCCCGCCTCGTAAAACGCCTTGATTCGGTCGAGCTTCAGCTCAAAAATCCGCTGGAAGCGCGGGACAGGCTCCTGGTAGTCCTGCTCGTCGAGGACGGACCGGAGATACGGCGTGAAGTACTGCTGGGCGTCCGGCCAGTCGCCATAGACGTCGGACTCGCGCGTGCCGTAGTAGCCGTACGCCGAAATGGTGGCGTCGAAGTGGACGTTGTGCTCTTGAAAGTGCTGCGCGATTCGGGCGAAGGCCGGCTCGTCGGGCGTGGCGGTGGGCAGGGAGTCGTACGCCCCCACGGTGTCGGGCAGCTGGGCACCGCCCAGAAAGTGCTCGATGCGGTCGATGCCCATGTCGATGGCGGTCCGGGGGTTTACGCTCGGGCCGTAGCCGGACCCGAGGTGGCCGGTGACGGTGGCGCCGTGCCGGTGCGCCTGATCGATGAGGGCGCGGAGAAGCTCTCCCTGTAGCCGCTTTGCCTTGAAGTGCCCCACCCCACGGGCCGCCCACCGGTCCACCTCCCGGCGGATGCTGGCGGGCGTGCGGGTCGTGTCCCATCCGGGGCGCGCCTTGCCGAAGTAGGGGCCGGACGTGAGCATGCGCGGCCCGATGCGGTCGCCCCGACCGATGGCCTGGCGGACGCGGCGCATCTTTTCGGGTTGCATCTCCCCCGCGGTAAACGTGGTGGTGGCCCCGTTGGCAAGGTATAGCAGCGGGTAGCCCTCCGTCTCCTCCACGCGCCCCACACCGAAGAAGTCAACCGCGTAGTGCGCGTGCAGGTCGACGAGTCCCGGCAGGATGACGTGGCCGGGATCGAGCCGTACGACCCGGGCCCCGGTCGTGTCGAGGGACGTCGCGCCCCGGTCCACGATTTTGCCGGCCCGCACGATGATTCCCGGATTGTCCGTGAGGGTCGTGTCCGTGGCGTCGAACAGCTGCCCGCCACGGAGGACGGTCGTGGGCTGGGATCGGGCGGTGTCCAACCCGACGCCGCCCGCCAAGAGAATACAGAGAACGGTGACAACTGGGCGGAAGCGGACTGGAGGCATAGGGGCAGAGACCAACGGGCAGAATGGGACGTGCACGCTACGGAACGGACCTCGTCGGCATCAACGTTCCCCCGACTGGACGCGACGGCGTGCCCCCAAACAGCAAAGGCCCGCTCCAGGTCGGAGCGAGCCTCTACTTCTGCTACCAAATGGCAGTACGTCTCAAATCGTCGAGACGCCTCGGGCGCCGTTAAAGCGCACCACTGGTCTCGTCGGCCGGGGCAGCGTTAAGGGCGCTGAGGCCCTTCTCCGTCTGCTCCGTCTCGTACTCAATGGTCTGTCCCTCTCGGAGGTCTTCTCCGGAGGTCATGCCCGAGATGTTATTTGCGTGGAGGAAAACGTCCTCGCTCCCGTCGAGGGGCTCGATGAAGCCGAATCCGCGGGAGGTATCGAAAAACTTGAGCTTGCCCTTTTCCATGTAGGTATACCTAATGTGTATTTGGAATGCCTCACCTCTGGGTGACGACCCGGCAGCGAGGGGAATTCCGTCTCGGCAGAGCCACACTATGTGGTGACGCGTATTGAATGTGAGACCTACACCTGCTAGCCGACCTGCAGTTCCCTTTAAGGAGCGCCCGCGCGCCATATTCACGGAGTCGCCTTTTTCCGCCGCTTCCGTGCTCACCCGCTCGCGTACTCTCGCACCCCGGCGGACTCCACCATTAGGTCGAACAGGTCCGTGTTGCGGGTGAAAGAGCCAATCACTTCGCTGCCCGGGCCCAGGGCGGCCAGCTCCACGTAGTCGGACGTATGATCGCCCCCCAGCCAGCTGACAGACGTGTAGTTGGCCTGGATGGCCCCGAGTAGCAGGTCGGGATCGCTCTTTTCGCGGTAGGCGGCCTGGTACTCGCCCCGCAGCGCGTCCTGAAGGAGCTCCGCCTCGTCGCGCCGAATGGGGAACTGCCACGCCTCCTCCACCCGGTCTTGAATCTGCCGGTAGGTGCTGTTCGCATCGAGCTCCGAGAGGATCCAGCTGTTGGTGTACTGGAAGTCCGCGACCCGGTCAAACATCGGGTTCGACTGGCCATAGCGGTCGCCAGCGGCGTTGACGCCCGGGTTCGCGTTCCCGTGATCGGTAGTAATGATGACGAGGGTGTCGTCGCGCCCCTCGGCAAACTCGAGCACACGCCCAATGGCGTGGTCAAACTCGATCTGGTCGTAGATGAGACCACCGGTGTCGTCCTCGTGCGCCGCGTGGTCGACGCGTCCCCCCTCAATCTGGAGGAGGAACCCGTCGTCGTTCTGGTCGAGGCGCTGGAGGGCCGCGTCGGTCATCTCGGGCAGGCGCGGCACCTGCTGCTGGTGCGACGGGATGTTCTGGTGATCGAGGACGTAGGGGAGGTGGGTGTCGTAGAACGTGCCCAGGAAAGCCCCCTCGTGGCCCCAGTCGCTCAGGGCCTGCTTCGACTGGGCCACCGTGTAGCCCTTGTCCTCGAAGCCCTGGTGGACGTCCGTCCCATCGCCGCGGTGGTCGGGATCGAAGTGGCGGGCCCCGCCTCCCATAAGCACGTCGTACTCGCGCTCCAGGTACTGCTCCGCAATCTTGTCTTCGCTCCACCGTTCGGGCATGTTGATGCCGAAGCCCGCCGGGGTGGCGTGGGTGATGCGGGTGGTGGTGACGAGGCCCGTGCCCCGGCCGGCGTCGCGGAAGATCTCGAGGATTGTCCGGTACTTCTCCCCGTCCTGACTCATGTTGAGCGTCTCGTTGAACACGCGGTGGCCCGAGCCCCACGACGAGGCCCCCGCCGCGGACCCGGTGACCACCGAGTTGGCGGCGGCCATGTCCATGAGGCCGTGCTGCACGCGGCCTTCCTCGTAGAGACGGAGCCAGTGCGACCGCCGCCCTTCGTGCCGCCGGAGGTGCAGATCCGCCATCGTGAGCGTGCCGGCACTCATGCCGTCGCTCACCAGAAAGATGACGTTCTTGGCGTCGCCCGGGGCCTCAACGTTCGAGACATCGGTGCGGGGCTGCCCGTGGGCCGTACCGGCCATGCCGCCGGTGCCGAGGGCGAGCGCCCCGAGGGCCCCGGTCTTCAGAAAGTCGCGGCGGGAGGGCGCCTCGCCGGACGACGAGGCAAGGCGATCATGATAGGAGTCACTCACAACGGAAACGGCGGGGGTTGGTTGACAGGACAAACAGGCACAACACGAAAACCGATGGAGGCCGCAAAGATCCCTGCGCCGCTGATCGCGGCGCATTACCAAAGGATGATTTCTCTAGTCTCCATCGCCCCCGACCCGTCGCAACTGCTCGGCCTCCGTCATCACGCGGCGGCCCATCAGGAGACTCGTGAGCAGGCTCGTGAGGCCGCCCGCGGCGAAGATCATGGCCATGATGACGAACTGGTAGAGCGCGGCGTAGACGGGATTTTCGCCCCCCAGAATCATTCCGGCCATGACGCCAGGGATCCACACCCACCCCAGGCTTTTCAGCGAGTCGACCACGGGGATGAGCGACGCCCGCACGCCGGTCCGCAGGTGCCGGGCCAGCACGGCCGCGGGCGGCGCTCCCAGCGCGAGACCCACCTCAATCTCGTCTCGCTTGTCGCGGAGCTCGTCTTTGAGGCGATTCAGGGCAAGGCCGTTGATTTTCATGGCGTTGGCGATGACAAGGCTGCCCACCGGCACGAGGCTGCGCACCGTGGGCTCGATGGCCCCGGCCCCCGTCATCGTCGCGATCACGAGGCCCGCCCCCACCGTGATGGCCAGAAACGAGACCTGCGTGACGCCCGGCAGGCCCCTCCCCCGCTGCCGCGAGATCCAGGTGGCCCCGCCCACCATCCCCAGCAGGATGAGCGCGCTCCAAGCGACAGGCACCGTCAGCAGCACCCCAATGACGAGCCCGACGGCCACGATCTGCACAAAGCCGCGGGCAAACGCGGTGCTCAGCTCCGACTCCAGCCCCAGGCCGCGCCGGCGGGAAAGAAGCACGACGAGCGCCGCCAGCACGGTCGCGGCCCCCACCTGGGCCACGCCCTGTCGGACGACCGGATCCTGGATGTGGGTGAGGACATCCTCAAGCATCGAGCCCAAGCGTTGCGTTGGGGATTAGGTGTGAAGCACAGCATCGAGTGCCCCTGTGGCCTGGACGCGTCCTTCCTCCAGCCGCACCCCGCGGTGCCCCAGTCGGCGCGCCCGGTCCACATCGTGCGTCACAAGCACGGCGGTCAGGGCATACGCCGCCATCACGTCCGCCAGGAGCGACTCGACGCGATCGGCCGCCTCGGCGTCGAGGCTGGAGGCCGGTTCGTCGAGCAGCACGACGTCGGGATCATTGAAGAGGGTGCGGGCGATGGCCACGCGCTGCGCCTCTCCCCCCGACAGGCGGTCGGCGTCCCGGTCCGCGAAGCCCGCGAGCCCGAGCCGGTCGAGGAGCCCATCGAGTCGGTCCGCGTCCACCGCCTCGTCCCGCAGCGTCGGCCCCCACGCCACGTTCTCCGCCACCGTGCCGTCAATCAGCGTGGGCCGCTGCGGCACCCACCCGACCCGCCGCCGCAGCGTGCGCGGATCGATCATGCGGTAGTCGGTGCCGTCGAGGTACACGGTGCCGTCGGTCGGCTCATCGAGGCGGTTGAGGAGGCGCAGGAACGAGCTCTTGCCCGAGCCGGACGGCCCGAAGACGACGAACACCTCTTCCGCACGCACCTCCACCGAGACGTCCGCGACCAGCGACTCGCCGTCGACGACGCGGGTCAGATGCTCCGTGGTAAGGGGCAAGGGACCGGGCATTGGGAATCGAGATCAGGATTGGGAAAACCAGACGACGGCGTCGGGGCCGGCATGGGGCGCCCCTTATCCCGAATCGGCCGCCCACGGCCCGGCACCGGCGATCACCAGCACGAGTGAGCCGAGCAGCATCGCCCAGTCGGTGCGCATCGCGTGCGCCATGCTCCAGAAGCCGTACTCGCCCAGCGTCCGTACCTCGAACGGCCCGAAGCCCGCGCCCAGCCAGATCGGAATTTTCGTCGTGACGATCGCCGTCGTCATGATCGTGGCCGTCCCCGCCGCGGCGAGCCGCGTGTAGAGGCCGACCAGAATGAGCGCGCCGCAGACGACCTCCGTCCCGCCCACGAGGCTCGCGACAAGCTCCGGCGCCGGCCAGCCCATGTCGGCAAACCGGCCGGGGCCGCGCAGGGTCGGATACAAAAACTTCTGGATCCCCTCCGACAGAAAGACGGCCCCGACCATGAGGCGAACGAGGGGGAGCGTCCACCATGCGGCCCTGGACGGCGAACGGGATTGGGGGGGTGCCATGGCGTGGATCAGACAAGGAGTGGATGCGGTGGAGGGGCCGAGCACTCAGTCAGTCTTTTCGCCTTGGATACCGGCCCCAATGAGACTATGCGCCGAACGCAGCAACGGGTTCACCCAACAGAAGAAGGGCACATCCGGCGCCGAGCGCAACCAGGACGAGGCCGAGCACATTGCTCACCAGCACGTTGGCCAGTCCGGCCCACACCCGTCCCTCCCGAAGTAGCATGAGGCTCTCGAGGCTGTAGGTGGAAAACGTCGTCAGCGCCCCAATCCCGCCGGTAAAGACGAACAGCCGGGCGTCCTGCGAGAACGAGTACTCGGCCGCAAGCACCCACAGCCCCCCGATGAGGAAAAAGCCCACGAGGTTGGCCGCGAGCGTGCCCCACGGAAACTCCGGCGGCAGGCCCCATTGCGCGAGAGCAGAGAGGCCGTACCGACACAGCGCGCCGAGGCTTCCGCCAAGGGCGACCCAGAGAAGCCTGAGCATACGAGACAAAAAGAACCTCAGGTTGGAACAGAGCCGACAGACGTCGTCCTTCCCTCGCGCACTCGCCCGGGAATCCGCAACGCTGCACAAGAGTGGTTGATGGTGCCGATCGTCGGTTGACAATCCAGTCAAGCCCCTCTTACCTAGCAGGTTCCAGTGCGGCTCTCGTCGTCGAGAACGAAGCATGACCGTCGCGTCGACGCCGGCCGGGACGTGGGCGCAACACTCAGGCGCCGGGCGCCGTCGCCCGCAGTGTTTTCCGCATACAGACGGCCGTGGACGGACAAAGACGGGCGGCCTCCTCGGTCCGTTGAAGCGGATCGGGCAGGGTCCCACGGTCGATTTGCGCGTACCCGTGGCCTCGGAAGTAGTCAGCCGCCGTTGTCGTGAGCAGGTACAGCGCACGGACCTCGTCGTCCGTGGCCCGCTGCTCAACAGCGCGCACCAGGCGGGTCCCGACTCCTTCCTGTCGGGCGCCGGGCGCTACGGCCAGCGACCGCAGCAGGGCGACGTCACCGCGCGGCTCTAGCCCGACGACGCCATTTAGGGCGTCTCCGTCCCACGCCACGAGAAAGTGGTCCAGATGGGCAGGCGTCAGGTCCGCAGTTGGGAGTCCACACGCGTTCAGAAGCGTCTGGACCGCGTCGAGATCATCGGGCTGTGCCGGACGGATGACCATGAGTGCTGACCAAACGGTTGTCACGGTGCGAAACACCTCAGCGAGTCCCACTCGAACGCGGCGTCGATCCAGTCGGACAGCGCGTCGCGGACCTCTCTGAAGGCTGCCTGTTTTTCCTCAGGAAGAAAGATGGCGGGTGGTTCTCATCCTTCCGCGCCGGTGATGCCAACGGCAACAGGACAGGGAACTGAACGATTCGCGACGTTTTTTGTCCCGATTGAGCAATGGAAACGCGTGTTCACCGATACACTAGTTCGCAAACTTCTCACCTTTTCGATCGGCCATGGGTCTGCGCTTCTTCCGTTTTCTGCTTCTTCTCGGGGGACTCGGCCTAGTGCTCTCGCCGGCCCCTCTCCATGCCCAGCAGGTGCTCGTCGACGACCCGACGAGCGTTCCTCGTGGCGCGGCGCAGTTAGAGGCGTGGCACGGCGTGGAAGAGTCCTGGATGGCGCCGGCCCTGCGGGTGCATCCGAACCTGGAGCTGGCCACGGGCGCCGCGTTTCTCGCAACCGGGGTCGAGGACCAGCGGACCGTCGAGTACAGCGCCGAGGGCAAGCTGTTGCTCCGCCCAGGGTCGACGCACCGGATTGGGGTCGCGGCCGTCGGCGGGGCGGGCATTCGCCAGCTCGGCGTGCCCCGGGATCGGCCGGCCAGTGTCTACGGGTACGGCATCGTCAGCCAGGACCTCGGGCCCGGCCTCACGGCCTACCAGAATGTCGGGTGGGTGAACGAGGAAAACGGTCCTCACGAGTTTACGTGGGGGGGCCGCCTCGACTGGTCTCCCCTCGATCGGGTGACCCTCATTGGAGAGGTGTACGGGGAGGGGCGCTCAAATCCTTCGCTGCAGGCCGTGCTGCGCACCGTGCTCCTGCCAGACCGGATCGAAATGGACGTATCGGTCACACGTGGCGGGTCGGTGGACGGGCGGAGCACGTGGGCCACCCTCGGATTCACCTTTATGTCGGCGCCGCTGTACCAGTGACTCCGGTCGCGCACTCGGGGGCTCCTTGGAGCCCCCCGGCTTCCGGGGTCTTCTCGTCGCCCCACCCCCGACTCACCATGGTCTCGGGGGCGTGCCCTCGACGCTCTCTTCAGCTTCTGTAAAACACATTCTGCACGCGGCCGAGCGGGCCGGGACTGGCGCCTGGAGGGACAGTCGTTGGAGTGGCAGCACCGGTCCACTCGCGTTTACGCCATCAGAGATTCCCCCAGCATCCGTATGCCTGCCTCTTCTTCCTCCGAGACTGGCAGCGAGGGGCGGCTCATGCAGGCGGCTCGTGCCGCTGCGTCCTTGGCCGCTCGGCTCGCCACGGGCGCCGGCATCCTGGCGGGCGCCTCGGCCGGGGCCGGGCTTCTGCTGTGGGGCCTCCTCTGGTGGCCCGTGAGCAGCCGCCTGGTGTCCATGGCGGGGGCTGCGGTCACGTTCGTGCTGGTGTTGGGCCCGTCTGCCATCCTCGCTCTTTTTTACCTGGGCCTCCGCGACCTTCAGGCCCTCCCGGACCGGCTGGCCGACCGGACGGCCCGCACCGTCGAGCAGTCCGCCGAGGCCACCGCGGCAGTGGCCTCGGGGTCCTCGGCGTCGGGCCTGTTCGGCCGCCTGTGGGGAACCGTGAAGCAGATCTGGGCCCTCCGCGGCGTTCTTTTGGAGAACCGGGCCCTGCTGGTCCGCTACGGCGCGCTGATCCGGTTCGTAAATCCGGGCTTTCTGCTCCTCGTCGTGGGGGCCACCGTCGTCACGGGACTGCTCGTGCCGGGCGCCCTGCTCGCACTTCTCATGGTCGGGCTTGTGTAGGTGCAACGTCTCTGACCCGGCCCCGTACCGGAGGCACGACGACCCGTGCGCCGGGTCTCCACAACTCGTTCACCAACCCGCCCGCCTCCATGAGTTCCTCCGGCAGTTCGGCCGACCTACTCCGCGTTCTGGTGTCCGTTCTGTTGCCGCCCCTCGGCGTCTTTCTTCAGGAGGGCATCGGCACCCAGTTCTGGATCAACCTCCTTCTCACCCTGATGGGGTACCTGCCCGGCCTCGTCCACGCCGTCTGGATTATCGCCCGCCGGTAGTGCCGCTCTCCATCCCGGGTCTGTGGGGCCACGGCCTACCGGGTGGCGACTCGTCGACCCGTGGTGCGGCTCATCGAATGCCCCGGATCGACTCGCTGTGTGCGCGTACCATTCCGCGAGTGCTCATCCGGACGAGGATGGTGCGCCGTTGTCATTTCTCTCGGCGTCAACGCGCAGTACGAACCAATGCACACAGCCATGCGGACCCCACGATCTGCTCCCCTTCTTCGGCTTTTTCTCGCGAGTCTACTGTTCTTAGGCCTGGGGGCTCTCACGACCGTCTGCGCCCAGGACATCGACGAGGACGCCCCCAGCGACGAACCCGTCGCGGAGGAACCGGGCGCCGGCTTCTTCGCCGTCGGTACGCAGTTCACCGACCTCGCCCCCCTCAACGATCGCCTCAGCGGCGCCGGGTACCCGACCTTCGCGTCGGAGATGGTGTCCCTCGGCGGCGGGGGCTACGGCGTCGTGGCCAACCGCCTCATGCTGGGGGGCGAGGGGCACGGCCTCCTCACCGCGGACGGCTCCTTCCGGGGGCGCAACGTGTCCGTGGGCGGGGGCTACGGCCTGTTTAATCTGGGCTACCTGTTTCGGCCGGCGTCCGGCCTGCGGGTATATCCGCTGCTCGGGCTCGGCGCGGGCGGCCTCCAGCTGGACATCAAGAATGAAGGGACCGCGGACACCTTCGACGACGTGCTGAACGACCCCAGTCGCAGTGCCTCGGTGGGACAGGCGAGCGTTCTCGTGAGCCTCGGGGGCGGGCTCGAGTATCAGTTCGGCACCCCCGGCGAAGGGCGGACCGCGCGGCTCGGCGTGCGGGCCGGATATATGATCTCCGCCCTCAGCTCCGACTGGCAGCTCGGGAACAGTTCCCTGGCCGGCGGGCCGGACGCCTCGATGCAGGGGCCATTTCTCCGCCTCACCATCGGCGGGATCGACAGCCCGGACGATGACGACTAGCGCTCTCGAGGCTGCCTCCGAAACCGCCCCTCACGACCTATCGGAGGGCCTCGACGGGCAGACGGCCCACCTGCACCCCGTCTTCCGGATGGGTCCACGCGGCGTAGAGATCCGCTCCGCTCCGCACGAGGCGCGGCATGCCTGCGCCCCGTGAGGCGCACGAAAGCGTGGCCATCGGGACAGCAGATTGAGACGCCCCGTCCGCCGCCACGGCACGCACTCGAAGGGCCGGCGCGCCGTCGTCGGACTTGCCAAGCCAACTTACGGCTGCACGTCCATCTTCCAACCACACCACGTCCACACGGCCCGTCGGCGTGCGCTCGGCCACGACGACCGGGGCGCCAAACTGCCGCCCGCCGTCCGTCGAGAATGCCACGTTGACGCGCGGTGTGCCCTCCGGCGCCGTGTACCACGCCGCGGCCACCCGGTCGCCCGCTGCCGCCAGCGCTGGGCCGTTGACCGGGCAGCCCTCGATTCGCCATCCGTCATCATGCAGAAGGGCAGGGTCGGACCACGACTGGCCATCGAACCGCACGAGCCGGATGTTGCGAGTCTCGTCTTCGGACCGGTCGCGGTACGCCACGAGGGCCTCCTTGCCCGTCCGCACCGCCGCGGTGGGGCAGCACTCGCAGGTGCGGTCGTCCAGCAGCGCCCGCTGCTCCACCGCTCCGGTCGCGCCGAGCACGCCCCCGCGAAGGGTCATCTCTCCCCCGTGTCCGTCGCGCCCCTCCATGGTGCGCCCGTCCAGCCAGACGGCCAGCACGCGATCGTCCGGCCACGGCAGCAGCGAGACGAAGCCGTGCTCCGTCGCCGTCCCGTCGTCGTGCGGCCTGACCGCCGACTGCCACGTGCCCGCCTCGTCGGTCTGCGCAATCTGCACCGCGTAGGCAAGGGGATCGGGGCCGGCGCTCTGGAGGTAATGCGCGGCGAGGCGGCCGCTCGGCAGTGGACGGAGGGACGGCACGTCGGCCCAGTTCACGAACCAGTCGCCCCCGCGTGCCACGGTGCGCGGCTCCGCCCAGCTCGTGTCGTCGAGCGTGGCGTAGCGGAGGGCGTGCCGGTCTTCTCCGATCGACTCAACCCAGCTCATCCACATGGTTCCTCCCTCCCCGGCGTGAAGATGAGGCTGCCCGCTCCCGGCGGGGGCCGGGCTGTCCAGTCGCGTGCCGGCACCGGGGGACGCCGACGTCGCAGTGGAGGAGTCGGGGGTGGACTGACAGCCCAGCGCGACCAGCATCCCAACGAGCAGAAGCCCCCCAAGTTGGAGCGGTCGAGGTAGTAAGGGGGTGTGTGGAGTCACGAAACGGCAGGAAATCTCTGAAACGAGGCGACGGTCTACGTGCTCATTACGCGTCCCGGGCGAAGAAGATGTGGCCCGTGGGCGGCGGAGCAATATCGGCCTCGCGAAACACGAGCGCGATTTGGACGCGGTGGTGCGTGCTGTGGCTCACGGCGTGACGACAAAGGTCCCGCAAGGGCGTCTCGAAGCGAGTGCCCTCGGAGTTGGTGTACACCGTGGGTTGATCAAGCGTATTGTCGGACCGCTCGTCTAGCATCGACTGCCAGCGGGCCATGCTTTCCACACGCCCACACGTCCTGGACGCGGAGAAGGTGACTGGGGAGCTTCACGGCCCGCGCCGGCACGGCCTCGGCCGCCTGCATCGCGTCAAGCATCCGGGCGTTGATCCAGCGTGTGTACTGGAACAGGGTCTGGAGGTTGGCGGCTGCAGGGGACTGGGGGACAGACATAAACGGAACTGACTAGGCGTGAGATGAGCGTACGGCTAACATGCACCTCCGTGGTCCATTTCAAGCCCACGACATTCTCGGTACGCACGCCCCGAAAGAATCCGAGATTTTGCAAGTGTCCTTGAACAGTCCGTCGTGCCTGACGTACCCCGATGTGCTACGTCGGTGCCGTGTGGCCCGACCCTCCTCGTCGACTGATCACTTACGCCTCCGACCGCCCATGCACGACTTTCATGACCTTCCCGACCCCAACCTCGTCGGCATCACGCTGAGCGACACGCTGACGGAGGACGACCATGAAGCATTCACCTCGGCGCTCGAAGACCAGTTCGCGGCCCACATCACAACCCGCGTGCTGCTCGTAATGGAGGACGTGGACGACTGGGCCCCGGAGGAGCGCTGGGAAGACTTGGCGTTCGACGTCCGTCACCTGAGCGACGTGGACAAGGTGGCCATCGTGAGCGACGACCCCTGGGAACGCTGGCTGGAGAAGACCGAGGTCCTCTTTCCGATGTCGACGATCCAAACCTACGACGCGGCGGACCAGGAGGAGGCACTCGACTGGATTCGGGGCGACATGGACGTGCCCGGCGTCGGCCCCGGCAGCTCGTCCGACCCGGAGGCCTCCTTCGCCGACGAGGACGAGTAACGGCCTTTGGACTGACCTCACCTGCCCCCGATGTCGTCCCCTGACCTCTCTGACACCGAGGCCGACGTGCTCCAGGCCGTTCAGTCCGAGGACACCGCCGACCTTTACGACCTCGCCCGGGCGGTGGGCGTGGGTCCACGGGCGGTGCAGGATGCCGTGCGGCGCCTCGCCCGACACGATTTCGTACACGCGTCGGGGCGCCACGTACGCTGCACAAACGCGGGCGATCAGTGGGTTCGCACCCATTCGTAGGTTGCCTCCCGAGAGCCTCCAATATAGAAAAAGCCCCGTTACACAGAACGGGGCTTCGGCGGAGGCTCGAGGAGAATGAGAGGAGCCAACGACCGGACTCGAACCGGTGACCTGTCCCTTACGAGGGGACTGCTCTACCAGCTGAGCTACGTTGGCGTCGTGCTGGCATTGTTTTCTCGACGGATAGTCACGAACGGCCCGTAGTCGAAGATCCCGGCCGTCCCTCACTTTCACGGTCGATTAACGGTCCGGGGAACAGCCTGCTTCCCGACACTGGGTCCTACGCTCGATGATTCAACTCGACGGCGTTACGAAGCGCTACGGCGATGCCTACGCGGTGCAGGACATTACCCTGACCGCCGCGTCCGAAGCGACGACCCTGCTCATCGGCCCTTCCGGCAGCGGCAAGTCGACCCTGCTCCGACTCGTGATGGGTCTGACCTCGCCGGACACAGGCACGGTCACCGTAGAGGGCGACCGGCTCACCCCGGCCAACGCCAAGTCCCTCCGCCGCCGCATGGGCTACGTGATTCAGGAGGGCGGCCTCTTCCCCCACCTCACGGGCCGGGCCAACGCTGCTCTCATGGCCCACCACCTCGGCTGGTCCCGGGATCGCATCGACGCCCGCATCGAGGAATTGACCCGGCTCGTTCAGCTCGACCCGGACCGCCTCGCGCAGTACCCGACGGAGCTCTCCGGCGGCCAGCGCCAGCGCGTGAGCCTGATGCGCGCCCTCATGCTCGACCCCGATGTGCTCCTGCTCGACGAGCCGCTCGGCGCCCTCGACCCCATGATCCGGGCCGATCTGCAGGACGACCTGCGCGACATCTTTCGGCGCCTCGGCAAGACGGTCGTCTTCGTCACCCACGACATCGGCGAGGCGGCGTTCTTCGGCGACCAGATCGCACTCCTCCGCCAGGGTCAGATCGAACAGAGCGGCGCCATGGCCACACTCCTCGACGACCCGGCCTCCCCCTTCGTCACGGACTTCATCCAGGCCCAGCGCGCCCCGTTGGAGCATTTGCGGACCGAGGGTCGCGAATAAGCAATGCACGCCCCCATGCCCCGAACCGCGAGTCCCATCGCCCGACCCTCTCCCCTCACCGCCGTCCTCTCTGTCCTTGTCGTTCTGTCTCTCGTCGTGGCTCCGGCCCAGGGACAGGCGACCGACTCTACCCTCGCCCTCGGCTCCAAGAAGTTCACCGAGAACGTCATCCTGGGGTGGATGGGCACGCACCTGATTCGGGCCGAGGGGCTGACCGCCACGCACCGCGAGGAACTGGGCGGTTCGCGCTTTCTGTGGGAGGCCCTCCGGCGTGGCGACATCGACGCGTATCCTGAGTATACCGGGACGCTCCGCCAGGAGTTGCTGGCCGACGTGGACGTTGCCCCGGGCGCCCTGGCCGACACACTGGCCCGCTACGGCATCGCCATGACCGCTCCGCTCGGCTTCAACAACACCTACGCCCTCGGCATGCGGGCCGACCGGGCCGAGGCGCTCGGCATCGAGACAATCGCCGACTTGCAGGACCACCCCGACCTTCGGCTTGGCTTCACGAACGAGTTTATGGACCGGTCCGACGGCTGGCCGTCCCTGCGACGGGCCTACGATCTGCCGCAGTCGGCGCGGGGGCTGGACCACGACATCGCCTACCGCGGCCTTGCCAACGGGGAGATCGACGTGATCGACCTCTACTCGACCGACGCGAAGATCGAGCAGTACGACCTCCGCGTTTTGGAGGACAACAAGGACCACTTCCCCGCCTACGAGGCCATTTTCCTCTACCGGCGCGACCTTGCGACGCGGGCGCCCGCCGCCATTGCGGCCCTCAAGCGCCTCACCGATCAAATCCCGGCCGACACGATGCAGCGGCTCAACGCCCGCTCCAACATCGACCAGACGAACGAGGCAACCGTGGCGGCCGACTTCCTCAATCAGTCGCTCGACCTCAACGCCACGGCCGAGACCGACACGCGGACCGAGCGCCTGGGCCGGTACACGGCCGACCACCTCGTGCTCGTCGGTCTCTCGCTCGGCCTCGCGATCCTGTTCGGCGTCCCGCTGGGCGTCGTGGCCGCGAAGCGCCGGATCCTCGGCCCGGGCGTCCTGATCGTCGTGGGCGTCATCTACACGATCCCGGCGCTCGCCCTGCTGGCCATGATGGTGCCGCCACTCGGCCTGGGACGCGTGCCCGCCGTGACGGCCCTCACCCTCTACAGCCTCCTCCCGATCGTGTGGACCACGTACACGGGCCTGAAGGACATTTCGGGGCCGCTGCGGGAGTCGGCCGACGCGCTGGGGCTGTCGAGCGCGGCGAAGCTGTGGCGGGTGGAGCTGCCGCTGGCGGGCCGGTCCATCCTGGCCGGCATCAAGATCGCCGTCATCATCAACATCGGGGCGGCCACGCTCGGGGCGCTCATCGGGGCGGGCGGCTACGGCCAGCCCATCCTCACCGGCATCCGGCGGGCCAACCTGGGCCTCATTCTGGAGGGCACCGTCCCGGCGGCGGTGCTTACGATCCTCGCGCTGGCGCTACTGGAGGGGCTGGAGCGCGGCCTGCTGCCGCGGTCGATGCAGTCGTGACGCCTCGCGGCTCAGTCGACACAAAAGTAGCGGTCGTGGTGGCGCTCGCAGCCCGGATTGAACGCCGCGCCGCACGCCGGGCACGTGTGCTCCGCCTTCAGGTACTGCTCGATCGTCAGCGTCGTCTTGCATTGCCCGCACAGGACGGCCGACGCGTCGAACTGATCGCGGGGCCACCGCTCGGGAGGGTGGCCCGCCGTCTCCTCGTGGCAGGCATGGCACGGGTAGAAGACGCCACAACACACGAAGCGGATAGCGATGACGTCTTGGGGGCCATGGTAGTGGGCACAGCGCGTCTCCACCCCCACGTCCACCCCGCGGACGGGCACCTCAAACCGGTCGTCCGTGGCCGGCGCACGAACGGTCGAATGCGAGCCCGGCCGCGCACCCGATTTATTGCGGGATGTTTTTCGCCCGGGTTGTGACTCGTCACTGTTCATGCGCGTGCGGGGAAAGACGGTGCAGAAGCCTGCCGAATCGCGTTTTGCCTACTCCTCCCGGAAGCCAGCCGCCATGGCGTGGCGCTGTTGCCACAGGAAAGCGCCGAGTCCCCGTGTCCAGAGAGGGGCCGCCCCGGCGCCGAGCAGACCGAGGCCGGCAACGACAATGAGGGTCGTCTGGAGGCTGGTGACAAGTACAAGCCCAACTGGGATGCCTATCAGCAAAGCCCCCACGCCGACCCCGGAAGCAAACGTTCCGGAGGACGTTCCCTGATAGTTGAGCATGGCGCCCTCTTGGAGCGTCATGGCCTTGCGTCGCCATGCCCCTACTCCGATCATGACGGGGACGGTGACGCCCACGTTGTAGATCAGAAACGCGCACAGGGGAATGACCAGCGATGGTCTCACGAGCGCAATAACCGGCAACACGACGAGAAACGAGGCCGCGCAGAGCCCGGTGAGGATGATCGTCTGAGTGCGGACGAGCACACGAGGAGAGCGGGTGCGGAGCAAAAGGTGGTCGTAGTGACGACCGTGCCAGGCGTGTCCAAATTGGCCATACTGTACCCCCATCATGCTGGTCAGCACGCACCCAAAGATGGCACGATTCATTCCTTCAAGCGCTCCTCCTGTCTCTTCAATGAGCACTAGGTTGAACACAAAGATGCTGAGGAGCAGGAGCGCCAGAAGCATCATTTGCCGGGGACGCTTATTGCGGAGAATGAGCTTCAGGTCCAGCAGCGCCAGGGACCCCACGCGCCCCCATCCTCGGCCTTCCCCCTGAAGGATCGCCCCGACGTGCGTGCGTGTCCGTCCCGTCTCCCCCAGCACGCTGTAGAGGCGACCGCGGAGCGCCCGATGGGCCGCCACGGCCATTCCGGTTGCACCCCCAATCAGCATCAGAAGGGGCAGGATATGACCCGCTGCCAGTCCACCAAAGAGCCACATGGACGCGGGTCGGAGCAGGCCGCCCCCGGTCCAAAAACCGCCCGCTACGCCGACCGCAAGAACCCCCGCGGCGCCAAGCACGAGCCCGGCGTTCCGGTCCCAGGCCACGCGAAGGAGACTGTTTGCAAACTGGGTGAGCGCCACCACCAGGAGCGCCCCGGCGGCCCAGAGCGCTGCGCCCAGCGGGGACGCCCCCGGCAGCACCGTGCTCCCCCACAGTGCCGCGAGGACGACGACCGGCAGCAGGTTGAGCAGGCTGAGGGACGACACCACCTGCAGGACACGAACGACCTGGGAGCGTCGGAGGGGCAGATGCAAGTACGGCCGCACGTCGCTTCCCGCCGAGCGCTGGAGGAAGAAGCGCATCGGGAGGAGCCCCACCGCGCCGTACAGCAGAAATTCGTTGAGCAGCCGGAGCGGCTCCTGCCCCGGCGCCACCTCCGCCACCATTTGCGGATAGAACCAGCCCAGTGCCCCGAAGAGAAGTCCGAAGTACGCCGCCGCAAGCACAAGGAGCAGGCTCCCAATCAGGCTGCGCCCAAAGGTCGGCGCGCGAACCCAGCGGCGCCACTGATGGCGGAGGATATCAAACAGCGTCATGGTGATTCAGCTCTGTAGCGTGAAGCGTCGATACACATCTCTTCGTTTCCGTTCCCGTGTCAGATTGGCTCATTCTCCCGAAATCCCTCCAGCATTCCATGCTTGTGACGATCGAGCTGCCGGGCGAATGGCCCCCGCCACCAGGCGACCAGCCCAAGCCCGACGAGCCCGATCGCACACAGGCTCCCTCCGACGATCCACCAGGCGCTCGTTGTCGCTGCAAGAATCGGTGCAGCAAGGAGGACGAGAAGAGGAGGGACAAGCACCAATCCCCTCATAGATCCCGACGGATTCATCGAGAAGTGCGAAGCCGACATGTCGACAGGGGTCCGGAAGCGCGGGCCTAAGTAGACGGTACTGGGAACCATTACCCCCCACCAGTAAAACGCGCAGCCTCCCAGGAGCATCGCGTACCGGAGCGGGACCCAGGGAAATAACGTCGGGAGAAGCAGTGTGGCGGGAACGAGACCGGCCCAAAGCAGCGCGAGCTTCGAGGTCGCGATGTGCGAGAGGGAGGTCGGACGTGCAAACAACCCATCGATGTGTCCGGCTGAGATTCCGTAGATGGCATACCCAGTTGCAAAGAAAGGACCACCAATCCCCCAGAGCACAACGTTCATAAGCACATTTGACTCGACCGTCCCTTCCATGACGAGTTGCACGCCGGCCCATCCGTAGAAGAAGACCATCAGCCCGAGTATCGTCGCAGTGGCACCTCGCAGCCGCCGCGTCCGCACAACCTGCCGCAGCTCCAGCGCCACGAGGGGCCCCGCCGGCAGCGCCTGCTCGATCCATCGGTAGACCGGCGTCCCCCACCGAGACGGCTCGCCGATCCGGGACACCGTCCGCCGGTCCACCTCTAACCGCTCCCGCATCACCCGCAGCAGCGCGGCGTGCGTGGCGCCCACGACGCCGACCGCTGCGACCAGCCCAATGCCCGGTCGGCCAAACACGACACGGGAGAGACCGCGGAAGAGGTCAGGCCCCAGAACCGCATCGGCCACGAACGCCAGCGTGACCCCGGCCAGTGCGCCGGCAACCCCCCATGGCCGCCGCCCCAGCAGCAGGTGCAGGAGGTTCGCGCCGTGGCTCGCCAGTACGACGGTTGATAAGAGCGCGATGAGAAGCCACGCGGCGGCCCCGAGCGGCGTCCACGCCGTCACAATCTCCGCTGCCCACACTGGTACGACCAGCACCATGGCAAACAACGAATGGAGGGACAGCAGCGACAGCAGCGTCTGCCCGTTGAGGAGTCCGGTCGTCGGGATGGGGAGCGTGACGTACAGCGCCACGCGCTCCGACGGCGGCGATTGCAGGAGGAAGCGGCTCACCAGGAGCACCGGCACCAGATACAGCATTCCCTCATTGATGAGCGCGAGGGGATCGGCCGTAGGAACCACCTCGCGGAGCACGTCACCCAACACGTAGCTCAGAAGTCCAAGCGGGAACAGCAACACGAGGAGCAGGCCCAGCAGCACAAGTTGCCCCGCCACCGTGCCGGTGCCCCACGATGGGTTTCGGCGCCAGCTCGTGACGCGGTGGCGGAGTAGAATCTGAAGTGCGCGCATTGGAGTCGAAACGATCGGCGGAATCGACCGAAGATTGGTTTTCTTCCTCCTCCCTCCCCTCTACCAGTGCCACTCGTGCGGAGAGAGCCATCCGCCCCGAAAGCCCCGCAGCATCGCATGGCGGCGACGCCGGAGCATCGCTTCCAGCCGGGGCCGCCACAGCGAGACGGTGCCGAGGCCCAGCCCCCCGAGGACGGCCACGCCTGAAAGCAGGACTGGAATGCCTCCAAGGCCCAGCAAGACCGGCGGCACGCTGAGCAGCGCCATGAGCACCATTCCTCGTATGGGACCGCCCGAAAACGTAAATCGGCTTTGCTCCGGGTTCACCCAGTTCCGATTCCAGAGAATGCCGGTCCCCACTATCGTAGGGACGGTGATCCCCGCGTGATAGAGCGCAAAGGCGGCCATCGGTGCTGCGAGAAACGGATCCGCCCACGCCACCACCGGCATCGCGAGAATGAGCGGCCCCGCGGCGAGTCCCGTGAGCACGACGAGCGTCCCCCGAACGAGCCGTCCCGGCGACACGCGCACCAGCAGGCCATCGAAGTGCTTTCCGTGCCAGGCGAACGCAAACTGGCCGTACGCGACCGACAATAGCAGGCCGATCAGGAACGGAGCCATCCCAACCGAGAATACGGAAAGAGCGTCCCGCACGATCAGGTAGACAAAGAACGCAAGTGTGCCGCTCCCAATGAGAAGTTGCTCGCGGGGTCCGCGATTCCGGAAGATGAGAGCGCCTTCCAAGAACACGAGCGACGAAAGCCCTTCTCGACCTTCAATGTCGACCGAAAAGCGACGGCGCCGGTCGGTACGGTCCGGCCCGCCTACGCTCTCGTACGTGTACCGGCGCAGGGCCGCCGTGGAGACGACGGCCAAGGTAACCGTCCCGACGGCGAGCACCAGGAGCGCCCCTATGCTTCCACGCAACGGCCCGCCAAAAAGCCACGCCGACGCCTCCTGGATCACCGTTGCCCCAAGAAAATCGCCCCCAACCAGTCCGAGGACCACGGCACTCGCACCGAGAAACCCGGACCACCTCCGACGGATCCACGCCACGCGGAGCCACACGCATGCAAAGTGCGTCATCCCCACCGCTAGCAGCGCGGCGGCGGTCCAGAGGGCCACCCCGAGGGGAGAGGTGCCCGAGGCGACAGTGCGCGCGGCGAGCGCCGCGAGGCCGAGGAGGGGAACCAGGGTAAGAAGGCTGATCGCCGACGTGACCTGGATGGCACGTGCCAGCGTTGCCCGACGCACCGGCAGGCAGAGCAGAGAACGCCACGCCCCCGCGTCGAACCGTTGTAGGACGAACCGAGCGCCAACGAGACCGGCCATCCCACTCAACAGGTGTTCGTTTAGGAGACGGAGCGGGTCTCGGCCTGGAAATACCTCCGCCACGATGTCCGGATAGAACCACCCGAGAGCCACAGCCCAGCCCCCGACGTGTACCCCGGCCAGCACAACGAGGACCGTCGTCAGGAGACTGCGGCCCAGGGTCGTTGAGCGCCGCCACCGCGTCCACCGGTGGCGCAGCACATCGAGAAGCGTCATGGCACGTGCGTCTTATGCTACGCCGGTTCTTGCTCCTTCGGGCGAATCGCCTCCGCAAAGTAGGTCGTCAGGTCCTCCAGCGTGTCCGGATCGGTCGGCTCGTCGCGCACGATCTGGCCCGCCTCCAGGAGGGCGATCCGGTCGCTCACGTCGGTCACGTGGCCGAGGTCGTGGCTGGAAATAAGCATCGTCGCGTCGTCCTGTCGCTCTTGCAGAAGCTCCTTGAGCTGGATCTGCGAGCGGGGATCGAGGCTCGCGAACGGCTCGTCGAAGATCAACAGGTCCGGCTCCGGCAGGAGGGCCGCGACGAGGCCCGCCTTGTTTTTGTTGCCCGTGGAGAGGTCGCGGATGTACTTCGTCGTCTCCCCGACCGGCTCGTCGACGTAGAAGTCCTCGAAGCGGGACAGCCGTTCATCGATTGTCGCCTCGTCGAGGTCGTAGGTCTGCCCCACGAAGTGCCAGTACTCGTCCGGCGTCAGGAAGTCGATGAGGAACGAGGGGCCGAGGTAGGAGCCCGTGCACGTCTTCCAGTCGAACGTATCGGCCACTACGTCGCCGCCGAGGCGGACCTGCCCATCGTCGGCGCGGATCAGGTCGAGGACGAGGCGGAGGAAGGTCGTTTTGCCCGCGCCGTTGTTGCCGACCAGTCCCAGCGTCGTCCCCGGCTCGATCGTGAGATCGGGGATGGACAGCTCGAAGTCGTCGTAGCGCTTGGTGAGGGAATCGGTTTTTAGATCCATTTCCGATACGGAATCTTTGAGTACAATGCCATCGGTTGTGCTCTACGTCCCGTGCACGGATGCGAGGGAGCCCGGAAACGCCTTTTCTTTCCTGTTTATTTTCTTTTCAAATCGCAAAGCCATGATAGCCTTCGTTCGCGAATCATCCAATCTCTCAAAAACGAATATCGCCTTCTTCAAGCATCACGATTACGAGTCACCCGTTACTCCCGCGACGCCCGAAAGCCGCGCGCCATCGCGTGCCGGTTTCGTCGGTAGAGGGCTGTGAGGCCGCGGCGCCAGAGCGGAAGGGCCACCAGCGAGACGCCCCCGAGCCCCCCGATGAGCATCAGTGCCTCCCCGACGTCGGGAAGCAGCCCAAGAAGACCAATGGGCAGAACCATCACGGGCAACGCAATGGCAATACGGCCCGCCGAGACATTCGCCTCAATCAGCATGCTGTTATCCAGCACCAGGGCTTTTCGGTTGAACGTAGCCCCGGCCACCGCCGCGGGCACCAGGACGCCGAGGTTGTAGAGGCCGAAGGCGGCATGGAGCGCCCAGACGGGGCTGCCCGTGGCGACGAACACCGGCAGTGGAACCAGGAAACACAAGACGACGCTCGCGCCGAGGAGGAGCAGTTTCCCATCGATCCGGTTCTGCACCGATACCGGACGGGCCATTGTTGCCTCGAAGTGTCCGCCCTCCCAACTGAACCCGTTGACTCCGTGGAAGAGGACGAACGCGCCCGTCCCAAAGAGCCCCTGCCAGAGTGCCGTGTTCAGCAGTTGGGTGCCGGAGAGCAACTCACGCAGCCCCGCCCAGCTGCCGACAACGTAGCCCAGAAACGCAACCGCTCCCGCAATGAGTAGGGTCGAAAAGAGTGAGAGCCGGGGCTTCGAGTTCCGCAGAACGAGCCGCAATTCCAACACGGCCTCCCGCGCCGCCGGACCGTACGCGGTGAGAGGGCCGAGCCGATCACTGGCCTGACCGGGAGACGATGTCGTTCGCGTCCCCCGATCGAGGTCCATTTCCGTCCGTAGCCACCGAACGTACCCGCCCCCAATCCCGCCCAGCACGAGGATCGTAGCGACGGTGGGCCCCAAGCGTCCGTCCACGGTTCCTCCCAGCATCCATCCCGACAGATCGAGCAGTGAGGCGGCTCCCGCTACAGCGTCAACCGCTTCGAGGCCGACGCTTCCCACGACGAGCAGCACGCCCGTGACGGCAAATAAGGGATGTCGTGAAACCAGCCGTCGCAACATCGGCACCGCGTACGTCACCACCGCCAGGACGCCCACACTGACGAGACCAAACCGCAATGCGGGCCCCAGGGCCCCTTCCACTGCCGCCTCCACGCCGACCGTCACGATGAAGGCCAGCGGCACCGCATTCCACAGGCTGAACAGGGCCACCACGGTCCCGACGCCCGCGAGAACGGACCGTCGGAGCGGCAGCGCCAGGTACGGCCGCACGTCGACCCCGAGCCCCGACTCGATGAACACCCGCACCGCGGCGTAGAGGAGGCCCAGCGGCAGCAACCCGCGGCTCGCCACGAGCAGCGGATCGCGGCCTGGCGCTACGCTCTGCACCAGATCGTCGAAAAACAGCCCAAAAAGCACCAGCCCCCCGCCCAGATACAGGGCCATAAACCCGCCCAGGATGACCGAAAGGGCCCGTCGCTCAAAAAATGGCACGCGGCGGAACGCGCAGAGGCGGTGACGAAGGACTCTCCAGAGCGGCATACGGGTGATGGGAGGCGGCTGGTATGCGTGACTGTCCCCAGAAGTCGACGAAGCGCCCCGGTGGCACGGCGGGAATGGAGTGGCGCCTCTACGCCGCGGTCCACCGCTCCCCTAGCCGCTCGCTCAGTTCACCGGAAGGATGATCGACCCGCGCACTCGCCGGCAGACGGCCGACCAATTTCTCAATCAGATCGTCGCCGTCCTGCACGTTTCGGTTGAAGGTGAGGTCTGGATCGTGGTCGGAGTCGACGTAGAGCTCAACACTCACTCCCCCGATAAAGACGCGACGCACGTCGTGAAGGCACACCTCCCGGTTCGGCCGGAGCGACCACTCTTTGCGAAGCCGATCCTCCGTCAGGTACAGCTCCGAGAGAAGTACGGGGGCCGTTGCGGCCGCCCCCCCTAGCCCACCGGCGAGACCCGCGTACGCTCCCCAGTTCACATCGGCCCCTCCAGTCGTGAAAAGCGCCCAGATAACAGCACAGAGGGAAAGTGCAGTGACGCCTACTGCGCTGTACGCCAGCCACCGGTAGGGCCTCCCGTAGCGGTATACTTCTGCGTCCTCGGTACGGGGACGTTTGGGCACCTCGCCCCCCTGGTCGTTCGCGCGAGAACTCATGACGGACAAGCTGCTGGGACAGGAGTGCGCGGGTCTGCACCTACACAGGATCTCCAAATTGAACGCCAGAACTTCATCTTTCTCGACTCTTGAATGTTTCGGTCAAGACAGACGGACTTTCCACTCCGCCCCCGGATCATCTCGACCCATTTCCTCGGGCAGAGCGGCAGACAGAGTCTTCGCCCCTGTGTCCGATGTCCTCTGCCCCCATAACGATGTAGAACACAGCCTACCTGTCCGCCTCACGAAAGGCAGCCAGCATGTCGTGTCGGTATCGTCGCCATGCAACCCGGAGCACACGCATCCACAGGGGCGTGAGGAGGCCCGAGATGCCGCCAAGAATCGCCAGGCCCAAAGCAAAACGGAACGTGGTGTCGGCCCACACGAAGAGCCCGACCGCCGGAAGGCACAGGAGGGCGATCGTGCTGACGTATCGTCCCCCAAGGCCTGTCCCGCTGAAGACCCCGCGACTATTGAGGTCGATGGGAGTCCGGGCCAACGGGGCCGTCACGACCATCACAGGCACGCCCCAGCCGAGGATGTAGACCAAAAATGCGGCGTGGAGCCCCAGAGCCGCAGGGCTCACCAGAGCGAAGACCGGAAGCGGGATGACCCAGAGCACCAGCGTGCCGAGCACGAGCGCAGCCACCTTCGCCCTTAGCAGCTCTCGAACCTGGACCTCCCGCGTCAGAATTCCCTGCAGACGCGCTCCTTCCCACCCGAATAGCCGCCCTCCGTAGTCAACCACCCAGCCCCCAACGGTGACGCCCCAGATGAAGAGTGTGGATCCTTCGTAGGCCATCGTTCCCGAGGTGGCGGCCCCGAGGCCTCCAATGAGGGCGACGAGCGGGGGGAAGGCCAGTAATATACCCAGGCGTCGCGGCTGCCGGTTGCGGCTTACGAGGCGCCACTCCACCGCTAGGAGCGCCCAGATTTTGGAATTCGCATCTCTGAATCCTCTGTCCACGCCACGTTGACTCCCGAGCGGCAGTAGACGGTCTATGGCCCGACTCAACATTCCGACCTCCGGCGCCGTCGGCTGCGGGTCGCCCTCTTCCCCAGCCGGGTCCGTGCCTGCCTTCCGCTCGCCTCGTGTATCGTCCAGGGAGAGACGCCGCCGCACGTGGCGCCGATGCAGCATCAGGGCGCCGCCGTACGTCCCGGCGAGGAGCATTATCGGCACTGGGCGAAACTCCAGCCCCCCGACAAACAGCCACTCGGAGTAGGCAAGCACAGGCACCGTTCCTGTGGCCACGCCCGCCCACCCGACCAGTCCTCCGCCCGCCACGAGCAGCGCGACCCGGAGCGGACGCCGCGCCAGGGCTCGCGCAAACAGACGAGCAAGATGAGTGGCACTTCCGAGTCCGAGCAACGCGCCCCCTCCGTACGCTAGACTCGCCCCCCAGGCGTGAGCCGGCATCACGGTTTGCGCCCAGAACCCCACACCGAGCGCGAGAAGCACGACATTGATCGGGTGGAGCAGGGCATATGTCAGCGCGAAGCGGACCAGCCGGGTCGACCGGACGGGGAGAGGCAAATACGGCCGCAGTCCCAGCGGGGACTGGTAGCTGCGCCCGACGACATAGAGCGCCCCGAGCGGAAGCCCCAGCGAGCTTACCCACCGGACTGGGTTTGCGCCGGGCCGAAATGCTCGGATCCACGCCTCGGCCCACACGCCCGCCCCCGCCACAAGCAACAAAAGGAAGACCGCCCCTCCGATCTGCAGGGCCGTTCGTGCCGAAGACGCTCTTGGACCCACGGCATGCCACTGGTGGCGGAGCAAGGAAAAATAGCTCACCGGTCACCCCCTGTTTGGGAAAAGCGATTGGACGGGCTTGCGCACCGTCGATGCCCCCGGTGCCGCGGGCTCCACGACAGCCCCAACGGCGAACGTGGTCGATGTCCACGTGAGGAGACGCCCACGGCAGTGCTGTTGCACTACGGATTCTGGGCAGCGCGCGGCCGGTTCGCAGCGCGCTCATGCGCGGCGTACGGAAGCGGCTCATAAAGCGCCGGGCCGCACCGCCTGAGGAACCAGGCCAGGAGGAGTCCCGACACGGCCAGACAGGCCCATCCGAAGGCCCCGGTACGCGCCCCACCTGTGACGAACTCGAATCCGGCTTCCGTCGGAATCCCCCCGAGTAGAGCACTCGCGTTCCCGACGGCGTGCATCCCAATGGGGACCCAAAGGCTGCGAGTGTGAAGGTAGAGAAGCGTGGTCACCCCCGCGAAGACAAATGCACCGAGAACGTGGCCGTGCAGCAACGCGAACGGCACGGCGGCAGCCCCCAGCGCGAGGGCCGGGCGATCCCAGGCGTAGGCCCAGCGCTGATACACCACGCCTCGGAAGAGGAACTCTTCCAGAAGTGGGGCCGCAATCACGACCGAGGCAATCAGGCGAAGATACGCACTCGCTCCCGCGGGCGCCTCCACGGCATTCATCACGTACCGGTCGGCCAGCCAGGGGGCGACCTGCTCCAGCCAAGGAACGAGCAGGTGAAACTCGGCGCTGTTCAGAAGATCGACCGCAAGAACGCCGACTAGAGCGAGTCCCCACGCCGAGGGCCACGACGGAAGCGGGCCAAACAGCGCGCGCAAGTCCAATTCCTGTTTCCAAAGGGCATAACTGAGCCACCCGACGGTCATAAGCCCGATGACACCCATCCCCAACATGCGTTCCGACACGTCCCCCCCAGGCTCAAGCCCGAATGCGATCAGCAGCCCCACCACCCCGAAAAGCGAGAACGCGGCCCAGAGGGCAAGGTGACGCACGCGAATGCGGGCCAGGGCCGTCGAGGAGGAATCGAAATCTGCATCTGGGGGCTCGTTCGCATCTCCTTCTAGGGATTTCCCTTCGGACAGAAACGTCATGATGGAACACGGCGAAGTGAGTGTGAAAAATTTCTGGGACAAAACATATAGAACTCGTTGATGCTGGTTCAACGCCGGGAGGCTTTTCTCGAACGAGGCTGCCGTTCGGGTCGATCGCCTCGATCACGACCGCCGCGACGAGCAGAGCAGCGGGTCTCATCCCAGAAATAGACGACACGTGACCGCCCCCGGAACGTCGACGCGGCGTCGGTGACTGCCGCCATCCCCTCCCGAAGCGTGTACGTCCAAAGCGCAGGGACTGACGGAGCCGCGGATCCATCCCGAGTCCGGGGCGGGGCCCATCACGACCCATACAGCGGCATGAGCCCGCCCGAACGAGAGCAGGCCTTCTACCACTAGGAGGAATGGATCGGCTTCGGGGCCACTTCCCGCACGACACTGCTCAAGAAGACGCCTGCCAGCACTAGCTTCCCGGCAGACCCGGAGGCAATGATGGAACACCGACCAGCGAGGCACAGCGGTTCAAATTTGAACGGCCGGGTCTCGGGCAACGACCCTGCGCGTTGGCGTGACGATGCATCAGCATGAACTCCTTCCGGCACGCACCCGCCCCTGACTCGTCCTCAGACCAGAATCAGCCGGACGATTTGCACCAGCGTCACGAGTCCATACGCCCCGAACCCTGCGTAGCGCCACCCACTGGCCTCGGCGCCCCATTGCTCCCGCATTTGGGCCCACATGAAGCATCCGCTTCCAATCCCAATTCCCAAAACCATTCCCGCGCCCCAGTAGTCGGCCCCCCAAACAGAAATCCCGACAACGCCAGCCATCAGTGCACCGATGGCCCAGAGGGCCGGCCAGTTGATCGGATACGAACTCCAGAAATCAATCTCGTGCCATTCCGGGATCGAATCTGCCATCGGGGACCGACACGCTTTGCTCTAGCGAGAGGACGAGACGAAGTCCTAGAAGAGAAATTCCTCTTTCACCGAATGTTTCGATAGGAAAAGACGTTTTGAGAGCCCTCCCTTCTTGAGAAGGCCCATCCAATTCGACCTGTGTCCCCGGTCCGCACCGGCACCCGATCAGTTCCCTTTCGTTCGTTTTCAAGCATGTTCCGTAAACCATTCTGCCGCTCCATGTCCACCCCCGTCGAGGATCTCCGCACTCACCTCGCCCCCATCGAAGACCTGAAGTCTGCCGCCGCGGTGCTCACCTGGGACCAGGAGACCCACATGCCGGACGGCGGCGCGGAGGCCCGGGCCCAGCAACTCTCCACCCTCCAGTCCACCGCCCACGAGCGGTTCGTGGACGACCAGACCGGCGTATTGCTCGACCAAGCGGCCGACGCCGTCGACGACACCGATCCGCTCGATCCCGACGCGGCGCTCATCCGCGTCACCCGCCGCGACTACGAACGGGCCGTGCGCGTCCCGTCGTCGCTCGTCGCGGAGCTGTCGAAGGCCAAGTCCCAGGCCCAACAGGCGTGGAAGCAAGCCCGGCAGAACGACGACTTCTCGCGGTTTGCTCCCCACCTGGAAACGCTCGTGGACTTGTCCGTGGAGAAGGCCGAAGCCATCGGCTACGAGAATGAGCCGTACGACGCCCTCCTGACGGAGTACGAGCCGGGCCGCACCACCGCCGAGGTCGTGACGCTATTCGATACCTTGCGCGACGCCCTCGTCCCCCTCGTCGACACCATCGACAATGCGCCACAGATCAATAATGAGATTCTTCGCGGCACCTACCCGCAGTCCGAGCAGCGGGCTTTCGGGCGGTCGGTGATCGCGGACTTCGGGTACGACCTCGACCGGGGGCGGCAGGACGTGTCGGCCCACCCGTTCACGATGTCCTTCTCGCCGGACGACGTGCGCCTTACCACACGCTACGACGAGGACAACGTGGGGTCGGCCCTGTTCTCCACGATCCACGAGGCCGGGCATGGCCTGTACGAACAGGGCATCGACCCGTCGCTCGCCCGCACGCCGCTGGGGGACGGGACCTCGCTCAGCATCCACGAGTCACAGGCGCGCCTCTGGGAGAACCACGTGGGCCGCAGCCGCCCGTTCTGGCGCCACTACCTGCCAGCCCTGAAAGACCACTTCCCTGACGCCCTCGGCGGCGTGGCCCTGGAGCCGTTCTACCGTGCCATCAACCGGGTGGAGCCGTCCCTCATTCGTGTGGAGGCCGACGAGGTGACCTACCACCTGCACGTCATGCTCCGCTTCGAGCTGGAACGCGGCCTCATCGACGGAGCCCTCTCCGTCAACGACCTGCCCAGCCGGTGGAACGAGGCGATGGACGCCTCCCTCGGCGTGGTGCCCGACACGGACACCAACGGCGTGCTGCAGGACGTGCACTGGTCGCAGGGCGCCTTCGGGTACTTCCCCACCTACACGCTCGGGACCCTCACGGCGGCCCAACTCATGGACACCATCGAGGACGACCTGCCGGGCCTGCCGGCGCACATTGCCGACGGCGACTTTGCCCCGCTGCTCGACTGGCTCCGCGCCCGTGTCCACCGACACGGCCGCAAACTCACCGCGCCGGGCATCCTGGAGCGCGCCACCGGAGACAACCTGTCGGCCGATCCGTGGCTGGAGTACGCCCACGAGAAATTCGGGGGCCTGTACGGCCTGTCATAAACTGACCGCCCCAAACACGCCCGCCCGGCGGCCAAACAGCCACCGGGCGGGAGAGGGGGACCTATGTGGACATCGTGCCTGCTTGGTCGACCGACCCCTCCACTCAGTTCTGCGGCGTGATCGTCACCTTCACCACGTTCTCGGTCTCCTCGTACGCGAACCCATCGTTTTCGAGGAAGCGATCGCTGTCGGTATTGGTCACCTCGACGATGCTTCCCTCACCCTCCGGCCCCGTGTCCGCACCAGACTGGCGCGGGGCTTGGTTGAGACCGGTCCCCGGCTCCTCATCGCCCTCAGTCCCCGCGTCGTAGAGGATCACCTCCTCCGTCATAGCACCATTCAGCGGAGCGTCGTTGGAGAAGAGCGGCAGCCCCTCCGGCTGAACGCCGTAGAAGAGGTCATTCGACTGGATGTACATCGTCGCGAATGAGAGGCGCTCGCCGGGCTGCGCGTCGACCTCGAAGGAGTAGCTGTTGCCCGGTGCGAGCGGGCCTGCTTCCCCTGCGGCATCGGGCGTGTTGAAGACACCCGCGTCCCGGATATCGTCGCTTCCTGATGCCTCAAGCTCGCTCCCAAGGGTCCCTGGCGTGCCGTCTTCTGCGACGCCCTCGATGCCGGGGGAGGCGCTTTCCCCCGTCGCAAACGCTTGAACGGCGTCGGTATGAGCGGCATATGCTCCCGGGGAGAGAGGCACCGTGACGCCGGTGAGGCCGCTCAGCGTCGCGAAGTGGTTACCGGCGGGCTCACCGGGCTTCGTATCCGAGTCGAGCTTCCCCGTCGGCCGCCCATCCTCGGCAATGGCCTCGATGCCCGGTCCCGCGGCCGCGCCTTGGCCAGCGTTGTGCCCTGGGAAGGCCACCTCGTCGCCGCCCGGCGTCTGGTCGAAGTGGGCAGCAAAGGTGCCCGGGGAGATCACGAAGGGCGCCCCGTTGACAGTCGTCGGGCCCCCGGTGTTCTCGATCCGGACGGTAAACTGGATGCTTCCGGTCTCGTCGTCCATCTGGCTGCTCACTGTCACGTCGAGCACATCGTCAGTGGCCGGATATTTGAACTCGTTGTTGTCTGTGTCCAACTGCCCGTTGCCGTTAGCGTCATCCTCAAGATCACCATCCTCGTTGATGTCCTCAATGAGCGTGACCGTTCCGTTCTCGTTCGGGCCCTGGTCGAAGGCGTCCTGGCGCGGTGCCTGGTTGTTGCTACTCGCAGCACCGGGCTGCTGATCGACCTCCGTCCCAGCGTCGTACAGGCCCACCTCATCAGTCACGTTGTCAGGGCCGTTCAGGCCGATGGGGGTGTTGTCGCGGTCGGTGTTGGGGTCGTCACCTTCCTTGAAGAGCGGCAACCCGCCCGGGCCGAAGGCATAGTAGGCGTCGTTTGACTGGATGAACATCGACGCAAAGGAAAGAGCCATTCCGGTCTGGGGAAGCTCGCTCTGCCCCACCTCGAAGGAAAACTCGAATGCCTCACCCGGCGTGAGCGGCGGCATGTTGTTGCCGGTGGCCTCATCCGCGGGCGTAAACACACCGCTCTTGGTGATCGGCGTCACGCCCCCGACGTTCTCAATCGTCACGTCGAAGGTCGTCGGCGTGCGGCTCACCATCACGTCCATCTGCGTGGTGTCCGCCGCTCCTTCGCCGTCGCTGACAATCAGTTCAGCCGTATACGTGCCATCGCTGTCGTACTCGTGGACGACCGTTTCGCCGGACCCGCTACTCCCATCGCCAAAGGTCCATTCATAGGATGTGATTTCACCGTCCTCGTCGACGCTGCCCGCACCGCTGAGGGCGGCGGTCAGTCCACTGCGAGAGTCAAGGGAGATGCCTGCGGACGGCGACTGATTCTCAGGGCCAGACATGCCCCCATTCGAGTCGCATCCAATGAGGAGTCCCCCGACCCCGGCAATCAACAAGAGCGCAAAAACGAGACGTGCTGGAGACGAATGCAAAGTCATGATGCTGAGTGCGGATCGGAAGAAGGAAGAGCATGCGAAATGAGCGGAGGCTTCCTTTGGGGGCCTCCTCCTAAAAGTACATGCCTAATTTCCCCGTCGTCCGGACGAAAATCGTCACGGAAGACGCAGATCTTCTCACGTCCGCATCACAAAGTCTAACAGTTCTATAAAAGCACCCTCGCGATCGCGTCTTTCCCCGGCCGGGCGTCACGCCGGTTGCACATCTTCCTCTACAGGTAGACGGAACCGGAAAATAGTCCCCTCTCCCACTGTACTGTCCACTTCCAGGGTGCGCTCGTGGAGCTCCAGGATCGTCTTCGCGATGGCGAGGCCGAGGCCCGCCCCCCCTTTGTCCCGATCCCGGCTCTTGTCGACCCGGTAGAAGCGCTCGAAGATGTGCGGCAGGTCGTCCGGCGGAATGCCGGGCCCCGTGTCCTCCACCTCCACACAGACCTCTCCCTGCCCATTGTCGAGCCGAACGCGGACCTCACCTCCCTCGGGGGTGTAGTGGATGGCGTTGTCGATGAGGTTGGACAGGGCCCGCTCCACGAGACCGATATCGGCCTCCACACGGGCGTGGCGCTCCGGCAGGTCGTGGCGCAGGTCGACCGCCTGCCCCTCGGCCCGGGGCTCGTACTGCATCGCCACGTCCTGCACGAGCTCGGCGATAGGGAACGACTCGATCGTCGGCTCGACCTGCTTCGTCTCCAGCTTCGACAGCTCAAAGAGCTCGTTCACGAGCGTGTTGAGGCGTTTCGTATTCCGGAGAGCCGTCTTCACGTATCGCTGGCGCTCCTGCGAGGCGAGATCGCCGTCCTTCATGTGAACGGTCTCCAGGTATCCCTGAATGGACGCGATGGGACTGCGCAGGTCATGCGACACGTTCGCGACCAGTTCACGCCGCATGCGGTCGGCCTGCTGCAACTCCTCCATGGTCTCTTCCAGGTTGTCGGCCATGCGGTTGAAGCACGTGCCAAGCCGCCCGATCTCGTCGTTCGAGGCCACGTCCACGCGGCGCCCGTACGCGCCCGCCTCAAAATCGGCCACTGCGTCCTGCATGGCCCGCAGGCGCTGCGTCAGGCGCCGAAACAGCAGCAGGCCCACCCCGGCCGTCACGAGGATGACGAGCCCGAGGCCCCAGAGGGCCGTCTGCAGGATGTAGCTCTCCCCCACCATGCTGGCCACCGAAGCGTACTGCTCACTACCCAGAATGACGTAGAGGTAGCAGCCCGCATTGCCCATAATCTCGATGCGGGCGGCCGAGAACGGCTTCCCCGTCCCCGCGGCCATCGGGTCGTCGCCGAGTACGGGAAGGTCCCCGCCCTCCATGAACTGGCGCACGGGCGCAAGGTCGATGCGGCGCTGCTCGATCCGGGCGTCGGGCACCGCGAACGACGCCTTCAGGGTCCCGTCGCGCTCCAGCAGGTAGATCTCGATGCGCCGGTTGATGCCGGTCATGTCCTGGATGGTCGCCTCGATCGCCTCCGTGTCGATGCTGTCTTTCAGGTGCGGCTCGAAGCGGGGGACCATCTCCTCCGCCAGGGTGCGGTTGAGCTTCTGCTCCACCTCGTTGGCGTATTGCCCGGCGGCCCGCACCCCAAAGGTGGCAAGGATGACCCCGAGCCCCACGATCAGCACGAGGAAGAGGGCGCTCAGCTTGGCGTAGAAGCTGTTGAGCATGGGGAAGGCTGATGCGTGGGGATGTGAAACGAGAGTGCCGAAGCGAATGGGGGCCGAGGACGACAGCGTGCGTAGTTCTGGGGATCAGAGCATGGGTTCGGAGACGCTCACCCATCACTTTTCACGTACCGGTCGTCATTCCTTACGCATCACTCGCCGTCAATTCTTCCGGCTCGGCAAACCGGTAGCCCACGCCCCACACCGTCTTCACGTAGCGGGGCTCGGAGGGGTCCGGCTCAATCTTGTTGCGGAGGCGGTTGATGTGGGTGTTCACGGTGTGGCTGTAGCCGCTATACTGGTAGCCCCACACCTCGTCCAGCAGCTCGTCGCGGCTGAAGGCACGCCCCGGGTGCTGAGCAAAAAGAAGCAGCAGCTCAAACTCCTTGCTCGTGAGGTCAACGGGCTCGTCGCCGACCGTCACCTTGCGCTTCTCTGGCTCAACCACGACCTCCCCAAGCTCGATGGGAGTCCCCTCGTCCTCCGCCTGCACTTCCTGATCGACTTCTACCCGTCGAAAGATGGCCTTCACTCGGGCCAGCACCTCGCGGATGCTGAACGGCTTGGTGATGTAATCGTCGGCCCCGAGCTCCAGTCCCAGCACCTTGTCCACCTCTTCGGTCTTGGCCGTCACCATGAGGACGGGCGTCGGGCACTTCTCTTGCCGCAGCCGGCGGCAGATGTCGAAGCCATCGGTGCCGGGCAGCATGATGTCGAGGACAATCAGGTCGTACGCCTCGTTCAACGCGCGCTCCAGCCCGTCGTCGCCGTCCCCAACCACCTCGACCGCGTGCCCCTCGTCGGTGAGGTGCAGCTCCAGCAGATCCGCGATGTCGTCGTCGTCTTCGACGAGCAGAATGCGTTTCTCAGCAGTGGTCGTCACGAGCAGACTGGTTGGTGGTTTGCGAAACAGGTTCTTCTTCAGGTTCGTCGGTCAAGTAGTACGTATCGTTACAGGGACGCGGCGCGAATGGTTATTCCCCTCATCTCCGGCCTGTGTCGCCACCCGCATTTTCAGAAACGTGTGCGCGGCGGGGTTCGTTGTGCATGTAATCACTGTCGTACGAACATCCTCTTGCCTATGTCTGAGCCTGCCATTCAGGACTGGTCGCTTCACTCCTGGCGCGAAAAAGACGCCCTCCAGCAGCCCACCTATCCCGACGAGGCGGCGCTGGAGGAGAAGCTTGACCACGTCTCGGCCCTCCCGCCACTCGTCACATCGTGGGAGGTTGAGAACCTCAAGGCGGAGATTGCCCGGGCCGCGCAGGGCAACCGGTTCCTGCTGCAGGGCGGCGAGTGTGCCGAGTCGTTCGGCAACTGCCGGGCCGACGTTATCACGGGCCGGCTCAAGATTCTGATGCAGATGAGCCTCGTGCTCACCTACGGGCTCAACACGAGCATCGTGCGGGTCGGGCGCTTTGCGGGGCAGTACGCCAAGCCGCGCTCCTCGGACACCGAGACGCGCGACGGCACGACGCTGCCCAGCTACCGGGGCGACATCGTCAATGGCCCCGAATTTTCGGCGGAGGCGCGCCATCCGGACCCGCAACGGATGGTGGAGGCCTACTCCAGCTCGTCCCTCACCCTCAACCTCGTGCGGGCCCTCGCCGAGGGGGGCTTCGCGGACCTCCGGCACCCGGAGTACTGGGACCTCGACTTCATGGACCACTCGCCGCTCGCGGAGGAGTACCACGCCCTCGTCGACGCGATCGGGGATACGATTGACTTCGTCGAGGCCGTGACCGAACAGGAGCTCGACTCCCTCGAAAGCGTCACGTTCTACACGAGCCACGAGGCGCTGCTGCTGGCCTACGAGGAGGCCCTCTCCCGCTCCGTTCCACACAAGGACGGCATCTACAACCTCGGCACGCACCTGCCGTGGGTGGGCAAGCGCACCAATCAGATCGAGAATGCCCACGTGGAGTACGCCCGTGGCATCGAAAATCCTGTGGGCCTCAAGGTGGGGCCGGCCATGACGCCCTCCAAGCTCAAAACCCTGGTCCGCACGCTCGACCCCGAGGACGAGCCAGGCAAGCTCACGCTCATCTCTCGTCTGGGGGCCGATGCCATCGGCGACAAGCTGCCGGGACTTATTGAAGCCGTCCAGTCCACCGGCCAGTCGGTCCTGTGGATCGCGGACCCGATGCACGGCAACACCGAGACGACCGACGACGGCACCAAGACGCGCCACTTCGACAACATCCTGGGCGAGCTGGAACAGGCCCTCGACGTCCACGCGGCCGAGGGGTCGCACCTGGGCGGCGTGCACTTCGAGCTCACCGGCAGGGACGTGACCGAGTGCATCGGCGGGGCTCGTGGGCTGAGCGAGGCCGACCTCGGGCGGGCCTACGAGTCGCACGTCGACCCGCGGCTCAACTACGAGCAGTCTCTCGAAATGGCCTTCAGCATCGTCCGCAAGTACCGCCAGCTGCACGGGTAGGCCCGCCGCCGGACGCCTACAGCGAGACGCCAAACTCTTCGTCCGCCCCGAAGGAACGCACGAGCGCCGCGTAGAGCTGCACGCAGTGCTCGATGTCGTCGGTGTCGACCACCTCGACGGTCGAGTGCATGTAGCGGAGCGGCACAGACAGAAGCACGCTGGGCACGCCGCTGCGGGTCTTAAAGATGGAGTCGGTGTCGGTGCCGGTGCGGCGGCTGCTGGGCTCGTGCTGGAGCGGAATGTCCTCGGCGTCGGCCACCTCGATGACGCGCTCCACGAGCTGCGGGTGGTTGGACGTGCCGTGCGTCACGGTCGGCCCCTCCCCGAGCTCAACATCGCCGTGCTTGGTGCTGCTGATGCCCGGCGAGTCCGTGGCGTGGGTCACGTCGAACGCAACGGCGGCGTCGGGATTGAGACGGTGCGTGATCATCTTCGCCCCGTGTCCGCCGATCTCTTCCTGCACCGAGTTGGCGGCCTGCACCTGCCACGCCGGCCGATCCTCGGCAAGTCGCGCCACGGCCTGCGCGAGGATAAAGCCGCCGAGCCGGTTGTCGATGGCGCGAGCGGTGATGCGGGTGTCGGTCAACTCGGTCGGGCCCACGTCGAACACCATCGGGTGCCCTACCCGAATGCCGCGGTCATGCACCGCCTCCTCGTCCTCGGCCCCGATGTCCACGAACAGCTCGTGCACCTTGGGCACCTTCTCGTTCTTGGTGTCACGGATGTGGATGGCCGTGTTGCCCACCACGCCGGTGACCGGTCCGTCGTCCCCCAGGATGCGCACACGCAGTCCCCGCGCAATGGCGCGGTCGGACCCGCCGATGCGGTTGATGTAGATAAAGCCGTCGTCGGTGATGTGGCGCACCATGAACCCGATCTCGTCGGCGTGCGCGTCGAGCATGACGCTCGGGGCGTCGTCGGCCGTGCCCTCCAGTCGGGCCCAGGCCGTCCCGTATGCGTCGGTCTCCACCGCGTCGGCGTGGTCGCGCACATACTCGGTCCACACGCGCTGACCGGGGGCCTCGAACCCGGTGGGGCTCGGGGTGTCGAGAAGATCGAAGAAGAACGATTGCGCGTCGTCGGTCATGCAGGCAAAGAGGATGGGTGAGTGGGATCGCAGAGATTAGGTCAAGTAGCATTCTCTCATACGGGGCGTCCCCACGCGGTGTCCAAAGCACACGCCAAATTTTGGCGGGCCCGACGGTTTCCAACCCGACCGTCACAGCCTCACCGGTCCCCGCGGGACCAAAACGAAAAGACAGAGCTATGTTATGATCACTTCTCGGACGCCCACTTCGCGATTTCTCTCTTCCCCGACCCACCCTTCCAGTCATGCCGACGACGACGGACCGCACCTACCACATGTTGATTGTGGAGGACGATACCGACATCCTCATGGGGCTCGAAGAGTATTTCGAACTCGAAGACTACGAGGTAGACACAGCCGAGGACGGGGAAGCGGCCCTTCAGAAAATGAAGGACATGGACAAGTGTGATGTTGTCCTGCTCGACGTAATGCTGCCCGGAAAGGACGGCTTTGAGGTGCTCAAGGAGTCGCAGGAGATGGGCTTCAGCGCCCCCGTTCTCATGATTACGGGCCGTGGCGAGCAGGAATCAAAGTTGAAGGGGTTCGGCCTCGGGGCGGACGACTACGTCACCAAGCCGTTCAATGTAGAAGAGCTGGCGGCCCGGGTGAAGGCCATCCTCCAGCGCACCATGCCGCCCGCCGAGGCCCCGATGGACGTCTACGAGATTGGGGACGTAGAGGTGAATTTCTCGACCCACGAGGCCTACCGAGACGACGACGAGCTCAACTTCACGGCCCTGGAGTTCGACATTCTGCGCTACCTCATCCAGCACAAGGGCCGTACCGTCACGCGCAAGCAGTTGCTGCGGGACGTCTGGGGCATCGACGAAAACATCATCACACGGACGATTGACCGCCACATGGCCTCGGTCCGCAAGAAGATTGAGCCGGACCCGTCCGACCCTACCTACATCGAGACGGTCTACGGCATTGGCTATCGGTTCGACGACGAGTAGTCCACCTGATCGGCCCAGCGGGACGGTTGCCTACACCGTCTCCTGCTCGGACTCCGTCGTCCGCTCGGCGCCCTCCAACTTGTACCCGATCCCGTATACGCTCTGGATGGGCCACTCGTCCTCCTCCTCGCCGTCCATGACGTCGCGGAGGGCGTTGACGTGCCGGTCGATGGTGCGCGTCTCCACCTCAGTGGGCAGGTCCCACACGTCGCGAAGAATTTGCTCCCGGGTGGCCGTGCGGCCGCGCCGACGCAGCAGGTAGGCGAGCAGTTTGTACTCCAGATCTGTGAGGTCGACGGGTTCTCCGCCCCGCGAGACATCGTCTTCTTCGAGATCCACGCGGAGCCCCCCGACCTGAAACGTTCCGGTTTCGTCGGTCGCCTCCGCCTCCCGACGAAGCAGCACGTCGATCCGTGCCACCAGCTCCTCCGTCTCGAACGGCTTCGTCAAGTAGTCGTCGGCCCCCACCTGAAAGCCCCGCATCTTGTGCTCGTGGTCCCCGAGGCCCGTGAGCATGAGCACCGGCGTGCGGACGCCATCGTCGCGGGACTGTCGGAGCACCTCGAAGCCACTGAGGTCGGGCAGTTTTGCATCGAGAACGATGAGGTCGTACCCCGGCAACCGCGTGGCCTCATCCAGGGCCGTTTCCCCCGTCTCGGCAAGCGTCACCTCGTAGCCCTCGGATTCTAGGTAGAGCAGAAGACTCGTGCTAAGCTCGCTGTCATCCTCGACGACGAGGAGGGATGGGCCTTCAGGGTCGGAGTCAGACATGGGAACAGGAAGAGTTAAGTGGGGAGGAGAACTGGAATAAACCTGAGTTGCCTATACGACACCAAGCACGGTACGCTTCCGATGTGAGGCCCTGTCCTATTACCCTCTCGGAAAAAGAGGGACTGGTTCAACAGGTTCACATCTCTTCGGCCACTCGCACGCCCTGCCTGCCACGGCGAGCCCACATGGGACCCGCGGCCGAGACAGAGAAGGAGCGGTGGCCTGGAGACGCCCAGGGATTTATCCGTGCATGACGGCGAGGGGCTCCAGTCGCGCCACCTTGCCGGCGAGTCGCGACCCGGCTACCGTCTCCACGACTCCGCCGATGTTTTCCTTGAGCTGGACGCCGGCGGACGCTGATCCGTCGCCGGACCGGACGGCGACGCCATCTCCGTCCCCCTCGAGCGGCACCGGCTCGGCCTGGTGGTTTGCCTCGTGGCGGCTCATGGTCCGTCCGGCGCCGTGGCAGGCCGACCCGAAGCTCTTCTGCATGGCGTCGCGGGTGGCCAGCATGACCCACGAGGTCTCGCCCATGCTTCCAGGGACCAGCACCGGCTGTCCCAGGGCGCGGTACGGAAGCGAGATGCCTGGCGTGCCGGGGCCGAAGGCGCGCGCCGCCCCCTTGCGGTGGACGTAGCAGCGCATGTGCTTGCCGTCGACCTGATGCATCTCCACCTGCCCTAGGTTGTGGGCCACGTCGTAGACCGTCTTGAGCCGCTGACCGGATCCGTCAAGCAGGTCGTCGAACACCTCACGGACGCGGTGGGCCAGCACCTGGCGGTTGGCGTAGGCGTAGTTGGCCGCGGCCCGCATCGCCCCCATGTAGTCTTCGGCCTCCCCTGAGTCGAGCGGCACCGACGCCAAATTCGGGTCCGGCGGATCGACGTCGTACGACGGCGCCACCTCCTGGAACCGCTCGATGTAGTCGGCACAGACCTGACGTCCGTACCCACGGGAGCCGCAGTGAATTTGGGCGACAAGGGTGCCCTCCTTGAGTCCCATTGTGACGGCCGCCGCGCGGTTGAAGACCTCCTCCACGGAGTGAATCTCGATGAAGTGCTCCCCGCCCCCGAGCGTCCCAAGCTGCTGCGCTCCGATCGACCGGGCCGCCTCACTCACCTTCTTCGGGTCCGCCTCGTTGAGGCGCCCCCCCTCCTCGGCGCGGACGAGGTCATCCTGCTGCGCCATGTCTTTGCGCAGGGCCCACTGGGCACCAGACTGGGCAACGTGGTCGACCTCGCTCTTGTTGAGTGAGATGGACCCTTCTGCGTCCGTCCCGCTCGGGATGTGATCCTTCAGGGCGTCAGCGAGGGCGTCGAAGTTGCCCTCCGCCTCCTCCGCCTTGATGTCCGACCCCAGCAGCCGGACGCCCGCGTTGATGTCGTGCCCGATGGCACCGGGCGCAATGGTGCCCACCGGCCACTTCGACACGGCCACGATGCCCACCGGTGCCCCCTGCCCACTGTAGACATCGGGCATCACCACGAGGTGTCCCACCAGCCCGGATAGCATCGAGGTGCGAATGGCCTGATCAATGGCCTTTCGCTCGAGAATCTCGTCGATGAGATTCTCACTCGCGAGGATGCGCACGGGCACCCGCATTGCGTCCTGGAACGACTGGGGAATTTCCCATGTGAACTCGTCGATCCGCGTCAGGTCCGTGCGTTCCATACGCTAGGGGCTCGCGCACGCTCCTGGACAAACGGCCGTCCAGAGCGCCGCGTCTTGTTATTTTTGAGACGTAAGTGAGTGGAAATTGAACCATCGGGAGAAATTCAGTGTTCCTCCCGGTCGATTTTCGCGCGTCACCGCGCCACACCTCCCTTCCCCGAAAGCGCGGTGCGCGTGATTCGGGCACCACTCCTCCCTCCCTCAGCACGTCGGCTTCGGCGGGCTCACGCGGGCGCCTCGGCCGCCTGCTCCGCCGTCTCGGCCTCGGCACTGCCTACCTCGCGAATCCACCCCCCACCGAGCACGTCGTCTTCCTCGTATAGCACGAGGCTCTGTCCCGGCGTAATGGCGCGCTTCGGCTCGGCAAAGGCCACCTTCAAGGTATCCTCGTCTGGCTGCCAGGCGAGGCATCCCGCCCCGTCGTCGTTGTAGCGGATGGTGCCCCAGGCCGGGCGCTCTCCTTCAAACTCGGGATACTTTACGAGGTTGATCTCGTGGGCCGTCAGGGTTTGCTCCATGAGTTCCTCCTTCGGCCCCACCGTAATCGTATTCGTCTCGGGATCAATGTCGGTCACGTAGACGCGCTCGCCGAGCGCAAGGTCGAGCCCCCGACGCTGGCCGATGGTGTAGAAGGGATAGCCGTCGTGCGTGCCCACTACGGTGCCGTCGCTGAGCACAAACTTGCCGCCGCTCACCTCGTCCTCGAGCCCGTCGACACGGTCCTTCAGGAAGCGGGGGTAATCGTTGTCCGGAATGAAGCAGATCTCGTAGGAGTCGGGCTTGTCGGCCACATTGTCGAGGCCGAATTCCGCCGCCATCTCACGAATCTCCGGCTTCTCGTAGGCGCCGAGCGGGAAGATCGACCGGGCGAGGTGCTCCTGCGGCAGGCCCCAGAGCGCGTAGCTCTGGTCCTTGTTGCGGTCGAGCCCACGGCTCAAGAGGTGTCGATCCCGCTCGTCATCGTAGCGCACGTTGGCATAGTGCCCCGTGGCGATGTACTCGCAGTCCAGGTCGTCGGCCCGCTGTAGCAGGGCATCCCACTTGATGTGGGTGTTGCAGAGCACACAGGGGTTGGGCGTGCGGCCCGAGAGGTACTCGTCGGTGAAGCGCTCAATCACCCAGTCCCCGAACTCCTCTCGAAGGTCCACTACGAAGTGCGGAAAGCCGTGCTTGGTCGCCACCACGCGGGCGTCGTTCATCGACTCGATGGAGCAACAGCCCACCTCTTTCCCGTCGCGCCCCCCGCTGGTGGAGTAGTCCCAGGTTTTCATGGTGAGGCCCACTACGTCGTAGCCGCGTTCCTTGAGCAGCACGGCCGTCACCGAGGAGTCGACACCGCCGCTCATGGCGACGAGCACACGTCCCTTTTTGCTCATGGTGTAGACGATGAGTAGAAGAGAATACTGTAGAGAGATAAAACCGTCGCGCATGGACGGGCGTTCCTCCTATTCGCCCTGGTGCCCTTCCAAACAGAAACGCCTGTGTCCACTCCCACAGCCTGCGGTTCGACCGATTCGGACAAGGAATGGTCTTCAGAAAATATTTGCTTGTACCACATCCCCGGAAAACAGAAGTTTGGAGATGTCGCTTTCTACCAAATCCCTTCGATACGTAACCCTATGTCCACGTCGACCTCTGCGTCTCGTAGTACCGTCACGACCCCCCTCGCCCCCGCGGCCATCGGCCCGTACAGCCAGGGCGTTCTCGTTGACGGCCGGCTTTACGTCTCGGGCCAAATCGCGATCGACCCGGACACCGACAGCATGGTTGATGGGGCAATCGAGGCGGAAACAGAGCGCGTGCTCGAAAACGTTGGGGCCGTCCTGAAGGCCGCGAGCATGTCGTTCGAGAACGTGGTGCGGTGCGAGGTCTTCATGACCGACATGAACGACTACGCGCAGATCAACGAGGTGTACGCGCGGTACTTCAACGAGAAGCCGCCGGCCCGGCAGGCCGTACAGGTAGCCGAGCTCCCCCGCAACGCGCGGGTCGAGGTGTCCTGCATTGCCATCCGGTAGGGCTCTGGGAGGCCCCCTACACACCCTCTACCTTGAGACGGTAATACACTTTGGCCCGGACCACCCCGTCATCAGGACGCTCTAGCCCAAACCGGCCGTGGAGCGTTCGTATTCGGTTTTGGACCGCCTCGCGAACGGGCGTGGACGTGTCATCAACGACAGACGACGCGCCGTCTGGAAAAGACGCAACCTGGGCGACGCGAGGGCCGTCTGCGCTCGTTCCTAGGAACACATCTGCATCTGTCAGCGACGGGGCAGATTCCCGGTTAACTTCTACGCTATCAATCCGGGCGTCGACCACATCGCTCCGACCGAATCCGTTACGGGACAAGATGTTGTCGAGAGAATCCAACTGAATCTCCGACTCGACTGCCACTCTCCCGTCCACAACAGCCTCTTTTTCGTACTCGAACCGGTGCTGCACGGTCGGCTCGATGGATGGGGGCGAGTTCGCACTCAGGATGACCGTGTTGCCCGCCGACGCAAGGTCACAGCTGGTCCATACCACACCGGCCAGCAGCACGATTAGCAAGGGTCCTCGGGACCGAATACATTCGGCAACAGTCATGACACATGCGGTCGGCTGTGAAGACGTGGGGCACCAGTAAGAGAAGCTTAGGACCGCTCATTCCAACACCGTGCGCGGGCAGCTACTCACTGGAGACGATGCCCTTGTTGTACTGGTTCTTATACTTCCGCACGGCCCGAAAAATGGCACTCGCCAGATAGGTCTGGCCCCGGTCGCTGTTGAGGAAGCGGGCCTCCTGGGGATTGGTCAGGTACCCTAGCTCCACGAGGACCGACGGCATCGAGGCGCTCCACAGGACGTAGAACCCGGCCTGGTGCACCCCACGGCTGCGACGCTGAACCCGCTCTTTGAACTGGTTCTGCACGATCGAGGCGAACTCCTCGCTGAACTGCATGCTGGCGCTAAGAAAGAGCTCTCCCTTCACAAAGGCCTCCGCGTCGTACTCGTCGTAGCGGTCCGGATTCTCCTCGTACTCCCGCACGACGCTGTTCTCCTGCTTCATCACGCGCCGTGCCGCGTCCGTCTTGGAGCGCCCCAGAAAGTACGTCTCGGTGCCCTGGACGGACGAGGACTGAAAGGCGTTGGCGTGGAGCGAGATGAAAAGGTCTCCGCCCGCCCGGTTGGCGAGGTGGCCACGCTCCTCCAGGGCAATGAAGCGATCGTCCGACCGGGTGTAGATCACTTCAAGGTTGAGGCGGTTCTCGACATAATCTTCGAGCTTGTGGGCCACATCCAGCACAATGTCTTTCTCCTCCAGGCCATGGGCCACGGCCCCCGGATCCTTGCCCCCATGCCCTGGGTCGATTACCACCGTGTCGAGCCGTGAGCGCTCACGGGAGAGGGCCGCTACCGGATCTCGCTGGCGTCGTTCTGCCGAAGGGGCCGTGGGCTCGTCCTCAGAGGATGAAGACGAGGCAGACGCAGTCGACGCCGGGGACGAGGCGGCCTCCGTGGCCACCGGCGTCGCGTCGTCGTACGCAAGGTTTAGCAGCAGGTCGTCGGACGCCCCATCACGGTAGGCCGTGGGCGAGACCGACCGGTCTGCAGCCAGACTCACCCGGAGGATGAGGTGGCCGTTTTGCTGCGTCACCGTGTAGTCCTCAATCGGCCCTTCCGGCGCCCGCTTTTCGTAGTCCTCGTGGAGGGTCGTGTTGTAGAGCACCCACTTTAGTTCGCGCGCCTCGTCCGGCTGCAGCATGTACGCTTCCGGGGAGGACGTCGTCCGGACGCGCACGACGTACCCCTGCCCGTCGGATCGGGGAGAGAAGATCACGTCGGTCACGAGGACTTCGGCCCGGGCCGGCCCCGCTGCTAGAAGCAGAAGCCCAACCACGAGCCACAGCAGGCCCCGACGAGATCCATGCCCGTAGTCGACACGACGAGCGATGTGGGCCGGGAACCAATCCATAGATCAATGCGACACCCCTGACGAAAAGCGACGTGCGGACGGTGATTTTGTCCCACCGTTGCCCCACAAGGTGCGACGCAGCCCACTTAAAGTAAAGGATGAGGTGACGACGAGGACCTTTCGGGCGGCGGGCGGTCCTGCGCGGCACCGTCAGCGGCCGCGCGTGGAGTCGATGAGCTGGCGGAGGTGCCGGTCAATCATCCGGTCCCGCATCTGTGCTCGCCGCTGAAGGTTTTCCTGCAGTTCTCGGATCTGCCGCTGCAGGCGCTCAATCTCGCGGCGCCGGTTTTCCTGCTTTACCGCAAAGATATCTTCGAGCATGGTGCGGAGCGTGTCGATCTGGGCCTGTCGCTCAGCGCCCTTCGGTAGCAACCGAACGGTGCGCGCGAGGTTCTGCGCGTCCTGCTCCATCTGGCGCTCGCGCTGGAGCCGCTCGTAGAGCTCCCGGCTGGAGCGTTGCACCGCATCGAGATACTGCCGGTGCGACGCCTCGGGGGAACTCGCGGCCCCGACCCTGTCAGAGGACGAAGAGGCTCGTGCCTGCACCCCGCCGTTTCCCAGCACGACGGAGGCGCGCTGCTGTCGCACCTCCTCTTCAGTGATGGGCCTCAGCCCGTCCTGCACGACGAACAGACGCCCCCTGAGCTCGATGACGGGGCGCCGGACGCCCACGAACCGGTAGTTGGCCCGCACCCCTCGCAGGTCTAAGCTGTCCGGGAGCTGGTCCGCCGATAGAGGCCGTCCGTCGACGTAGACCGTGCCGTCCTGAATGTTCAGCGTGTGGGTCTGCTGGGCGGACGCGGCGGGCAGAAGCGAGCCCCACAGGAGAAGCCCCAGGGCGAGCCCAGCCACGAGCCGACGACAGGTAGAATGCAGGCGGTGCAGAGCGATCATGGGGGAGCGAGACGGAAACGGTGGTGCGCGAGGTGTATTGGGAAGGGAAAGATTCTAGGGGCGGCTGACCCGCTGGAGGGAGCCCCACCGGTCCGGCGCGCTCCGTGCCTGCAGCCGGTCGATGCGGCGCTGTATGCGGATCAACTCTTCCCCGTCGTCCCACGCCGGAATGGCGTCCGCGTCACGCGTCTGGGTCTCGGCGGTCGCAGGGGCCCGCTGGGGCGTTCCTTCATCTTGAGGCGCGCCGGGCGTCGCGGAGTCCGCGACCGGGCCGCCGGACGTTCCGCCTCCCTGCCACCACCCCAGCCCGATGACCAACAGCAGGGCGAGCGCGGCGCTGGCCGGCTGCAGGCGGCGGGTCCAGGAGTGGGATGGGGCGCGCGCCGGGCGGTCCTCGGTTGGGGGGGCGGCCGATTGGGCAGCCGTGCGGGCCTCGTCCACCACCTGGTCCACGACCGCCGCGTCCGGCTGGCGTGCGGGCCGGTCGTCGAGCGCCCGCTTCGTCGCGGCCAGCTCTTCGTACTCGCGGTAGAGGTCCTCATCGCCGGACAGCCGGCGCGCAAGCGCCGACTCGTCCACCTCTTCGTCGTACAGGTACCGAATGAGACGTAGCCGATCGTCCATAGGAGAAAAGAGTTGCTCTGTGGAGCAGGCCGGACCGCGCCGGAATCTTCACGTATCGATCGTGCCGACCAGCGCGGTCTCGTCGGAGGCCTCCATCATCTTGCGAAGGTTCTTGAGGGCGTACCGCATGCGGCCAAGGGCGGTGTTGATGGACACGTCCTGGAGCTCCGCGATCTCCCGAAAAGTGAGATCCGTCTCCTGCCGCAGGAGCAGCACCTCTTTCTGCTCGGGCGCGAGCTGTTCGATGTGGTCGTCGAGCCACTCGCGCTGCTCCGCGCGGTGGAGCTGCTCGTCGGCGTAGGGCGAGTCGTCCTCAAGGGTATCCCAGAAGGACCGCCCGTCGTCCTCGTCCTGCGGCACGTCCGTCCACTTCTTTTGCTTCCGCGTGTGGTCGATCGCCGCGTTGCGCGCAATGCTCATCACCCAACTCAGCCACTGGCCCTGCCGGTCGTACGACCCGCGTTCGCCATGCATGGCCTTCACTACGCGCTCGAAGGTTTCCTGGAAGAGATCGTTGGCCACCGCCCGGTCTTTCACCATGCCCATCAGGTAGCCAAAGATACGGTCCTGGTGCCGTTCGACGAGCCGCCGAAAGGCCTGCTCGTCGCTCTCGTCCAGGTACGCCGATACCAGTTCCTCATCCGTAGGCTGCATGCGGAAACCCAATCATTGGCAAGTGCCGGGACGGAAGGGCATGGTGCTGATTCAAACGAGCGTCCCAGCGCAATTATTACATGCCCTATGCGCTCGAATGGTCTACGTTTACAAGGACTGTTCCGTGGCAGCGGTCCGCCGTTACAGGACCACGTCCACGACTTCCTTCAACTGCTGCGCCCCGGTCACGTCGATGTCGTAGTCTCCCGCAATGCGATCGAGGTTGTTCTCCGGCACCACCGCCCGGTCGAAGCCCAGCTTGGCGGCCTCCTTGAGGCGCGGCTCGACTCGGCTCACGGTGCGGATCTCGCCGCCGAGCCCCACCTCGCCGATGAGGGCCGAGCCGGTGTCGGCGGGAATGTCACGGAACGAGGACGCCGCCGCGATGGCGACGCCCAGGTCCACGGCCGGCTCTTCGAGACGCACCCCGCCCGCGACGTTGATGAACACGTCATGGTCGCTGAAGGCCAGTCCGGCGCGCTTCTCCAGCACCGCCAGGATCATCTGGAGCCGCTGCGACGCGAAGCCGGTAACCGTGCGCTGGGGGGTGCTGTAAGAGGTGGGCGTGACGAGTGCCTGGATCTCGACCAGGATGGGGCGGGTGCCCTCCAGGGAGCACACGACCGTGGATCCGCTCACGCCATAGCCGCGCTCGGACAGAAAGATCTCGCTCGGGTTCGGCACCTCCCGCAGCCCGTCCTCCCGCATCTCAAACACCCCGATCTCGTTGGCCGCCCCAAAGCGATTTTTCACGCTGCGAAGGATGCGGTAGGCGTGGTTCTGATCGCCCTCAAAGTACAACACCGTGTCCACCATATGCTCCAGCACTCGGGGCCCCGCGATGGTGCCCTTCTTGGTGACGTGCCCCACGAGGAAGGTCGAGAATTCCAGCTCCTTCGTGAGCTTGAGGAGCGAGGCGGTGCTCTCCCGCACCTGGCTGACCGAGCCGGGGGCGCTCGTCAGGTCGGGCCGGTAGATCGTCTGAATGGAGTCGGCCACGAGCAGGTCGGGCTCTACGTTGTCGACGGCGTTGGCGATCTCCTGCACGTTCGTCTCGGCCAGCAGGTAGAGGGCGTCGCTGTCGACCCCGAGCCGCTGGGCGCGTAACTTGACCTGCCGCTTCGACTCCTCCCCGGTCACGTACAGGATCTTGCGGCCCGGCAGATAGCCGCCCAACTCGGTCATGAGCGTGCTTTTGCCGATGCCAGGGTCCCCGGCAATGAGGCTGAACGAGCCCTGCATGATGCCGCCGCCCATGACGCGGTCGAACTCGTCGACCCCGGTTTGGAGACGGGACTCCCCCTCCATCTCCACCTCCGTCAGCTGGGTCGGCTGGTTCTGGGCCGTCGCGCTTCCGTTTTGATTGTCCGGACTGAGATCCGGGACCTGGGCCTCCACGTCGGCACTCTCGGCTTCCTTCACGAGCGTATTCCAGGACCCGCACCCGGTGCACTTGCCCATCCACTTGTGGGCCTCGTGCCCACATTCCTGACATACGTATCGCGGCTCGGAGCTGGCCATGCAAACACCAGTGTATTCGTGCGTCGACGACTGAAGGGGACGCGGCGCGCCATTCGGCGGCATCTGCGCGTGTGTAGTGCACTGCCACCGGCCCGCCAGGGATCCGTCCGCGTCGCGGTGAAGAGGAACCTCTTCCTCGAGTTGGATGTGCATATGCAGGCTATGGCTCGGAGCCTCCTCGGCTCCGGGCCGTCCCGTTCGTGCCCTGCGCATTCTCCGTCTCTTCTGTCTCGTTGCTCGACGCTCTGCTCTCTCCGTTTCGGGCCCTCGGCCGGTACGCAACACTCATGGGCCGGGCGTTTGCCTCGATCGACAAAGTGGGCACCTACTGGAATAACCTCTTCATCCAGATGGTGCGCGTGGGGATCGACTCGATTCCCATCGTCGCCCTCGCCGCAGCGTTTACGGGGGCGGTGTTTACCGTGCAGACCGCTTACCAACTGGAGACGCCCTTCATCCCGAAGACGATCATCGGGTCGATCGTGGCGCCGTCCATCATGCTGGAGCTGGGGGCCGTCATCGCGGGCTTCATTCTGGCGGGGCGCGTGGGCGCACGGATCGCGGCGGAGCTGGGCACGATGCGGGTGTCCGAGCAGATCGACGCCCTGGAGGTCATGGGGCTCAACTCCGTCGGGTTCCTGATCCTTCCGCGCGTGCTGGCCGGGGTCCTCATGTTTCCGGTGCTGTACGTCGTCTCCTGCGTCGTCGGGATCGGGACCGGCATCGGGGTGGGGCACTTTGGGGGGTTCTTGAGCGCCGGCGAGTTTCTGGAGGGCGCGCGCCAGTTTTTCAAGCTGCTCGACCCCACCATCGGGCTCATCAAGTCGTTCACCTTCGGGTTTATCATCACCTCCATCGCCTGCTACAAGGGCTACTACACGAGCAGCGGGGCCGTGGGGGTGGGCGACAGCACGACTCAGGCCGCCGTCCTAAGTTGCGTGTTCATCCTCGTCGCCGACCTCCTCATCGCCCTGGTGCTGCTGTGACGGGGCCGATGCGCCCCCCGCCGCCCCGTGCCACGGGTCGTCTTTCTGTTACGTGCCTCCCTCCCCGCCATGATTGAGGTCCAAAACTTGTCGAAGGGGTTCGGAACGCTCCAGGTGCTCGAGGGCGTCTCGCTCAAGATCCACGACGGCGAGACGCTCGCGATCATCGGGCGGTCCGGGTCTGGGAAGAGCGTGCTGATGAAGCACTTCGTGGGGCTGCTAACACCGGACGCGGGGCGTGTGCTCGTGGACGACACGGACATCGATGGAATTCCCTACGAGGACCTTCGCCGGCTCCGGCGCCGGTTCGGCGTCCTGTTCCAGGGCGGCGCGCTGTTCGACTCGATGACCACGTTCGAAAACATTGCCTTCCCCCTCCGCTACTTCTCGTCGCTGGACGAGGGGGGCATTCAGGATCGGGTGCAGGAGTGCCTCAACCTCGTTCGCCTCTCGGAAGCGGGGGCGCAGCGCCCGACCGACCTGTCCGGGGGCATGCGGAAGCGGGTCGCCCTCGCCCGGGCCATCGCCATCGAGCCGGAATACATCCTCTACGATGAGCCGACGAGTGGCCTCGACCCCCAGACCTCCAATACCATCAACGACCTGATTAGCCACCTCGCTGAGGAGCTTAACGTGACGAGTGTTGTCGTGACTCACGACATGCACTCGGTCCTCTCCATTGCCGACCGGGTCGCCTTTCTCCACGAGCGCAGCCTTGAGTGGGTGGGGCCCGTGTCCGGGATTCACGACTGCTCGAACCCGCACCTCAACTCCTTTGTGAAAGCCAACGAGTACCAGGTGGGCGACACCCCCCCTGCCCTGTCCGGGCCGTCGGCCTGACCCCTCCGGCTCGTGTCGGACTCTTCGCCGTTTTCGCACGCCGCTTTCTCACTACATGGAATACAGCAACGAAATCAAGGTTGGGATCGCCATCATCGTCGCGGTCATCGCGGCCATCTTTGGGGTTCGCTTCCTTCAAGACCTCCCACTGTTTGGGGACACGTACGCCGTGAAGGCCGAATTCGAGGAGGCCAGCGGCCTCACGGCGGGCAACCCGGTGCGCATGAAGGGCGTCAACGTCGGCTCCGTGGGGTCGATCCGCCTCGACCAAGAGACCCAGACCGTGCGGGCCCGCCTCCGCATCGAGAAGGGCATTCGGATCCCGGAGGGCTCCCACGCAAAGGTGGCTGGTTTCAGTGGCATCGGGGGCGTCCGCATTAGCATTATCCCAGGTCCCAGGGACAACCCTCCGCTTCCGCCGGACGCCATGCTCTCGGCGCCCCCTGAGGGAAGTGTCTTCGACCGCCTCACCGACCAGGCCCCCGCGCTCGCAAACAAGGCCGACAGTGTGCTCACGAGCACAAACACGACCATGTCGGCCCTGAGCGCGCAGCTCCAGGACCCGAGCAGCGACCTGCGGCAGGCCCTCACCTCGGCCAAAAACATCACGGGCGACCTCGAATCGGTCACCGAGGCGGAGAAGAAAACCATCCGCGCCCTCCTCCAGAACCTGCAGTCGGTGTCGAGCGACCTCGACACGTTCATGGGCGAAAACGGCGACTCGTTGGATGTGGCCGTACGGCGTCTGAACCAGTCGCTCGATCGCCTCAACCAGGGGCTCGCCTCCCTCGAGGAGACGTCCGCCACGCTCGACACGGTGGCCACCAAGCTGAACGAGGGCGACGGCACGGCCGGACGCCTCCTCAACGACCCGAGCCTCTACATGCGACTGGACTCGGCCGCGGCCCGCACCAACACGCTTCTCCAGGACTTCCAGCGCGACCCGGGGCGCTACCTGAACGACATGACGCTCGTGAAGGTGTTTTAGCAAGGGCCGCGCGACACCCATTTCCTGCACGAAACTGCCCCTTCGCTCGTGGCTGCGTCCGACCCCAACATGAACGACGAGCCGGAGGCCTCGGAGGCGGCGATGCGTGCCTCGTCCCAAAACGGTGCAGCTGGCCGCGACGCGTCGTGGCCCCGCCTGCAGCGACAGATCTTTCGCACGGCGAGCCGCCACCTGCCCGATGCCCCCGGCACGGACGAGGAGGCCGTGGACCCGCCCCCCAAGCGCACGGGAAGCTACGCCCGGTGGCTGCCGGTGCTGAAGGCCCTGCCCTGGGTGCTGGGCGCACTCTTTGCCCTCTCGTTCGTGTGGGACTTCCCCGGCGTGACCCTCACCGTGGCCGGGTATCCCGTTGTGCTCGAGGGCCTGCTGCGCTTCACCACGGTCAGCGGCCTCGTCGGGTTCGGCACGAATTGGCTCGCCATCACGATGCTCTTCCGGCCCCGCGAGCCGCGGCCCCTCGTGGGCCAGGGCCTCGTGCCCGCCCAGCGGGAGCGGGTGGCCTACCGCCTCGCCCAGGCGGTGAGCGACGAGCTCATCAACAAGGCGCTCATCAAGGAGAAAATTCGGGAGAGCGGCCTCGTCGCCAAGTACCGGGATCTGCTCGTGGCGGCGGCCAGCGACGTGGCGACCGACGATGCGGTGCGCACGGAGGGGAAGGCCCTGCTCCGTGGCGTGCTGCGGGACGTGCTCTCCACCCCGTCGGTGCAGAAACGCATCGTCGCCCTCACGGCCGAGCAGGTGGAGGCGCAGGCCGGGGAGGGCCTCTCGGGACTGATGCTGCGCACCTACCGGTACTTCGGCGAGGACGACTTTCGGGCCCGGTTGCGGGAGACCGTCCGGCGCCTGCCCGACGCGGTCGACCCGCTGGTCGAGGAACTCGACCCGGTGCTCGACCGCCTTCCCGCGGCACTGGAGCGACGCGGCGACGAGATCGAGGCCCTGCTGACGCGCGTGGTGCTCCGCCTCGTAGACACGCTCGACCTGGAGCGCATGATCTACGAGAACGTCCGCGCTTACGATGAGCGCCAGCTCGAAATGCTGCTGCGCCGCACCACCAACGAGCAGCTCAACTACATCAAGTACCTCGGGGCGGCGCTCGGCATCATCGGCGGCTTCATCATCTGGGCGCCGGCAGCCGCGCTCGTCGCAGTCACGACGATCGGCCTTGCCATCTACGCCGTGGACGAAACCCTCTTCCGCGCCCGGACAGATGCTACGCCATCCTCGTAAGGATCGAGACCGCCCGCACCGGTCGGCCGTCTTTGCTCTCTTTCACGACTCGCCTCATCGCCATGCCTCCCCACGAGCCCCTTTCCGGCATCGACGCGGCGTGGCTGCGCATGGACGAGCCGACGAACCTGATGACCATCACGGGCGTGCTCGTGCTCGACGCCCCGATGGACGTCGACACGTTCAAGACGCTTCTGGAGGAGCGCTTCCTGGGCTTCGACCGGTTTCGGCAGCGGGTGCGCGACCCCGAGGGCTCTCCCTACTGGGAGCCCGACCCGTACTTCGACCTCGACCGGCACGTGCACCGCACGGCGCTGCCGGGCGCGGCCGGACGCGACGAACTCAAAGAGCGGGTGAGTGAGCTCATGAGCGTGCCTCTCGACCGGGACAAGCCGCTCTGGGAGATGGAACTGGTGGAAGACTACCTCGGCGGCAGTGCCATCATCGTGCGGCTGCACCACTGCATCGGCGACGGCATGGCCCTGCTGGAGGTGCTGCTCTCGCTGACCGACGAATATTTCGATCCGGGCCGCTTCCCAACGACGGAAGACCGCGGCCTTCTCTCCGGCGTGGTGCAGAGCGCCCTCGACACCGTCCGGGGCACCGCCCGGACCGGGCAACGCCTGCTTCGTGAAGGCGCAAAGTCGCTCTCGAATCCGTCCCGCGCCCTGCGGCGTGTGAAGCAGGGCTTGAGCTTCGGGGCGTCCCTGTCGAAGTTTCTCTCGCTGCCCCACGACAACGATACCCTCCTCAAGGGCGAGCTGGGGGTGAAGCAGCGCGCCACGTGGTCCGCCCCCCTCGACCTCGCCCGCGTCAAGCGCATCGGAGGGATTGTGGACGCCAAGGTGAACGACGTGCTGCTCGGGGCGGTGGCCGGCGCGCTGCGGTACTACCTGGCCGCTCGCACGGAGGCGAGCGACACGGAAACGGTGCGCGCCCTCATTCCGGTCAACCTGCGCCCGCGAGAGCAGGCCTTCGAGCTCGGCAACCACTTCGGGCTCGTATTTCTGGACCTGCCCGTTGGCCTCGACGACCCCCTGGAGCGGATGCTGGCGGTGAAGCAGCGCATGGACGCGCTCAAGGGCTCGGCGGAGGCCGTTGCCGCACTCAGCGTGCTGGAGAGTCTCGGGTACCTGCCGCTGAGCGTGGAGGACCGCGCCGTGCGCCACTTCAGCAACCGGGCCAGTGCGGTGATGACGAATGTGCCGGGGCCGCAGGAGCCGCTCCACATGAAGGGGCGGCACGTGCAGCACGTGATGCCGTGGGTACCGCGGGCGGGGCGCATGGGCCTGGGCGTGAGCATCTTCAGCTACGACGGCACGGTGCGCCTCGGCATCGCCTGCGACGCCGGCCTCATTCCCGATCCCGACACAATCATCGAGGGCTTTCAGCGCGAGTTCGACCGGCTCGCGAACGACCTGCTGCCCGCCGCGGACGACGGGTGCCCCTCCACGTCGTCCCCTCAAGATTAAGGATCCATCTCCTCGACGGAGCGGGAGAGCGCCTCAATTTGGGTGCCGAGGGCGTCGACCTTTTCGCGCAGTTCCTCCACGTCATCGCGGGACGGCACGCCCACCCGCCGGAGCATGCTGCTCAGTTCCGTCCGGGCGCGTTCCCCCACCGCCCGAATCGCATCGGATTCATCTGTTACCCGCCGCACCCGCTGGGCCGTCGCCTCCGTGCGCTCGCGCCGGGCTCGCTCCCACGACCGGCCCTCCTCCACGAGCGCGTCGAACACCTGCGTGCTGGCGTCCTGCACCGCCCCAACGACCCCGAGGCCGGCCCACCAAGCCGCACGCGCCCCTCGAACCAGGCCCGATACCACCGAGCCGGGCCCCGGCAGGCCCCACCCCGACGACCGCGAGCGGGCCGACGCGGAGCGCTTCTGCCCGGACCGCCCGGTTCGTGTGCCACGCGTGACGGTAATTGTGGGTCCGTTGTCGCTCATGAGTCTACGTTTGGCGGCGAGAAATGACCCGTTCTGTCTCTTCAACGCGGCACTAGTACGTTTTCTCCACCTCGGCCGCGACGGACATCATGCCGCGGAAGACGCCCATGTTGGACATGATCTGCATCATGGAGCCGTCGATCTTGTAGTCCGGCGACGCGATGGCCTCGGTGGCCCCCATCTCGCCCCGGTCCATCTTCGTCCATACGTCGTACGGCGCCGTGGCCCGCGCCATGACGGCGTCGGTATCCACCCCCTCCTCACGCATCTGGTCGGAGGGGGCGTCGTCGATCCACAGGTCCACGTCCACCACCTGGCCCTCCTCGAACGTGTAGGTGGCCGATACGTCCTCGGCGTCGGGCGTGTCGAGGCACCGCAGTTCGATGGTTTCGGAGAAGGAGCCCGCCGTGTCCTGAAACTCGTCGTCGCGGTTCAGCGCTTCGACGAAGCGTTCGACGTACTCGGGCGTCCAGTAGCGGGGGGCGTCGTTGCTCATGATCGGGGAAGAGATTTTTCAGAAGACCGCGCCGTAGTGTAGCCGTGCGGGGGGGAGAGTGGCAAGCGACACGGAGCGCACGCGGGACCGAGACGGGGAGCACGACCGGTCCCCCACAGGATCGGGAGGAGACACGTGTGCCACTGGAGGATGCCCTCCGCAAGCCCCAGCCAGGGCGTCTCCGCCCTCATCTCTGTACTGGCCACACCACGCCGGTCAGCGCCAACCCCTCAACTGGTTACGCGGACACCTTTCAAGGTAGGCAGGGTGACCCGCAACGTACCCTTCTGTGGGAGATCGGGGCCGCAGACCGGAACCGAGGACGGGGCACCGGACTCGCCTGATTCAGACCCGTGAATCCCTGCATGCTCTGCGGGACACCCAGGAGAGATCTACCAGTCTCACAACGCTCGGGGGCCGGTCCTTCGACGAAAAGCGACCCATCGGGTCTTGACGGCGGGGGCGGCTGGAACGAACTGTGCCTGGTTCTTGGGGTGGGGGCTCCGGACCAGCCTTTTCCCACCAGAGCGGATGCGAGCACGCACGAGTACGCCTGAAGCCCACCTCCGGAGATGCGCATGCTCGGCCCTAAGAATCGATCGGGCCTGGGCCCTCACCCGGGGCGGCGACGAGGGAGGAGAATCCCCGACTGAGGAGTTGCCCGGCAATGCCCAGGGTAACGCCGAGGCCCATCCCGAAAATGGCGAGCTCCTTCACGCCCAGGTACCTGCTGGCACCGACGAACCCCATCTGGGATAGTACCCGCTGGACCATACCGGTCTGATCGGAAACCACGAAGAGAATGGCCCCGAACACAAACCCGAAGAATGCAGACCGAACCAGGTCCTCGATCAGCAGGCCGCCAACCAGTGGGGTAGAAATCGTCTCGTCTTCGCTGTGGCTCATAAAGATGGATGTTCACGCACAGAAAAAGCCTGCCCTCAAAGCGTGACGGGGCAGGCTCGCAGAGTTATTTCCGTCTGCGTCCCTGCAACGTAAGCGTGCAAACTTCGCTCCGTAGTCCTCTCTTTCACCGTGACGGCGTCGGAAGATTTTTGTGCAGCGAGTAACTCTGTGCAGGGCCGCAGGGTGTAGTGAGTTCCCGATAGAGGAACCAACGGAGAGCGTGGGAGGTCCGCAGAGAAGGCCTCGATGCCTCCACTGAGGCTCAAAATACAATCGAAATCCGTTACGTCTCCCCCAAGTGGCTTGGAAGACCCGCGCAACGGGAAATGGGGGGCCGTGTTGCCCTGAGCTGCACATAGAACCCATCCAGTCAGACATCCGGTCCTACAGTTTGTGAGGAGAGGGCTTGGGGTCAGAGATGGGAAGCAACGGGGATTTCTCAAGATCAGGCCTCGCTTTTTTGGGGGACCTGGATCGCGCTCCGGTCGCCGACCCGTCTTACGCCGGTGGGAACTGGTCCTGAGAGTATCCACCATGGGGCCTGCGGCCTCGACCCTTCACGGAAGCAGTCTCCTGCGGGTGTGGGGGTCTGTGTATCAGACGTGGTATGCCCCGCAACTGGGAGAGGGTATCGTGAACGCGTTACAATGCAGAGAAAGCGGGAACCACCCGACAGAGAAAGAAGAACCAGCAGTCGTGATTCATCTCATATCCCATACCTTTCCTCAAATACTTTTGCTTGCCATGGACGAACGTGAACTTGTTGAGACACGAGTCCGGGACGTGCTGCGAACGAAGGGCACCCTGCAGCAGAACGGAGATGTCCTCACGGCCACGCCCACCGACACTGTTTATGACTGTATTGACGCCATGGTGGACCGTGGCATCGGGTCCATCGTCGTGACTGAGGACGACGAGATGGTCGGCATCTTCACCGAGCGGGACTACATGCGCGACATTGCCCTGAAAGGACGCTCCTCCCCGGAGACCGAGGTGCAGGAGGTCATGACGGAAGACGTCGTCACCGCCGAGGCAGAGGATCAGCTTCGAGATTGCCTGGACCGGATGAACGACCTGAAGTGCCGTCACCTTCCTGTGGTCGACGATGAGGGGAACCTCGCCGACATCATCTCGATGCGGGACTGTGCAGAGCAGGTCGCCGAGTCGGCGGAGTCGGGTGCGACACAGTTGGTGAACTACGTGACGGGCCAGTACTCCACCCGGTAGAAACATCGGGCCCGTAGGGGTCAGAGACCGTTCACAATACTAGAGGGAGCCTGGGTGCAGTGCGCGCCGGGAGTGGCCCGAGTCTAGTCCAGGTGCGTAATTCCTGGTGCCGCCCCGCCCCACAGGACATCTGAATCCTCAGAGTCCTGAGTCACGGATCACTGGTATTCTGGACGTATTGCCCATCCCTCGACTTGATGAGGGACAAAGTCAACGGCGCCTCAACTACTCATTGGAACCAGCGGGCGGGCCGCGACCCAGAACGATTGAGAGAGTACCTCCTCGTAGCGGACCCTGCCGGAAGCGGTATAGAATCCGGTCTACCTCCCTTTTCACCAGCACGGGCACGACGTAAAGGCAAGGGAATTCCCCTCCTGCACGCCTCTGCCCTGGAACTCACGTCCACATCCCGTGATGCAACGTTAACATTGTAGTCTGAAGACGGCCCTCACATCTTTCTTGAATTCACGGCCGTCGGTTTCTGCCACTCTCGGGATATGCTCATGCCTTCCCTTACCCGTGACGCCAGCACACTATTCTGGCCGAGCGACGACACCCTCTCTGCCAGTGCAAAGTCTCGGGTACAGGTCGTTCGGCTGCTCTGTCTCCTTGGGAGCGTTCTGATCCCACTCTACGGCCTCTTGTACGAAGCCGCACGCCCCGAGGCAACCGATCCGATGTGGGTCCGGCTCGGCATTGCGGCCGTCTTGGGGGGGTTCGTGGCGGGCACCTACGCCTTCCGGGCATTTCGCACCCACTGCGTTGGGATTGCCTGGGGATTGCTCTACCTTTTGATGGCCTGGGCCACGGCCCTGGCGGCGGCAAATCAGTTTTCGGGGGAGTACGTGGTGGGCATACTCGTCGTGTATGCGGTGTCCGCCACGCTCGTGGTGTTCGGCAGTGAGCTGCTGCGGTCCGTTCTGTCGTTTCTGTCGGCGGGCTTGGTCTTCGTAGGGGCCGCACTGCTGTGGGCCCCTACCGTTCAGGTAAGCCCCCTGGTGCTGGGCGGGGGCATGGCCATTGTGGCTCTCCTCGTCGGGGTGATTGCCCGATGGGCGTTGCTCATGCGGAGGCGCCTTGCGAGTCAGGCACGTGAGCTCCAGGAACAGCGAGACCGGCTGGAAGGCCATCGGGCGTACACCAACCGTTTGCTCAACGCGACCGACGACCTGTTCTTCGCCCTGGACAAGAAGGGCCAGTTCCAGTGGTGGAACGACCGCGTGCTGGAGACGACCGGGCTGTCCGAAGCAGAGGTAAGAAGCGTGGACGCACTGGACCACTTTGTGCCGGCCGAGAGGGAAAAACAGGCCAGGCAGGCCATTCGCAGGGTGTTTGAGACCGGCAGCGGGCAGGTGGAGGTGCCCCTGGTGGCCAACGGCGGGGCGGCGGTGCCCTACGAGTTCGTGGGCAACCCTGTCAAGAACCCGGAGGGGGAGCGCCAGATCGTGTGCGTCGGCCGGAACGTTGCCGAGCGAAAACGGCGGGAGCGGGAGCTGCGGGAGAGCGAGCGGCGCTTCCAGGCGATGCTCAACGCCCCGAACATTCTGGCCGGCGTGCTCGCACCGGACGGCACGCTGATCGAGCAGAACGAGACGGCAATGGCGTATGTGGAGGCTACCCCCGACGCCGTGACGGGTCAACTGTTCTGGGAGACGCCGTGGTGGGACGAGGAGACGCGGCCGTTTATCCGGAAAAAGGTCAATCGGGCCGCCTCGGGCGAGTATGTTGAGTACGAGGCAGATCTCGAAACGCCGTCCGGGGAGCCCTACACCGTCACCGGATCGATCCGGCCGGTTCCCAACGACGACGGCGACATCGTCTCAATGGTCGTCTCGGCCCGGGACATCACCGAACGAAAGATGCGGGAGGAGGCCCTTCGGGCGGCGGAGGGGCGTTACCGGACGCTCATCGAGAACTTCCCGGGCGGCGTTTTTCTCTTCAACGAGGACCTGGAATATACACTGGCGGGTGGACGAGAGCTCCGGAACGTCGGCCTCTCCCCGTCGGACGTGAACGGAGAGGGCCCGCACGACATATTTCCGGCCGCCCTGGCCGAGGAGCTCGAGGCGTATTTCCGGCGTGCGCTCGACGGCGAGAAGAACACCTTCGAGCAGACGATGGATGGGCGCCGGTACGTTAACCGAGCGCTTCCAGTTCGAGACGAGACCGGAGCGGTTATCGCCGGGATGGCGGTCGCTCAGGACATCACCGAGGAGCGCCGCCGCAAAGAAGAACTCGAGCGGAAGAACGATCTGTTCCAGCGGGCTCAAGAGATTGCCAGTGTCGGCGGATGGGAATTTGACATAGATGCGGACACACTCACACTCACCGACCAGGCCTACCGCATCCACGGTGTTTCGCCCGGGACGGAGATGACGCCGGAACGCAGCCACGGACTGTACCACCCCGATGACCGGGGGGAGGCCAGAGAGGCCTTTCGCCGAGCCGCCGAAGACGGGGTGCCCTACGACGTCGAGGCCCGCCTGACCACCCAAGCCGGCGAGAAGAAATGGATCCGCACCCGTGGGGAGCCGCAGCAGGAAAACGGGCGGACCGTTCGGATTCGGGGGACGATACAGGACATCACCCACCAAAAGAGGCGAGAGCAGGCCCTCCGCGCAGCCAAGACCGACGCGGAGGCGGCCCGCCAAGAGGCCGAGGAGGCCAGCCGCCTCAAAAGCGCCTTCCTCGCCAACATCAGCCATGAGATCCGCACGCCGCTGACCTCAATTATCGGCTTCGCTGAACTGATCGGCTCGGAGGCCAGCGAGTTGGATCTCTCGGGGAGTCCGCTGCCGGGATACGCCACCATGATCGAGCGAAGCGGAAAGCGGCTACTCGAAACGCTGGAGGGTGTGCTCAATCTCTCCAAGCTTCAGTCCGGGCAGATGGAAATGGAAGTGGAACCGGTCGACCTGGCAAAGCAGGTCCGCTGGGCTGTCCAGGAGCTTCGGCCGAAGGCTGAGGAAAAGGGAGTTCGTCTTCAACTCGAGACCGATTCCGTCATGGCTGAGGCCGACGAAGGGGGCGTCCAGATCGTGGTTCAAAACCTAGTTTCCAATGCGATCAAGTACACTGGGCAGGGCGGTCACATCTGGGTCCGGTCGTTTCAGGACGAGGACCGGGCGGTACTGGAGGTCGAAGACAACGGAATTGGAATGAACCCGGAGGTGGCCGAGTCCCTTTTTGAGCCGTTTCGACAGGCGTCGGAGGGACTGAACCGCGAGTACGAGGGGACCGGCGTCGGCCTGGCAGTCACGAACAAGGCTGTTGCTCGGATGAAGGGATCCATCGAGGTAGACACTGAAGAAGATGAAGGCACCCAGTTTACCGTCCAGCTTCCAGCCTCGTAAGATAAAGACTTCGACCGATAGACCTTCTTCGCAGAGACGGATGCGACGAAGCCGCAAGGTCATCGCACGAAGACTTTTTGCCTCGTTGCCTCCCCATTAGTCTTCGAAGACGTGCCCAAACGACATCCAGGTCTTCCACTCGACCTGGATGCCTTCCTGGATGAGCCAAAGGCATCACATGGTCGCCGCGAATCGGCACGACAATCTTCCTCGGCCATCGGCGCTCCCCACCTGCTCTCCCCTTCGAGGCGACACCGCCACATCCTGGGCGTCTTCAAATGACCAACGGACACCTAGGCCCGATGCTTAGCACGTACGTACGTGCACTTGCGGCCTACGCCCCAATCTCCGGCGCCTCCGTCCGGCCCGCCGCACCATCTCCGGTGGTGCTCTCGAAGCTCCCCTCCGTGTCGTTGGAAGAAACCTGTGGGCTTTCCGCACGGCCGTTGGCGCCCCGACTGCCAACGTGAAATTCTTCGACCAGCCCGCGGAGGCTGCCCGTGAGCTCTTCCAGCTCGGAGGCCGCCTGCACGACCTCCTCAATGCCCCGTGCCGACTCGTCAGACACCTCTGAGATCGACTGTACGCTTTCGGAAATCTGGTCTCCCGTTGCGGCCTGCTCTTCGGTCGCGGTGGCGATGCTATCGACCCGATCGGTGATACCTCCGGTGCTGTCGACAATCTCCTCGAAGGCATCGGCCGCCTGTCCAGCCAATTCAATTCCGGCGTCCACCTCAGCCTGTCCCTGCTCGATGGCGCCCACCGCCTCACTGGTGTCCTCCTGTACGGACGAGACCATCTGCTCGATTTCGTCGGTGGCCTTTGACGTTCGCTCGGCCAGCTCGCGGACCTCTTCGGCCACGACGGCGAATCCCTGGCCCGTCTTTCCGGAGCCTTCGCCCCCCGCACGGGCCGCCTCGATGGCTGCGTTTAGGGCGAGCAGATTGGTCTGATCGGCAATCTCGTCGATCGTCGCCACGATCTTTCCGATCTCCTCGCTCGACTCCTTCAGTCCGCTGACGGTTTCGGCAGAACGCTTCACGACATCCCCGATCTCTTCCATCTTGCTGACCGCCTTCAGCACCACGTCTCCGTTCTCCTCGGCCAACTCCCCATTCTTGCGGGCGGCCTTCGCCGTCTCGGTCGCGTTTTCCGCGTTGCCGTCAATCGTACGGGCCATTTGCTCCATGGCGGCGGCGGCCTCATCGGCCTGCTGGGCCTGCTTCTGCACCCCGGCGTTGAGCTGGTCGGCCGAGCTTGCAAGCTGGTTGGCAACCGCGTCGGTCTTCTCGACCGCCCCGGACAGACGATGAAAGACCTGCTGGATGTTCTGGACGGACTGGTTGAACTTCCTCTGCAGCCGCCCGATCTCTTCGGCCTGTGAGGCCTCCATCTTCGACGCGAGCTCTCTGTCCTCCGTCTCGGCGTCAATTTGGACCGTCAGGTCTCCTCTGACAAAGCGGTCCATGGCCTCCACCATGCGGTCGACCTCTTCGGAGAGGGCCTCTTTTTCATTCTCTCGCTTGTTGGCAAGGGACTCTGCCTCACGCTTCGTCTCTTCGGCCTCTGCCTTTCGCTTCTCAACCTCCTCAATGCGGGTGCGCAGAGACTGCCGAAGGTCGTCAACGGCCCGGTACACATCGCCGAACTCGTCGCTGCGCCCGGTGCGGATGGACTTGTCGAGGGTCCCGTCCGCAAGCTTCGAGGTGACGTAGCGCAGGTCCGTGAGGGTGGTGATGGTGATCGTCCCCGTGATGGACCCGATCGTGAGGAAGCCGACAAATGTTGCCAGACCACTCGCGAAGGGACTCTGTGTGACGAGGACTGTCGTCACGATCATGATACCGGTGAGCAAGTACCAGAAGATGTACTTCGTCAGAAAGCGTTTCATAGCAGATCAGGGCGTTGGGATCCAGAGCAATGAGGAGACGCAGAAAACAAGAGCGCGGCATTTAGGCGGCAGACGGGACCGTCGCAACGTCTCTCTGGACAGATGCGGACTCGGAGGCATCGTCCGTCACCTTGACGAAGTTCTTCCGCGCCCGGTAGATGAAGTAGACGAAAGGCACTTTCGCGGTGACGTCTAGGTAGCTGATGATCACCGCAATTCCTGTTGCGTCGACCCACTGCAGTCCCGGCCCGAACAGCCACACCAGCGGGTATGCGAGCCAGAGCATCCCGACGTAGTTTAGCAGAAGCCGCGCGAGCCGCCGGTGGGAGGGCGGTTCTCCAAAGGCCGAGTTGCGCACCGGCCCGTACAGGCAGGCGAGAAGGGTCACGTGACAGAGCGAGGACAGCCCGAAGAACACCCACTGGGCCGTGGACGCGAACGCAACAGCCCCCATCCCAAACACAATCATCATGAAGTCGGCCAGGGCGGTGCCGGCAATCATGCTTCGACTGGCCCCGGCAACGTAGGCGGTATACCCCACGAGAAGCGGCGTGGTGAGGGCCCAGTCAATGTACCGGGGGAGAGGAACGTGGTACCCCTGAAATTGCACCGACCCGATGTCGAATATCATAAGCGAATACATCAGAGCAGCGATTCCGGGTATAGCCCAAACGTAGTCGAAGTCGAGTCCCACCTCGTCGCCGACAAGCGACAACGCAGGGGGAATTCCAACGAGCATTCCGAGGGTTCCAATGATGTAGACGGCCGTGATCGGGTCCATAGGGATGCACATCTCTGAGTCCAGACAGAACGTTTGGGGCTTCCTCCCAGAAGAGAAGCTCTTCTCGCAAAGGAATCTTCTCTGTGGGCGATTTTCTCAGTAAAGCTTGTAATGGGCACTTCCCTCCATAAGCCTGCCGCTAGGCTCCGCGACAGATCAATGTATCCTTCCATTTTGGTTTATCGGACGTGATATCTGACTTTTTAAGCCGGAGGTGTCCCGTTTGCCTCCGCATTTATATATAGAACGATCTCGAAATACCCTGTGGGATGAAGGAGACGCGGGGCTTCGTTGCCTAAACGAATGTGTCGGGCGTGCCTTGCCCGAAACGCGCACCTCGGGTTGTCGATGTGCGACGACCACAGACGGCCCTTGGACCGGGGGTCTTATCCACCGACTCGGTTCGGCCGAAGCGATCTCTTTTCTTCTGAGTCCGTTATCGGGCGCCTGTTCTTTCTATCCGCCGCTGGCAGCCGGGCGGTGAACGTGCTCCCCTCCCCCTTCGCCGTTTCCACATCGATCGCCCCCCCCATCTGCTCGGTCGCTTTCTTTGTCACCGCCAGTCCGATGCCGGTTCCCTCGTACTCGCGGGACAGCCCCTCAGACCCCTGCCGGAACGGCTCGAACAGTGACTCGGCCACCTCCGGGTCCATTCCAATTCCGGTATCCTCGATCTGCAGTACGGCCGTCTCGTCTTCTCGGTAGGTCCGCACCCGGACCGTTCCCTCTTCGGTATACTTGATTGCGTTGGACAGGAGGTTCTGTAGCACGATCTTCAGCCCGCCCTCGTCGGCCCGGGCCCCCACCTCCTCGGCCTCGACCTCAAGCGTGAGCCCGCTTTCTTCCGCCTCCGCCGCGAACTCCCTGGCGACCTGGCGGGCCTGGTTCGCTAAATCGACCGGTTGGGACTCCAGGGTCATCTGTCCGGCCTCCAGTTTCGAGAGGTTGAGCACGGCATCCAGGGTGTCCAGCAGCCGCCGCCCACTGTCTTCAATAAGGCCTGCGAAGTGAGCGACTCCGTCGTCCCCCTCGATCTCATCCCCGATCGCTTCGGCGAACCCAATAATCCCGGTCAGCGGCGTCCGGATCTCGTGGCTCATGTTCGCGAGCATCGCGGATTTCATTCGGCTAGCCTCCTCCGCCTCCAGCTTCGCAAACTCGGCCTGCTCTTTCGCCTCCTTGAGCCGCCGGGCCTTCCGCTTCCGCTCGGTGATGTCTCGGGCCGAAACAAAGAGGGAGACGACGTTCCCATTCTCGTTGGTGGCCGGGCGAATGAATCCAGTAACGGTTCGTGCGTCCCCATCAGGCGTCACGTGCTCGGCCTCGAAGCTCACGTACTCCCCCTCAGCCGCGCTCTTCACCTTCTCCTGGACGGCCGGCTTGTCATCCGTCTCCCACCAGGGTGTGTCCCAGAAGGGCTGACCGAGAATGTCCTCCCGAGTGGCCTCGATATACTCCAGGGCCGTGTCGTTGACTTTCTGAAATGTGCCATCCGGCGAAAGCACACCCGCGAGGATGTTCGGATCGTTCAGCATCGCCTGAAAGCGCCGCTCGCTCTCCCGTAGCTCCTGCTCCCGCCGCTTCCTGTCGGTGATGTCCGACAGGATCACTGTTTGGGTCTTCCCCACCCTACTCAAACCGGCCTGTACCACCTGGAAGTACTGGCAATCCGCCTCCGGCTGGGCACTCTCTCTCGGGCGAGGGGCTGCCTCGTCCCGAGAGTCCCGACACGACTTCTCCTCCCCCTCGTCAAAGCCAGCCTTCCACACCTCCCGTCCCTCCTCGATCGTCTCCGCCAGCCCCGGAAGCACCTCCGCCAGCGGCTCCCCGAGCGCTTCCTTTTCAAGGGCTTCCTCGTCAGGCGCTTCCTTTCCAAGCACAGGCACAATCTCCTCCAGCCCGCCCCCGAACCCGCGGATCCGGCCGTCGCTCCCGATCGTCAGGTTCGGGTCCTCCACGTTCCCGGTCAACTGCACGACGCTGAACTGCGTCTCGTAGGCAAACAGGAGCCCCACCGCAAACACCGCCACCCCCAGCGGCTCGTGGGTAATGTCCAGCAGCGCTGGCTCGACGTGACCGATCACGTTGAACGCCGCCGGCAGGGCCGTCAGCCCGGTGAGCACCCCCAGCGGCCAGGTCCGGGCCTCCGCCTTCAGAAACAGCTCGAAGATCATCAGGTAGCCGGCCGCCGACAGGGCGTAGGCCACCGACATCACGACCCAGTAGAGCGTCTCGTGGGTCACGACCAGGCCGAAGGCCCCTCCGGCCGGTTCCAGCCCGTAGTACAGGCCGTGCAGCGGGTTCGTGACCTTCAGGGCCGTCACGGCCACGTACACGACGGCCGCAAACTGTTGGACCGTTCGGTTGCGGTGGAGCTGCCGCCCGCTGTAGGCGGAGCAGAACCAGAGCCAGGCGAAGACGGTGGCGAAGCCGACAATCAGGCTCGCCTGGTAGAAGAGGTGCTTTCCCAGCGCCGAGCCGGCGAGCAGAAAACCAACGTAGGCCCCGGCCCAGCCGGCACTCCCGAGAAAGAACCACGTCAGGGCCCGCCGCGTCTCCGGGGAGGGGATCGACTGGGCGCGCCAGGCAGCGCCCAAGCAGGCAGCGGTTGCGAGAACGAAGGCAACAAGATAGCCGGAGTACGTCAGGGGTGTGGATGCCTCAATCAGGCTTCCGATCATGATCGAATTGCTGTACAGGGGAGTCCGCTACAACAAATGTACGTGTTTATGGAGCAATAAAAGCGCCGTACTTGCTCTAAAAGCTGATCCGTATCGGACTCGTCAAACTCGATAGGGCTCGTCACAAGCCCCGTTAAACTTTCTACCTCAGGGGCCTCTGGCATTGGGCGTTTAGTGCCGCAGGAGGGGCTTTCACAGCTACCAACCCCCGGTAATTTTACGACGTGGACGCGCCGTGGTACTGGGACAGACTTTGTTTTTCTCACCCCGGCGTTCTCCAGGCACTCATTTGCTCCCGGCATCCTGCTTCCTGTGTTGGGGTTCACCCGTGTGGTATCACAAACAGCTTTCTCCTACTCCCCCGCCTCGTGCCTCTCTCGACAAACAGAACTTCGCATACTCGCTTCACACACTGGAGCCGTAGTCGTCGAATATTGAAAACGAGGCCGCTCAGTCGGAGAGCGCGTCGCATAATGTATTTTTCAAATTCAGGCATTTAATGCTTCCCCAGCTGAGCCGATTATTACGGTCCGGTGGACGCGAAGACTTTCGGGGCGCAGAGGTACGGAGCACCCGCTTCCGATCATCCCGTGGTGGGCACAAAGGCCTGTATCATCCGGTGCTGCACGACGCACCTGAACTGAGACTTTTCTTCTTGTCTCGCATGGACGGCGAGCCGCTTCTTGTCGATGACCACGACCACGTTCGGATCGCCCGCTTCCTGTGTCTACTGGGATTAGGGGCCGTTCTGGTGTCGTTCTACGCCCCCTTGTACGGCGCCGACGCTCCTGTCTGGGTGGGCCGGATTCACTCCGGCGTAGCGGGACTGCTCGTGGCCCTCATCGGGGCCACCTACGTGTCCGAAACGGTTCGTCGTCGCCACGTAGCGATCACACGGGGTGGCCTCTACGCCATCATGGGATGGGCCGTGGCCCTCGCTGCGCTCAACGGGTTCGCCGGCGAGTACGCGGTGGGCGTCCTGATCGTCTACGCCGTCTTCGGGGGAGTCGTGGTGCTTGGGAGCACATCGATGCGACCGGTCTTATCGTTTCTCGCCGCGGGTGCGCTGTTTATTGGGGGCGCTCTGATTTGGACCACCTCTCCTCAGACGAGTCCTTGGGCCCTGTTCGGGGCCGTGGCCGTCACGGCCATCGCCGAGGGGGTGGCTGTACGGTGGGCCCTGTCGGTGCGCGGTCGCCTCCGGACCCAAACACAAACCCTCCACGAGCAGCGCGACCGCCTGAACCGCCTCGTGGAGACAAGCCCCCACGCGGTTGTTCGGATCGACGGGAACGGAACGGCCATCGACGCGAACGGCCGGGCCGAAGAAATTCTCGGCACCGATGTAGAGGAGATCCTCAGCCGTCCGCCTGATTCCTCACCGGGAACGTCTTCCGGAGACAAGGGAGATATGACGGCGACTGAAAGCCGCTCTCTTTCGCAGATCCTTCGAGCGACACGCGTGGTGCGCAATCTGGAGTGCTCGGTGGAGCGGCCGGACGGCACCCCGCGTGTGCTTTCGGTAAGCGGCGCGCCGGTGCGAGGGGCCGACGGGACGATTTGCGAGTCTGTCTTTCACCTCGAGGACGTCACCGAGCAGGAGCATCGGAAGCAGGCCCTTCGGCGGGCCGAGGAGGAGGCCGAAGAGGCCGATCGCCTGAAGTCTGCCCTGTTGGCCAACATGAACCACGAAATCCGCACGCCCCTGACCGCAATCATCGGGTTCGCCGAGGCGATCGGGACGAATGCCAGTGAAATGGATCTGCCCGAAAATCTTCCATTGACCGGCTACGCCGACCTGATTGAACAGAGCGGAAAGCGCCTGCTCGAGACCTTTGAGGACATGCTGGACCTCTCGCAGCTGGAGGCGGGCCAAATGGAGCTCGACCCCGAAACGGTCGACCTCGCCGAGCAGTCCCGCCGAGCCGTCGAGGAGTGTCAAGCCAACGCGCAGGAAAGAGAGATCGATCTTCGACTGGAGGCCACCAGTGTGCAGGCGCACGCTAACAAGAATGGGGTGCAGGTCGTGGTGCAGAACCTACTGGACAACGCGATTAAGTATACCGCAGACGGGGGCACCGTGTGGGTGCGGACCCGTCTGGAGCCGGAGTGGGCCGTGTTGGAGGTAAAGGACAACGGCGCCGGAATGGAGCCGGCGACGGTCGATCAGCTCTTCGAACCGTTCCGACAGGCCTCCACAGGCCTGGGACGCGAGTACGAGGGCGCCGGGGTCGGACTCGCGGTGACAAGAGAGGCGACCGAGCAGATGGGCGGGTCGATTACGGTACAGACGGAACCGGACGCGGGCAGCCGATTCCTCGTCCGGCTTCCGACGACCGCCTCTGGCACTCGAGACTGCAAAGACGGCCCCGTTGACCACACCGGAGAGCCCGTTGACCCGCGCGGGGACCACCAGAGGACCACGACGCACTGAAGCCGGACACAGCTGCCCCCACGTTCCTCACATCACCCTTCCCTTCCTCCCAACCATGAGCAGACACGCCGTGGAGACCGAAATGCTGGAGGTTTCATTCCCTACACTTCCCTCCACGATCGAGGAGGTTGAGGAATTAGTCGGGTCTGGACAGACCGCCCCCGAGAAGTTGATCGAGATTGTTAAGCAGTGTCCGTCTACGTCCCTCAACGTCCTTCGGCGGGCAAACTCCGCATACTACGGGCTGCGACACGAGGTCGAGAGCGTCGAGCAGGCGGTGCGCCTCCTTGGCTTCGTCGAAGTGACGTCGATCGTCGTTCTCGAAGGCGCCAACAAGATGCGGGAGCAGCTCACAAACCACACCGGCCTTCTCGACCGCATCATGCATGCCTCCATCTTCACCGGCCGGTTTACCCAACAGCTAACCCGTCAACTCGACCTGGCCGGCGACTGGGTGCGCCTGGCCTTCTCGGTGGGGCTCCTCCACGTGATGGGCCGCCTCGTGCTTCTGTACTCCGCTCCGGACCAGTATGCCCCCCTGTTCGATGAACGGGACAGCCCCCTTCCCGAGGTGGAGGATGAACGGCACCTCTTCGGGGAGAGCCATCGCAGTCTCGCCCACCGCGCCGGCGAACACTGGAGCCTCTCCGACCGCATCTGCTCGGTGCTGCGCGGGGCCATCGACCTGTCAGGGCCCTCGACGGGCCGGCCTCAGACGGTGGCGGTGACCGTTCGGGTGGGGAGCGCACTGGCCCAGCAGGACCTGACTGGTGAATCGCTCACGCTCCCGGAGGGCCTGCCGACCGCCGAAACGTCCCTGTCGGAAGAGCTCGTGGCTGTCGCCGCCGATGACGCAACGGACTACGCCGCGAATCTGGGCGTCTTTTGATGTGTGATGGGCCCCGGTCCCCGCGACGATCCGGCGCGTGAAGTGCCGGCATCTCCCTAGGGCGCCTCGTATCAGTTGCCAGGTCACTCTGCCGCCTGCGTCGGTTGGTCCTGCTCGACGAGCGGGCCGGACCCGTTGCTCAGAATCTTCTTGACGACATCCTTGCTCATGCCCAACCCCACGCCGGTGCCAATACCGGACACCCCGAGCACCGTTACCTGATCCGGCCCGATGAGGTTAAAGGCCCGGCGCTTGAGCTTCGACGTCCGGAGCTCGAAGTTGCGCTTGAGCGCCTCGAGGGAGTTCTGTAGCGAGATGGCCTTCTTGAGCCGCGCCCGGAAGTTGGCCAAGTCCCGGTCCAGCTCCGACGCGCCCTCCTCCAGCTTCCGCCGCGCCCCGATGAGCACTTCCTGGCGCTTCTCGTTGACGAGCTCGGTGATGTCGGTGTCCAGCGAGATCTTGGCCTGTTGTAGCTCCGGGGTCAGGCGACGAGCCTGCTTCCGCTTCGTGCGGAGCTCGGACTCCACCGCCTTCACGGCCGACTCGAGCCGCACCTGCCGCTTCTCCTTCATGGCGTCGATCTCCTTGAGGAGCGTGCGGATCCCTTCGAGGTCCTCCAGGATCTGATTGTTGGCCGAGGGCATGCTCACGTTCGTCACCTCGATGCCGAAGTCGTCTGAGAGGTGGTCGTTCAGCGCCGCCACAATGTTGTCGAGCGAGTCGCGCCCGCTGAATTTCACCCGGGCATCCTCCACGGACGTGATGATGCGCAGCGCGATGTACGACGCGTAGAGGTTCAGGCTCTTCATGATGCCCGCCGGGGTCGTGTTCGCGATGAACTTCTTTGAGTCGACCACCTGGAAGACGATCTGGCTGGAGATGCCGATACTCGCGTAGTCGGCGGTAAAGTTCGCATTGTGCATGTCCACCACCTGGTCCCGCTTCGAGACGAGGTAGGGGATGTAGTCGGAAAATCGAAACAGCCAGTTGCGTCCGTTGCGGGTTTCCGTATTCTCGTATGGCTCGCCGAATCGGCACAGCACCCCTTCATAGCCCTCCGGCACGTCCACCTTGGCGTTGAGGAGGTACCGGGCCACGAACGCGAGACCCCCGCCGAGGAAGAACAGGTACGCGACGACGTTGAGGATCGAGGGCAGAAGGACCAGCAGAAAGAGCCCCATGAGCAGGGGGCCAATGCCCGCAAATCGACGCTGGTCGGGGACGAACTTGAGCACCTCCTCCTCGTCAATCCCTCGAAATTGCTCCTTGAGGGTCTCTCGGGCCGAGTCGGTCACCATTCCGACCATCGCCCCAAGCTTGTCCTCAATCTCCCCCTGAACTTGCCTCCGTCCCTCCTCGATTGAGGCCTGGAGCTCGTCGGAGGCCTTGTCGCCCACCTCGTTTGCGATGTCGCCGGCCGCGTCTTTTACGCTTTCCATGGCTGTGTAGGCTTTGTCGATGCCAACGGGAAGTGATCCGCGGAGAACCAGCAGGGGGCGCTATCCCTCCTGCAGCGACGCCTCGACATTCTTGGAGATCTTGTCGAGCCGCGACTCGACATTGTCCAGCGAGAACCGCTCGGTCGAAATTTCCGACTCGGACGAGATCGTGTCGAGGGCCGCCTGGAGGCGATTCATGATCTCACTGACGTTCACGTCTTCGGCCTTCTCCTCGATCTCCTGGATGATGGCCTCGATCTCCGCCTCGGTGTAGGAGTCGCCGGCCTCCTCGACGAGGCGTTCGAGCTGCTGGAGCGTCCCGGTGTCCTCCAGCACGCGCTGGACCACATCCTCCCCAGGAATGATGTCCTCGTTCACTCCGCTCACGACCACGGATTCGACCTGCGGGACGTACTCCGGCAGCTTGGTTTCGAGCTCGTCCAGAATCTGCTCCCATTCCGAATTGAACCGCTCGATCGCCCCAATCGTGCTCATCTCCTTCGCCCGAATCTGCGCCTGCAGCGACTCGATGAGCGAGATGGCCGGGGCGATTTCCTCCTGTGCCGCGTTCTCGATGGTGGCCTCCCGGGCCTGCATGATGGCCTCCTTGTTCTCCTCATCGTTGAGCGTCTGGCGCATGGACTTGATCTCACGGAGGACCTGATCGGTCTCCCGCACCGCCAGCTTGAGCTCGGCCACCTTCGCCTGGATCTCTTCGTCGATCTCCTCCTCGGTAATTTCGCGCAGCGTCTCGGTGGCCTGGCGCAGCCGCGTGATCGACGACACGAGCGGCAGGGCCAGCGTGCGCAGGTAGTCCCCGCTCGTGAGGTTGCCGACGGGGATGTGGTCGATGATTTCGATGCCGTAGTCCGAGCCGAGCCGCTGCAACCGATCAAGAATCTGGCGCCGGTCCGGGTCGTCGGACTCTTCGAGGTCGAACTGCGAAATGTCGATCTCCTCGATCTGGGAGGCGCCCGTCAGGTACTCCACCGAAAGATTGCTCGACTCCAGGTTGTCGAGGCGCTCCGTGACGCTCTCCCCCTCAATCTCCGGCACCGCCACCGATTCGACCATAAACTGGTTGAACTCCCGGGCACTGATCTTGAGCACCGCGTCCTTGATGATGCTCTCGTACACCTCTCGGAGCTGGCGCAGGAATTTCTCGAACCCGCCCCGTTCGAGGAGGCGGTACGTGTCGGTGACTCGCATGCGGATGGCCCCGCGATACTTCTGAGTGATGTTCTCGCTGGTGTTTCCGGCAATCTCCGGCATCTCGAGCACAATCAGCTTCGAGGACACCACCGCGTAGGGCTGGACCCGCGGGTCGAGCACGAAGCTCCACTCCCCCGGCTGAAGCGTCTTGACGATCTTCTCGTGCTTCATGAAGTGGATTTCGGCCCCGGGCTGGCCGGTGTAGAGGTTGTTTTTCACCAGCGAGAACCCAAAATAGACCAGATAGAGCACGACGGCGGTCAGCCACGTCCCGAGCGACACCACCTCCCACCCGTGGAGCGCATCGATCGTCCAGTGCACTCCCTCCGGCAGGAAGCCGAGCGGCTGGCTTATGAAGTATACCGAGAGGACGAACAGGAGGCCAAGGGCCCGGAAGAACGTCGGGAAGAAGCTAAACATCCCGCTCCCGACGTAGACGATGCCGATGGTCTGGCCGTCCTCATCCTGCTGCCCGATCCGCCGGAGCGCTTCCTGATAACTGCCCTGCGTTTCGGTGATCCCAATCACAGAATCCATGGGGAAGGGGAGTGGTGCTTGTAAAGAAGCGTACCTTCGAACGCCGGGCCGCAGACCGGCATAATCCGTCTGTGCGCCAGGGGAATGGCTTCTGCGGAATTTTTGTGGTTGCACACATCCTCCTCACGACGGAACGGGCGGAGTTGTTACAGACCCTGCGTCGCCGACCGGTGTCCCGCTCGTCATTCCGTGCTCGTTCCACATTTGAACCCCTACGGCCTCATCTGTTGGGGATAGGAACGGTCTGTTCAGTGCAGGTTTATGTGAATCGGCCCCAACACTGGTCCTCCGCCGCTTCGCCCCCGACAACCGTACACGCCAACGGCATGAGTCCAGCAGGCAAGACTTCGGACCTCTCGTTTGGCACGCGGCTCGCTGCCCTACGGCCAAGAGATCATGCGAACCTGCTCCTCACCCCGACGCTCGTGGTGTTCGGAATTTGGGTAGGGGTCACATCAGGGGGTGCCCCGGCCGACCTGTTCTCGGCTGGGGTTCTGCTTTCATTGGCCGCCATGGGTGGATACCGAGCGTATGTGGCATGGATGGACACTACTCCCCATCTTCAGGCCGGGAGGGCAGAAGGCAATCCGGCGTCTTAAGGGTACACGTAAGCCACGGGTGTTCCTGTGGTCCGCGGACGTTTGGACACAGGACCGACCGGGACCGGGCACCCACCATGCAGGACCGGGCTTGGATCTTCGGAATGGACTTCTAGCCCCCCTCTTTCTCTTTTGCACATCTCAACTGCTTTATGTCCGACGCCGTCGACGCCCTCGATCACGAGCGGTTCGTCCGGGCCGCCATCGACGAAGCCGCCTCGGCCCAAGACGCCGGAAACCCGCCTTTCGGCGCTGTGCTGGTGGGCCCGACCGGGACGGTCCTGGACCGTGCCGGCAATACGGAGGGCCACACGGGGGACTGCACGGGGCACGCCGAGACCAATCTCGTCCGCGTCGCCTCTCAAGAATACGAGCCGGAGCGGCTCGAGAAGACCACCCTCTACGCCAGCACAGAGCCGTGCGCAATGTGCGCCGGGGCGATCTTCTGGGCCCGCATCGGGCGCGTCGTATTTGGGCTGCGCGCCGAGCGCCTCTACGAGATGAAGGGGGATTCGGGACGCCAGCTTGCCCTTCCCTGCGAGGAGGTGCTTGCACGGGGCAACCATAAGGCCGAGGTGATCGGCCCTGTGCTGGAAGACGAGGCGGCAGCGGTATTTGATCTCTAGCGCCCTCGACTCCTGTGGTATGGACGCCTGAACTATCCCCGAACGCGATGTGCCATGCGTCCACGTCTGGCTGGTAGAGAGGACGTCCGGCGCCCCCCACAACCGCACGTCGATGTCCGGCGCCCCATCACGCCCGTCGACGGTGGCAGGTTGGTGCATTTTCGGCGTCGAAGGGGACACTCGACGCGGACTCGGACGTGCATCGTCCCTACACGATCCACGAGCTACGAGGCCATCGACGCCGGCAGCTCGGCCTTCTTCGTTCCCACCTCTTCGGACGCCCCGTCGCCCCCCGGCGACGGCAGGTCGTCCGGCACGTCGGGCTTCTTCGTGTCCACCGCGTCCGGGTCGGCGGTCTGCTCCGGAAGCTTGGCGGCGGGCACCTGGATGTCCGGCGCGTCGGGCTTGAAGTTGAGCATCACCTCCAGCACGCCCTCCTTCGTCTCCGGCTGCATGAGCTCGTGCCGCAGCGTAGAGGCGTTGCGGAAGCCCTTGAAGTAGCTGCTGTAGTTCTTGCGCATCTCCATGACGCCGGTGTGCTCCCCCAGCCACTCGCACTTGAGCGACAGGTGCTCGGCCACCACCTGCACCCGCTCCTCCCAGTCGGGCGGCGGGGGCAACTCGCCGGTCTCCATGTAGGTCTTCGCGCGCTCAAAAATCCACGGGTTGCCCAGCGCGCCGCGGCCGAGCATGACGCCGTCGACGCCCGTTTCCTCAAACATTGCCTCGATGGCCTCCGGGTCGAGCGCGTCCCCGTTCCCGATGAACGGCATGTCGCGGGTGCCCTCTTCCTTGATCTTGCGGAGCCACTCCCACCGGGCGTCGCCCTTGTATTTCTGTTCCCGGGTGCGGGCGTGCACGGTGAGCGCCGCGACGCCCATGTCTTCGAGCATGCGGGCCACGTCTACGATGTGAATCGAGTCGTCGTCCCAGCCGAGGCGCGTCTTGACAGTTACCGGCCGGGTGGCCTCCTCCATCACCGCCGCCGTGATGCGCTTCATCTTGTCGAGGTTGCGCAGCACCCCGGCCCCGCCGTCCTTCTGCACGATCTTGCGGACGGGACAGCCGAAATTGATGTCGATGACGTCCGGCCCGGCGGCGTCGACCATGGGCGTCGCGTTTCGGACCTCGTCGATCCCGCCGCCCCACACCTGGATGCCGACGGGGCGCTCCTCGTCGAAAATCTCCAGCTTCTGGTGCTCGTGCTCCTGCTCGCGGAGGAGGCCGGCGGAGGAGACGAACTCGGTGTACATCATGTCGGCCCCGTACCGCTTGCAGAGGACGCGGAACGGCGGATCGCTTACGTCCTCCATGGGCGCGAGGAAGAGGGGCCGGTCGTCGAAGTCAAGGTGGCCGATACGCATCGAAACAGGGACGATTTAGGGGGTAATACGTGTGCCATTAGGCGTGCAAAAACGTATCAGGCGCGTGTGGTGGTTCCGGAAGAGACAGGGACGGGATGGCCGACCGAACGTTGGAACGGTTGTCGGGTAGCCTACCCATCCACCAATAGGCGAAACTGTACCCATTCCGGTCGCTCATCCGTAGGTTGAGTGCACGGTCTCTTTCTCCTTGACCTTCTGGTCTTCATGTCCGACGAACACCGCTCTTCTCCCCTCCGCCCGCTCTCGCTCGCCCTGCTCGCGCCGCTTACGGTTCTGCTCACCGGCTGTGGCGGCCCGAACCTCCTCGAACGCATCTCGACGGCCAGCTGGGGCTTCTGGGGAACCGTCATCATCGTGCTCGACCTCGTGGCGCTGGTCGACCTGCTCGGGGACGGCAGCCGGAGCACGACCAGCACAGTCGTCTGGGCGCTCCTCATCGTCTTTGCACCAGTGCTCGGGGTGATCCTGTACTTTATCTTTGGTCGCGAGTAGCAGTATGCACACAAGCGTATGGACCTCCAGGCGAGGCGCCGTAGCCCGTGGAGCCGCCCTCATGATCCTGTCGGGCATTCTGCTGGCGTGTGGTGGGACGCGCCCCGCAGCGGAGTCGTCCCCGAAGGCCCAGTATCAGGCCGCCATTGCGGACGCCCGCACGGCGGAGCCCTCGGAGATTAGGACGACACTCACGCCCCTCGCCCCCTACAACGACTCGCTCGCCTGGCGCACCACGGCCGATTCAACGCGGCAGGTGCTCGTGGTGACCTGGGCCGGGGCCGACACCCTCCCCACCGCCGCGGCAAGCGACACGGTGACGGCCGACCGGGACGTGTGGGTGACCGCCGCCCCCGCCCTCAAACAGTTCTGCCGCGCCTCCGACCGCACCGACGATGCCCTTCGGCTCCGCCTTGCACAGCGCCTTGGCCTGCCGCCCGACGCGGACTACGACCGCTTCGTGGAGCTCTGGGTCCGTCCCCGAGACCTTGTGCGTCCCTGCCCGGACCCAGAAGTGACGGACCGCGAGTGCGAACTGCGATCGCCTCTCCCTCGGACACACGCGCAGGTCAGCAACGCCCACCGGGACTGGTTTCGGGAGTTGAAAGAGACCTCCTACGGCCCGGACGGCTACCCCTTCACGGGGCTCGGCTACACCTACGACTGGCACCCATCGACCGACGAGGTCGGGCCCAGCGAGTTTGTGCTACGGCCCGGCCGGCCCGGAATCGTCCGGGCCACGTACTCGACGGCTGCGTACTGCGACAGCTCAGAGTGACCCGCATTTTTTCTTCGCGGGTTGCACGGTCGTATGGTCGGGTGCACATCTAAGAACGTGACTGTCTGTTTCCACCACCCCGCCCCCAATGCCGACCCGACACTCGCTGACGATCGCCCTTTTCCTCGTCCTTCCGACCCTTGGCACCGGGTGCCAGTCGACGGCGCCGTCTGTCTCACCGACCACCGCAACGGAGGAGGCGCCGGCGCCCCTGATCGTGATTTCCATCGACGGCCTCCGCTGGGACTACCTCGACCTGCACGAGGCGCCGGCCCTGTCGAAGATCGCCGAGGGCGGGGCTCACGTCGACCACCTCACGCCGGTCTTCCCCACCAAGACCTTTCCCAATCACTACAGCGCGGTCACGGGGCTGTACCCCTCCAGCCACGGCATCATCGCAAACACGATGTACGACCCGGCGATGGATGCCTCGTTCAGCCTGGGCGACCGGGAGGCTGTGATGAATCCGGACTGGTGGGGCGGCGAGCCCATCTGGGTGACGGCCGAGCAGCAGGGGCGCACCGCGGCCACGTACTTCTGGCCCGGCTCCGAGGCGCCCGTCCAGGGCACGCGGCCCACCGAATGGTTTGAGTACGACGGCAGCGTGCCCGGGACCACCCGCGTCGACCAGGCCCTGCAGTGGCTCGACCGCCCGACGGACACGCGCCCCGACCTCATCACGCTTTACTTCAGCCGCGTCGACACGAAGGGACACGAGCACGGCCCCCGCTCCGACTCAGTCGCCACGGCCCTACGCGAGGTCGACGGCTTCGTCCAGCGTCTGCTCGACGGGCTCGACGCACGGGGCCTCACGGGCGAGGTCAACCTGATGGTGACCTCCGACCACGGCATGAGCCCTACCTCTCGAGACCGCACCATCGTCCTCGACGACTACATCGACCCCGACGATGTGCGGCTCACCGCCCGCAATCCGGTGGCCATGATGGAGCCCCGGTCCGGCGTGTCGACCGACTCGATGGTGACGGCACTCGAGCAAGCCCCCCACCTCTCAGCGTACCGGCGCGGCGCACTGCCGGACACCCTCCACTTTGAAGGCCACCGCCGCATCCCATCCGTGATCGCCGTGGCCGACGACCGGTGGAGCATCCGCACCCGGCGCTGGATGGCAAACAATCCGGACTGGACCGGCGGCGGCACCCACGGCTACGACCCTCGGTCCGAGAACATGCATACGCTGCTCGCCGCCCGGGGTCCTGGGTTCCGGAGCAACACAACGATCGACCAACTGTCCCTGCTCCACCTCTACGAACTGATGAGCGCGCTGCTCGACGTGGAGCCCGCCCCCAACGACGGGCGGCTGGAGGCGGCCCGGCCGCTCCTCGTGCCCGCGGTGGCCCGGACAGCGGAGTAGCCCAGCGACCGCCTCGCCGCCCCCTTCTAGGCAGACACGGGCGACTCCTCGCCCAGGCGCATCACCTCGTCGGCAAGCGGGCGCAGCGCGTCCGTGAGGTGGCTGGCCACAATGGCAAGCCCGCCGTCCGCCACAAACTCGTCCAGGAGATCGACGGTGGCCTCGGTGGTGGCAGTGTCGAGACTGCGAAGGGGCTCGTCCATGAGCACGACTGCCGGATCGGCCACGAACGCGGCGGCCACCTGCGCCTTCTGCGTCATGCCGCTCGAGTAGGTCCCGATCAGGTTCTCGCGGCGCTCGTCGAGCCGGAGGCGGTCGAGCACCGCCGCGACGCGGGCCGGGCCCTCGTCGTCCGTCCAGCGTCCCCGGCTGCGCAGGATCCACTCCAGCAGCTCCACCGCAGTGAGGTGCTCCGGCAGTTCAGGCCCCGCGTGGACGAGGCCCACCCGCTGAAGATACCGGTACGGCTCGTCGTGCACGTCGATCTCGCCGTAGCGCACCGTCCCGTCCGTGGGGTAGCCCTGCACGGCCAGCAGGCGCAGGAGTGTGGTCTTGCCCGCGCCATTGGGCCCCACGAGGAGCGTGAGTGTCCCCGGGTCAAATGACCGCGAGAGGTCCGACAGGATGGGAGGGCCGTCGCCGTACCGTTTGGAGAGGGCGTCGAGGGTGAGGGTGTCGGCCATGACGCGAGTCGATGTGGAGAGAAAGCGTGTGGGCGATTGGCCCGCTGGTGGGGCTGAGGGCCAGCTGCGGGCTACGCGGCGGAGCGCACCGTTCCTTCCGTGGCCAGGGTCACGGCCGTGGCCGCCGCCACTGAGAGCCCAATGTGGACGGCCGCCCAGGCCCCGACCCAGGCCCATCCGTAGGTATTGCCGAACAGCACCACGAGCGCGAGGCTCCCCACATGCGGGCCAAACCAGCGCAGGTTGACGAAGGTGCGGGTGCCGATCCAGTCGCCCACCGACTGCAGGGCCCGCTGGAACAAGCGGGGCGCCGCCGATGGGGTGCCCAACACCGCACAGGCGGCCACCTGCCCGGTGAAAATCAGCGTCAGGTACCCAGTGACAAAGGCCGGAGCCCCCCCGCGGATGCAGAAAAGCCAGAGGCCAAGGTGAGCAACCGCCACGAGGCGGCCGAGGGGGAGACGGCGGTCGAGCTGGCGGATGCTGGCCCAGGTGGCCGGGCGCCACCGTGAGGGCACCCAGTAGAGCGCGTCGTACGGCACCGGTTCACGGTCGGTGGCCGCCACCGTGCCCCCACCCAGCACCTCTGCGTAGAAGGCCGTGGTGTGGTAGAAATGCCGGTCGTACGCGGACCGCGATCGCCACAGGCGCACGCCCGCCCAGCCCGTGAGGAAAAGCCCGGGCGCCCACGCCAGCCCGTACAGCCCGTTGGCCGCGGCCGCCGCGGTGGCCACGACGACACCGACCCCCACCGCAAAGCACCGGGTGGTGGCAAAGAGGGCCGGCACAAGCCCACGCGGGAGACTGATTCCCTGTCCCTGCTCCTCCACGGCTCGGGCGTACCACTGTCCGGCCCGTCCCTCCTGCCAGGCTTGTGAGCGGGCCCCGAGGGTCGCAAAGTGGACGAAGCTGTCCAGCGCGGTGCCTCCGATTAAGAGGAGCCCCTGCCCCAGGGCCATGGTTTTCACGCCAAGGTGTTGGAGGGGGCCGCCGGGATCCCCGTACGCCACGAGAACGGCCGGCACCGCCGCCAGCAGCACGAGCGGCCCCAGCCGGCGCGCCTGGTAGCGCAGGAGCCGCGGGGGCGACCAGTTCAGTCGCTGCAGCATCGAGACGTTCGGATCCGGGAACAGCACGTTCGGCGGCGCCACGGCGAACACGCCCGCACCCGCCAACGCCCACAGCCGAAGCCCGGCGGCCCGCGTCCCAGGATCGGCCCCGGCGGCGAGCAGCAGGGCCGCCGTACTGAGCACCCCCAGGAGCAGTCCGTAGGCGAGCCGGGTCGCCCACCCGCGGACGTGGCGAATCGGGGCCGTGAGGGAATGAGGCAGCACGACGGTGCGGGACAGTTTCAATGATCAACGGCTAAAGCAACGTATTGCCGAGCAGGCCTTCATGTCCATTCGCCCCCGGGAAAATCAGACCAAATGTGCCCGAACTGCCGCCCGTTCGTCCCCGTGCCCACTCTTGTGAAGTTTTACCAAAACCAGGAGTCCGTCTGTAAGATCGGCGTGTCTCGAGGGACTCATTGTAGTGAAAGAATTCCGTGGATGCGTCAAGGCCCGCGTCATGCCCGATCGGGACGACGAGTTTGTACAGCTGGTGCGCGAGAACGATGCGCGTCTTCGCAAAATCTGCCGCGTGTACGCGGACGGTGCGGAGGCGCATCACGACCTGTACCAGGACATTCTCGTGGAGCTCTGGCGGTCTTTTTCCTCGTTCGAGGGGGACGCTGAGCCGAGTACCTGGCTCTACCGCGTGGCCCTCAACACGGCCCTGAGCCACGACCGCTCCAAGGTGGTACGGGACGAGGCGACGCTCGACACCGATCATCCGGTATGGACGGACGGCATGAGCCGCCCCGACGAGCGCCTCGATCGGGACGAGAAGCTCGACCGGCTGTACGTCGCTATCGACCGTCTCGACGACGTCGACAAGGCACTCGTGATGATGTACCTCGACGAGAAGAGCTATCGAGAGATGGCCGATGTGCTCGGCCTCAGCGAGTCCCACGTCGGCGTGAAACTGCACCGAGTCAAGAACAAACTGGCCTCGTGGCTGGAGGAGACCCCGGTATGAACCTCGACGACGCCAAAGAACTCTGGACCTCAGAACAAGACTCCAACACCCCATCCATGTCTGCACGCTCTCTATCCGACGACGAACTGCTGCGCCTCGTCAAAGAAAAAGCCGAGGCCTTCAATCAGCGACTCTGGCGACGCGACCTTTTGGAATCGATCGCCGCCGTCGCGACCTTCTTGTTCTTCGGCTGGATTCTGCTCCGGGATCCATCCTGGTGGACCCGCTCCGGGGCCCTTCTGCTCATGGCGGGAAGTGCGTACGTCTTCTGGCGCCTACGCCGGGCCCGCACCCGGCACGCCGCTCCCTCCCCGGATCGTCCCGTGGCGGAGGTCCTCCGCACCGAACGGGCGAAAGTGGAGGAACAAATTCAGCTGCTCAACAACATTCTCGGGTGGTACCTTGCCCCGATCACGCTGGGCGCCCTCCTCATCGTAGTGGGGAGCAATGGGTGGACCTGGAGCGCCCTCATCCAGGCCGTCCTGGTGCTCCTCGTCGCCGGAGCCGTCTACCTGTTCAACCAACGGGGCCGGCGTTGCACCTACGAGCCGCGCTACGAGAGGCTGACCCGCCTGCTCGAAAAGGTAGAGGAGAGCGCCTCCTGAGCGGCACACCGGGCCTCCTGCCGTCGGGGCGCGGCGGCCTTTTAGGCCTCTCCGAAAACCTCTCCTCCGTCATGCGTGTACACGCCACGACGCATTTCATTTCCTGCATCGCCCGTTGTGCTCCTCATGCCTACGCGTTCGCTCGCCGACGCTCTCTCTGAGCGCCTGCTCGACGCCTTCCCCCCCGACCAAGCCTACACGGAAGCCGACTGGGCGGCAGACGCGATGCCAGCCCCCCTCCGTCACTACCTGACCCACCTCCTGCGACACCACCATCGGCGCGAGACACGCCAGCTGCGCCGGGCGCGGACGGACTGGGTAAACTACGACCACCCGGAGATGGAGCAGGCCGCCCACGCGTTTCTCGACGCGGTGGATCAGCACATGCAGGTGCCGCGCGACCAGTGGGCCGAAACGCTTCGTACGGCCGCCCGCCGCACGACGAACTACCTCGTGCGCCCGGTCCCGACGCTGAGCGCCTTCGTCTTTGAGGACGCCACCGGGGCGGTGCCGGTGCCACAGGTGCAGTGGCGCATGCGCTTCTTCGGGCCGTACGCCTACCTTCGGAATGCCGTACAGGCCTTCGCCGACAAGCAGGACCGGGACGCCTTCACGCCGGACGCCTTCGAGCGCGTCCTCCGACGCGTCGACGAGCGCATGACGGCGGACTTCGACGCGGATCGCTGGCTTGACCTGCTCGATCCCCTCTTCGACACGGCCCGCTGTGCCACCGGCCGTACCCAGGTCCCCCTCTCTCTCCTGCGTACGTACTTCGAGGAGAAGAAGGCCGACACCCTCACCGAGCGCCTGACTGCCTACGGCCGGACCGAGGACGCCGACACCGTCGCCCCCGATGCGCTGCGTCGGCTGGTCGACGCCGCCCTCACCCAGGGGTCCTCCGCCGACGCTCCCTCCGGGCAGCACGACGCCCCGGACGCCCCTTTAGACCCCAGCCTCCACAAGCCAGCCGACGAGACGTCCGCGTCGGGTTCGAACTCGTCGTCGGAGGCCGCCCCACAAGCCACGCCGATGTGGAAGCAGTTCGAGCAGGACGCCACCCAGCGCCGCACCGAGACCGACACGTCCGAGGACGGCGCCCAGCCTCTCTGGGCCCAGTTCCAGCAGCGCCCCTCGGACGGATCCGAAGAAACAAGCACCTCCTCTTCGTCTGCGAATACAGCGTCGTCTTCCTCGTCGGCCCAGCGGTCGACCGTCTCCGACCCCGATGACCTGTCGACCCTGGAGCGAGAGGTGTTTGGGCCGTCACATACGCCGAAGCGCGAGGTGTACGTAGACGCCCTCTTCGATGGCGACCAGAGCGCCTACCGCCGCGTGCTGAAGCGCCTGCGCACGGCAGACAGCTGGAGCGACGCCTCCCAGATCATTTCGGGGGATGTATTTCGGCCCTATCAGGTCAACATCTACAGCGACGCAGCGGTTCACTTCACGAACGCCATCGAGGCGACCTTCCGTTGAGACTCATGGGCGCACCTCGTTCTCTCCAGTGCGGGCTCTCTCGGGCACTGTCTTCTCTGGCCGCCTGGGCCGCTGACGGTCTCGGCCCGCCAACTCTCATGCCGTCTCCACCCCGATGTGCTGAAGCACCTCGTCGGGACAGCCGGTCCACTCGGCCACGAACTGGTTGCCCTGATACTGCAGGTCCTCCATCCCCATCTTCGAGCTGAAAAACCCTGACGCGGTCAGGTCGCGGAGGCTGTTGAAAAACTCTACCCCGGGCTGCATCTCTGGCTCGGCGTCCTCCGGCCACGCGATGTCGTCGAGCAGCCCCTGCTGCTGAGCCTCGGTGCACTCGACGAACGGGGCGCCGTGCCGGTCGAGGCACGTGTAGTCGACCCACGCGAGGCCCCCACGGAAGGCGGCCTGCTGCTCGTCCCGGTCCGGCAACTGCTCGTCGGTCAGGATGAAATCGATAAACGCCGGCACACCCGCATCCGTAGCGCTGCCGGAGCGGTCGTCGGCCGGGATGATCCAGTCGGTGAGCACGCGGACGGTCTCAAACTCGTGGTCGGTGAAGAGCTGATGGTCGTAGTCCTGCGGCGCGGGCTGGGTGGGGGCCTGTTCGGCCTGCTGCTCGCGGGCCCGCTGCACTTCTTCGGAGGAACAGGCCACGCTGAAGGTCGGCGCGGCCGCCATCAGGCCTAGCATCTTGAGGGCGTCTCGGCGGTTGAGATCGCTCATGGAACTCGGGGAGGCGTTGAGGGAAAGACGTTCGGACAAGGATGCTCGGGGCGAAGGACGCGCGGCGGACGCGCCTCGCTTCTCAGCGGCCCAGGCGGCTCAGATGTTGCCCTTGTTGCGCTGGTCGATGATGTACTCGGAGGTGCGCATCGAGAGGGCGAGGATCGTCCAGGTCGGGTTCTTGTGCGGCATCGACGTAAACGGCCCGGCGTCGGCCACAAATAGGTTGTCCACGTCGTGGGCCTGGCACTGGGCATTGAGCACCGAGGTGTCTGGATCGGCCCCCATCCGGGTCACCCCTGATTCGTGGATGATCTCTCCCGGCATGGTAATGCCATAGCCGTCCTCCTTGCTCGGCACCGACCCGAGCGGCTCGGCCCCGGCCGACCGCAGAATCTCTCGTCCCTTCTCCTGCATGTGCTTGACCTGCAGGTACTCCTCCTCTCCCCAGGAGTGGTTGAAGCGCAGCACCGGAATGCCGTACTCGTCCCGGGCGTCCGGATCGATCTCACAGTAGTTGTCCCGGCGGGCAATCGACTCGCCCCGCCCGGACATCCCGACCGTCGCCCCGTAGAAGCGGCGGTAGTCGTTCTTGAGCTGTTGGCCGTAGCCGCCCCCGCCCTTTGTCTTGGTCTCCTCGTCGCCGGGAAACATGCCGTTGAGATTTTGAATGCCGCTTCCGAAGCCGTAGCCCGGCATCCCACGCCCGCCCCACAGCTCGAAGTGGTAGCCCCGCGGAAAGTCGAGGTCCTGATCGTGGGCCCACCACGGGATGTAGGAGTGCATGCCCCCGACCCCATCGCAGTTGTGGGCCGGCTGGTCCATCAGCTGCGGGGCCACCCCCATAACGGTCGACCCCGTCGAGTCCATCAGGTAGCGCCCAACCGCGCCGCTGGAGTTGGCCAGGCCGTTGGGGTGCTGGCGGGACGTGGAGTTTAGCAGGAGGCGGGCCGACTCACACGCACTGGCGGCTAGGACCACCACGTCGGCTTTTACCTTCTGCTCCCGCCGGCTCTGGGTGTCGACGTAGGAAACACCGGTGGCCTGCCCCTCCTGATCGGTGGTCACCTCCCGGGCCATCGCGTGGGTGATCAGGGTCACATTGCCGGTTTGGAGGGCCGGGTCCAGCAGCACCGGCGGCGCTGAGAAGTTCGAGTGCGTCGTGCAGCCCCGGTTGCACTGCGCGCAGTAGTGGCAGGGCGCCCGTCCGTTGTGTTGCTCGGTGAGGATCGAGAGGCGGGACGGAATGACCGGCACGCCGACGTCCTCCGCTCCTTGCTTGATGAACTTCTCGTAGCAGCGAGGCTCGGGCGGCTTCATAAAAATCCCGTCGGGGGAGTTGTAAAATCCTTCCTCCGACCCGAAGAGGCCAATCAGCCGGTCGACCCGGTCGTAGTAGGGCTTCAGGTCCTGGTAGTCGATGGGCCAGTTCTGCCCGTGGCCGTCGACGCTCCGTCCGTTGAAGTCGTCCGGTCCGAAGCGGAGAGAAATGCGGCCCCAGTGGTGCGTGCGCCCCCCCAGCATCCGAGCCCGGAACCAGTTCCAGCTGGTGTCCTCGGCGGTCGTGTACGGCTCTCCCTCGATGTCCCACCCCCCAAGACACGCGTCCATCTCTCCGAAGGGCCGCGCCTTCGTCGACGCCCCCCGGCGGGGCGAGGAGTAGTTCCAGTCGAACATCGCCCCGTCCTCCTCGACGCTCCATTCCGGGCCGGCCTCCAGAACCACGACATCGGCCCCGGCCTCCGCCAGCACCTTCGCGGCCATGCTGCCCCCCGCGCCGGAGCCAACAATGCAAACATCGTAGGTGTCGGGGGTCTCCTGAACAAAAGGCATGTAGAGGACGGGACGTGAGATAAGTAGCGCATCTGAAAGAAGGTAATTACGGGGTGGATTCAGACGCAACCAAATGCCCCGTTTTAGAGCGGTGCATCGAAATTTGGAACCGGTTCCGGGTGTTTTGCGATCTGGAAGCGGTCCCGAACTTCTCTCGATATTGTTACGGCGATCCCCGTCTTCTATCATACAGGATCCGAGCGCTGCGTCTCACTGCGCGTTCCTCCCTCCCCAAACCACCGCCGTCTCCCGAGCCATGGACTCGTACTCCCCCCCGGCCAACGCCTCCGAACACGCCACCCGGCCCGACACACAACACGAGCGGGTCGAAACCCTCATCTTTGATGACCCGGCCGAGATGGCCCATCGCGTGGCCCGGCGCATCGCCACCCTGATCGAAGAGCGACAGGCCGTCGACCAGCAGGCGGTCTTGGGCCTGCCGACCGGGTCTACCCCCATTGGCGTATACCAGGAGCTCGTTCGGATGCACCAGGAGGATGGGCTTGATCTCTCGAACGTGGTGACGTTCAACCTCGACGAGTACTACCCCATGGATCCGAATAGCCTGCAGAGCTACCACCGGTTCATGCAGGAGAACCTCTTCAACCACGTCAACATCCCGACGGACCAGATCCACATTCCCCGCGGCGACATTCCCCCGGACGCCGTGGAGCGTCACTGCGTGGAGTACGAGCACGAGATCGAGAAGGCCGGCGGGATCGATCTCATGCTGCTCGGCATCGGGCGCTCCGGCCACGTGGGCTTCAACGAGCCGGGCTCCGGGCACCAGACGCGCACCCGCCAGGTCATCCTCGACGAAATCACGCGCAAGGACGCTGCGAGCGACTTTTTCGGGGAATCCAACGTGCCTCAGGAGGCGATCACGATGGGCGTGGGCACCATTCTCGACTGCGACGAGATTGTGCTCATGGCCACGGGGGAGCACAAGGCCCCCATCGTGAAGCGGGCGGTGGAGGAGCCCCCGTCCCGCGAGGTGACGGCCAGTTACCTGCAGGACCATCCCAACGCCACCTTTTATCTCGACCGGGCGGCCGCGGGCGAGCTCACGCGGGAAAAGATGCCGTGGCGCGTCCGCGAGGTCGACTGGACCGACCAGAAGGCCAAGCGCGCCGTCATTTGGCTGTCCGAGACGCTCGACACCCCAATCCCTCGCCTCGAGGCGTCCGACTACTACCAGAATCAGCTTCATAGCCTGGTTCACCGCTACGACGACGTCGACGATCTGGCCCGGGAGGTCTTCGAGGACCTACGCCAGCGCATCACGTACCGCGAAAACCTCCTCTCCGACGAGCGCGTCCTCATCTTCAGCCCCCACCCGGACGACGACGTAATCTCGATGGGGGGCATGTTCGACAAACTCGTGTCGAACGGCAACGACATCACCGTCTCGTACATGACGAACGGGTCGGTGGCCGTCTTCGATGCCGATGTGCGCCGCTACCTCCGCTTCGTCGGCCTCAGCAGCGATGCGCTCAACATGAGCGCCGAGGATCTGTCGGGTTTCCGCGACCGGCGTGAGGAGATCGAGACCTTTTTCGCCGAGAAGGACCCGGCGGAGGTGGATCCGCCGGAGGTGCAAACCCTCAAGTCCCACATCCGGTACGGCGAGGCCATCGCGGCGATCGAGGTGATGGGCCTGGACGCCGACCACGCCGAGTTCCTGGACATGCCCTTCTACAAGACCGGACGCGTGCGCAAGGACCCCATTACGGAGGCGGACGTGGAGGTCGTGCACAACCTGCTTACGGAGGTCGAGCCCACCCACATTTTCGTCGCCGGCGACCTCTCGGACCCCCACGGCACGCACCGGATGTGCTATAAGGCCATCAAGGAGGCGCTCCACCGGTACAACGACGACGCCACCGTGCCGGCCGGCGCGAACGGGGAGGCCTCCACGACGAACGAGACGGCCCGTCCCCAACCCCTCGTGTGGCTCTACCGGGGGGCCTGGCAGGAGTGGCCGCTCCACGAGGCCGACGTGTTCACCCCACTCTCCAAGGCGGATCTCGACCGCAAGGTCGAGGCCATCTTCAAGCACGAGAGCCAGAAGGACCGGGCGATGTTTCCGGGGGCCTACGACGACCGTGAATTTTGGGAACGGGCTCGCGACCGAAACCGCGACACCGCCGACGCCCTGAACGGCCTGGGGCTTCCGGAATTCTACGCCGCCGAGGCGTTCGTAACGACCTACGACATGCCCTGATGCCCCTGAGTCCACACGCCTCTGGTAGCCCGGCCATCTAGCCAGGAGACCAGGAAGGGACACCACGCAGCCCTTCCACCATGCGCGGCGACGCCGCTCCCGGTGCTACTTCGATCATCATCGCGCCCCCATGCCTGCTTCGACCCGACGCACTTTTCTGAAGACCTCCGCCGCCCTTGCCCTCGGCACCGCCTTTCCCGCGGGGGGCTATGCTTCCGATCACAACCCCGCCCCCGCCCGAAGCGAGGGGGGCGCCACGGGAAATGCGCCCCTCTACCGAATCTCCCTCGCGCAGTGGTCCCTTCATCGAGCCCTCTTCGACGGCGACCTCGACAATCTCGACTTCGCCCGCACGGCCCGCGAGGAGTTTGACATCGGGGCCATCGAGTACGTCAACCAGTTCTTCATGGACCGGGCGACGGACGCACAGTACCTACAGACAATGAAGACGCGTGCCGAGGACGCGGGCGTGCAGAGCCTGCTCATCATGTGCGATGGGGAGGGCGCGCTCGGACACCCGGACGCGGCGGAGCGAACGACCGCCGTGGAGAACCACCACAAGTGGGTCGAGGCGGCCGCGACGCTGGGATGCCACGCCGTTCGCGTGAACGCCCGGACGATGGAAGCGGGATCCCCCACCGAGCAGCAGAAGCGGGCGGCCGATGGGCTTCGTCGCCTCACCGCGTTTGCCGCCGAGCGGGACATCAATGTACTCGTGGAGAACCACGGCGGCCTCTCGTCCGATGGCGAGTGGCTCGCCGGCGTCATGAACGAGGTGGACCGTAAGCACTGCGGCACGCTCCCGGACTTCGGCAACTGGCAGATCCGCGAGGGGGAATCCTACGACCCGTACGAGGGTGTCCGCGACCTCATGCCCCACGCGAAGGCCATCAGCGCGAAGACGCATGCCTTCGACGACCAGGGGCGGGCGACAGGCCTCGACTACACGAAGCTGATGCGCGTCGTGCTCGACGCAGGGTACCGGGGCCACGTGGGGATCGAGTACGAGGGCGACGACCTGAGCGAGCGGGCCGGCATCCGGGCCACGAAGCAGCTCCTCGTCGACGTGCGCAGTCGACTTGAGCGTGAGTACGCCCGATCAACTGAGGAGTAGAGGAATCCGGCGGGCCAGTCGCCGGCCCCGTGGGTCGGGGGGCACAGCCGCGGGAGGCGACGATTGATAATCGACGTTCACGGCACGCGTGTGGGCCGATTTCAGTCGCTCGCGCAGGGGACAGCCCCCGTGCCGGCCGTCCGCCCAACACCTCCCCGCCTCGTCGAGAAGCACCCGGCGTTTGAGATCGACGGGACAGCGCACGATGTTTGACTGCACGGCAGATGTCCATCCGCACCTCGGTGCTCGCGTTCCTATTTGGGGGCGCTTTGGAAGCGGTTTCTCGTCTCCTCGTCGCGACCCGGCCTTTCGCCCTCTTCTTCCGAACACTCGTTTCACCCACCCCAAAGCTCTTCATGGCGCTCGACCGAACAATTCGCTACGGCATGGTAGGGGGCGGGCCGGGGGCCTTCATTGGCGCCGTGCACCGCTCCGCCGCCGCCCTGGACGGCGAGATGGACCTCGTCGCCGGGGCCTTCTCCTCCGATCCCGAGAAGTCCCAGGACCAGGGCGACAGCCTGCACCTCGACCCCGACCGGGTTTACGACACCTACGAGGAGATGGCCGACGCGGAGGCCGAGCGGCCCGACGGCATCGACGTCGTCTCCATCGTCACGCCCAACTTCCTGCACCACGACGTGGCCCGCACCTTCATCGACCGGGGCTTTCACGTCATCTGTGACAAGCCGATGACGACCACCCTCGAGGACGCCGAAGACCTGTGCCGGCGTGTCGACGAGCAGGACGTGGTCTTCTGCCTCACGCACAACTACGCCGGCTACCCGCTGGTGAAGCAGGCCCGGGCACTCGTAGAACAGGGCCGCCTCGGCGACCTACGCAAGATCGTGGTGGAGTACCCACAGGGCTGGCTGAACCGCCGACTCGAGGAAGAGGGCAACAAGCAGGCCTCGTGGCGGACCGACCCGGAGAAGGCCGGTGCCGGCGCGCTGGGCGACATCGGCACCCACGCCGAGCACCTGGCCCGCTACGTGACGGGCCTGTCCCTGGAGCGCATGTGTGCCGACGTGGGGACGGTCGTGGAGGGGCGCCCCGTCGACGACGATGCCAGCATCCTTGCCCGCTACGAGGGGGGAGTGCGCGGCCTCCTCCACTTCTCACAGATCTCGGCCGGGGAGGAAAACAACCTTCGCCTGCGCGTCTACGGAACCGAGGCCGGGCTCGACTGGCGCCAGGAGGACCCGCATCGGTTGACCCTCCTCACCGACATCAACGGCGAGGCCCCCCAACAAATCTTCAGCCACGGCCGCGCCTCCCTCGCCGACTCGGTGCAGCCGTTCATCCGCACCCCGCAGGGCCACCCCGAAGGCTTCATTGAGGCCTTCGCCAACATCTACCGGAGCGCGGCTCACGCCATCGCGGCCCACGAGGCCGGCGTGGAGCCTGAGCCGTGGGCCCGAGACTTCCCGACGGTGCAGGACGGGGCCGCCGGCGTCCACTTCATCCACACCGCACTCGAAAGCAGCGAGCAGGAGGCCTGGGTCGACGCCGCCTACACGGCCCCGCATGCCTGACGCTTTTCGTTCCGCATCACATCCCTGTGGCTGTCGATCATCCGTTACGGATCGACGCCCAAACGCATACACGGTTTCTTTGTCACCCCCCTGTACCACCATGACCAAACACACGATGCTAGCGGCCACGATTCTTGTTGCACTTTCGTCCGCCCTGCTTCTGGTTGCGCCCGCAAGCGCCCAGAACATGGACGCCCCCAACACACTGACGCCGGAGGAACGGGCCGACGGCTGGACGCTGTTGTTCGATGGGGAGACGACCGAGGGATGGCGCGGATACAACGATGAGGCCTTCCCCGAGACCGGATGGAGGGTTGAGGACGGCGTCCTCACCATCGAGGGCTCCGACGGCGGCGTGGGCGGATCGGGGGGCGATATTATCACGACCGAGACGTACGAGGACTTCGTCCTCAAGCTGGAGTGGAAGATCTCTGAGGGCGGCAACAGCGGCATCTTCTACCGCGCAATCGAACAGCCGGACCAGCCCATCTACTGGTCGGCCCCGGAGATGCAGGTCCTAGACAACGCCAACCACCCGGACGCGACCCGGGGCGAGGACGGCAACCGAAAGTCCGGGTCGCTCTACGATCTGATTCCGGCCGATCCCCAGCCGTTCTCCGGCCACGGCGAGTGGCAGGACGTCATGATCGTCGTCGAGGGCAGCCACGTGGAGCACTGGCTCAACGGCCAGAAGGTGCTGGCGTACGAGACGTGGACCCCCGACTGGTACCGGATGATTCGCGACAGCAAGTTCCGGGACCACCCGGAGTTTGGAGATGCGCGCGAGGGCTACATTGGTCTTCAGGACCACGGAACGACGGCTCACTTCCGCAACATCAAGATCAAGGAGCTCTAGCCGCACGGCGGCCGTGTGCACGTGGCGCCCTGCCGTCTGCCTTCTCGGCTGCGGCGCTTCGGTATTGCGCTTCCCGCGACCGTTCAATCACAGACACCGACACGATGGATCGACGCACGTTTTTGAAAGGGTCCGCCCTGACCGCCGCAGGCCTTAGCGTGGTGCCCCGCCACGTGCTGGGCGGCGCCGGCCACCAGCCCCCGAGCGACACCCTCAACATCGCCGGCATTGGCGTTGGGGGGCGGGGCACCAGCAACATGAACGCGATGACGAGCGAGAACATCGTTGCCGTCTGCGACATCGACTTCGACCACGTCGACCAGTCGCTTCGCGACGGAGACGGCAATGTTGCAGACGGGCTTGAGGCCCTGCACGAGGCGTACGAGCAGGCCGAGCGCTACGCCGACTACCGCCGCATGTTTGACGACCTGGGGGATGAGATCGACGGGGTCGTCATCTCGACCCCGGACCACCTCCACGCCGTCGCCGCGCAGGAGGCGATGCAGCGCGGGCTGCACGTCTACGTCGAGAAGCCACTGACCCGGACCGTTCGGGAAGCACGGACGCTGATGGAGACGGCCGACGAGATGGATGTCGTGACCCAGATGGGCAATCAGGGCCACACCCACCCCGACGGGCGCCGCGCGATCGAGTGGGTGTGGGACGGAGCCATCGGCTCGGTGCAGGAGATTCACGCCTGGACCGACCGCCCGGCCAGGTGGTGGCCGCAGGGCGTCTCCCGCCCGGAGGACTCGATGTCGCCCCCCGACGCGGTCAACTGGGACCTCTTCCTGGGCCCGGCCCCGGAGGTCTCCTACCACGAGGCCTACCACCCGTTCGACTGGCGTGGATGGGTCGACTACGGCACCGGCGCCCTGGGCGACATGGGGGCGCACCTCATCGACCACGCGATGTGGGCCCTCGACCTGGGCTCCCCGACGGAGGTATGGGGCTCGTCGAACGCCTTTGGCATGCACGGGGATGAGCGTGTCTCCTGGCCCACCGCCGAGACGATGCACTACACATTTGGCCGGGGCGGCCGGGACCCAGTCCACCTGACCTGGTACGACGGCGGCCTGCTGCCGCCACGCCCGCAGGCCCTCCCGAACGACGTGCCCCTGGTGCGGGAGCTCGGCGCGGACGAGGAGGGGCCCCCGCCGTCCTGGGGCGGCGCGATCTGGGTGGGAGACGAGGGCATTTTGATGCACGACACCTACGGCCGGAACCCTCGCCTCTACCCCACGGAACTGGAGGCCCAGTACAGCACCGCCCCCCGGCAGCTTCCCCGTGTCGGCACGGGCCATCAGATGAACTGGGTGGAGGCCTGCAAGGGGCAGGCCGAGGCGACGTGTCCCTTCGACTACGCAGCCCCGCTGACGGAGACGCTCCTTCTGGGAGTGGTGTCCCTCCAGGCCGGAACCCCGGTACGGTACGACCCGCGCTCCATGAGCATTCCCAACGCGCCGGAGGCGGAGCATTACCTGCGCCGGGACTACCGTGGGGAGTGGTCGCTGTAGCGCCCAGGCGAATTCTGTCGTCGTTTGTCCTCACTCATGCCCCCGCCCCAATGTCCTACCGGCCCGTCACCCTCTTCACCGGACAGTGGGCCGACCTGCCCCTCCGCACCCTCGCCGAAAAGGCTGCGGGCTGGGGCTACGACGGCCTGGAACTGGCCTGCGCGGGCGACCACTTCGATGCCGCACGGGCCGTGAACGAAGACGGCTACGTCCGCAACAAGCGCAACCAACTAGAGGCGCACGACCTGGACGCCTGGGCCCTCAGTCAGCACCTGGTGGGCCAGGCCGTGAGCGACCGCATCGACGCGCGCCACGAGGCCGTACTGCCGGAGCGCGTGTGGGGCGACGGCGATCCCGACGGCGTAACGCGGCGCGCCATCGAGGAACTGAAGCGCACCGCCACCGCGGCGCGCACGCTCGGGATCGACGTGGTAACCGGCTTCACCGGCTCCCCCGTCTGGCACCTGCTGTACGCCTTTCCGCCCACCCCGCAGTCGATGATCGACGAGGGGTACGAGGCGTTCGCCGACCAGTGGATGCCCATCCTCGATGCCTTCGCGGACGAGGGCGTGCAGTTCGCCCTGGAGGTGCACCCCACCGAAATTGCGTTCGATCTCAGCACGGCCCAGCGTACCCTCGCCGCCCTTGACGGGCACTCGGCGTTTGGCTTCAACTACGATCCCAGCCACCTCGGCTACCAGGGCGTCGATTACCTCGCCTTTCTGGACCGGTTTGCCGACCGCATCGACCACGTCCACATGAAGGACGTCTGGTGGGCCGACGGGCGGCGGGAGGCCGGGGTCTTCGGCGGCCACCTGCCGTTCGGACACGAGGATCGCTACTGGGACTTTCGCTCCATCGGCCGCGGCAAGATTGACTTCGAGGCGATCACCCGCCGCCTCAACCGGATCGGCTACGACGGCCCCCTCTCCGTCGAGTGGGAAGACAGTGGCATGGAGCGGGAGCACGGGGCCGCGGACGCCCTCGGGCGGGTCCGCGCCGTCGACTTTCCGCCCCCCGACGCCGGCTTCGAGGCGGCGTTCGGGGAGGAGTAGCACTCCGCCTGGCCCTCCACGCGGCAGCCACACTGCGCTACCTCTCGCCCTCGTCACGCAGGCGACGGGACACGAGCATGCAAAGGGCCCCCAGCGTGGGGTCGTCGAGCGCGTAGTAGACGTGCACGCCGTCGCGCCGCCGCGTCAGTAGCCCCTCCTCCGCCATCAGGCCGAGGTGCTTGCTGACGTTGGACTGCCGGATGCCGGTCGCCTCCACCAGCTCGCCAACCGGCTGCTCTCCCTCTGCGTGCAACGCGTTGAGCAACCGGAGCCGAGCCGGCACGCCGAGCACGCCGAAACGGCGCGCCACGGCCTCAATCTCGTCGGGCGGAAGCAAGGAACGATCCATGGGGCGAGTGCAGGGGCGCAACGGACGCGCCTCAGGCGGAGGGCTAAAAAGTGAGGTGGAGGCGCGCGTTCAGGGTCCGCGGGGTAAGGCGCTTGGGGACGCGCTGGAAGTTGTTCGTCCAGCTGTAGTCGACGGTGTTGTCCATGTCGAAGAGATTGAGGACCTCGAGCGTGAGCTCCAGGTGGACGGGCCCGCCGATTCCGCTTTGGGCGAGCTCGATGCGCTTCGTCGCCCCCACGTCCACGCGCCGGTAGGCCGGGAGCCGCCCGCTCATCCGGTCGCCCGGAATGCGGGTTTCGGCCCCGCCCGGGGTCTCTGGGCCCGGACTGGTGGGGGTGTACGGCAGTCCACTGCCGTACAGCAGGCGCATGTGTACCTTCCAGGACTGATCCCCCGGCACGTAGTCCTGCACGAACGCCGAGAAGGTGTGGCGCTGATCGGCGGGGCGGGGCAAGAGCCCCGTTCGGTTCCCCCGAAACTCTTCGGAGAAGCCCCCCGGGGCCTGCGCCGCGTACCGCTCCAGCGCCGCGTCCGTGAACCGCTCGCGGGATACCAGATAGCTGTAGTTGAACCAGCTCTCCAGGCCGGGCACGAGCTCTCCCCGAAGCTGGAAGTCCAGCCCGTAGGTGTACCCGTAGGTATCGTTCTGCCCGGAATAGTTCACCCGCACATCCTCAATGGTGTAGGAAATCAAGTCGTCGAGGTCCTTGTAGTACGCCTCGGCCCGCAGATACAGCCGCCGATCGGGGAAGAAGTACTCCCCGCCAAATACGTACTGCACCGACCGCTGCGACCGGATGTCCCGATTTTGGTCCAGCGCGTCCCGAATCGACGAGCTGTCCGACGGGGTGCCGCGAAGCTCCCGGTAGGTCGGCTTCTGGTGATAAATCCCCCACGCCCCCGTGAGGGTGAGACGGTCGGTGGCTACGAAGCGGCCCGACAGACGTGGGGAGATGGTCCACTCGTCGTTGAACGAGAAGTAGTCGGCCCGCACTCCGCCCGTAACGGTGAGCCGGCCGTCGGTGGGGAGCACATCCACGGCGTCCTGAAGGTGAGCCCCAAACTGATGCTCGTCGAATATCGCACTGTCGTCGAGCTGGTCGACCAGCGTGGAGTCCTGACCGTCCAATCGCCCGTCGATCGTGGTCCGCTCGTTGAGGTTGTCGTCGAAGTGGAGGCCCCGTAGGTGCCAGCCGCCCTTCAGCGTCTGTCGGTCGAGATCCCATTCGTAACGCCCCCGCCCGGTTCGACGCTGCACCTCTACGGAATTGTCGGCAAACCGGGTCACCGTAGACTCTCCTTGAAGCACACTGGTACAGTTTGACGGATTGTCCCCCGCCGTCGGATCGACCTGACAGACCCGCCGCCGGCTTTGGATATTGAAGGCCTCAGTCTCCCGCGTCCCGAAGTAGGCCACGTCGTGCTCCATCGAGAGCCGGTCGGAGAGGTCCGTGTGGAGCCGCACGCCCCCAAACGTGGTGGTGTACCCGTCCGTGCGGGCCCCGTTTAGGCTGGCCCGAAGCGCCTTGAAGTCGGAGGGCCGCTCCGGGTCGAGACTGATGACCCCGAAGTAGGTGGTCCGCTCCTCAGGCTCCAGTTCAAAGGTGTTGTCGGCCCAGATGCCAAGGGCCTCCACCGAGACGCGATCGGAGAACCGGTAGGACACCGTGCCCTGCAGGTCGGTAAAGCGGGGGCTGTAGTCGCCCTTTAGGTCCTGCGTCCCAAAGAACCGGCCGGGCTGTGCCCGCCGCATCCCGAAGGCCCACCCGAGGTCGCCCCCCAAGGCCGACGACTGAAGATGCGCACTGGCGTCGAGCGTGGAGAGGTCGACCGACCCGCTCAGGGGCTCGGCCTTCGGCTGCGCATACTGCACGTCCAGTGCGGAGGAGAGCTTGCCCCCGTACTCGGGCGGAAAGCCGCCCGTGTAGAACGTGATGTCCGACGCGAGGGCCGGGTTCAACAGCCCCATCCCCTCCTGCTCACCCTGCCGGGGCCGGAAGGGAAAGAAAATCTCGAAGCCGTTGATAAAGACGAGGTTCTCGTTGTACCCCCCGCCGCGCACCGAATACTGCTGGGTCAGCTCGCTGTTGGTTGCCACTCCTGGTGTGGTCTTGAGGGCCCGGAAACCATCCTTGAAGGGCGTGGGCATGTTCTGCACATCGGCCGGATCCACCTCGTACACGCCGGGCCGATCGGGAACGGCCCCCTCCGTCACCGTCAGCTCGTCCATTTTCAAGATGGTGGAGGCCAAGGTTGCGTCGAGCCGCGTCGTCCCCTCCACCACCGTCACCGAGTCGACGCGCGTGGCAAAGCCGATCGCCGAGAAGCGGAGCGTGTAGCGGCCCGTGGGAAGCTCCAGGCGGTACCGGCCGTTGGCCCCGGTGGCCGTGCCGAAGTCGGTGCCCTCTACCAGAACCGTCACGCTCGGCAGGGGCGCCCCCTGTACCGAGTCCGTGACGGTGCCCGTGACGGTGCCCCAGGTCTGGGCGTGGACGGGCGTGGCCCCCAGGAGCCAACAGCAGGCCGCAAGGATGAAAACGCGGTGCAGGCGCATGGGCGATGGAGTACGGTCGGTGATCTAGGGAGTGCCGTATCAGTCCGTCAGAGGGCACGGGGAGATGATGGGACAGAGCGACGAACGAGCCGTGGGCCGGTAGGCGCGTTTGTTAAGAAACGAAACAATGCAGTGTGATCCAACTCCCTGCATTTTTCCGCTTACACCCCGATCACGCCCGACACGGCAACCAGTTCCAGGTAGGGCGCCACGAGCCCCATCCCCGTTCCCGCCACGGCCTGGGCCAGGGTGTGCGCCCGGCTCCGAACGCGCGCCCAGAGGATGAGTCCGGCCAGCCCCACCCCCCCGACCAGCACCGCAGGCCCTGCGGGGGCGGCCGTGAGAAGCTGCCCGGGCACGTGCCCCTGGACGAAGGCAAGGGTTGAGACGGCCCCGGCCACCGACGCACAGTGCACCGAGATTTTCCAGCGGGTGGTAATGAGAAAGAGGAAAGTCGTGTTGAGGGCGTGGCACGCCACCAGCGCCGCCAGTAGCCAACGCCCCGCAACGTCGACGCCCAGCACCGTGGCCAGTGCCGTCCCGCTGGCCCCGAGCGCCACCAGGAACGGCTCGGTGCGCTTCGTCCGGTCCCGGATCTCCAGCGACTCGATCCGCCCCTGCAGGCGCATCCCTCCCACGTATGCGAGCGGCACGACGGACAGAAACACGAATCCAATTCCTGCCCCCCACGCCACGTCGGCCCAGGGCGCCCCCACATGGGCCAGCACCAATCCGTACACCAGCGGGGGCAGGGCGAGGGGACTCACCACGTAGCTCACGGCCACAGCCGCCCACAGGCCAACCCCGCCGGACGCATCGGTCTGGGACACAGTGGGATCGGGGGACAGGTTGGGAAACGCCATGGATCTACATTGGCGGGATTCCAGTCTGCCGGGGCGCTACATCAGCACCACGGCCGCGAGGGCGAGCACGATGAACCCGATCAACAGCATGATCGAGTACACGAACAGCAGGAGGAATGCCTTGATCGTCGATTTGATAAGGCCCTGATCGTAGACGTGTCCCATCGCGACGACGAGGTACAAGAGGGGCGCCAACTCAACCCAGGTCGCCGCGGTCTGGACCCACGGGGCCTCAATCTCGCCGAGAAGAATTCCGACGGTAAAGGCGAAAAAGGCAAATGCGTGCAGGTGGAGGCTGAAGATAAGATGCTCCACGTAGAGACGCCCCCGCCGGATGTAGAGCAGCTTGAGCAGAAAGGCAAAGACGGGCAGCATCAAGAACATGACGTAGGGCCCCCGGTCAATCATGCTTCCGATCAGGTCTCGGGGGTTCCGAATGGCGTCGGCGATCTTCGCCCGGAGGAGTGGCTCCAGGCGTGCCTGTGTCTCCGAGTCCCCAAACAGCACATCCACTGTGCCTGGGTTCTGACGAAACGACCGCGCCCATCGCTCTCGCTGCTCCGGATTGCCCATGAACCAGGGCGCCGAGGCCACTGCGGTCGTGTCCATTCCGGCCGCTACCGTCCCCGCCTGGAGCGTGTCCGCCTGCGCAGGGGACATCTGCGGGTTGAAGGGCACCTGGAAGCCCCCTCCGGCGGTGAGGGCAAGAACGGTGAACAGGACGAATGTCGTAAACAGGTACAGCCGGAAGGGCCGGATGTAGCGCTTGCGCCGCCCGTTGATGTACTCTTTCGTGAGCCGACCGGGCAGAAACAGGAACTTGGGCAGGGTCCAGAGCACCCGCATGTCGAGCTCAATGACGGCCTCCAGTGCCTCATTAAGCATGTGCCAGATGGGAACGACCCGTTCGGCGGCCCGCTGCCCGCACTTTGAACAGTACGGCCCGTGCAGGAGTGCACCGCAGTTCTCGCACTGGTCTTCGAGGGGACCCGACGAGGAGGATGCGCCCGGGTCAGTCGGGTCGGACGACGAATCGGAGGGCGGTGTCTCTCGCTCATCCTCGGCCTCGACGTCCGGCTCTTCGTCGAGGTCGGCCATCGCTTCAATCTGCGCCAGGGCGTCCTCGGCCGCGGCCCGGGCCTCGTCCGGGTCCGACGCAGACTGTCCAGACGGGCCCTCGTCGCCGAGACCTCCCGAAGGATCGTCTTCGGGGCGGCCGGACTCAGAGCCGAGCGGCGGAGTGCTCATCGTGACCGAAGGCAGTAGGCGGTGATTGACGGACGGGCGCTCCCTTCGTCCCTTTCAACCACGCACAGCACCAGAAAATGTTACGGCGGTGCATATTTCTGGAGCGTCTCAGAGGGCTCCCCTCCTCCGCCGTGCACAATCAGGACGCCGCTAGTATGCCTGCGCGAACAGCACGCGGCCGTCCGAGGGCTCGCCCGTGAGCATGTCTTCTCCCTCCTCGTGGTCCTCACGGTCGAAGGGAATGAGGCGGATGGTCGCGGAGGTCTCCTCCTGGATCCGCTCTTCGGTCTCCGGCGTGCCGTCCCAGTGGGCCCACGCGAAGCCCCCACGCCCAATGACCTCCCGGAACTCGTCGTAGTCCTCAGCGACGCGGGTGTTGTCTGCCTGTCGGTCCTGTGCCCGTTCGTAGAGGGAATGCTGAATGTCGTCGAGCGCGTCGGACACGCGCTCCGCGATGCCGGCCTGTGGCACCACCTCCTTCTCCTGCGTGTCGCGGCGGGCCATCTCCACGTTGTCGTTTTCCAGGTCGCGCGGCCCGATGGCGAGACGGAGCGGCACGCCGCGCAGTTCGTGTTCGCTGAAGCGCCAGCCCGGACTCTGCGTGTGATTCTGGTCCATCTTCACGCGGATGCCGTGGTCCTCCAACATCTCCTGCAGGCGCTCGCACTTCTCCATCACCGGCCCCTCCTGGTCGTCGTCGAAGAAGAGGGGCACGATCACGACCTGATGCGGCGCCAGCTTAGGGGGCAAGACGAGGCCCTGATCATCGGAGTGGGTCATGATAAGGCCGCCGATCAGGCGGGTCGACACGCCCCACGAGGTGGCCCACACGTGCTCCTCCTCGTTGTTCTCGTTGGTGAAGGTGCAATCGAAGGCCTTCGCGAAGTTCTGGCCCAGAAAGTGGCTCGTGCCGGCCTGTAGCGCCTTGCCGTCCTGCATCATCGCCTCGATGCAGTAGGTGTCCACTGCCCCGGGAAAGCGCTCACTCTCCGTCTTCCGCCCCTGAAGCACCGGCATCGCCATGTACTCTTCGGCGAAGGTGGTGTAGACGTCGAGCATCCGCTCGGCCTCCTCGACCGCCCCCGTCTCCGTGGCGTGGGCGGTGTGCCCCTCCTGCCACAGGAACTCGGCGGTGCGCAGGAAGAGGCGCGGCCGCATCTCCCACCGGACGACATTGGCCCACTGATTGTACAGGAGCGGCAGGTCGCGGTACGACTGGATCCACTTCGAGTACGTATCCCAGATGATGGTCTCGGAGGTGGGGCGCACAATGTAGTTCTCGCCCAGCTCCGACTCCGGGTCGGGAATCAGGTCGCCGTCCTCGTCCTCCGTGAGGCGGGAGTGGGTCACCACGGCGCACTCCTTCGCGAACCCCTCCACGTGCTCGGCCTCCCGTTCCATGTAGCGCTCCGGGATGAAGAGCGGGAAGTAGTAGTTTTCGTGGCCCGTGTCCTTGAACATCTGGTCCAGCTGGTCGCGCATGTTCTCCCAGAGGGCCATGCCGTTGGGCTTGATGATCATGCACCCACGGGCGGGGGAGTTTTCGGCCAGTTGGCCGTTGCGCACGACGTCCTGGTACCACTGCGAGTAGTCTTCATCACGGGGCGTGACTGCGTCTGCCATGTTTTCGGGGCGTTGAGGACCGATGAGAAGCGAGCGAGGGACGAGGCCCTGAGGCAACGCACGTTGGACGTCGCCTTGGGGTTTAGTGACACAAATTTGAATATAGGAATCCTATCCCGCAGATATCAACGGGCCGGGGCGGTGTTCACGGCGATCGCATTTCGGGCCAGCGAGCAACTCAACGTCCGTCGACCATGCGTCTTCCCATATCACCGGCCTGTCTTCGCCATTCTTGTTACTTTCGGGTCGGTTCCAGCGGCTACAAAGATCAGAAGGTGTAGACAGAACCATCTGCGTTCCATGTTTCCATCCGGTAGTACGACCACGCTGCACCGCTGCAACTTTTGGCATTCCGCGGCGTGTCACTAGTCCCAAATGCTCTAACAACTACCTGCGGCTGAAGGTGTCCCACTATGGCATACGTTGACTGGTTTCGCCCCTCCTCACCACGCTACATGGGATTCATTCTCGTCCTCGGCGCTTTGGCTTTTGGCCTCACGGGCTGTTACACCCAGCTGAAGGTCGCCGACACGTCTACGGACCGGCAGGTGGAGCAGCAGAAATCTGAGGAGCCGTACGCTGAGGAGTACGCCGACGAGTATCGGCGCGAGTACCGCCGGGAGACTCGTCGGCAAACCAAGCTGAAAAAGACCGCGCAGCACGAATACAACTACCACTTTTACGACCGGGGCGTGACGTATAGCCGGTTGGATTACGATCCGTTCTTTCACGACCCGTTCTTTCACGACCCGTTCTTTCACGATCCGTTCTACCACCGCCCGTACGGCTCACAGTTTTCGTTCTCTTTCCGCTTCGGAACGCCGTACGTTTCCGTACGGCCGCGGTACCATCGGTCCCTCTACGTTGACCCGTTCGGGCGACCGCTTTACGGGTACCGGTATGGGGTCGTCTCTCCCGTCGGGTCCGCCTACGGGTTCGGCTACGGCAGTTCGTATTACGTGGGAACCCTAGAGGATGAGACACAAGGGCGGGACTATCGCCCGCGGGGTGGAACGGTGGGCCAAGGCGTCCCGAATGGCGACCGTCGTGGGACACGGTCTCGAAGCGATAACCGGGCGGTGGCGACCCGCCAGGCCGAATCGGACGGGCGTATTGGTCCGCGCTCGTCGGACAGGCGCGAGGCAGCACGGCGGTCAAGGTCGAGACGCACCGACCGAAGCCGACGCGCCCGCTCGGCACGGAGTGAACGGCCCCGGTCGTCAAGCGGACGCATCGGCCGCCGCACCGTGGACCGAGACCGCACGGTGGTGAACCGCCCCCTTCGAAACCGATCGCGCTCACGCGGCACCCGGCGAAACCGCCGGGCCGGCGACTCGGAGGTGCGGCGGTCCAGTCGCTCCTCAGACCGAGACGCTCGTCGACAGGCGCGACGGCGGTCTTCGGATTCAAACGACAGACGAGCACGGTCGGGCCAGCAGTCGGACCATGAGGGCTCTCGGTCAAGCCGCGGCTCCCGCTCCAACGAGGACGGCGGCGAGCGGCTTCTCCTGGATCGTTATACCCCGGATCGCCTCGATATCGACCGCTACGAGCAGCAGCGAAAACGCCTTCGGCAGGAGCAGCGGGCGTCCCGTCGCACCCTGAACTGGAGACACTCCCAGTCCGAGGCCGCTGGTTTCGCCGATCGGACCGATCCCTTCTCGTTCGAGCGATCTCGTTCCTCGAGCCGCTCGCGCTCACAGTCAACCTCTCGGTCGTCGCGGTCTTCCTCCCGTGCGGAGTCATCGCGCTCGGACCGCTCGTCTTCGGCCTCCCGGGGCTCGCGGTCGTCCCGGTCGGATCGAGGAGGGTCGGATCGCAACAGCCGGAGTGATGAGGACGATCAGTAGCGCTCACGTCGCATTCGGGACGGAAGCCGCCTTTCATCTCTCTGGCTCTCAGACCCACCCTGTCACACAGCAACACCCGTTCTATGCCTTCGCGGTCGTTTTGCTCTCGACTCTCCCTGCTCCTCCTCGTTGGCGTTCTCGGGTGGTTTCCGTCGATCGCCGCCGCACAAACAGCGGATGATGCGTACCGCTTCTCAAATCGATTTCCGGCGGTGGGCACACGTGCGACCGGGATGAGCGGCGCTGGCGGCGTAGGCGGGTGGGCCGACCCGAGTGCGCCCTACACCAACCCGGCGGGCCTTGGATACTACCAGGCGTCGGAGATCAGTGGGAGCCTCAGCGGACTGCTCAGTCGAGATGAATCCACCTATCAGCCTTCCTCCCAGAACACCGGCAATAATGCGACTACGCGGCTCGGCCACCTCACGGGAATCTACAATGTGGATACGAAACAGGGATCGCTCGTCTTTGCGCTCGGCTTCAACCGGACATCTGCGTTCGACCGGGAGCTGACGTACAGCGGCGAAAGTTCTGCCAGCTCGATCACAGATACGTTTCTGCCGTTCGGAGAGGAATTCGACGCCTCAGAGGACAACGGCACCATCAACATTGATGTCTTTCCCGTCATCCCCTTCGTCGCCTTCCAAGCAGGGGCCATTGAATTTTTCAACTCTCGATTTCAGAACGACCAGTATCCATTTCTTCAGGCCGTTGCCCCAGGCCGAAGCATCCAGCAAGACGGGACGGTGACACGGGGCGGTTCCATGAACGAATTCAGCTTCGCCGGCGCTGCTGAAGTAGCCCCAGACGTAATGATTGGAGGATCCGCCAATATCTCGTACGGCACGTACGTTTTCGAGAATGAACTGACGGAGACGGCGACCAATCCCGGCTCCAGCGACGGGTACTCCGTCGTCGTGGGCAACAGACTACTGGAGGGCTTCCGGAGCATGCTCTTCCGAGAGCGATTCACCTCCGACCTTACGGGCTTCAACCTTCGTCTCGGCCTCTCGGCTAGTGCAGCCAAGCACGTTCGGCTCGGGTTCACGGTAGAGACCCCCACCTGGTACTCCATTGACGAGACGTTCACGGACGCGTTTATTCGTACCGAGTTCGGAAATGGGTCGCTGACCTACGGCGACGATTCCGACGAAGACGCCGCCCGGGGGGAATTTCAGTACGAGTTGCAAACTCCGTGGCGCCTCAGCACGGGCGTGAGCTACACGCGCGACCCGTTTCTGATCTCGGCCGACGTAGAGTTCGTTGACTGGTCACAGACAAGTCTCGATGCCGACGAGACGGAGTTCGACGTGACGAACGAGAATCTTGAGGAATACGACTACGTGGTTAACTGGCGGGGCGGCATCGAGTACCGTTCGGAAAACGGCCTCTCCCTGCGGACCGGGATCGCGTACCGTCCGGGGGCTCGTGGGTTTGACTTCACCCTCGCCAGTGGAGAAGAAACCGATCGTTCACGCTTGTTCTTATCGGCAGGGGCTGGTGTCCCGTTGAGCGAGCGGCTTTCCCTAAATGCCGCCTGGATGCAGGAGCGCTCGAAGGACCAGTTTGTCCCCTACTCGAGCGTGACGCCCCCCGACGAGTCCGAAGCGATTGACGTTCCGTTCATCGACGAAGATGTCATCCGGAACCAAGTTCGGGTGGGCTTTCGCTATTCGTTCTAAGCGCCCTACGCCATCCGTGCGAGACGCCGTGTTTACGGTGTGCCGTCTGACCGCCGTTCGTCGAGCATCCGCTGGTACTTCTCCGCCGCCCGGTTGTGCTCTCGCAGCGTGCGGCTGAAGGTGTGCCCGCCGGTCCCGTCGGCCGCAAAGTAGAGGTACTCGTGCTGCTCGGGATGGGCCGCGGCCCGCAGGCTGGAGGGCGACGGGTTCGTGATGGGCCCGGGGGGCAGGCCCTGAACCTGATAGGTGTTGTACGGGTGGTCGATCTCGAGATGCTTGTAGAGCACCCGCCCCACGCGATCCCCCTTCGTGTCGAGCAGAACGTACTGGATCGTCGGGTCGGCCTGGAGGGGCCACCCGCGGTCGAGGCGATTCAGGTAGACCCCCGCAATCGCCGGCTTCTCGGCGTCGACGAGGGCCTCCCACTCCACAATGGAGGCGAGCGTGACGACCTCCCGTTTGGTGAGGCCGAGGCTGTCGGCCCGGGCGGCGAGCTCCCGTTCATAGAAGCGATCAAACCCCTTCTTGACGCGCTGGATGACGGCCTCGGGGGGCGTCTGCCAATAGAATTCGTACGTCTCGGGGAGCATGTACCCGAACAGCCGCGCGGGGGTGCTGTCTAGCTCCTCCGCGAGACTCGTGTCGCGAAGGGCCGTGCGGAACGCGTCGGCGTCTCGTTCGAGCCGCCGGCCCAACACCGACGTGAGATCGTCGGGCTGCACGCCGGGCGGAATCGTGATGCGCACCGGATCCTGCAGGCCCCGTCGCAGCTTGTCGAGCAGGGCGTAGTTGGAGCGACGGGGGGCGATGCGGTAGTGTCCCGGCTTGATCTGCTGCCCCCATCCGGTCGCCTGGGCAACGAGACGAAACGCGGCGGGCACGACGAGCACGTCGGCCTGCTCCAGCGAATCGATGGCCGCGTCGAGCGTCGCCCCACGCGCAATGTACACGCTGCGGGGCGCGTCGTACCCACCCGTGTTGGGCCCAAAGACCAGTGCGCCCCCCACACCGACGGCGAGCCCCCCGATAAAGAGGACGGCGACGATGAGCCCAAAGCGACGACGAGCGTGCACGGAAAACAGTGAGGAAATGACAGATCAGACGAGGATCCACCGTCCAGGGCAGCAGTGGCAAACCAGAGATACTTCCCCTTCGTCGCCTCGTTTCGGGCCCGACGAATCGCCCCCGGCTACAGCTGGAGGCTCGACTGCACGTCCAGCGTTGGCGGGCTCGTGTGGCCGGCCGCAAGGCGCTGGGCCCCAGCCTGCGCGATCATGGCCGCGTTGTCCATGCAGTACGCCAGGCTGGGCACTGACACATCGCCCCCCTCGTCGCGCCCAAGCGCCTCCACCCGCCGCCGCAGCGCCCCGTTGGCCGCCACGCCCCCCACCACGGCCACGTGCTCAACCCCCGTCTCCGCGACGGCGCGCCGCAGGCCATCGACGAGCACATCCACCACCGCCGCCTGCACCGACGCGCACAGGTCATCAAGGTGGTCGTCGAGCAGGCGCTCGCGCTCCGCGTCGGACCGGTCGCGGAGGTAGTAGAGGACCGAGGTCTTCAGGCCGCTGAACGAAAAGTCAAAGTCGTCGAGCCGGCTCCGGGGAAAGTCGTGGAAGGCTGGGTCTCCGGACTCGGCGTGCCGATCAATGTCGGGGCCGCCGGGGTACCCAAGCCCAAACAGCTGCGCGACCTTGTCAAACGCCTCGCCGGCCGCATCATCCCGGGTACGTCCGAGCACCTCATACTGAAAGGGCTCGCCGACGTGCACGAGCTCGGTGTGGCCGCCGGATACGACCAGACACAAGAACGGACGGTCCGGGGGGATCGGCCCCAGGTCGACCGAGTGGACGTGCCCTTCCAGATGGTTCACCCCAATCAGGGGCACGTCGAGCCCCTGCGCAAACGCCTTCGCAAAGCTGAGCCCCACTAGAAGAGAGCCCGGCAGTCCCGGTCCGTAGGTGCCCGCAATGGCGTCGAGTGCACCGGCGTCCGTGTCCGCCTCGGCAAGGGCCCGCTGCACGACGGGCACGATGAGCCGCTGGTGGTTGCGGGAGGCCAACTCCGGCACCACACCGCCATAGTCCTCGTGAAGGTCCGCCTGCGACGACACGACGTTTGACCGCACCGTGCCATCGTCCCACACGGCCGCGGCCGTGTCATCACACGACGATTCAATCCCGAGCACAAGCATGGGGCCGTTTTGGGGTTCAATACCGAATCGACATGGGCATTTGACTGTCTCCCTCGCACGAACCGTCCTGGGCCTGGATCCTCCCCCAGAATGAAGCGCGAACAAACCGGCTGCCCTGAGGTACTACACATGGGTATCTTCGAGCTACCCTTCGCAACGTCTCCACACCGACGGACGAAGTTCTCATGCGCACGATTCTGCCCCTCTTGTGTCTCGTGTTTGTGCTGAGCGCCACCGCTCCGGCGCACGCTCAGCTTCGCGAAACGGCCCAGAAAAACTCCTCGGTCGTCACCCAGCTGTACGACACGGGCTCGGACGCGACCGATGCCCTTGGCAACCTGTTCGGGGCTGAGGACTTCCGGATGAGCCACAGCTACCAGATGTCGTTCTCCTCGTTTGGCGGCAATACGTCCTCGGCGGGCATGTACACCAACTCCATGATGTGGCAGTTCAACTCCGATCTGGCCGCCCGAGTGGACGTGGGCGTGTCCCACCCGCTCGCCAGCAACAATGCCTTTGGCAATCAGGAGGCGAAGGTCTTTCTCCGCAACGCGGAGGTGGCCTACAAGCCGTCCGACAACATGAAAATCCACTTCCAGGTGCAGCAGAGTCCGCACGGACGGTACGCAAGCCCGTACGGATACCGGCACCGGCGGAGCGCCTTTTCCTCTACCGCTCCCCTGCTGCCGAACTGAGCTACACTCTCCCCTCGGTGCCGATCGGTGCGCACGGCGGCCTACACGTAGGCCTCCCACCGGATCGGCCTGGTTGCCCCGGCGCTCATGGCCCAATGGTCCTCCCGCTTCACCAACGGACTGCTGAACGCGGCGCTCGTGGCGGCCGGACTGGGCGCGGCGGTCCTGCTGTACGCCTTTGCGAGTCGAGCCGTCTTTACGGGCCCGAGCCCGGAGCGCCCCGCCTCCGACACCTCGCAATTGGTGGGCCGGATCATTCAGGTGGAGGTGCGCAACGGCGCCGGGGTCGATCACCTTGCCGAGCGGACCACGCAGTACCTCCGCGACCAGGGCTTCGACGTGGTCGACGTGGGCAACCACTCGTCGTTCGATCAGGACCAGTCGGTCGTGATCGACCGGGTCGGCAACCCTGAGGCCGCACGGAACGTGGCGGAGGCGCTTGGTATTCCGTCGTCCCGTGTGCGTCAGAACATCAAGCCGGAATATTATCTCGATGCTTCTGTGATCCTCGGCCGCGACTACGCACAACTTCGTCCGTTTCAGGAGACGCCCTAGCCTGCATTCGGCGTGTACCCGTTTTCCCTCACGACTCCCTACACTAATGTCCTGACCATATGGCTTCCCCCGACCAGACATCCTCCGCAGACCCCTCTCTCCGCCGAACCCCCGAGAACCCCAGCCCTGTGCTCGCCGCACGGATCGTGGACGCCATGGCCGACAAGCGGGCGATGGACATCAGTGTAATCGATCTGCGGGAGGTGAGTAGCATGGCGGATTTCTTCGTCCTCGGCACCGGCGAGTCGGACCTCCAGGTGAAGGCCATCGCCAACGGCATCGCAGACCAGGTGGAGGCAACATGTGGGGAGCGGCCCTGGAAGCGGGAAGGCACGGATCACCTCCAGTGGGTCGTGCTCGATTACGTGGACGTGGTCGCGCACGTCTTCCTCCCCGAGAAACGGGAGCACTACCGCATCGATCGCCTCTGGGGGGAGGCCGACTCGGAGATCGTGCCCGAGGACGGCGACGCCTCGGACCTCGACCTCCTGCAAGACCTTCTGCAGAAGTCCTCGGACCCGGCGTAACCTGTCCATCCTGTCCATCCGTGACGCCCCGATCGACAATGCCCCGTGTGTTTTTTGGACTTGGTGCCATCGCGGCCGGCATGGCCGTTGTTCTCGGGGCCTTCGGTGCGCATGGCCTCGAAGGGCGGGTGTCGCCGGAGCGAATCGAGACCTTCCGGACGGGGGTGCAGTATCAGATGTACCACGCCCTGGCCCTCCTCTTCGTGGGCTGGGCCGCCGCGCAGGGCTGGGGGCCATCCCTACACTGGGCCGGCTACTGCTTCGTCGCCGGCATCGTGGTCTTCTCGGGCAGCCTGTACGTGCTCGTCCTCAGCGACACGGGCTGGCTCGGCGCAATTACCCCGCTCGGGGGCGTTGCCTTCATCATGGGCTGGACCCTGCTGGCGTGGGCGACGCTCACGGGGGGATAGCGGAACTGAACTCCGCATCCGTGCGCCCGCCCACCATCACAGTTCTTCGTCTTCGAACAGCACGGTGACGCTCGGCAGGAGGTCGTGCTCACGGGCCAGCTCCAGGAGCGACTGCGCCGCGGCCTCCGGCACCTCGTAGCGCCCATGCACGTCGCTGTCGACGGCGAGGGCGTAGGCCACGTCCGTGTCCTCGTCCAGCGTCGGCTCGCTCTCCCACGCCGTCGCCTCCTCCACCAGGTACGTCCCGTCGTCCGGCATGAAGGATGCAAGGTAGAGCTCCCGCTCCGCCTCCGCATCGACGAGGCTTACGCTCCCCACGAGGCCGTACTCGATATCGTAGAACAGCGACTCGGCGAGAAGACGCGTGGTGAAGTTGTCGGCATCAAACATCGGCATGGTGGAGGAGCGAAGCAAGGAGAGAAGTAAGGCGATGGATGCGTGCGCCGCGGACCGTGACGCGTGAGGAGCGACGCGTGCGCCCTGCAGTACGCCGCCCTTGAGGGCGCTTCACAGCGCACGGCTCACGGCGTACATCGGCAGTAGGGTATTCACCGGCGACGGCCTTGTCAACCAGAACCCGCTTCCTCATTTCCGTTCCACATCCCCCGCGCCATGGAGATTTACTGCCCCAAGTGCGAATGGGAGCCCCCGTCGAGTGCAACGTGGATCTGTGAGTGTGGGCATTCCTGGCACACGTTCGACACGCAGGGCCAGTGCCCCGAGTGCGGCACGGTGTGGCGCGAAACGCAATGCCACGCATGTGGTGAGTGGTCCCCCCACCACGACTGGTACCACGACCTGCCGCCCGTAGACGTGGACGCAATAACCGAGGGCAAAGAGGCGGCCCCGACGGAATGAGAACATCGCGGGTCGCAGCTGCGCGGCTGAGGGACCCCACACGGGCCCCAGGCGGTGGATGGGGCCTCTGCGGTGGAATAACCTCCTACTGCCGAGGTGCTTCGACGCGTTCTCCTGTAAGCTCCCTCAGAAACGACCGGGCATCGGCACCGTGACGCGTCGTCACCTCCGCGTCGAACAGGGCAGAAAAATGCTCCGTCACGGGTCCACACACATCGTCTACCGTCCCCGACGCGTCGGTCTCCGCCGCCAGCGACGTGACGCCGCGGTCGTCGATGCCACACGGCACGATGTGGTCGAAGTAGTCGAGGTCGGTGGTCACGTTGAGAGCGAAGCCGTGCATCGTTACCCACCGGCTGCAGCGGACCCCCATCGCGCAGATTTTGCGCTCCAGTCCCCGCTCGTCGGGCCCAACCCATACCCCGGTCCGCCCGTCCACTCGCGTGCCCGTCACGCCATACTCGGCACAGGTACGGATGATCGCCTCCTCAAGCGTACGCAGGTACCGGCCCAGGTCGGTAAAGAAACGATCGAGGTCGAACAGTGGATACCCCACCAGCTGACCGGGACCGTGGAAGGTGACATCGCCCCCACGCCCGATGCGGTGAAACGTGGCCCCGACTTCTTCGAGCCGTTCCTGTGACACGAGCAGGTTCTCTGCCTCCCCACTCTTGCCGAGGGTATAGACCGGGGGATGCTCCAGCAGAAGTAGCACGTGAGGCTCCGACTCCGGCGGATCGGCCCGTTTCGCCGCGATGAGGCGCTCTTGGACCCGCCCCTGCAGGGCCTGCGCCTGCTCGTAGGAGACCCGGCCAAGGTGGCACGCAACAATCTCGTTCTGAGCGGACGACGACATCTCTGCGGACAGGGCAGTATATGGGACGCTTCGTAGGCCCCAACCGTACTTGGCACACCCGGCCTGGTTTTGTTGAGGGACTTAGTTTTGTGAGATGCTTACGCTAACGTTGAAGCCCCCATTGACGCGTGTGTAAGAGGGCTGCCGGTTGTCGCCGTTGAACCGTTCGTACTCGACCAGCAGCTCCCCCGTGACCCGGTCGCTAAGCCTATAGGTGAGCTCGGGGGTCACCTGGATGCGGGTCGTCTGCTTTCGGACCTGAACGTAGTCGTTGGTCGGATCGGTCACCTGGCTCGGATCGACCGATCCCCCTGCGTCAACGTCTGCGAGCGCCCCGCGCAGGTTGTAGCTCCGCTCGTCGTTGACCGACCGGGACACGGTAAGCGAAAACCGGATCTGGTTTTCGAGGCGCCCAAGCCCGAGTACAGGAATGCGTATCCCCTGCTTCCGGTAGGAGACGCTCCCGGAGAGCTGATTCGTCTGCACCTCTTCGACCTTCAGGTTCGCCGTGCGAAGGTACGTCTCGGTCTGCTTGCTCCACTCGACGCTCGTCTCCAGGTTGCCGGGCCAGGTGATGCTGACCCCGAGGAGCGGCCGAAACTGCTCACTGACGCGGGACGACCCGACCTTGAACTCCGGATTCAGAAACGTCTGTCCACTCGGGGCCTCTTCTTCGCCGCCGGCCCGCGTGTCGGTCGAATAGCTGGATCGATACTCCGCGTTATAGCTGTGGCGGAGGGACGCGCTTTCCATAATGCGGCCGAGCAGGGGCCAGTCGGCCAGCCCCGAGTAGCGGACATTCCAGCCGGGCAGGGGAAACGGCGCGAACCCGTGTGCCCCCACGCTCCCGCCCCCGGTCAGGTAGGCCGATTTGAAGTCATCCGCGACGGAGGCGTTGGTAAGGGGCACCTCGTCGGCGGGGAGCGCCTCTCCGGATCCACTCCCCTCCGACAGTCGACGAGCCTGCTCTTCCACAAGCGACACCACGGACCCGAAGCCCCACACCGACGCCGAATTGTCGCCGCTCTCGGTCGTGAAGGGCCCGTCTTGCCCTCCGCCGCCGTCTTCGCCGTTGCCTGTTCGGAAGGTCCGATCGGTCTGGGTGCGCCACTCCACGTTCCAGCTCAGGTCGATCTGGAAGGACGGGCTCGGGCTCAGGGCAGTGCGCCCCTCCAAGCGGTGGGTGTTGCTGAGGGCGTCCGACACCTGAAACCGCGAGTCCAGCACACGCTCTCCCGGGCCGATGGAGCGTTCGAGCCCGAGCCGGTAGCCGACCGACGGTCCGTCTCCTCGCACCGCGTCAAACAGGCGGTAGTGCACATCTACGTCCGTCGAGTCCGAATTCAAGCTTCCTATGTTGGAGGAGCGGGCGCTCCAGTCGCCGTTGTAGTTGACGCTAAAGTCGTTGATATCGAGCACCATGAGGGCCAGTCCCCGCAGTACCCCCGTGGGACTCGGGAGGGGGACGTCCTCCCAATCTAGGCCGTCGTCCTCCGACGCCTCTCCGTCCCCTCCCTCGTCCCGCTCGTCCCCGTTCGCCCCGGCGGACCGTCCATCGCCACCGTCCCCACGATCATCTTGGCCCGACTGGCGCTGCGCCTCCTTCAGCCGCTCAAAGAACCCAAACCGCTCCCACACCCGGTTGGGCCGCAGGGTCGCCCCCGTGCGCAGCGTGAGGGAGTTCCGGACGCTGGCGCCCTGCAGGCTTTCCTGCGGCCCGTTCGACCACTGAAACGACGATTGGTAGGAGACGTCCTGCAGGTCGACCCAGTTGAGCCACGGCCGGTCGGTCCATCCCATGCTCAGGGTGGCCGAGAACCGGTGCTGGTAGTTGTTCGTGCGCGGACTCACCCGCCCCACCAGCAGGTCCCGAAACACGTCGAGCTCCGACCGGCGGAACAGCCGGCTCTCGAAAAACACCGTCTCGCCCTCATCGGCCGCGGTGATGTCGCGGCCGTCCAGCCCGTAGTCCCCTAGACTGTCGAAGAAGTCCGCGGTGCTGTCGCGGGGAATGCCAATGTCGGTGAGCACCGTGTCCCGGACACTCTCGCCGTTGATGATGACGTTCGTCTGGTTCCGCGAGGCGGCATCGTCGAAGTTCTGGCGCGTGTTGGTGTCGAAGCTCAGGCTCAGAAAGCCGAAGGGGTCGTACTGGAGACTGAAATTGCGACGGTGGTCGAATTGCTGCTGCTCCCGAAGGGGATAGGCAATTCGATATGGCTGGCTGCGCGTGCTCCGGAGGCCCGACGGGCGGCTTCGGGTCGTCCGGGCCTCCCGATCCGCACTCATCGAAAACGAGAGTGACCGGGGCACATAGTTGAACGAGAGTCCCGCCAGCGTGCCGAGCACTGGCGCGTCGGGGAGGAAGCCAAAGGGATCCACGGTCCGGGGTTGCCCGAAGCTAAGTTGGTACTGCACGTCTCCCGTCCAGCTCCACCGATCGTTGAGTTGACTCTGCGGGTTGCGCCGCGACTGGTCGAGGTAGGAGAAGCTCAGCGAGAGGCCGTCGACGGTCTTTTGGAGCCACCACGAATCGGACCCCTGTTTCGATACGTCGGCCGTCATCGTGCGGCGCAGGCTGCGCGTCTCGGCCGCCGTGCGCACGCTGTCCTTTAACCGGCGGCGAATCTCTTCAGTCCCAAGGTCCCCGTACTGACTGCTGTACCGACTCTCCAGCGTACTGTCCGGGACGGCGTCGAACTGCCGGACCACGCTCTGGATCTCCACGTCTCCGCGGTTGGGGTCGAAGCGAGGGGTGGTGCGGTTCGACTGCACCTGCATGGTGACCGGGATGCGCCAGCCCTGGTCCGCGGGCAAAAACGAGTCGAGGTTGAGGTTGGCACGGACGTTCCAACTCGTGTTGTCGGACTGCTCCCGCTCGCTCAGCGTGCTGGACAACGCCCCGAACCCGTCCGTCCGGCGCTGGAAGCTGCCCTCGACCGAGGCAAAGTCCGCAAGGTCGAGGCTCGCGCTGGCGTTGGCGGCCCACCCCTTCTGCTCGTCGAACCCGCTCACGCGCAGCTCATTCAGCCACACCTCAAAATCCTGCAGCACCGGCGGATTCTCTTCGGGGGCCGTCGCATGCCGCACGCCGACGACAACCGTTTGTACGTTTTGCAGGGAGGGCGTGCCCCGCACCCGAAGCACCGTTTCCGGCGGTGCAAAGTCGCCAACGTCTAGATTCACGTCGTTGCTCGAGAACGACGAGTCCGTCGCAACGCCGCTCTGGTCGCGGAGGAGCTTGAGTCGGTTGAGTCGTTCGAGGACGAGGTTCATCTCGAACTCCTCCGGCCACAGGTTTTGGGACCCTTCCGCCATTGGCACGTCCCCCGGGTCCAGGGGCTGCTCGTACTCGTAGTAGTTGCCCGTCTCCCCGGACCCGAGGCGCACAAACAGCCGCAGGTGCTCGCGGAGCCGGTCCTTCACCTGCCCACTGCTCGACGACCCGTGCAGGTGGGTGTACATGCGCAGGTTTGAGTACTTGAGCAGGTCGAGGCCCTGCCCGAACGTCTTGAAAACGCCCCGCTGCCGCCCGGGGGCCAGCTGATCCACGTTCAGCAGGAGGGCCTGCTCGCGGTTTTGCTGCTGCACGCCGCGGGACGTGCGGTTCTGCCCCACCACGGCCCCGGCGGGCGGCTCGTAGCTGAGGTCCTCCTCGTTGTTGATGCTGGCCACCCGAAGCTCGCCCGCGCCCGCATCCACGACACTGTTCTCCTGCACGGGCTGCTGTGCCACCGGCTCTGAGGCGCGCCACTGGCTGCCCACCAGCTCCAGAGACGCAAACCGCATCGTCACGGGGGCCTTGTGCCCGGTCGTCCACAGGCGGATGGACTTGATGTCGTCGAAGTTCTCGATGGAGCCCACCTGACGCGTGAAGTCCTGCACTGGAATCCGAACCTTGTACCAGTCCTCCTCCTGCCCGACCCGACTCACCACGTAGTCCGTCGGCCCCTGGTCGGTGCTGGCACGCTGGTCGAGGTTGCCGAGCGGGACGGCGTACTGGAAGTAGTTGTTGTCGATGTTGATCTGGCTGCCCACGCCATCGAGGGCCTCCCGGTCCGGGGAGCGGGACACACCCCGCTTCACGCTCGCGTCCTCGGCCAGCTCATTCTGCGACTCAAAGCCATTGAGCTCGTGCCCTGACTGGTACCAGCTCAGGCGCTGCTGCACCGAGGCCCCGTCCGGAAAAAACTCCGAGGCCTCGAAGAAGCGGTCGTTCTCGTAGAAGTGGTAGTCGTCGGCCGAGGGGTCCTCGGCGGTGCGTGCAATCTCTGCCCGCAGGCGTTGCCGCTGGGCGGGAGTCAGGCCAAGCTGCCCGATGCTCCCCCGCAGGCTGTCCGCGTACTCGACGAAGCCCGCATAGAAGCTCCGTTCGAGCAGGCGCTCGTCGTAGGTGCCATCGGTGTAAGAGACGAGCCCGTCCAGCCCCAGGTCCTGGGTCCGGCGTCCGCGGAGGTCGATACCTCCTCCCGGCTCGGCATTGGGGATGCGACTCAGATCCCCAAGATCCGCCTCGTTGAAGTTGAGGGAGAGCCCGTCCTCCATGTCGATGCGCTGGTTCGGCACCACGTCCTCCGAGATCGTCCCGAGGTCGACGAACAGACGCGCCCCATCGGTCACCTCGCCGTTCTCCGGGTACACCTTCACGATGAGCTCGACGAACTCGACGTTCTGCACCGAAAAGTCGGTGTAGCCCTCCGGGAGCGAGCGTGTGATGCCCCCCCACACCTTCTGTGGCTCCCGAAAGAAGTCCGCCAGCCTCTCCGTGTAGTTGTAGGGCCCGCGCTGCCAGGGATTGAAGTGGAGGTCGAGTGTGCGGAGGGTCGGGTTTGCTTCCCCCCGCGTGTCGCGCCCCACGAAGACCTCGTCGGTGTCGATGAGCTCGGTGGCCTCTCCTCCGCCCGCCGTGCCGATGGACTCCAGCACGTTTTCGTTGAGCCGGTACCATCCGAGGCGGCCCCGCCAGTGGGTGCGCCGCCGGTTGTCTTCGTAGGTTCCCGGCACCTCGCCGTCGAGCGGGGCGGCATCGGCCGTCGAGTCGGGCGCCGCGCTTACCTGCCAGGCGCCCGGCTGCTCGCGGAGGGAGAAGGTGTTCTCGAAGCCCTCGAAGTCGTCAATGTAGGAGACCCCGTTGCGCTCGTCCGACGCGTACTGATCCGTCTCGCTGCCCTCCACCCGGTCTACGGTCCGCTCGTACGCGTCGGTGGTGGTGTGTCCGGGGCGGAGCTGTGCGAACTCACCGGAGACCGAAAGCTGGCTTTCGGCCCGCGTCTGGACGAGCGGCAGGGCGTCGACCGCCTCCGTGATCCATTGCGGCTGCAGGTCCATCGAGCCGTTCAGGCCCCAGATGGTGTTCTGGATCGGCTCCTGCCCGATGCGAAACTTATCGACGGGCGATTGCTGGCTCAGCCGCATGACGGTGCCCCCGAGCGAAAACTGATCCCGCATCGACCAGTCGGCCCGCGCACCGAGCAGGGTTTTCTTCTGAATGTTGGTGAGGCTGTTCTCTTCGTAGTCAATCTTGATGTCCCGCCCGGCGGTGAGGTACGACTCGTTGGTGATGTTGACCGTCCCACCCTGGTAGTCCACCCGGTAATCGACGCCCTCCTGCAGGGTCTGGCCGCCCGAGGTGACCTCGACCGAACCCTCCACCAGCCCGGTGAAGGCCTCCAGGTCGTAGAATTGCTGTGCGCCCCCCGTGTACGCGCCCCGAATCCGGTAGACGTCTTTCTGAGTGTCCTCTTTCCGGGCGTTTGCTTTTTTCTTGGTGTAGAGGTTCTCGAACGCAAAGGGCTCCCCGGCCGCCTGACTCCCGTTCTGGGACGCGGCGTCCAGGATGCGCCCCCCAAACGGCTGGAGGTAGGGAAAATAGAGGAGCCCCTGGTCCGCATTGATCGTCTGCGGGAGGAAGTCGAACTGATCGTCCGGACTGGGCGCGCCGTTCTGGTCCACCCGGTCCAACCCGAGCACCTGAAGCAGCGTGGTTTGCCCGGCCACGTCCGGCAGCGTGGTCCGTGCCCCCTGCCCGGAGGCCTGGTACTCCACGTCGAGCTCGAAATTCTCAGGACTGAAGTCCCGCCCCGAGAGGTCGTACACGTTCCGGAGCTGCAGGAACCAGGCGGCGGGGTTCACGGTCCCGTCCTGTCCCGGCGCGACCGGATCAGTGGGGCGGAGCAGCTTCACCACGAGGCGGTCGGCGTTGATGCCGCCCGTCGTTCCCCCCTGCGTGAAGTCCCCGACCGTGCGCACAGTCCCGTCGTTCGTCCGGTACCGAAACGCCACCGCCAGGGCCTCGTCGGGCCGCAGCCGTTGCTGGAGGGACAGGAAACCCAGCCGACTATCAATCCGGTAGTCTTGTCCCCGCGTAAGCCGCTTGAACTCGCCCGAGTGGAGGTCTTGCTGGGTGTCTAAGGGCTGCTCCATGGCGGCGGGGTCGCTCAGATAGGATGAGGCCCGTTGCTCTCCATCACGGAGGGCCTCCAGGTCGGCCTCGCCGTACTGATCTTCGTCCGGTACAGGCAGTAGGGTCTCCGTGTACCCGTTCGCCTGGCTCACCAGCTGGGCGCTTTCTCCTAGGTCAACCACCGCCACCGCCTGCCGGGTATTTGCCTGGCTCCCCACCCGCTGCGTAATTTTCCACACCTCCACCTCGGTAATCTCGTCGAACCCCTCAAATGTCCGGATCGTCGTCGGGTCCTCGTGGGCCCGGTTCCAATTGTTGCGGAAGTAGTAGCCGAGGAAGAAATGGCGGTTCTCGTCGTAGTCCGTGGGCTTGAGGTCAAACTCCGTCTCTTGGGCCCCCCCTTCAATGCTGAGGCTGTTGGACTGGCCCTCTTGCTGACTCGCAATCGTCGTAAGGCTCAGGTTGCCAAACTGAAACTCGCTCTTGATACCGAAGAGACTCTGTCCCCCGCTGATGAGCTGCGACGGCGTCTGCATCGACACGTTGCCCGCCTCGACGCTCTGGAGGATTTCGTCCTCGTAGCCGGTATAGTCGAGCTTGACCTGATTCTGGTAGTCAAACTGGCTCTGCGTGTCCCAGTCGACGTTGATCTGGAGCTTGTCGCCGATCGTGCCCGTGATGCCGAGCCGCAGGTCCTGCTTAAAGTCCGGGTTGAGTTGACTGGCGTTTCCCGTGACATTGACCTGCTGGTCGCTCTTGCGGTACTTAAACCCGGCATTGATGTCGGCCTGGCCATTTACCCGAAGGTCCACCTGCGGCTTGCCGAAGACGGTGGAGAAGGCACTCTCTCGCCCACCGGGGACCACCATGTTCACCCCAAACCCACCGCGTGTGTCCTCCTGCTGGCGCTGCTCAGCGAGCGTGCGCCAGTTCTCACGCAGGTTGGCACGGTAGCGCTCACGCCGGTACGCGTCTTCGTCCATCCCCACGCTTTCCGGGCGATGTGTGCTGCCCGTGAGGACATATCGGTTTTGAGTGGAATCAAGCGTGACGGAGCGTGCGTCGGCGGTGGGGGCGCGCGGCCCCAAAAACGGGGACGTCCGCGCAAACAGGCGGACGGACCGCTCGCGCCGCGCCGGCAGGTACCGGCCGACGACGCCTGTATCGGGGGGTGGGGACGGTGCCGAGAGGGACCTACTCTCGGTTCCCCGGACACCGCCCGCCCGATCCAGAGTCGTCGTACTGTCTTCGGACAGAGGGGACGGCCGCTCCGAATCCAGGACCGGGACGCGGCGGGCCGTATCGGGGGCCGTCGTGTCGGGCGGCGGCCCCTCCTGCGCTCGTGCCGACGGCCCGTCCCCAAAAAGACCCCCGATCAGGAAGAGCACCGTCGTCAGCATGCACACGCGCCCCTCCCTCAGCACACCCACGCAGAGGACCGGAGACGGCAGTATTGACGAGATCAACGGCACAGGTTCAGGAACGCTCCAAGATGCTACGGCATGCACCGGTGCTCCGGCCAAACTCGGGCGAAGGCCCCGGTGCGTGTCTGAAGGGACTTGTAGCGGTTCCTACCGATGCGCGACGTTGCGTCTGGGAGCAAGAGTAGCGGACTGGATGTGTGCGACCGAGTGCCGCCTTGACCGGTCTTCACTTCGAATGTAAGATGTGCTGTTTTTTTCGTCAAGCACGGGAGCCGATCACCCGTCCTGGGCAACGACATGCCGCAAATCCTGTGCCCCGTTTGGGGCAGTCTGCCTGTCAGGCCCGCCGGCCGTCGAGGGGGCGCTTGGCGGTGACCTCTCGGAAATCGTCGTGCCGCTCCTTCTGAATGTTAAGCCCGCGATCGGCCACCTTCCGCAGAAACTGATCGCGCGGGATCACATTTTCCGGCACGTCGGCCCCGCCGGTGGAGACGGCCTCCTCGCGGGCCAGGAACAGGGCCGAGACGACCGTCGGGATGGCCGTACAGCGCATCACGGCCGTCTGCTCCGTCTTCGCGTCGTACTTCTCCATCATCTCGTAGACGAGCGTCGTGGGCCGTCCTTCCTGCTCGCCCCGCAGCAACACCCGCATGAGCACCGCGTCCTCGTAGTCGCCGCCGAGACGCTTTCGCATGCGGCGCACCAAGAGGTCGCGGTAGGTGAGATGCGTGCGCACCCCAATCTTCCGCTCTTCGGCAAGCCCGAGGCCGAGCACAAAGCGCATCTGATGGGCGTGGCCCGGCCACCGGATCGTCTTGTGGTCGAGGGCCTCTACGCGCCCGGCCAGCGTGTCGGTGAGGGTGGAAAGCCCGCCCTGCGTGCAGAACGCCTCCATCGTGCCGAAGGGCTTCTCAAACTGAATTTCCTCCTCACGCGAGAGGGCGTCCGCCTCCACGACCTGCCCGTTCTCGATCAACTGCGCCGGGTTTGTATAGTCCGCGAGGATGCGCTCGGCCGACCACGAGATGCGAAAGTTGAAGGGGGGCTCCGGGTGCAGGGGAACGTCGCCCACGCGGAGATGGGCCGCCTCGGCCCGGTCGAGCTGATCGATGCCGTGCAGACACACGACGTTCACGAGGCCGGGGGCCAGTCCGCAGTTGGGGACGATCCAGACGCCCTTCTCACGGGCCTGCTCGTCGAGTGCCAACTCTTTATCCACGAGGGTGTCGTCCCCCCCAAGATCACAGAAGTGCACTCCCGCGTCGAGGCATAGCTCCGCCAATTCGGGGTTGAACTCCGCCGGCACACAACTAATGACGCAGTCGCTGCCCTGCACAATCTGGGACAGCACGCCAGTGTCGCGCACGTCAACCTGGAAGGAGCGAAGAAACTGGTCGGCGTCGACCTGTTCGTGGAGGCGCTCCAGCGCCTGCGACCGGGTGTCGCAGACCTGCACCTGGTCCACCTCGCCGCTTCGGGCGCAGAGCTCGCGGACGACGGGGGCTCCGATTGATCCAGCACCGAGAACCGTAATCGTCATGTGCAGTCGTCGGCTTGGCAGGGTCCGGACGGTACGAGCGCGTCGGGCAGGCCCAGGAACACTAATCGACGTGCCCGCGCCCCTCCAGCGCCCGCGAGAGGGTTGCCTCGTCGGCGTACTCCAAATCCCCGCCGATGGGCAACCCACGCGCAATGCGTGTGACACGGACGTCGAACGGCTCGAGGAGCTGGGAGATGTAGTACGCCGTCGTGTCGCCCTCGACGTTGGGATTGACGGCGAGAATCACCTCATCGACCGACGACCCCGACTCGTCCGCCTGCCCGTTTTCCGGGGGAGACTCGTCCGCGTCCGCTTCGTCGTCGGACGTGGCTTCGGAGTCCGGGGCCGCGTTGGCCGCCGTGTCTTCGAAGGACGGGTCGATGCGTGTGGCCAGTTCGTGCACCCGGAGGTCGTCGGGGCCGACGCCGTCGAGCGGCGAGATAACCCCGCCGAGCACGTGGTACACACCCCGGTACTCGTTCGTCTGCTCGATGGCGGTCAGGTCGCTCGACTCCTCTACGACACAGATCGTTGAGGCGTCGCGCTTGTCCGAGCCGCAGATGGGACACGGGTCCTGGTCCGCCACGACGTAGCAGGTCGAGCAGCGTTGCACATCCTCCTTCACGGACGTCAGCGCGTTCGCGATGGTCTCAACCTCTTCCTGAGGCATCTTCAGGACGTAGTTGGCCAGTCGCCGTGCCGTCTTCTTCCCGATCGTGGGCAGCTTCGTGAACTGCTCCACCAGGGTTTCGACGGACTCCGAGGTGTACTGCATCGCGACAATCTCGAATTTCGAATGTCGAGGTTCGACTATGGATGGCGGGGTCTTTCAGGATCACTCGACACCCGCAACTCGCCATCCGCACCTGCCTAGAGGCCAAGCTGGCTGAGGTCCATGCCCTGCGGCAGCATGCCGCCCATGGAGTCCTTCATCTCTTCCTGGGCCATGTCGGACGCGTCTTCGAGGGCCTTGTTGACGCCCGCGATGACGAGGTCCTCCAGAAGCTCCAGATCGTCCGGGTCGACGGCCTCCCGGTCAATCTCGATGCCCGTAATTTCCTGCGCGCCGTTGGCGGTCACTTTCACCATGCCACCGCCGGCCTCTGCGGTCACCGTCTTGTCCGCGAGTTCGTCCTGCGCGGCGTTCATCTTTTCCTGCATCTCCATCATCTTCCCGAACATGTCCTGCATGTTCATTCCTCCTGGGTTAGCCATAGCTAAGGGGTAATCTCAATTCGAAGACTCGTGGGGAGGGAAGGCCGTTCGCCGGAAGTGGGAACGACCTCAAGTCTGTACAAAGGGGTGCAACGGACATCGATCGCAACCGATCCCTGATCGTGGACGCACCCTCTTTTTGGGTGAGGGCTGGGGCGCCGTGCCGCTACCAGACCGGCTCGGCCCCAAACTCACCGAAGAGCACGTCGAGCGCCGGGTAGGTGTCGCGGAGCCGGGTCAACTGTTCACGGGGGCTGAGGGGCTCATCCGACGCGTCGGTGTCGGTGGAGTCCTCTTCGCTCGTGGCCTCGACGACGAACCGCAGGTCGTCAACTGTGTGGGCCACCGTGTCGGTGACGTGGCGCAGCAGCACGCGCCGCCGGTCACGTAGGGTGTCGCGGTGAAGTGCTCGGGGGACGGCGACGGTGAGCGTGCCATCGACGTACTCGACGGGCTCGGCCTCGCCCAGCAAGGATCCGAGGCTGATGTGGGTTTCCTTCACGGACTGCACGACCTGGGGCCACTCGGTGGCCACCCCATCGGCGCCGGCCCCGGACGCCACGGCCGGCTCCGCCACCGCGGCGGGCGAGGCGTCCGACCCGCCCGACATCGACTCCGATGTGGAGGCCTGAGCATCCGTGGTGCCCGACGCCGTTTCCCCGTCCGACGACTCTCCTTCCCCCAGCGCCGGGGCGCCAAATAGGTCGTTGTATTCGACAGACGGATCTGGCCCCGACGCGCCCGTCTCACCGGACGAGGCGTCCGGAGACGGCGGCTGGTCCTGGTCGTCGGGGTCCTCCTGGTTGTCGGGGTCCTCCTCACCGAAGTCCGGGGCGTCCTCGCTTGTAGCATCCTCGCTCGTAGCATCCTCGCTTGGGGCGTCCTCCCCCGACGCACGCGAGCTCTCGTCCTCCCCCTCATGATCTTCGGCCGGCGCACCGCCGGACGTCTCGTTCTCTGCGGAAGCGTCGTCCGACACGCCCGTCGCGTCTCCCGAATCGGGACCGTAGTCGGGAAGGGGCTCGGCGGCCGCGTCGGGGGACTGCTCTCGTTCGGCCTCCGCACTCGCGTCGGCCTCCGCGGACTCAGGAGACGCCGCCGGGGACGACGGCGTTTCGGGCGCGGTCGCCCCGTCGCCCGGCACGGCCTCGGGGAGCTCGCCGTCCTCGGCCATCTGCTCCAGGCGGTCGATCTTTTCGAGCACCGCCCGGAGGTCGGCCGAGCGGCGGAGCTGTGCCATCTTGAGGAGTGTCGTCTCCAGCGTGAGGCGCGGCTGCGGGCTCTGCTTGATGTCGTCTTCCGTGTCCGCGGCCATGGTGAGCAGGCGCAGCAGGTCGGCCTCGTCGAAACGCTCGGCCTCGTCGGCGTAGCGGGTGCGGGTCGACTCCGCAACCTCCTCTAGCGCCTCTCCCCCCAGCGAGTGGGCCACCAGTAGGTTGCGCAGGTGCTCGGCCAGCCCCACCAGCATCTCTTGCAGGTCGTACCCGCTGCGCACCACATGGCGCACAAGCTCGATCATCCCCGCCGTGTCCTGCGCGGCGACGTGGTCGGTAAGGCGAAAGAACAGGTCCTGGTCCACCACGCCGAGGGCCTGGGTCAGCTCGCCGTACTCCAGCGTGGCCCCACAGAGCGAGAGGGCCTGGTCGAACGCCGAGAGGGCATCGCGGAGCGCCCCATTGCCCTTGCGGGCCAGCAGCATGAGGCTCTCCTCATCGGACTCCACACCCTCCGTCTCGCAGATCTCACGCAGGCGCTGTACAATCTCCGGCACCGGAATGCGGCGGAAGTCGAACCGCTGGCACCGCGAGAGGATGGTGGGCAGCACCTTGTGCGGCTCGGTGGTCGCGAAGATGAAGAGGGCGTGGGCGGGCGGCTCCTCCAGCGTCTTCAGCAGGGCGTTGAACGCCTGCTTCGACAGCATGTGCACCTCGTCGAGGATGTAGACCTTCTTCTGGTCTCCCTGCGGGGGGATTCGGACCTTCTCGCGCAGCTCGCGGATGTCGTCGACCTTGTTGTTGGAGGCCGCGTCCATCTCGAAGACGTTGAGGCTGCGGCCCTCCTCGAACGATGCACACGAGTCGCACTCGCAACACGGCTCGGCGCCGTCCTCGCGTTCCTCTCTCGGGGTCTCGCAGTTGATGGCCTTTGCCAGAATACGGGCCGCCGTGGTCTTTCCCACCCCCCGTGGGCCACTAAACAGGTAGGCGTGTGCGAGCCGCTCCATCCGGATCGCGTTCTTGAGCGTCTCGGTGACGTGCTCCTGCGCAACGACCTCCTTGAAGAGGGAGGGCCGATACTTGCGCGCCGTAACCAGATATCGCTGTTCGTCCATAAGAACGCGGGGACGGATGAAGAAAAAACAGTGGGGAGCAGCACCGGACCTCTTCCTGAGAGGGAGCGCGGGCGTCAGGTGACGTCCCGCTTAATATACCGGCGCTGCCTCGGGGAAGTCAATTGTACGTCGACGTGCAAACGGGCTGCTCGACCGCCGCGAGACCCGTCTCACACCAGCCCATCACCGACGGCCACGACCTTGGTGTTGCCCAGCCGGTCGCCCCACCGCCGGCCGACGGGGTCGGCAAAGACGTTGTAGACCTCGAGCAGGATGAGCCCGAGCCCCGCGAGCGAAAGGAGCGACGCCAGGGCCCCACCAACGATGGGGATGACGATGAATGCCCCGGCGACAGAGCTGAGCCCAAGCATCCAGTTGCGCTGGACCGACGTTTCGAGGGAGACCGGCCGCCCGTCGAGGCGCACGAGGTCCAGTCCCATCACGTACTTTCCCGGTGATCGGAACCGCAGCGGTCCAACCTCGAACCCATCCCGCGCGACCAGATAGAGTCCGCCCATGAGCCCGCCCAGCAAGGGGGCTCCCCCGAACAGGGCAGTCAGCCCCGTCGCGATGATGCCGTCGAGGAGGGCCGCAACAAACCGTTCGTGTTGCGAAGGCGAAGAGGCGTCTGCGGGGGACCCGTTCATGAGGAGGCGTGTCTAGAAAGAGGGAACGGGTCCGGTCACGGCCCGCGGCGGCTAGGCCACGTTCGACGACGGATCCGGGGAGTTCGGTTCCCGGCGCTGCGGGTCCGGGGTCGACGGCTCTCGGCGCGTCGGGCTCGGCACCTTGGGCGGCTGTTTGGGCTGCCGCTGGGGCGAGCGCTGTGGGGTCCGTTGGGGGGTGCGCTGCGGCGTGCGGCGGCGACGAGGATTGGTCGGGACCGTCTGGGGGCGAGCGTTGGGCATGGGACCGAAGCCAGAGTTCGTCCGCATTACACTGAGGGTGCACTCATACGTGCCTCTCAGGCGGTTGTTGGCACTGCTCCTCAGGCCGCCGTTCCGTCGGACGAGGCCGCGTCCACTGCCTCCGGGCTCGCCTCGCTCGTCAACGCCTCCGCGTCGTCGGTGGACACCTCCCGCAGCGCCTCCGTGTGGGGGCGGGGGTGCGTCACCGTGACGGGCTCCGGCTCAAAGCACGCCCGGCACCGCGGCTCGTAGGCCTCCGTGGCGCCGACCAGCACCCGGTCTTCACCCGGCACAATGCGCTGGGAGTGGTTGGCGGGCGCCCCACAGACCACGCAGACGGCGTGTAGCTTGGTTACATGCTCGGCCACCGCCATAAGCTGGGGCATCGGGTCGAACGGCTCCGCGCGGTAGTCCGTGTCAAGCCCCACCACAATCACGCGGTGCCCTTCTTCGGCTAGCGACTGACACGTCGGCACGAGGGCGTCGTCGAAGAATTGCGCCTCGTCGACGCCCACGACGTCCGCCTCCTGAACCAGCTCTCGGATCTGCGACGGGCCCTCCACTGGCGTAGTGGTCACGGAGTTCTCGTTGTGCGACACCACCTCGTCCTCACTGTAGCGCTCGTCGAGGGCCGGTTTGAAGACGCGGGTGTGCTGGCGCGCGATGCGGGCCCGGCGTAGCCGACGAATCAGCTCTTCGGTCTTGCCGCTGAACATCGACCCGCAGATGACCTCCATCCAGCCGGTGGTGCGGTCGCGGTCAACAATGTGGGGCTCCAGGGCGGACATGAATGGGGCCTGCACAGTGCGAGGGTGTACTTAGGCTCTCCAAAATAACTGCACTCCGAGGAGGAAGTCCAGACCGATTCTGTATGGAAGCGGGGAAGGCCGCTGACCGACACGCGCGGCGACTGAAAAAGAAGGGGGCCGGCAGGAGTTTGGGGGCCCGCACCTTCCATCCATCGCACGAGCCCTCCTGCTCGTCGCGTGCCAGCCAACCCACGCGGGGGTTCATCATATAGAGAGCCGTGGGGGACTTCGGATGCTACGCCACTTGTCTTTTTCGGGCCTTACTCTCTCCTTCGGATGGAGCTCCAGATTGACGACGTGTCGAAAACCTATGCCGACGGCACCCAGGCTGTGCGGGACGTATCCCTGACCGTATCGGAGGGTCTCATCGGGCTGCTTGGTCCAAACGGGGCGGGCAAGTCGACCCTTATGCAGCTTATCGCGACCATCACGACGCCCACGGCGGGGGCCCTTTACTGGAACGGGACCGACATCGCGAAACACCCCACGGCGATGCGACGCGTCCTGGGCTACCTCCCCCAGGATTTTGGGGTATACCCCGAACTGACCGCCACGGAATTTTTGAATTACATGGCGGCGCTCAAAGGACTGCCGGGCGATGCGGCGCGGGCCCGGATCGACACGCTCGTGGAAGTCGTGGGCCTGAAGGACGCTCGCGACCGGGCCCTCGGCGACTTCTCAGGGGGGATGACCCAGCGCGTGGGCATCGCCTGTGCTCTTCTGAACGACCCCGACCTGCTGGTGGCCGACGAGCCGACGGTGGGCCTCGACCCGGAGGAGCGCGTGCGCTTCCGGACCCTACTCACCGACCTGGCCGAGGATCGGGTCGTGCTCCTGTCCACACACATCGTGTCGGACGTAGAGGCCACGGCCACGCGCCTCGCCATCATGAACGACGGGCGGCTGACCGCTACCTCTTCGCCGGAGGCCCTCATCGACCGGGTGCGCGATCACGTCTGGGAGTGGGCCGTGCCTCGGAGCGAACTGGGAGCGGTGCGGGATCAATATCCGGTGACGAAGGCGGCTCACCAGCCGGACGGCGTCCGCGTTCACGCGGTGGCGGACCACCAGCCCGCTGCGGACGCATCGCCCGCCACCCCCACCCTGGAAGACGCATACCTCTCGCTTCTGAGCGACGCCTCCGGCTCCCCCCGATGACAATCCTACGCGCCTGGCTCTACACCGCCGCGGCCGACCTGCGGGCACGCCTCCGGGACCGCCGCCTTCTGATGATGGTGGCGGCCTGTATCTATATTGGCCACTTGGTCCTAACCGGCCAGATCGAGCTCACCCTCGCGGACCGCTCGCACCGCGGGGTCGAGAACGCCGCCTGGATGGGCACGATGCTGGCCCTCACCGCGGCCTTTCTGCTCACCTTCTTCGGGTTCTACCTGGTTCGAGGTGCACTCGCCCGCGACCGACAGGCTCGTACAGCGCCCCTCGTGGCGTCTGCCCCGGTCCGCTCGGTCACGTTTCTGCTCGGCAAGTGGGCGAGCGGGACGTTGTTTTTGCTGCTCTTGGCCGGCAGCATGGCCCTGAGCCTGGCGGTTCTGTTCGTACTACGGGGCAACGGCCTTCCGGCACCCGGGCCGCTCCTGACGCCCTTCTTCCTGTTCGTCGTGCCTACAGCGACGGCCGTAACGGCTCTCGCCCTCGCGTTTGAGTGCCTGCCGGGCCTCCGGGGCACCGTCGGCGGCATTCTCTACTTCATGGGCGCCATGGCGGCGGTCACTGCCCCCCTCTCTGGCTCCCCCCCAGTAGACCTGCTGGGCATGGGCACAATCCATAACAGCATGGCCCAGGCCCTGCTCGAGCAGTACCCGGAGGCCGACATCGGGACGATGTTTAGCTTCGGGTACTACCGGGATGCCGCCGAGCAGCTGAAAACGTTCCGCTGGGACGGCGTGGCCCCCACCGCCCGCCTCGTTGCCCACCGCGCCGGGCTCATTCTGGGCAGCGCGGTGCTCGTTGCGGGAGCGGCCCTCCCGTTCAGCCGCTTCGACCCGAGCCCGGCCTGGTGGGCACAGATGGGCACCGGCCTGCCCGACCCAAACGAGGATGCGTCCAACGCAACGGGGACGGCTCCCTCCTCCACTCCGACAGCTTCCCCGGCCCCCTCGACCGCAGACTCGTCTCCTCGCTCCGCGTCTCTCGGGCGCTTCTCGGCCGCCCGCTCACTGCGGCCCCTCCGCCTTTTCCTCGCCGAGGGCCGACGGGCCCTTCGGCGGCGGTCGTGGACCTGGAAACTAGGAGCGCTGGGCCTCGTCGGCGCCGGGCTGTGGTGGCCCACCAGCACCGGCCTGCTCGTGGTCGCATGGCTCTGGCCCATGCCACTATGGTCGGACCTCGGGGTGCGCGAGACGGTCTGTCGCGTGGCGCCGCTGGTGGCCACCTCGGTCTATCCGCGGGCCCAGCGCGTCGCGGCATGGGCGGTGGGGGCCGCAACCGCCGTCGCCCTGGTGATCGGCCCCGTCCTGCTGGGCGGGCAGTGGGCGGCGCTCGTGGGCGTCCTCTTCGTGCCGGCGCTCGGCCTGGCCGCCGGACGCCTGTCCGGAACCCCTCGTCTCTTTGAGGTCGTCTACCTCGTGCTCTGGTACGTGGGGTTGGCCAACCAGCAGGCGGTACTCGACTTCGGGGGCGTAGCCCAGGCCTCAGCGGCAACGCTTCTCGGCTACGGCCTCCTTACGGCAGGACTGCTGGCGGGAGCAGTGACGAACCGCTACCAGAAACACTGACCTGCCCCCCCGCCACGGGGGGACTTCATGCCGGCCTACCCCGCCTCCTCCACACGAAACGAGGGAAGGTGCACTTCCCACCGGAGCGCGGCCAGGCGCACGGCCGACACCGTGACGATCGTGAGGCCCGCCACCGCCGCCTCCGGAAGCGCCGCGGCCCGGAGGCCCAGATAGAGCACGCCCCCGGACAGGGCCGCCGTCGCGTAGATCTCTTCTCGCAGAATGAGGGGCGTTTCGTCGCAGAGCACGTCCCGCACCATCCCGCCCACCGTGGCCGTGACGGCACTCATGATCACGACCACGACCGGCGGCGCCCCCACGCCGAGCGCAACACGGGCCCCAACGACCGAGAACACCGCCAGCCCGAACGCGTCGGCCACCTCCAACGACTGCCGGGGGGGCCGGAAGACGGACGTGTAGGCGAAGGTGAGCCCTCCCGCCCCGGCGATCACCGCGAGGTACCGCAGGTCCTGGATCCAGAAGACCGGGTGTCGGTCCAGAATCAAGTCGCGAATCGTGCCGCCCCCGACGGCCGTCACCGCCGCAATCACCAAGGCCCCGAAGAGATCCATGCGCCGCTGGCCGGCCGCCAGCGCCCCGGACACCGCGAAGACCGCCGTGCCAAACAGATCCAGAACATACAGAATGGTGCCGGGCGAAACGGGAATCGGACGCAGCGACTCCATAGAAAGAGGACGCGGGACGCGTTGAGAAATCCTAGGATGTAGCGTGGGCCTGAGCCCGTCGTGCCGTCCGGTTCCGCCATGTGGACCGGACCAGCGCTCCCATCATCCCCACCAGCATCAGCACGAGGACCAGAAACGCGACGCCCCACCCAAAGACGTCGGCTACGAACCCCGTCACGACGCTCCCGCTCGCCCCCAGCACCATGTAGACGGTTCGGACGAGCCCAAACCCAGCACTGCGCTCGTGCTCGTCCAGGTGATCCATGAACTTGGGCATGAGGGCAGCCCCCCATCCCATCGAGAGCCCCGCACACACCACCGATACGATGGCCATGCTCAGGCCCGTCCCCACGACCAGGAGTCCATACCCCACGATGCCCACCCCGATGGCAAGACTGGCGGCCGGGTCCCGCCCGATGCGGTCCGACAACGCCCCGAGGCCGGGCTGGGTCGCGCCCTGGACCAGAAAGTACGCCGAGAAGAGCGCCCCGGCGGTTGCTTCCGTGTAGCCGTGGTACGCCACGAAGAATGTGGGCAGGAACGACGCCGTGGCCTGCCACACAAACATGCCTACGGCCGAGAGGATGACCGTGCGGCCAATTGGCGGACGGCGTAGAAGCTCAGTGAGGGGGCCGATCTTGAACCGGCTCCACACCGACTGGTCCGGACGCACCGGTGGCCGTGCCCGCACCACATAGACCACGAGGGCCACGACGGGAATGGCAAACACGGTCCCCAGGGCGACGGCCCACCGCCACCCCATCCACGCACCGACGGCCCCGGCGGCCACCGGCGCCAACACCCCCGCCACGGGCGCCCCGGCCGTGTGAATGCCGATAGCCGTCCCGATCTGATCGGTGGTGCGCGTCAGGAGCGACGTGGCCACGCTGTAGTGCAGCCCCGCCACGGTCCCCAGCACGGCCGTCCCCAGCAGAAACATTGCGTAGGACGAGGCGAAGGCCAGAAGCGTACTCGCAACTGCCGTGCCACCCACCGCCACGAGGATGATGCGCCGCTCCCCGTAGCGGTCGGCCAGCAGGCCACTCGGAAACTGCGACAGGGCGTACCCCAGCCACATCCCCGTCAGGGCAAGCCCAATCGCGCCGTTGGGCACCGAAAATGCGTCGCTGATGGAGGGAACGACCGGACTGATGACGAGTCGCGCGACCATCGTCGCAAAGAAGGCCAGGGTGCACGTCCCAAGGACGGCTCCTTGACGTGACCACAGTGTCACAGGCGTAGGGGGAGTAGTGAGGAGAACAGAACGAGGGCGGAGACGAGCGTGGGACAGCAGAGGCTAGATCCCAAAGAACTCCGCGACGCCGCCCAGTACCATTTTCGATGCAATCGCGGTGAGCACCATTCCCATGAGCCGCTCCGTCGCCACCAGCCCACGGTTGCCGAGGAGACGCGACAGATTGGGGGCCAGAAGCAGAACAGCACCGGTGGCCGCCCACGCCCCGACGAGCGCGGCCAGCCACTCCAGCCAACGTGTCGGGTCCTTGCTCATGATGAATAGCACCGACGCCAGAGCCGACGGACCCGCCACGAGCGGGACGGCGAGCGGCACGAGGATCGGGGCGTCACTTGCCTGCTCCGCATCCTCCGCAAACACGCCGCCGGGCGACGGAAACACCATGCGGAGCGCAATCAGAAAGAGGATGATGCCCCCCGCCACCGTCACGGACGACTCCGAGATGCCAATGGCCGCGAGTAAATACTGGCCGCCGAACAGAAAAACCACTAGGAACCCCAGTGCAATCAACAACTCTCGGGCGATGACCCACCGTCGACGTCCCTGCTTCACTGGACGCAAGACCGAGAGGAACACCGGGACATTTCCGAACGGATCCATGACCAGAAAGAGCAAGAGGGCGGCCGAAAATACCGTCATCTATTCGTGGTGGTCGATTGGGTTTTGGAGAACGGCGAAGACGTGGAAAAGAGCGGATTACGGCAATGTAACGCGCAGTGGTCCGTCTCTTTTTTCTCCATGAGGTGATAGGAGCGCCTCCTTGATGCCGTTTCATGGAGTTTTTCGCTCGGACCGATCGACGCTATCGATCGTTCGTATGAGCCCTTTTGACCAGCTCTCTCCCGTACTTTCCCCTCGGCTCCCCCGGGATCCTGCGTAATGGAACTTCGTCACCTGCGATACTTCACAGCCCTCGCCGACGAACTACACTTCGGCCGCGCCGCCGACGCCGTCTTCGTCGCCCAGTCCACCCTGAGCCAGCAGATCAAGGCGTTTGAGGAGGAGATCGGGGTCGCCCTCTTCGACCGGGCCTCCGGGGGCGTGGAGTTGACCGAAGCAGGCCGCACCTTCCTCCCCTACGCGAAGCGGGTGCTCCGCGAGGCGCGGCGTGCAGAGTCCGTGGCACGCGCGGCGCGGGACGGACTGGCGGGCCTGCTCACCATCACCTACGAGGCGACCGCAATGCGGAGCGGGCTCCCCGCCATTATCAAGACCTTTCGGTCCGAACGCCCCCACGGGGAGCTCGACCTGGTGGAGCAGACGACCCGCGAACAGGTGAACGCCCTCCGGGGCGAGGAGACGGACGCCGGGTTCCTGTTTCTACCGATTAACGAGCGTGGCCTGCGGGTGCAGCCCCTCTTCACGGCCCCGATGGTGGTGGTGGTGCCAGCAGGCCATCGCCTCGCCGAGCGGGCGTCCGTGCCCCTCCGTGAACTTGAGGGCGAGCCGCACGTGATCTGGGCACGGAGCGGGGCGCCCCGCATTCATGACGCCTACGTGCGCGCCTGCCACGAGGCCGGGTTCACCCCGCAGATTCTTCAAGAGATTGAGCGGGGAGAGAGCTTTTTGGGGCTCGTAGAGGCCGGGCTGGGGGTGTCCATCGCCCATGCCTCGAACGTACAAATTCAGCGCCCCGGGGTGCGGTACGCGAAGATCGTGGAGCCGACCGTGCCCCTCACCCTGGGTCTCGTCCACCGCCCCGACAACGACTCGCCGCTCCTCGACCGGTTTCTCGAGACCGTGACGGAGGAGCAAGACGCGTTCACCCAGCAGAGCCCAATCTAACTGAGGTTGGCTCGTGGATCCCAGTCGGGGCTGCCTCGGTGCGAGACGCGTCTTCGTGTGGAAGGGCCCAGCGGGAAGCAGCCAGGCCCCGCCTGCAGGAGAAAACGGCGAGGACCCGCCGGTCACACTGTCAAGGCCACGACTGACCCAGGACGACACCTGACCGTTCCTTTTTAGAAGGGAAGGTCATTATCCGGCTCGAAGCTCTCGTTCTGGCGAAGCGTCTCTTCGTCCTTGATCATGGCGAGCACGTCCGGCACCTGCCCCACGGTCAACGCATCGACCGCGGAGACGCTCTTCACGTCGAGCACGCGGTTTAGGTACCCCTCGCCGCGCCCACAGTACGTGGCGAACCCGATGAGCTTCTCCCCGAGCGGCCCATCCGGAATGGTGGTATCGCCCACCCGTTGTTCGGGCGGCTGTTGTCGCACGCGGTTGACAAGCACCTCCGCGGCCCGGTCAATTTCAGCCTGGGACGGCCCCTCGGACGATGCCGGCTCCGTGGATCGTGTAGAGGAAGAAGAGGGCCGCCGCGACGTGTCCGCATCTCGGGCGGTCGGCTCCTCTCGCGGGTCCGCCCCGGACCCGTCCTCATCCGATTTGACCGGGTCGCCCTCCGGGGTAATCTGCCACGTCTCTCCGGTGTCCCGGTTGTAAACCTCGATGTTCTGATCGTACCCGACGTAAATGCCGAGCGGATTGGTGTCCGTCACCCCCAGGTCGAGCGTGTAGTTGTGCTCGTCGTCGTACGCGCGGAGCCGCATCTTGTCGAACGTGCCGCGCTCGCCTTCGAGGTCCTGATCATAGATCACGACCACCTCTTCCGCCCCCGACGCCCGACGAAGCCGATGCTCCGCGCGCTCGATTTCGCGGACAATCTCCTGGCAGTGCGCCAGTTCCTCGAGGGAGCCCTCGAACGAGAAAGAAAGGTCGCCAATGGCAAAGTGGCCCGTCGGCATGGCGTGAGAACGCTGGTCAGGGGAGTGCCGGCCGGACCCGGTCCGAAGCCCAAAAGATGGGCCCGACACATGTGCGAATTATATCTACCAAACGAACGGGTCGGCCCCGCTTCAGATCCCGCTTTGTGTTATATTTCCGCCAGCGTACCGGGCGCAATCCAGCCCTCGGTTCGCTCCCCAAGCCGTACGCGGGTCCACCCATTTCGCTCGGCCTCGGGCTTCACGAGCGTCCCCGAACGAAGGGTCGAATCGGAGGCCGCCGTGTCGGCGGGAGCGGAGCGGAGCGCCGCCCCCTCATCCACCACGACGGCCCGACGCTCTTGAGCCTGCACGTACGAAGTGCCTAGCGCAATGGCGGCGAGCAGCACTCCCCCCCCGATCAGCCCCCTTATGGCTGGGCCCCGCCATGCGCCCGCCCGGCTCGTGCCCCACCGCACCACGGCCCCGAGCCCTCCGGCACACAGGGCCAGCACCCCAATGCTGAACAGCAGCAGGGGCGACCATCCCACCACGAGGGCCGCGAGGCCACTGGACGTCCCCCCACGCCGCGGAAGCTCGGCACGCCGACGGACGTATTCCAGGTTATGCTGCAGGCGCGGGTTCCTAGGCTGGAGGCGACGTCCTCGTTCGTAGGCCCAGACGGCCGGCCCCGTGCGGTCGAGGCGCACGAAGGCGTTGCCCAAGTTGTGGTAGAGCGCTGCGCTCTCGTGACCGGCGTCGAGAACGGCCCGGTATTCCCCTACGGCGTCCTCGTACTGGCCCTGGGCGTAGGCCTCGTTGGCGGCCTCAAATTGTTGGGAGACAGACGACGGCTGCGCGCAGACCGGGGAGACGATGATCAATCCAAGTCCGCCGAGAACAACCGCGAGAAGGCGCATGGGAGGGGCGGTCTTAGCCAGGGACGACGGTGGGGCTACGAGCGAGAGGCCGTGGACTCCGACCGTGGTAGTGTGGTGTCGAGTCGCCGGAGCACGGCGTGGGCGTTGGCCAGCACGTCTTCGGGCGCTGCGGAGCCGGCACGGGGCGCGTACTGGGCCTCGTCACAGCGGTCGAGCACATCGTAGAGGGCGTCCTGAAGGTCCGGCGGAACGTCGTGTCGGGGCAGGTGGCGATCCAGTATCGTCCGGGTTACGTCGTTGGGACCGTCCCGCCCCAGCCGTTCCGCGAGGAAGGCCCGGAGCGCACGCGTCACGGCATCATAGAACGCCGCGTCGGGCCCCGCTTGCAGGCGGCGACGCGCCACCTGGAGGCGGTTCGTTTCTTCATCGAGGGCAGCCGTTTCGTCCGACGACGGCGCAGCCTCGGACCTCCAGCGCCGGTAGGCGACGCCGGCGCCGACGACCAGGGCTGGCACCAAGAGGGCAAGGTACGCCCAGGGACTGCGGTAGAGAGGGCGCCGGTCTGTTCGTGCCCACTGTGCCTCGCTCGCCGCCATCGGCTCCGCCACGTCGCCCACCGGCAGGCCGTCTCCCGTCCGGCCCACCGCTCGCGGGGCTGCCTCCCCCGACACCTGTAGCGCTGAGGGCGTGGCCTGGCGCGTCTCGTACTGTCCCGCGTCCGGATCGAAGTAGGAGAGCGTGACGGCTGGAAGGTCGTAGCGCCCCGCGGACTGAGGCACGAGCGTGTAGGCAAACGTCTTGGTACCGCGGATTCGGGACTCGTTGCGCTCGATGTCCGTCTCGACAGATGGATCGTAGACCTCCATGTCCGGGGGCGGCTCCACGGACGGTGGAGAGAGCGTCGCCAGATTTCCTGCGCCTTCCACCTCTACCATCAGGGTCACCGGCTCCCCCACCGATGTGCTGTCCGCGTCGGTCCTGGCCGTCATCGAAAACTGCCCCACGGCCCCGTCGAAGGCGGGTGGCGCCCCCGACGGAAGGGATCGCACATCCAGCGAGAGCCCCTCGGAGGCAAGCTGCACAGGCTCAAAGCGCCCTCGCAGGGACGGGCCGCCCTCGCGCATGCGCATCGTTCCCTGCGCTTCCGTCTCGATGCGGAGGGGATCGACCTGCAGGGTGCCCGGGCGCGTGGGAAACAGGGCCACCCGCTTTAGGACCACGGTCTCGTACGCCTGTCCGTGGGCCCGCCGCCGCTGAGGGGTGGGGCGGGCGGCCACGTTGAGCTCCTCGCGCCAGAAGCCCGGCGCGTCCCACGAGCCGGCCAGGCGGCTGTGCCGGAGCCGGATGCCCGGGCGATAGAACAGGCTGTACTCGACAACCACCTGCTCATTCTGGTACGCCGAGTCATTGGTTGCCCATGCACGGATGAAGAGATCCCGGGCGTTCAGGGATTCATTCCGGGACGTGCCGTCGGGGCGCGTCAGCGTTGGGGCATCGGGCTCTCCTGTCCGTGGGGACACTCGGACGCGAATGGGGGCCGTCGTGTACTCTTTCCCCTGCACCACCACGGTGAGAGGCTGAATGAGTGCGGCCCCCTGCTGCCGCGGGCGCAACCGCCACGAGAAGACGACCCCCTGACGGAGCCGCCCGCCCCTCGATGCCCGGATCTGTTTCGTCCGGGGCGTGCGCTGCCGGGGGGCAAGGTTGGTCGTCGCGGGGGGATCCGGCGTCCGCACGACGGTAGCGGGAACCCCATCGACCCGCACCGTCAACTGGACCGTTTCGCCGACCCTCACGTCCGTAGGGTCAGCCTCAGCCGTGACCCGCACCGAACCGCTGGACTGGGCCCGGCTTATCCCGGCACACGCCGCCCCCAACACGAACACGAAGACCGCGATTCGGATAGGCATGGACTGTGCGGTCCACATGGGCAGTGCGCCACTGATGGAGAAAACTGTTCCGGCCCCGGGTGCCAGCCTCCCGTCCGGCAGTGGGCCACATCGTCTGCGTCGTTACCAGTCTTTCTCGACCCGGTTGGGCTCCCCCGACTCGCCCTGCACCTCACGCAACAGCCTCTGCTCCTGGTTTTCGAGGGCCTGGAGGAGGCGGGCCGCCTGTGCCTGACTCAGGGAACGGGCCGACCGGCGGGCGCCGGCTTGGCGGCCTCCCTGTTGCCCCTGGGCCTTCTCCCCGGGCGATTCCGCCGACGATGGGTCCGCCCCCTCCGGTCGGGACGACTCCGAACGGGACGGGTCGTCGGATTGGGACCGAGACGCCTGCTCCGCCGCGTCGGACTGCTCCTGCGCCCCCTCGTTTCCCCTCGAAGGGTCGCGCTGGCTCTGAGACTGCTGGCCTTGCTGGGACTGTCGTCCTCCCCCGCGCCGCTTCTCTTGCTGCTGCAGTTTTTTCCGAAGGGCCCGCAAGCGGGGGTCCGACGGAGCCATTTCCAGCCCCTTTTCCACCGCCCGCCGGGCGGCCTCTGTATTGCCGGCCACATACCGTTGCGCGGCGGCGTGGAACAGGGCGTCGGCAGAGGATTGGCCCAGGGCCGGCGTGCCCGCGAGCCCGACCAGTAGACCCAAAACGGCTCCAATCACGTACAGACGCATGAGCATTACGAGTCCGAGCGGGCTATTTGCGCAATTTCTTCGATGCGGGTGACAAAGTCGCGGTACGCGCGAACCGTCGAGTCTTTCTGCATCCCGTCCCGCAGCAGGGCCGCGGCGGTGGTGTACTGGGTCTGCGCCACCAGGGCGTCCGCCCTTTCCTTCAGCGTTTGCGCGAAGGATGAGGGCTCGATGGTAGGCGGTTCGCCCCCGGAGTCCTCGCCTGCCTGCCGCTTCAGGTACTCGTAGTTGAACCGGGCGGCCTCGTGCGTGGGGTCGAGGAGGAGCACCGTCCGGTAGTGAGTCAGGGCCTCGGTTCGATCCTTCATCTCGGCCGCGACGGTGGCGGCGTTGAAGAGCACCCGGACACGCTCCTCGTCGGTCGTGGCGGCGCGACGGGCCTTCCGGAGCGCGGTTCGGGCGGCCCCGAAGCGCTCCTGGCGGTGAAGGGCCAGTCCCAGGTTGTTCTGGAGGCCCATGTACACGGAGCCGGTCGTGTCGTCGAGGGCGTCCAGGCCCGCCCGGTAGGTCTCCGCCGCGGCGACGTGCCGTCCCTGTTCGAAGAGGACGTTGCCGTCTCGGCCCTGCCCCGCTCCGCTGTCGCCGAGGAGACCGAAGAGGAGCAAAATAAGTGCCGCTCGGGCGAACATGCGTTTAGGGTCTCATTGCAAGTGCAATGGTGGTGCTGTACGTGTGGTCTCGTCTGTCGATTCCGACGCGACTACTCGCCATCCCGAGCCCCGCCGAGCCACCCCTCAAAACCCAGGGCCGAGGCGTCCCGGCGCCGCGTCGGGAGGACGCTTGCGGCGAGTAGCAGCAACAGGGCCGCCGCCAGGGGCCACTGGTACATCTCCTCGTAGTCGGCAAACCGTTCGGCACCGTATGTCGTGGCCCCGACCTGCCGGAGCGCCGCCGGCACGTCCGAGAGGGCACTAGAGGCCGCCCCGACGCGAAAGTACGCCCCGGACCGGGCCAGGCTCGTCAGGGGGGCCTCGCGCAGACGGCTCCGCACGACCTCGCCCTGCCGGTTCCGCTTGTAGTTGACACGCCGCCCGTTTTCGTAGACCGGAATCCGGGCGCCGTCCTCGGTGCCAACGCCGGCGGTCAGGAGCGTCACCCCGGCCTCTTCTGCTCGCTGGCGGGCGGCGTCGAGATCGCCGGCGTGGTTCTCCCCGTCCGAGACGACGAGCAGCGCGCGGGGGCGTGTCTCGTCGGGCGCCGCCGTCGTGTCGTCCGCCGGACGGGACGCGCCGAAGGCCTGCAGGCCCGCGTCGACGGCCATGCTCACGTCGGTGCCCGGCGTCGAGATCTGGTCGGGCGCCGCTGCGTCGAGGAAGAGACGGAAGGCGCCGTAGTCGGTCGTGAGGGGCGACTGCACGAACCCGCTTCCGGCAAAGAGGACGAGCCCAACCCGGTCGCCCGACAGATCATCCACCAGCGTGCGGATCTCGTTCTTCGCCCGTCGGAGGCGGCTCGGGGGCACGTCTTGGGCCCGCATCGACGCCGAGACGTCCAGCGCCACGACCAGATCGAGCCCTCGACGCTCCACCGTGCGCACCTCCGTGCCCCACCGCGGCCCCATCAGGGCGACGGCCCCGAGAAGTAGCGCCCCCACCACGAGGCCCGCCTTCCACATCCGACGGCGCGGGCGAAGGGTCGTCGCGAGCCGCTGCACGGTCGCCGGGTGCCCAAACCGCTCCCGGTCCGCCCGGCGCCGACGCACCACCCAGCCGTAGATCCCCACGGCCAAAGGGACGAGGAGAAGCGTCCACATGTATCCGGGGTGGAGCCAATCCATGTCTGGGGTGTAATTGCAGGAAGGAGCACTGGCTTTGGGAGCGCCTCGCGGATCCCTCAACGCGGGCTACGGGAAACGCCGAAACAGGGTCGCGGAGAGCCCGACCTCCAGGAGGATGAGTCCCAGGGCCGGCAGGAGGAACCACGGATACCGCTCCGTCCGGTCCGTGTAGACGCGCTCGTCGACCGGCGTGGCCTCCATGGCGTCGATCTCAGCGTAGATGCGCTCCAGTGCGTCGCGGTTCGTCGCGGAGAAGTACTGTCCTCCGGTCGACGTGGAGACGGACCGGAGCATCTCCGCGTCCACGCCCGCCGACTCGTCTTGCGGGCCCCGAGACAGCGGCTCTTCCGAGGTGTCCGTGCCGTCCGACGACCCGACCCCGATCGCGTAGACCCGCACACCCATTGTCTGGGCAACCTCCGCCGCCGTGCGGGGGTCAATCTGGCCCCGGTTGTTGCGGCCGTCGGTAAGGAGAATGGCCACCTTGCTCTCCGCTTCGCTGTCCTTGAGCCGATTGACAGCCGTCGCCAGGGCCGTTCCCACGGCGGTGCCGTCCTCCACGGCCCCAATCTCTACGTCATCCAGCATGCGCTGGAGGAACGAATAATCGAGCGTGAGGGGGGCCTGCGTGTACGCCTCGGCAGCAAACACGATGAGACCCACCCGGTCGGACACGCGTCCCTCCACGAACGCCCCCGCTGCCTCACGTGCGGCCTCGAAGCGGGTCGGCTGGAAGTCCTCGGCCTGCATCGACGTGGAAGCGTCGAGGACCATCATGATGTCGATGCCCTCGGCCGTCCGGGTCCGCGTGGTCTCTTCGGTCTGGGGACGGGCCAGAGCCAGAACGCCAAGCGCGAGCGCCCCCATGCGGAGCCCTACCGGAAGCCATCGGAGACGCACGGTCCACGCGATCGGCGCTCCCTGCACCGGCCCCACATCACTGTAGCGGAGCCCCGTCGTCCGCCGCCGTCGCCACCACGTCCAGGCCCCCACCGCCGGCACGGCGAGGAGTAGCCACAGCAATTGAGGATTGACGAAGCTCACGGTGGGACGGATCGGGCGGGTCCAGCGGATTCAGCACACAGGGGCAAAGAGCGCGCCACGACCGGGCGTTACGCCGTTTGCCGGACGGCCACGGCGTCGACGAGGGCGGGCAGCACGTCCCCGGCAGGCCCCCGGATCGTTTCGTGGACGTCGTCGGTGACGCCGGTCGTGTCCGGGTTGACCTCGGCCACGTAGGCGCCCTGCTCTCGCGCCGCGACGGGGAGACGCGCCGCCGGGTACACGACGGCGCTCGTTCCCACGCTCAGAAACACGTCGGCGTGCTCGGTGGTCGCATCCGCCTGCTCCATCGCGTCGGGCGGAAGCATCTCCCCGAACCAGACCACGTCGGGGCGAACGAGTCCCTCGCAGTCCGGACAGCGGGCCGGCTCACCGTCCTGGATGGCGGCGTCGACGGCCTCCGCCCCGACCGCCTGCTCACAGTCCATGCAGTAGTTGTCCGTGATGTTGCCGTGCAGCTCGATGACGGTGCTGTTCTCGGCGCGGTTGTGCAGATCGTCGACGTTTTGGGTCATGACGGCCATTGACGGCACATGCGCCTCCAGGTCTGCCAGGGCGTGGTGGCCCGCGTTGGGCTCGGCGTCCACCACCACCTCGCGGCGGTGCCGGTACCAGCCCTGGACCAACTCGGGGTTGTCGAGGAACGCCTCCACGTTCGCAAGCTCCTGCGGGTCGAACTCGTCCCAGAGCCCACCGGGGTCGCGGAAGGTGGGAATGCCGCTCTCGGCACTGATCCCCGCCCCTGTCAGCACGGCCACGTGGTCGGCCTCGGCGAGTCGGTTGACGAGCGTGTCACTAAAGTCGGGCATGGGCGGCGCAAGGGGGAATGCAGAGAACCAGCTCAGGGAGCGCTCCGCACGAGCAAAGGGTAGGCATCGCGCGGAAATGACACGTCGGGCGCTTACGCGGAGGACGATGCGTCGTCTGTTGCCCGCGCTTCTTCCCGACGCCGTGTGGCTTCGAGGGCGTCGAGCGCGTCCTGCGCGTCGCCGAGGACGGACCGGCTCTCCGCCGGTGGGGGCTGGGCATCGGCGAACTTGACGAGGTCGGCCTGCTCCAGCACGGCCTGGAGGCGCTGAATGGTTTCCTCTTGCACCTCGGGCCGACGGCGGAGCGCCGCCACCACCTCGGCGGTGGTTTGCTCCAGGGCCGGGACGCCGACGCGACGCACCAAATAGACGCGCAGGGCCTCAGTGAGGTCCACGTAGAAGGCCTTGGCGGCCTCGTGCCCGGACGGGTGGCGCCGCTCCAGACGCCGGAGCTGCGCCGACGCCGCCTCGTAGGCACGCTCCGGCTCGGGATCGTCGGTTCCAGTCGCGTCCTGGGTTCGCCAGCGCCACCATCCGTACGCCCCCCCGCCGAGGACGGCCGCAGTGAAGAGACCAAGCAGCCCCCACACCCAGGCCGGCCGCGGAAAGTGTGCGAGCGCGGCCGGGGTACGCAGCGCCTTCGCGTCGGGCCCCACGACCGACACGACCGGCACCGTGCGGGGCGGGCTGCCGACGACCGTCGTGTCGCCCCCCGACACAAGACGAACGGGCAGGACGGGCACGCGGGCCGAGTTGAGGGCAAAGGTGGTCACCTCGTAGGCCACGCTGTCGACCCGACGGGCGCTCGACGAGCGGCGCGTCCGGACCGCCTGCCGTCGAACCGGATGCAGGTCTCCGAAGACGGCCGGCCCGGCGTCCACGCTCGGAAACGTCACGTCACGGTCCGCGGCGCGCGTGGCCGCCAGAGTCAGCGTGAATCGCTCGCCGACTTTTACGCTGTCGGCCGACACGCGGACCTCGACGCGGGGCTCAGGCTGGGCCCCCACGGAACGCGCACACGCGCAGAGCAGACTCAAAAGCAAAAGAAGCTGGGGCCCGGTCCGTGTCCACCCTCGCATCCGTCGCTGCATACGTCCCGAGTCGGTCAACGGACGGGCGCGCCCCATTGCTATCCCCGTCGGGCACGCCCCCGAAAGAATGCGATAAGGGGCTCCAGGTAGTCGGCGTCGGTCTGCACGATGACGTGCCCAACCCCGGCCCGCCGAAGGATCTCGCGGGTACGCTCCCGGCGCGCCCGCGCCGAGGCCTCAATGGCCTTTCGCGCCGCCGGATCGCGGGTGTCTACCGTCACCGTCTCCCCGGTCTCGGCGTCGGTCAGATCAACTAAGCCCACCGGGGGCAGTTCCTCTTCGCGGGGGTCCTGGAGCTCAATTCCGATGGTATCGTGGCGCTGTCCGGCGGCCCGCAGCATCGAGTCGTAGTCGGCGTCAAAGAAGTCGCTCACCAGTACGAGGATCGACCGGCGCTGTAGAATGCGGAGCACACGCCGGAGGGCCCCGCCGATGTCCGTCCCGATGGAGGCCGGCTCGGCCGTAAACAGCTCGCGGACGCACCGAAGCACGTGACGCCGCCCCGACCCCGGCCGCACAAACCGCTCCGTTTCGTCGGAAAACAGAAGCAGGCCCACCGTGTCGTTGTTCTGGATGGCGCTGAAGGCAATCACCGCGCAGATTTCTGCGGCCACCTCCCGCTTCAGTTTGCCGTGCGAGCCGAAGTTCTCCGACCCCGACACGTCGACGCACAACATGACGGTCTGCTCCCGCTCCTCCTCGTACACCTTCACGTAGGTGTCGTCCATCCGGGCCGACACGTTCCAGTCGATGTTGCGGATGTCGTCGCCCACCTGGTAGGGCCGCACCTCCGCAAACTCAATTCCACGTCCCTGAAAGGCCGACTGGTACTCGCCCCGGAAAATGCTTTCGACCCGGCCGCGGGTGCGCACCTCCAGGCGACGGATCTTTTCAAAGAGCTCGTCGGGAATCATGGCGGAGGGCACGTCAGGGGACACACACGACGCCGGGGCGGCGAGGCCACGTCCGGGAGACGTCAAGCAACACTCTGTTGTAGCTTTTCCCCGCGAGAATCGTTCGCGGCGCCCCCACCTCACCCCGGCTCAGACGCCTCTCGTGGGCGCGGCCGGCCAGCGCGACCGCCACAATGCTACTGCCCATCGCCGGGGGGCGAGCCGGCGGCATCCTCCTCCGGGTCCGCTTGGGGAAGCCGTAGGCGGATACATGTTCCGGCGTCCTCTTCTGTATCTACCTCAATGTCCCCGCTCATTTTTTCGACAATCTGCTTGGTGATGGAAAGACCGAGCCCGGTGCCCTCGTACTCTCGGTTGAGGCCTTCAGAGGCCTGCCGAAACGGCTCGAAGACGCGCTCAACAGTGTCCTCGTCCATCCCGATGCCGGTATCTTCCACCTCGACCACGGCGTCGCCCTCTGCCCGGTAGGACCGGACCCGCACACGACCGCCTTCCTCCGTGTACGTGATGGCGTTGCTAATCAGGTTCTGCAGGGCAACCTGCATTCCTCCCTGGTCAACCTGGGCAACAACAGGGCAGGAGGCCACCTCTACTTCACAGTGGACCCCCGCCTCGTCGGCCTGCGGATAAAGCTCCTCGACGAGACTCGTCGCCAGTTCGTCCAGCGAAACTCGTTCCGTAGCCAAATCCATCCGGTCCGCCTCCAGCCTCGAGAGGTTCAGGACGCTGTCCAGCGTGTTGAGGAGACGACGCCCGTTCTTTCCGATGAGGTACGCAAACCGGCTCAGGGTAGACAGATTTGTGTCTTGAGGGCTGCTCTCAAGAAGATCCGCCTTTTCTTCGATCGCCTCGGAGAATCCAATAATCGACGTGAGGGGAGTGCGGATCTCGTGGCTCATGTTCGCCAGCATCGTTGACTTGAGCCGACTGGCCTCTTCGGCCTCCTCCTTCGTGTCTCGAAGGTCGGCCTCACGACGGAGCCGGTCGAGAATGAGTGCGGCGTATCCGCCCAACATCTCCAGAAGGTGAAGGTCAAACTGGCCATACGTGGCCTCCTCCGCCTTCCCCACCACGATGGCCCCGTGTCCACCAATCGGGACAGATGCGGCCGAGCGCAGATCTCCGTAGTCAATGGGGTTCTCCAGCGACTGAATGTTTTCAGTGACGACGGCCTCTCCGGACTGCAAGGCCCGCCCAGCCACCATGTTACTACTCGGCGAACGGGCTTCGGGCACCGGTAGCGACAGCCCCGACGCAGACTCCGTGCGCTCCGGAACGATCATTCCGTCCTCCAAGAATCCGGTATGGGCGAACGGGTAGTCGAAGACCTTTTTCAGCACCCAGTGGATCCGATCGGAGACCTCTTTCTGAGAGCCAGACCGGAGAAGCTGACCAGTGGCTTCGTAGAGGGCCCGAACCTTCTCTTGCCGCCTACGGGAAGCCTGCTCCCGCTCTTTACGCTCGGTGATATCTACGCCACACCCTACAACCTTTCTCACCTCCCCGTCCGAGTCCGTGATCGGGACATGGATGCGGAGGTAGTGCCGGGGGCCCTGTTCCGTGTGCATGGTCTCCTGCACCCGGTCGACCTCCTTGGTCTGGACCACTTCCCGGATCGATTCGTCCCGCTTCCGGCCCACTTCCACGTCCAGGTTGCGCCGACGATAGTACTCCTCGTTGGTGTGACCGACCAACTGCTCTCGCACCGCCGGGTCCCCGACGGCTTGCTCGTTGACGTACTGGAACCGCGCCTCCGGGTCGAAGATGGCCATTTCCATCGGGAGCTGCTCGATCATTTGTCGCTGCTGATCCCGAGACCGACGCAGGTCGTCCTGTTGTGTCTTGAGGCTCTCGCGCATCGACAGCCCCCACCAGTGGGCCGCCGTTTCGAAAAGGGCCAGGTCGACCATGCCGCTCCCCAGCACGAGCGGGCTTGTTTCGAGGACGGGTGCGGCCCACACCCCTGCGCCGAGCAGAGCAAGACCCACCGCCAGAAACGAAAGGACCGGGGCCATCGAGTCGGCGCCGAGAATCACGATCCCTCCGAAGAGAGCGTAGACGAACAGGACACTCAGTGAATACTCCCCACTGAATTGGTTCAGTGTGGCAAGCGTGACGGTCCAGGCCATGACCGTTCCCAATACCCCCCAGGACACTTCGACGTACCAGCGGCGGACCGACGCGGAGAAGGTAGATGCGAAAAAAAGAAGGAGCAGGACCCCCACGAAGGAGAGCCGAAGCCACAGGGGATCATGGGTCCCCGGATTCGCGGTCCGGTGAACCGCTCCGTGTACGAGAAGCAATATCGGCCCGAGCAGGGACAGCAGGCGGTATATCTGTACCTGCGACCTGTGCCGCCGCGAGAAAAACTCATCTTCGGGCCGAAAAAGCTCGTAGAGCCGGAGAGCTATGACACACATTAAATTAGATCGTACAATAAGAATATATTCCTGAAATTTATGGCGGGACTGTAGGTTTCTTATTAACGTCGATTAAAGGGAAGTCGCCGTGTCTCGAACAACCGGTTCGAAGCGGCGTGGTCGGGACGAGACAACGCAAATTCTCTTCCAGAGGCCCACCAGCCCAGGTCAGGGCGAAGCTCAGTGCGAGATTGTTGCGACCAGGGGGCGTTCCGGTGCAAGTGCGGTGCAGGTCCGACACCGTTGATTCGAGCCTACCAACCCGGCACGCTCCGCGCATCGGCACGATAGGTCCGACCCGACGCGTTCGTCTTTTTCCCGTCCGGGGCGTCTCCCATTCGATAACATCCCAACATGAGTGAACCGGGCCGGACGGCGTTGCATCCCCGAGGGGCCTACTGAAAACCAGCTTGGCTGCTCGCTCAAGACCTCACTGCTCGTCCGAGGCCCCGGATGGCTCAGTGCCGTGGCGGATCGCGACCGCCCCTGTCGAGGGGCCTCCCGTGCTCGTCGGTCCCACTCACGCTCGCCTCGGGGAGCCGACCTCCCCCGGCGAGGATGATTCGTGGGAACGTTCGCCCGGACCCCGAATGCAACATTCTTCCCTTTTTCGGCCACTCGCCCACCAACCCCTGTTTTCCCATGGAGCCGATTGAAGACCTCGATGTCCTCGACGAGGAGCGCGTGCGGCAGCGCGAGGCCGACGGGGAGGTCGACGAGGACCTCGATCGCGTAAAGCACGGCTACGACGCCACCGCCGGCGACAAGCAGGTCTACATCGAGACCTACGGCTGCCAGATGAACGTGAACGACTCCGGGATCGTGGCCTCGGTGCTGGAGGACAGCGGCTACGGCCTCACGCGGGACCAGGAGGCGGCGGACGTCGTCCTGCTGAACACGTGCGCCATCCGCGAAAACGCCGAGCGGAAGATTCGCGCGCGCCTCAGCATGTTGCGCTCGGAGAAGGAAAAGCGCGACGACGAACTCATGCTGGGGGTGCTCGGCTGCATGGCCGAGCGCCTCCGCGAGAAGCTGCTGGAGCAGGAGGACCTGGTGGACGTGGTGGTGGGCCCCGACGCGTACCGCGACCTGCCGCGGCTCCTCTACGAGGCAGACGCCACCGGCCAGGCCGCCGTCAACGTGGAGCTGTCCAAGCAGGAGACGTACGAGGACATCCAGCCGGTGCGCTACGACTCCAACGGCGTCAGCGCCTACGTCTCCATCATGCGCGGCTGCGACAACATGTGCACCTTCTGCGTGGTGCCCTTCACGCGGGGCCGCGAGGAGAGCCGGCCAGTGACAACCATCCTCTCCGAAGTTGCTCAGTTGGTCGAAGAGGGCTACAAGGAAGTGACGCTCCTCGGCCAGAACGTCAACTCCTACCACTACACCGACGAGGACGGCACGTCCGTCAGCTTCGCCGAGCTCGTCGACCGCGTCAGCCGCGTCTCGCCGGAGATGCGCGTCCGCTACTCCACGAGCCACCCGAAGGACTGCACCGACGAGCTGCTGAGGGTGCACCGCGACCGTCCCAATGTCTGCAACTACATCCACCTGCCGGTGCAGCACGGCAACACGGAGGTGCTCGATCGCATGCGCCGCACCTACACCCGCGAGGAGTACCTGGCACTCACGGAGCGGGCGAAGGAGCTGTGCCCCGGCGTCTCCCTCTCGACCGACCTCATCGCCGGCTTCTGCGGCGAGACGGAGGCGCAGCACGAGGACACCCTCTCGCTGATGGAGCAGGTGCGCTACGACCACGCCTACATGTTCAAGTACAGCGAGCGGCCCCAGACCTACGCTGCGCGCAAGTACGAGGACGACGTGCCCGAAGACACGAAGCAGCGTCGCCTGGAGGAGATCATCGAGCTGCAGAACCAGCACGCGAAGGAGAGCAACGAGGCGGAGATTGGGCGCGTGCACACTGTGCTCGTGGAGGGCACCAGCAAGAAGAGCGACGAGCAGTTCTTCGGGCGGGCGGACACGAACAAGGGCGTCGTCTTCGACCGCGAGGACTATGAGAAGGGCGACTATGTGAAGGTCCGCATCGACGACTGCACCTCCAGCACGCTCCTGGGCACCGCCCTCGAAACGACCACACTGGAGGCAGCGGCGCGGACCAACTCGATCACGACGACCCCGGCCGTCGCGTAGACGGGGGCTGTTGCCTCCCGAATCTCGTCACTCCGGCGCCTCACCAGTGCCGGCCAGTCCCCCTCCCCAGCGCGCGGCCAAGCGGGCGGGCTCTGTTCGACCGCCACCGGCCTTAGAAGACCGATATCCACGCCGGGACACCGGCCTGTCGCCTGGGCGAGCCCACCCCCCCACGTAATCCGCTCGCCCCGGTGTAGAGACTACGGTCGGGGGCGCGGGCCTCTTCGGGCCGCCCCCCAGCGTACTCTCTCACGTCGTTGCTGCTGGCGTTCTCCACCAGCAACCAGAAGCACATCCACCTCTCTTCTCGGATCGCTCCCTTTATGGACAATCCCTTCGGCCCGTACTCCTGGGGCGAATTTTTTCCGATGGTGTGGCGGCGCTTCACCGGCCCGTCGCCCCGCCCCGAGTCCATCGACCGGGACCTGCGGCTTCGAGAGGGAGATTCGGACTGTACGCTGGGCTTCGTCGGCGACATTTGCCCGCTGTTTGGGCGCGAGGCGCGCTTCGGGGCAGGTGTGCAAGGCTTCCTGGGCGACTGTGACATCGTGGTGGGCAACTTCGAGGGCATTTTCTCGGAGCGCGCCTGGAAGCCGTTCCTCATGAAGCACGAGGCGGACATCTTCCCGGCGCTGGCTCAGCTCTGCCCCCTCGATCGATGGGTCGTCTCGGTCGCCAACAACCACGCCACCGACTACGGCCCGGACGCCCTCCGGCGAACTTGTCAGCGGCTGGAAGATCACGGCCTGCGCTGGCTTGGCACCACCGACCGCCCCCGCCTCCAGATCGCAGACGGCCTCACGGTGACGGCCTGGACCTGGTGGCTCAACCACGAGGGCGACGGGGTGGCCCGCACCGATCCCGGAGCGCCGGACGCGCCGGGGCTTCACATTGCCCTCCCGCACTGGGGCTACGAGCACGAGCGAGAGCCTCGTCCCGAGCAGACGCCGCCCGCAGGCTACACGCTGACGACCGGTCACCATACGCATCTCCCCCAGCCGCTCGAGGCCCGCGACGACGGGCGGCTGGTGGCGTACTCGCTGGGCAACTTCGTTACCGGCAAGCAGCTTCCCGTTCTCGGCGAAGGCGCCCTCCTCAAGGTGGACCTCACCCGTTCCGGGACAACCCCCCCCACGGTCGTGCAGGCCCAGTTCCGTGCAATTACCCTCGACCGCGACCGTCAGACGTGCCACGTTACGCTCCATCATTCCGCGCCCCCAGCGCCCCAGCGCATCACCCTCGACAGTGAAGCCTGACCCTTGCTCTGCTCCCGTCTTCGTGCTCGATCCACCTGCCATTTCCCCACCTGGCCCTTAGGTTAAAGCACTGACACTCCCCACTTCCAATTGGTTTTCTTTCATCTCACGTCCCCCACCATGCTCCTCTACGAAGTAAACCTGACCGTCGACGGCGAGACCGCACCACGCTACAGCTCGTGGCTGCGCGAGCACATTCGGGAGATGCTCGAGCTCGACGGGTTTGAGGCGGCCGTCTGGTACGCCACCAGCGACGACGGCAGCACGGCGCCGGCCCCCGACGAGCCGACCGGTGAGCGCGCCTGGACCGTACAGTATCAGGTGCGCGACCGCGACGCCCTGCAGGCATACTTTGACGAGCATGCCGATGCGTTGCAGGAGGCAGGCCCCGAACACGGCGACCACGTGACCGCCGACCGTCGCGTGCTTGAGCAGAAGCGTCTTTTTCAGGGATGACGCATGCCCGGCTCTACAGTACAACGACTTGATCGTGGGGGCACACTGATTCGGATTCGGCACGGAGGGGGCACACGGCCGACTGCACGGACACGGAAAGCCGCTTCATCTGAGACCCTAGAAGTGCAGGTTTAAGATGGGCCGGCACGTGTCGATAACCGATTACAAAGGAGCTTTTATTTCGTCCATCTGCTCCAGATGCCGGCGCCATCCGCGCTCATGCCGGCGGCTGATCTGGATGGGCACCACAGGCTCCTTTCCGCCCAGTCGGTTCATCAATTCCGCACTCAGTCCGTGCAAAAACAGGGCCTTACGCTCACGTTTCCGACCCTCCCGTCCACCATTTCGAAGGTGGAAGAATTCATCGCCTCTGGCCAGACGGACCCTGGTCCACTCATTGACATCGTGGAACGCGATCCGTCCGTCTCCCTCAACGTGCTCCGGCGCGTCAACTCCCCGTACCACGGCCTCCGCCGGGAGGTCGAGAGCATCGACCGTGCGGTTCGCCTCCTCGGGTTCGTCGAGGTCTCCTCGATCGTCATGATTGAGGGGGTTGAGGAGCTCCGGGATCACTTCGACTCCCATTCCGCCCTGCTCCGCCAAATCGCCCACTCGGCCGTCTTCACCGGTCGGTTCGCACAGGGGCTTACGAAAGCCCTGGACGTGGAGGAGGACTGGACCCGGCTTGCCTTCTCGGCCGGTTTCATTCACGCGATGGGGCGCCTCGTCCTGCTCCACGTCCAGCCGGACCGATACGCAACGCTGGCCGAGGCGGGTACGATGCCCCTTCCCGACACCGAGGCCGAGGCCCACGCCTTCGGCGAGAACTACCGCACCCTCGCCCCGCAGGCAGCCGACCACTGGGAACTGCCGGAGCGGGTTTGCTCGGTGCTCCAGATCGCCGCCAACCCGGATGACGAGCCGGAGTCGGCCAGCAAGATGCTTGGGGTGTCCATCCGGAACGGGGGCGACCTTGCCCGCCGGGACCTCGCCGAAGACTTCGCCGCGTCGCTGGGGACCTCTGAGGACTCTTCTGCGTCGAGGGTCGACGATCTCATGATGACGGTCGCCCAGGACGCATCGACATATGCCTCGGAGGTGGGCCACTTCTAACGGATCTTCTGCCCCACGGACCCGTCCAGCCGCTCATCCGGGAGGGCAGGCCGAGTGCCTCTCGCGCCCTGACCGGGTGCTCTCGGCTCCCGATACGCTAGCGAGCCCCACAACCCCCAGAAGAGACGCATCCCTTCACCCTCTGCATACCGCAGACGGTGCCATCAGTGCGCGTGCTCTTCAAACTTCGCCTGCAGGGTGAGCTGAATCTTCCCGAGGAGCTGCGAGATGCGGGCGGCGCTGAGGTCGAGCACCTCCCCAATTTCTTGCAGGGTCAGGTCTTCCGTGTAGTACAGGCCCAGAATCGTCTGTTGGCGCTCCGGAAGGGTCTGGATGAGGTCCTCGAGGTGCTTCTGCGTAGAGGCCTTTTCGAACCGCTCGAACCCCTCCGTCCCGTCGTCGCTTGGGAGCACGTCGAGCATCGTATGGTCGTCGTCCTCGCTGGGCCGCGAGAGCGAGAGGGAGAAACGGCACTGCGCGTCCCGGAGGAGGTCGTGATACTCCTCCACGGACATTCCCATGTAGTCGGATACATCCTCGTCCGACGGCTCCTCCCCCAGCATCTGCCGGAGCGAGGAGAGCGCCTCCTGCACCGCGCCCATCTTCTTGCGCTTCTCCCGCGAGAGCACATCGATCGAGCGGAGGTAGTCGATGATGTTGCCCCGGACCCGCCGGTACGCGTGGGTCGCAAACTGGGCCTGCTCCGGGTCGTAGTTGTCGAGGGCCTCAAGAAGCCCGACAATCCCGACGCTCTCTAGGTCCTCATGCGAGGCAAGCAGGTGATCGGGCACACTAATCTTGCCGATGATGGAGCGCACGAGGGGGAGCGCCGCCATTACGACGGCCTCTCGGTTCGACGGGGTGGGGTCGTCGAGGTACTGTTCGACAAGGGGCTGTAGGTCACGGGACATAGCACTACTGCGTTAGGACGTCGCAACGAGTCGCGGGGATTTAGGCGGCCTGGGCTTCCGGAACGTTCTCGGACGGCTCAGGCTCCGACTCCGCGGATCCCTCTTCGTCCGACGCACCATCCTCCCCGGCGTCCTCGAAGGGCACCCCGTTTTGGACGATTCTGCGGGCCGCCGCGTAGCCGACTGCCAGGATGAGGTAGGTCGCCACTCCCCCTCCCGCCGCGGTGACGACGGTGTGCTCCAGGGGCGCCCCGCCCCACATCTGCGCCAGAAAAATGCCGGTCCCGAACAGCACACTCACGTCGGCAATGATTGTGTGGTAGGACAGAGACACGGAGACAGAGGCAGTGTCGGAAGACGGCATAATTGAGGGGATGATTGTGGGGCGTAGTGGGTCGGGCGGAACGCGGCTCACGAGAGGGCGGGCGAGAGGACGTACTGCCCCCGAGCCGTCGTATCGGCCAGGTCGGCGAAGGCGTCCCGGGCAGGTCCCTCACTCCGCACCACCGGCGTCTGGTCCGACACCGAGCGGCGCACGGCGTGCGAGAACGGAATCCACCCGAGGGTCTTCGGGGCCTGTCCCAGGAAGCGGGTCGTGACTGCCTTGAACCGTTCCGCAATGCTTCGGGCGTCGTCCTCGTCCTCGGCGAAGTTGACGACGAGGCCCAGTGGGTAATCGGGGTCGGCGGTCCACAGCTGCTTGGCGAGTCGGTAGGCGTCGGCAACGGCGGTGGGCTCGCCCACGACGACGAGCACCCCCAGGTCGGCCCGGTCCAGGGCCCACTGCACGGGCCCGTCGGTCCCGGCCGACGCGTCGACGAGCACGTAATCGTGGGTCGTGCGGAGGCGTCCGAGCAGCGTATCGAGGGCGGCGTACAGAGCCTCGCGCTCCCCCGAGTCCCCGGACGTCGGGCGATTGGCGGCCTGCACGAGGGTCATCCCGCTCTCCGTCTCGTGCGGCACCGTACGCAGCGCGGCGTCCTCCTGCACGGCGTCCAGCACCGTCGTGGCGGGGGCCTCATTGAGGAGCACAGCCGTGTCGCTCTGGCCCAGGTCCGCGTCGACGAGGGCGACATGGTGCCCCTCTCGCGCGAGCATCTCGGCGAGGTTGGCCGTCACGACGCTCTTTCCGACGCCCCCCTTGCCACTGGCAAATGTTAAAACGTTGGAGGTCACTTCCATCGGTCAAAAAGATCAGGCAGCGGGAGGAAGCAAGGCAGTTAGAGGTCCATGATGTCTTCTACAAACCACCGCAGGGAGAAAGCCCGGGCCCCGTCCGGCACCTCGGGCCCCTCCGAGACGATCTGTACAGGCAGGTCGACGTGGATCAGCCACTCGGCTACCTGTCCCCAGTCGTGCACCTCGTCCAGGTGGGTAACGGCGGCCGCCGTGGGACGAAGGGGCAGCCGGGCGAACGTCTCTTCGTCGATTCCCCCCAGCGCCCGGGTGGCGTCGACCACGAAGTGGACGGCGGGCCGCGGCAGGGGGCGCAGGAGGCGCCGGTACCGCCGGAGAACCGGGCGGGCCTCCGACAGGGGCATGGGGAGCGGTGGCGTATCGATGAGCACCTGCTCGAAGTCGCCGACGCACCGGAGCGCCTTCGCCATGTCTTCCCTCGTGCGCACGCTCCGCACCGGCAGCCCGAAGCGCCGGTACAGGGCGGTCGGGTTCTGGTAGGACGCGTTGCGCCCCTCCTCCGGAAGCAGATGAATCACGGCGGTGTCCTGTCCGGCGAGCATGCGGTCGTGGACCGCGAGCTTGAGGGCGAGCGACGTCTTCCCGGCGCCGCTGGGCCCCACCAGAGCAATCACGCCCGTCTCTGCGGCCAAGGGGTCGGTCTGGATGCGGCGACACACCACCTGCGCGAGGGCCCAGTGCAGCTCGTCTCGGGGACTCTCCCTCGGGTCCACGCCCCGCTCCGTCAGGTCACCGAAGAGGGCGGTCGCGGTCTTGGGACGAAGGCCGTCTTGCAGCAGCCGCCCGTAGAGGGGATGGGTCGCCCACTCGCCGGTCTCCGTTCCGGCGAGGCGCGCGTTCTGGTCGTGCCTGTCTCCGGAGCGGGCGCGAAGCTCCTCCAGGCGCGACTCGACCCAGGCTTCGTGGTCCCCGGTCGTCGGGGACGCGTTTTCCTCCGAATCCGAGGACGGAAACACCCGCCCCCGCCCCTGTCTCTGCTGCGACGCGTCGCCGCCGGGCCAGGACTGTGCCTCCAACTCCGACTGGAAACGCGACGCCATTCCCGACCCGGCCGATTCCGCCTCGTCGTTTCCCTCATATTCGAAGGACGTCTCGTCGTCCGCCCCCCCGCGGTCCGGGGCGGGCGATGCGCTCGGCGTCGACACGGGGGCTTCCGATGGCTTCGGCACGTGGCCCCACGATTGCTCGCCCTGCGCGGCGGTCTGTTGAGCCGACTCGTCCACCATCACAGTGACCTGCGCGGGCGCCTCGTCGGTGGACGGCTCCGACTCGACCAGCACAACCTGGTCGCCCAGCTTGTGCCGCGCCTTTTCGAGGGCCGCCTGAATGCTCGAATCGGTAAAGGTCTGGACGTCCATGGCGGTGCGCGCGTGAGACGGGTGAGGTTATGTGTTGGAGATTCCGGCAGTCGCGGCGGACAGGTCGGAGGACGACGATCCCTGCGGGATGCTGACCTGATCGACGATGTCGACCGGGGCGTCGGGCGTGAGGTCGTTGTAGGAGAGGACGGTAATGTCCGAGACCATTGGGTCTAGGAACTGGTAGACCGTCGCCCGCAGCACGGGGGAGATCAGCAAGATCGGCGCCCGGTCATTGCTGATGAGCTGGGTCGCCTGCTCGTCGATCGCCTTCACGAGGGCGTCGGCCCGTTCGGGCTGGAGCCCGAGGGTGTTGGCGTCGAGGCCCCCGGCCTCGGCCCTTTCGAGCAGGTGCTGCTCCAGGGCTGGATCCATCACGAAGGCCTTGATGCGCCCCTCGGGCCCCGAAAACTCACGGGTGATGGTGGGCGCCAGCGCCGCCCGGCAATGTTCGGTCAGCACCTCCACCGTCTGCGTCTGCGACGCGTGGTCGGCCAGCGTCTCAAGGATCGTCACGAGGTCGCGGATCGGAATCCGCTCCTCCAGCAGCCGCTGGAGCACCTTGCGGATGCTGCCCAGCGAGAGGAGATCCGGCACCAGTTCGTCAACCAGGGCCGGCGCCGATTCTTCGACCTTGTCCAGCATCTCCCGGACCTCCTGCCGGTCGAGGAGCCGATAGGCGTTCTTCCGCAGCTCCTCCAGCAGGTGGGTCGAGATCACGGCCGGCGACTCGATGACGGTCAGCCCCATCTGCTCCGCTTCTGGCAGGTTGCGCTCCGCCACCCAGACGGCCGGAAGCCCGAACGTGGGGTCTTCCACCCGGATGCCCGACGGCGCCTCGTCGACGTCGTCGGGGAGCAGCGCGAGCTTGTAGCCCGGCATCACCTGCCCCTCTCCGATGGGATTCCCCCGGAGCCGAATCACGTATTTGTTCGAGTCCATGTCGACGTTGTCTCGGATGCGCACCGGCGGGATGACGAGCCCCATCTCCTCGGCCAGCTGCTTCCGCAGCATCTTGACGCGCTCCAGAAGGTCTCCGCCCTGGTCCGGGTCCACCAGGGAGATGAGCCCGTAGCCGATCTCCAATTCGAGCGGGTCCACCAGCAACAGGTCGGAGGGGTCTTCTTCAGACTCCTCCTCGGCCTGCTGCTCCTCCGCCTCGCGCTGGCGCTCCGCCTCTGCCTCCTCCTCCGCCTTCTTCTCTTTGCTGCGTAGGTACCACAACAGGAGCACCCCTGCGCTCAGCAGCCAGAACGGAATGATGGGCAGCCCCGGCACAAAGCCCATGAGCCCCAGGAAGCACCCCGTGATCAGCAGCGGGGGCGGCTTGTCGAGGAGCTGACCTTTCATTTCGCTGGCCAGCGACCCCTCCTCTCCGCTGGCCCGCGAGACAATGATGCCGGCCGCCGTCGACACCATGAGCGCAGGGATTTGCGACACGAGCCCGTCCCCGATCGAGAGCAGGGCAAAGGTGCTCGCCGCCTCCCCAACCCCCATCGCCTGCTGGGTCACGCCGATTACCAGCCCCCCCACGACGTTGATGGCCGTGATGAGAATGCCCGCGACGGCCTCGCCCCGCACGAACTTCGTCGCACCGTCCATGGCGCCGTAGAAATCGGCCTCCTCCGTCACCTCGTCCCGCCGCTCGCGCGCCTCCCGCTCGTCGATGAGGCCCGAGTTGAGGTCCGCGTCGATGGCCATCTGCTTTCCCGGCATCGCGTCGAGCGTAAACCGCGCGGCCACCTCCGAGATGCGCTCGGTGCCCTTCGTGATGACCACGAAGTTGATAATGACGAGCACGAGGAAAATGATGGCCCCCACCACGTAGTTGCCCGCCACGACGAAGCTCCCAAACGCGTTGATGAGGGCCCCGGCCTCCGCGTTGCCCAGGATGAGCCGGGTCGACGCGACGTTCAGCGAGAGCCGGAAGAGAGTCGTCGTGAGTAGCAGGCCCGGAAAGATCGCAAATTCCAGGGGCCGCTCGGCGTAGAACGACGTCAGGAGCACCCCAAGGCTCAGAGCGATGTCCGTGGCCAGGAAGAGGTCCAGCAGGTAGCTGGGCAGGGGCACCACCATCATGAACAAAATCGCCACGATGGCACCGGCTACGACAATCTCGCTGTCAAACCCTCCAACCCCCAGCGACCCAGTGGGCGACGACGACGTGCGGGAATCAGCAGCGCGGGACAAAGCACCTGCGGGGGTGGATGACAGAGCACAACGGATCAGACGTCGCCGCGCTGTTCGTACACTTCGGCGAGGATGGCGGCGACGGCGGGGTAGAGTTCCTCCGGAATTTCCTCTTCCTCTGGCACATTGTCGTACAAGGCGTGTGCCAGGGACCGATTTTCGAACGTGGGCACGTCAAATTCGGCGGCGAGCTCCTTGATGCGGAGCGCGCGCTTGCGAACGCCCTTCAGCAACACCCGCGGAGCCGGCGCCTCGTCGGGGTCGTAGCGCAGGGCAATGGCGTAGTGCGTCGGATTTGTAACGACCGCGTCCGACTTCATGACGGCGTGGTCCATGCGCGGCTGCTCGGCCAGCTCTTTGGCCTTCTCCCGCCGTTTCTCCTCAAACTCCGGGTCCCCCTCCGTTTCTTTCTGTTCGTCCTCCATTTCTTTTTTGCTCATCTTGAGATCCTCGTAGTACTTCCAACGCTCGAACGCAAAGTCGAGCGCCGCAATCACGACGAGGCCCATCAGAACCCGCCACATCAGTGCAAAGAACCAGTCGGCCGCCTGGTCGAGCAGAGCTGGCAGCGGCAGCGTGTAGACCTGCACCATCTCCGGGATAAGCGGCCGCATGGCAAAATACGCGATGGGCCCCACCACGCCGATCTTGAGGAGGGTTTTCGCGAAGCCGAAGGCGCCCTCCGAGGAAAAGATCTGCTTCAGCCCCTCCAACGGGTTCACGCGGCTGAGCTGCGGCTGGATGGGGGTGAACGACACGTTCCATCCGGACTGGACCATGTTGAGTCCCACCGCCGCGACCACGAGCACGATGAAGAGGGGGGCTAGCATCTCGGCGACCTGCACCCCAATCTCCGCGACGAGGCTCTGGATCGACTTTACGGTGAGGGACATGCGCGCCGACCGGAGAAATATGCGCGCCGCCATGTCCTGGAGGGACTGAAACGCCGAGGCGCCCCCCACCGAAAAGAGCGCCATCGCCGTCAGCAGGAGCCCCACGGAGACGGGCTCGGTTGCCCGAAGCACATTTCCCTCTTCGCGCGCTTTCTCGAGGCGCCGGGGCGTTGGGTCGTACTGTTTTTCCTGCGTCTCACTCATCGGTGGCACTGGAAAGTGATCACGCGATCGAGATTCTCGGCGTCCCAGCACGGGGAAAGGACTGCGTGGGACGCAACGGAAAACTTTTCCCGGCCCGCCGTCGCCGGCTACCCGGGCGCAATGATCCGGAGGACCTCGTGCACCATCTGCTCAATCTGCCCAAAGAGCGACGGGAAGAACGGGACGGCCCCCTGTATAAAGACAAGGAAGATTCCAATGCCCACGAGCAGCTTTGTGGGCAGGCTGAGCGTGAACAGGTTGGCCTGGGGGACGAGGCGCGCGAAGATGCCCAGCGCGATGTCAGTCAGGAAGAGGATCACCAGGAACGGCGCCGCCAGCCGGACGGCGAGGCGGAAGAAGTCCCCCATCCACTCCAGCATCGACGGCCCGGCCCCGGCCAGCTCGGCGCCGCCCAGCGGCACCACCTCAAACGACTGGGCGAGTGCCCGCAGGAGGAAGTGGTGCCCGTCGGCGAGGAGAAACGCGAGGAGAAACGTGTACGAGAGAATCTGGCCGAGCGGGTTGCTCGACGTGCCGCTGATCGGGTTGTAGGTCTGCGCGAGGCTCAGCGCCATCTGATATCCCATGATCGTTCCCGCGAAGCTCACCGCCCAGAAGATGATGCGCGCCGTAAAGCCCATGACAAGCCCCGTGCCCGCCTCCACCAGCACGACCAGTATAAACCCGACATCGTGGGTCACGTGGTCGGGCAGGGGCCCCGTGGCAAACCCCGCCAGGCTGTAGGCCAGCACCACGCTGGCTAGCACCCGCACCCGCACGGGGATGGTTTGCTGCTGGAAGACCGGGGCCGCCAGCATCAGGCCACTGACCCGCACAAACACGAGCAGCACCCGCAAAATGTACTCGGTATCGAGCAGCGACATGGGACACGCCGTCTGTCACGACGTCGGTCGTCACGGGCATGGGAGAAGAACGTCCGGCCGCGGGCCGCCGGTCACTTCGACACGCTGGGGATGGCGGCGAAGATCTCGGCCGTGAAGTCGGTCATCATCTGAATCATCCACGGCATCATAAAGAAGAAGACAACGGCAATTGCGATGAGCTTGGGGATAAAGCTGAGCGTCATCTCCTGCATGGAGGTGACGGCCTGGAAGAGGCTCACGACAATTCCAGCCAGCAGCGCCATGCCCAGCATGGGCCCGAGCACCATAAATCCCGTTCGGAGCGATTCTTTGAGCCAGTAGACAGCAACATCTGCGTTCATTGGGGGGGAGGCGGTTGATGTACGGCGATTGCGAAGGGGCCTGCGGGGGGGCACTACCCCACCGCATAGCCCTGCATGAGCGACTCGACGATGAGGTACCAGCCGTCGGTCAGCACAAAGAGGAGCAGCTTGATGGGCAGCGAAATCATAACGGGCGGCAGCATCATCATGCCCATGCTCATCAGGATGCTTGCCACGACGAGGTCCACGATGAGGAACGGCAGGAAGATCATGAAGCCGATCTGGAACGCAATCCGGAGCTCGCTGATGACGAACGACGGCACGACCACGTAGAGCGGGGCCTCGTCCGGGCTCTCGAAGCTCTCAATCTCCCCCATGTCCATGAAGAGCATGAGGTCCTTGTCCCGCGTGTGAGTGAGCATGAACCGCTTCATCGGCGTAGACGCCCGGTCGAATGCCTCCTGCTGGGTAATCTCGTTGTCCAGGTACGGCCGGAGCGCGTCCTGGTGGACCGTCTCCAGCACCGGCTGCATGATAAAGATGGACAGAAAGAGCGAGAGGCCGATGACGACCTGACGGGGCGGGGATTGCTGCAGCCCCAGCGCCCGGCGTAGGATGCTGAAGACGACGACCAGGCGCGTGAAGCTGGTCATCAGAATGATGATGGCCGGGGCGAGCGTGAGGACCGTCAGCAGGAGGAGAAGCTGGATCGGCAGCTCGTACCCGTCCTCCGAAGGGTTCAGGTCGACCTGGGGGAGCCCCCCGAGCGACGACCCGGACGTATCGACCTGCGCGGCCGTCGCTCCGGCCTCCTGCGCAAACGCGGTCGACCCCACGAGGGGCCCACTCGCCAGCAGAAGCACAACCAGTACGATGAGTCCCCCGGTCCGTCGAACGGGCGAGGGACACGGCGTAGAGAGACGTGTAGGCACGGCGTGCGGCGTCACGACAGGGAGTTTTGGCGGGCGAACTGCTTCAGCACGTCGGCGAAGTGTGCCGACTGGGGCGAGGGCCCGCTTCCGCCCGGCGGGGCCTCGTCGCCCTCCGCCGCGTCGAGAATCGACTCGTCAAACGCCTCGCGGGGATATGTCTTCAGGAGCTCGACCGTCTCTTCGGTCGCCCCTACCAGGAGCACCTCGTCCCCACACGCAACAAGGCGGAGGTGCTGCGACTGCCCGAGGGCCAGCTGCCCGATTGGGCGGAGGGCGACGGAGCCCTCCTCGGACGAGACACGGCGGCGCACGTAGAGCGCGTATCCTCCGCCCCCCACGAGCACCAGAAGGGCCGACAGGTTGCCCCAGGTGAAGAGATCGACACCGGCGTCCGACGATACGGACGGAGAGGCGGGAGCCTCCCGTTCGGCCCCGTCGGCGGACTCGGCCCCCTCGGCGGGCGGGACCAGCGCGGCGGCCTGCACCAGCACCCAGAGGGCCACCAGCGCCCCCAGCGCGTACAGCGCATACCAGGCCAGGCGACGTGTGGATACTCCGGGCGAGTCTGGGGCGGAGGGGACCATGGTCGGCAGACGGCAACACGGATGAGAGCGGCAGAACAAGAGGGCGCAATATTCGCTCTCTTGTTTTGCGAAAACGATGCCAGCCGGAAAATCCTCCGGGGCTCTCCCGTCGTGGGTCCCGTTCCGGGTTAGAAAAATGCCTTCTCGCGATGTCCTTCCGAGGCGAGATTTGTGATACGCACCCCAAACTGCTCGTCAATCACTACGGCCTCCCCCTCGGCAATCAGGCGCCCGTTGGCGTACACCGACAGCGGCTCCCCGACCATTTTCTCCAGTTCGACCACGCTCCCCGTCGTGAGCTTCAGCACGTCCGCGAGGGGCAACTCGCGGCGGCCCAGTTCCACCCGCACCTCCAGGTCCACGTCCGCCAGCAGCTTGAAGGTGCCCGAGCCCCCGTCTCCGCTGATTTCCTCGTCGCCCAGCTCGCTGAAGGCGGCGGGCGACACCTCGACGCTTTCTGACTCCGACGACGACGGTGCACCGCCGCCCGACGCGCCCGACGGCTGAGCAGACCCCGTGGAAGCCTGCTGGGAAGCGCTCTCCGTCTGGGTCGACTCGTCCGACGCCTCCTCGCCGCCGTCCGGCAGGAGCACAAGCCCGTCCAGTTCACCCCCGCCCCCCTGCGCCTTGAACGGCACGAGCCACGAGGCCCCGCCGGGGGACGGAGGCGCCTGGCCCGGAGCGGCCGTGTCGAACTGCACCTCGGGGAGGGTCAGGCCCTTCTCCGAGAGGGTGCTCTGTACGGTTCCGAAGCCCTGAGAAGAAATCTCCTGCATGAGGTCGAGGGCCCCGTCCGCATTGGGTTCCATCTCTTCCCCGAACATGGCCTCCGAGAAGAGGGGGACCCAGTCCGGGTCCAGGGCCACAATCGTGTCCTTGTCGGCGGCGTGCAGGACGAAGCGCTCCTCCAAGTCGTTCTGGAGCGCCTCCGTGGGCGACCGGTCGGCGATATTCTTCGGGGCCGACGTGTTGAGCGGGATTTCATTCCCGCTCAGCTGCTCCAGCAGTGCTTCCAGCGCCGTTAGTGCCGTTTGTATGTGCGTCTCGAGCGTGTTCTGGTTCATGATCAGGGGAAGGGGTCAGAGAATCGAACTCGACGTTCTCAGGGGATTCCGCCGCCGTAATCCGTAGGGCACGCTGCCGTCCCGAACGGCCCGGCACGGCCTCAAACTTCTGCTCGCCGTTCACAAATACCTTAATGGGATCGTCGGTCTCGCGGTCGAGGGGAATGACGTCGCCCTCCTGCAGCTGGGCCAGCTCGGTCACGGGCAGGACGGTGCGCCCCAGCTCGGCACTCAGGTTCACCTCCGTCTCTCGCAGGGTGTCCTCGTACCGGTCCCGCACCTCAGGCTCGACAGCCGTCGTGGAGCTGGAAATCCACTGCTCCATGCCGGCGCGCCCCAGCATCTGCTCCAGCATGAGGTACGGGTAGCAGATGTTGATAAACGACGGCTCGTCGTAGACGCGCACGTCGAACGAGGCCACGAGCGCCGGCTCGGCCGCCGGGATGATCTGCACAAATTCGGCGTTCGACTCGAACGCGACCTCCTCGACCGACAGCTCGTAGGCCTTTTCCCAGGATTCTTCCAGCTTCCGGTATGCCCGCTTCATCACCCGGCTCATGATACGCTGCTCGATCGGAGACACCTCGCGGGAATCGTCCATTAGGTGCCCGTCGCCCCCCATGAGCTTTTCGATGGTGTACACCACCAGCCGCGGGTCGATTTCGAAAATCGACCGGTATTCGAGCTCGTTCTCGTGCAGAACGTACAGGGCCGAGGGCGGAGCACTCGACATCACGAACTCCGAGTAGAGCACCTGGTCGACGGCCGTCAGCGAAATGTCGACGATGGTGCGGAGCTGGGCGGACAGGTACACCGAGAGGTCGCGGGCGAACGACTCGTGCACCTGGTTCAGGATGCGCTTCTGTGTCTGCGAGAACAGGCGCGGCCGCTTGAAATTGTACGGCTGGGCCTGCGCTTCCTTCTCCGCCTGCGCGTCTGGCTCGTCGCCTGCTTTTCCGGTAGGCTCGTCCTGTTCTTCCGCCTCGGCGTCGCCGAGAAGGACGTCAATTTCCTCCTGACTAAGGGGCTTCGACATGCCAGTGCTGCGATGCCGTCGAGAAGATCAGTGAACGTCCCCGCGCCCACGGGTCCTGGTCACTGCAAAACGAATTCCGTAAAGTATAGCCGATCCACCTCTCCCTTGCTGAGGATTCCGTTCGCCTCGTTGCGCAGGGATGCTTTCAGGCTGTCGCGTCGGTTGGGATTGGAGAGTTCTTCGACCGTCTGCTCCGACAGGAGCCGCAGCACGGCGTCTTTGACGATGACCTTCTTTTTCTTCATCTCCTTCTTCACCGTGGGCGCCCCCATCTCGAAGGCGACACTGACGGCCAGATACCGGTTGCCCCGGGAGCCTGCGGGATTGACCACGAGCCCCTCCATCTTCGACAGAGAGCCGACCTTGTTGGACTCGCCATCCTCACCGGAGTCGCCGCCCCCCACAAAGGGAATCATCCCCGCAATCTGATTGGCATACGGGACCTTCCCGGGATTCTGGGCAATCTGCCCGACGTACGGGATCGACTGAATCGTCTCTCCGACCCGGTCGTACTGCGCGTACGTCACCCCTACCCCGGCCACGCCCGCCACGCCAAGCGCCAGGGATAGAAGCAGGAGAAAATGCCGTTTGACGAGCGGCTCTTCACTCTCCGTCACGGCCCCGTCGCCGTCGACTCCGGACGGGTCGATGTCGTCTTGTTGTTGTTCCATGAGCGCCAGTTGAACATAATTTCTACACGACGATTTCGGGCCCGCCCTTCGTCCGTCTTGTTGGAGGCACGCGGATCCGTGGAGGCGTGCCCCACGGCCTTGAAGCGCGAGGAGTCGTACTCAGGGGCCGTATTCTGCAGAAAGCGTACCGACGACGCGGCCCGGGCGGTCGACAGCTCCCAGTTCGACGGGAATCTTCGGGTCTCGATTGGGCGGTTGTCAGTATGCCCCTCTACGACCACCGACCCGACGTCCCGGCTGAGCAGATTCGCCAGCTCGCGCAACACTGTCTGAGAAGGCTCGAGGAGACGTGCCTGTCCGGTGCGAAACATCAACGAGTCGGCGATGACAACGTGGATGCCCTCCTTCTTCAGGTCCGCCTGGATCTTGTCGCCGAGCCCGCGCTCCTCAATCCTTTTGAGGAACTCCTCGTACTGCTCGGCCCGCTTTCGCGCCCGAGACTGACTGGAGCCCGACGAGTAGTCGGCGGGCACGACGGACTTGCTCCCGGAAAACATGCCGGGCTGCCGCTGAAAGTTGCTGATCGCGTCCCGGAACTTCTTCATCCGAATCTCCGACATGGAAATCAGGAGGACGAAGAAGGTGACGAGCAGCGTCATGATGTCGCCGTAGGTCGTCATCCAGAACGGCGCCGTCGGCATGTCGTCGCCGTCGTCCTCGTCGGCATCGGGACCCACTTGGTTGCTGCTCATAAGGGTGTAGAACAAGTGATGGGACTATGCCGCGGCCGTAGCGGGCTGGGCGTCGGTGGCGTCTTCCGTCGACTCCGCCCCCGCAGCCTCCGGCTCTTCTTCCCCCTCTCCTTCTGCGAGGAAGCCGAGGCGTTGCTCAATCATGCGCGGGCTGTCCCCCCGGGCGATGGCGAGGATACCCTCCCGTGTAATATAGCGGGCCTTTCCCCGGAGCTCGTTCTGCTTTCGCGCCCGGTCGCCCAGCGGGAGAAACGCCAAGTTGGCCAGCAGCGCCCCGTAGAAGGTGGTCACCAGGGCCGTCGCCATGCCCGCACCGATCTTGCTCGGGTCGCTGAGGTTGTTCAGCATCTGAATGAGCCCGATGAGGGTGCCAATCATGCCGAACGCCGGGGCGTAGGTCCCCGCCTGGGTAAAGAAGTCCGCCACGACTTGGCGCTTGCTCTTCATCTCCGCGATCCGCTGGTCGAGCATCTCGGCAATCTCGTCCTCCCCCATCCCGTCGACGGCCATTTCGAGCCCAAACTGCAGAAGGTCATCGTCGACGTCGTCGATGTGTCGGTCGAGGGCAAGCACCCCTTCCCGGCGGGCGGTGCGGGCCATGTTGGTAATCTGGTCGAGGCGACTCTGGAACGATGGAGGGTCGAACGTGAAGATGTCCTGCGTCATCTCGATCACGCGCTTCAGGTCCTCGAAGGAGTAATTAACCACCACGGCCGCCGCCGTGCCCCCAACCACCATCAGCAGCGAGGCCGGGTCGAAAAACTTCCCCCACGTGTTGCCCAGCAGGATGGCCCCGGTGATGAGGGCAAAGCCACTGATCAGGCCAATCGAGGTCGATTTCCTCATGGTTACGTCCATTCAGGATAACAAGGTGAAAACACGACGGCCCGGAAAAAACCCAGGGCGCCACCACGGAAAATCGTGCCGCCCACACGACTTCCGCTCTGTCTCTCTCCCCGCGTGCGAGTCTCCTTAGTCGGGCGCTCCGTCTCCCAGTGCCGACGGGTCCGACGGCAGGTTCTCGGCCTGATCCAGCGACTGCGTCGACGGGCCACGTGGAGCATCGTCCGGGGCCGCTACCGCCCCTGGACGCTGCTCCGCTGCCTGCGCCTCTTCGAGCGCAAAGTGGCCGACCAGTCGCCTGAGGCGGTCGGTCCGCGCCTCCATGTCCTCCACGGTATCTGCAATCTGCTGGATGCCCGTGACCGCCTCCCTCGATACCTCCGAAATTCCCTGTACGCTCTTCGCGATCTGTTCGCTGGTGGCCGACTGCTCTTCGGTGGCCGATGCAATCTCACTGACAGTGTCGGCCGCCTCCTGCGTCCCGTCGACGATCTTGTCGAGAGCCTTCCCCGCTTCGTCGGCGAGGGCCATGCCGTCCTGCACCTGCTCCTCTCCCTGCTGCATGGCCGACACCGCCTCGTCCGCTTTGTCGCGGATCTCACCGACCATCTCGGCAATGTCGTCGGTCGCCTCGGCGGTGCGCTCGGCCAGTTCACGGACCTCCTCGGCCACGACCGCAAAGCCGTGTCCCTCTTCGCCGGTCCGGGCCGCCTCGATGGCCGCGTTGAGGGCCAGCAGGTTCGTCTGGTCGGCGATGTCGTTGATGATGGACACGGCCTCCTCAATCTCTTCGCTGGACGCTCCCAACTCCTTGACCGTCTGGGCCGAGTCCTGGACCGTATCGGCAATCTCGTGCATTTTCTCCACGGCCTCCCCGACCACCTCCGCGCCGGTCTCGGCCTGCTGCCCGTTTTGCTGAGCCGCCTCGGCCGCCCGGGTGGCGCTGCCGGCATTCGACGAGATGGTCCGACTCATCTCCTCCACCGCGGTGGCCGCCTCGTCGGCCTGGGCGTGCTGCCGATCGGCGCCGTCGGCCAACTGGTCCGTGACCGCTCCGACCTGCCGCGTGGCCGTGGCCGTCTCACTCACGGCGGCATCGACCTCCGTGAGCGTCTCACGCATCTGCTCCACCGTCTGGTTAAACCCGTCGCCGAGCCGGTCCACGAGGGCCTCCGTTTCGCTGAGGTCCTCGTTGAGGGTGTCCTCAACGCGGCTCGGCTCAAACTCAACCGTCAGGTCCCCCTCCGACAGGCGATTCATCGCCCCGAGCATGCGCTCCACCTCCCCCTCCAGGTAGTCCCGCACGACGCGCGACTGGTCGGCCAGCCGGTCGGCCTGTTCGCGCTTCTCCTCCGCCTCGGTCTTGGCCGCCTTGACGTCTTGGAGAAGGGCGTCCAGCCGGTCGTTTTTCTGTGCCGCCTCGGCCTCCTGCTTCGCCCGCCGGCGGTACATCCGCACGGCCTGTACACACCCCACGGCCAGGAAGGAAACAGAAAACACGACCCAGGCAACATGCTCGACGGTGCGCCACGGACTGGCCGTGAGCACGCCGTAGATCGACTCCGGCCAGATGATGCCCCGGGCGACGTGATCCACCCCCGTCACCGCCGCACCGGTAAAGAGCACCCGCCAGTCGTGGTACAACGAGAGGAAGGCCAGCGACGCAAAAATGTGAAAGTGCGTCTCAATGCGTCCGCCCGACAGGTGAATGAGCAGCCCCGACATCAGCAGCTGAGCCCCGGCAATGAGGTGGCGGGTGAGGGTCGTCCCCGGCCGCGCCCACGCCAGGATGGCCGGTGGGGCACTGATGAGCCCCCCCAGCAGGATGGCCGCGTAGACGTGCACGTGCATCGTGCTCTCGGTCCCGGCCCATGTGTTCGGGGAGATGAGGACAGCAGCAACGATCGCCGCGGCCCACTGCACCGTCATCAACACCGCGAACCGGAAATCGACGTTGCGGTAGTTTTCCGTCACGTAGTCCATGAAGCGACGGTGGACCTCATCCGGCGCGACCGTCTCGGCCGACGCCTCAGCGTCGCTGGGCGGCGAATTGGGCGCTTCCGAAGATACTGTTGTAGAGGCAGGCATGGCAGATAGAGCGCTACGCGTTCATGAGACGGTGGCGGAACGGATCCTCACCGGAGGCACACCCCTCCGATGCATCCGGTCGTTCCGTCTTCGTGCATCGAACAGCCGAAAACAAACGTCTCGGTCTCGGCCGGCCGGTCGCCCGTGAGGAGGGCCCGGAGGGCAGCACGTCCCGCATTGTCGCCTTCGTGTCCTCGGCCCGCCGTGATGCCGCCCTGAAACCGGAGCGCGCCATCGGGCCCGTAGAGCAACACCTGGCCCGACGTCTCCACCCCAAACCGGTCGGTCTCACGTCCTTCGGGGTCCCGGCGCGGACGAACGCCGGTTACCGACTCGGCCCGGCGCCAGAGGGACGTCGTTACCCAGCCCGGCTCGACCTGCTCCGGCCGCAAAAAGACGGCATGAGCCCGCACGGTGTCCCGCACATGGCGCATGAGGCGCGCCAGCTCCTCCATCGTCGCGTCGGTGCACGGACAGTGCGGATGGACGAATACGAGCAGCGTCGCCCCTCGATCAGCCAGCTCGATGCGGCTCTCAGCCGGCCATTCGGAAGGGGGCTGGGCGGGCGTCCCGGGCGCGTTCTGGTAGCTCGTCAACAGCACGAATCCGCTCCCGACCGCCGCCGCCCAGAGGATCACAGCAATCCATCCCACTGGGAGGGTCGTCCAGATGTCGGAAGCAGGGCGCTGCATGATGCGAGACGACGGGAAAGAGAAATCCGGCGCACCCATGATTATCGGCACGCCGGAGCGGACCTTAAGTGTCCAGTCCTCTTCTTTCTCCCACCGTTCGGGAATGACCGTCAGGGTTGAATGGCTCCCAAAGACAGCGTGCGTGCCCCGCGGCTAGGCGGCCCCTACCGCCGCCCCGTTGGAGCCGGACGCCGACACGTTCGGGGTCGGCTCCGGCGCCGCGTCGCCCTGCCGCGCCCGGGCGCCCTTCCCGGCCGCCGAGACATCGAACTGCTCGATGAGATCGCCCAGGTCTTCGGCCTGGCGGGACATGTCGTCGGCCATCTCTGCCAACTGGTTCGTCGAGTCCGACACGCTGTCCGCCACGCCGGAGATCGACTC